>NZ_JASHKT010000030.1:0-1003 GCF_030056855.1 Rhodococcus sp. IEGM 1354
CGGAACTCGAACGAATGCCCGCGGGGTTCGGGGTCTTCGGTGATGGTCAGTTCTTCGCCGTTGGCGATGCGGAATTGCTGCAGGACCAGGTCGATGCCGGAGGTTTCCTCGGTGACGGGGTGTTCGACCTGCAGGCGGGTGTTGACCTCCAGGAACGAGACCAAGCCGTCTTGGCCGACGAGGTATTCGACGGTCCCGGCGCCGTAGTAGCCGGCTTCGAGGCAGATGGCTTTGGCGCTCGAGTGGATTTCTTTGCGTTGGGCGTCGGTGAGGAACGGGGCGGGTGCTTCTTCGACGAGTTTCTGGAAGCGGCGTTGCAGGGAGCAGTCGCGGGTGCCGGCGACGATGACGTTGCCGTGTTGGTCGGCGATGACCTGGGCTTCGACGTGGCGTGGTTTGTCGAGGTAGCGTTCGACGAAGCATTCCCCGCGCCCGAATGCGGCGACGGCTTCGCGGGTGGCGGAGTCGAACAGTTCGGGGATTTCTTCGCGGGTGCGCGCGACTTTCATGCCGCGGCCGCCGCCACCGAAGGCGGCTTTGATGGCGATGGGGAGGCCGTGTTCGTCGACGAAGGCGAGGATTTCGTCGGCGTCTTTGACCGGTTCGGAGGTGCCGGGGACGGAGGGGGCTTTGGCGCGGGCGGCGATGTGGCGGGCGGTGACCTTGTCGCCGAGGTCGCGGATGGACTGCGGGGACGGTCCGATCCAGATCAGGCCGGCGTCGATGACGGCCCCCGCGAAGTCGGCGTTCTCGGAGAGGAATCCGTAGCCGGGGTGGATGGCGTCGGCACCGGATTTGGCGGCGGCATCGAGGATTTTGTCGATCACCAGGTACGACTCCGCGGAGGTTTGTCCGCCGAGTGCGAATGCTTCGTCGGCCAGGCGGACGAACGGTGCATCGGCGTCGGGTTCGGCGTACACAGCGACACTGGCCAGTCCGGCATCAGCGGCCGCCCGGATCACCCGAACCGCGATCTCACCACGATTGGCAACAAGAACCTTGG
>NZ_JASHKT010000031.1:0-869 GCF_030056855.1 Rhodococcus sp. IEGM 1354
GTACTGCGCCCGGTATCCGAACAGTCGGGGGAGGCCGCTGAAGTGGCGGTGCGCATCACCGCCGACCTGCTGGCCAGAATCGACGTGTTGCTCGAGTTGGGTTTG
Organism: Rhodococcus sp. IEGM 1354; assembly: GCF_030056855.1. Lineage (NCBI taxonomy): Bacteria > Bacillati > Actinomycetota > Actinomycetes > Mycobacteriales > Nocardiaceae > Rhodococcus > Rhodococcus sp. IEGM 1354. Next base: position 106 of record NZ_JASHKT010000031.1, read on the forward strand.
GGCTATCTGGCGCTCGGGCGAAACTCGACGACTCTGTCGCCTGGCGAGACGCAGCGGTTGCGGATCGCCACTCAGCTCCGTTCCGGTCTCTTCGGGGTGGTGTACGTGTTGGACGAACCCTCCGCGGGGCTGCATCCCGCGGATGCCGAGCCACTGCTCGACGTTCTGGACCAGCTGAAGGCGTCGGGCAACTCTCTTTTCGTCGTCGAACATGACATGGATGTGGTCCGCCGTGCCGACTGGGTGGTTGATATCGGGCCCGCGGCGGGCGAGGGCGGCGGCCGGGTTCTGTACAGCGGCCCCGTCGACGGCTTGGAAGAGATCGAGGAGTCGGTAACCAGCAAGCATCTCTTCGGGCGAGGGGAATCTCTGCAGCGTGAGCCGCGGCCCACCGACGGATGGCTGACTCTGACCGGAGTAACCCGGCACAATCTGCGCGAGTTGACGGCGAAGTTCCCACACGGGGTGCTGACGGCGGTGACGGGTGTGTCGGGTTCGGGGAAGTCGACGCTCGTCAGCCAGGTCTTGTTCGAGGTGGCGCGCCACCGCCTCGAGACCGCGGCAGACGAGGACGATGACGCGCAGATCGAAGTCGACGTGGCCGAGGTCTCCGGAATCGAGACGTTCACCCGACTGGTCCGGGTGGATCAGCGTCCCATCGGCCGCACTCCACGATCGACACTGGCCACCTACGTCGGAATGTTCGACATCGTCCGCAAACTGTTTGCCGCCACCGATGAGGCCAAGGCTCGAGGATGGGCACC
>NZ_JASHKT010000032.1:0-815 GCF_030056855.1 Rhodococcus sp. IEGM 1354
GCCGATTCGACTTCGGAGGTGGAGATGCGGTGGCCGGAGACGTTCATGACATCGTCGACGCGGCCGAGGACCCACAGTGCGCCGTCGTCGTCGTACTTGGCGCCGTCGCCGGCGAAGTACCAGCCTTCCTCGGCGTAGCGGGACCAGTAGGTGTCCTTGTAGCGGTCCATGTCGCCCCAGATGCCGCGGAGCATCGCCGGCCACGGCTCGGACAGAACGAGGTATCCGTTACCGCCGTTGCCCAGTGCCTTGGCGTCGTCGTCGACGATCTTGGCGGAGATGCCCGGTAGCGGGGTCATCGCGGAGCCGGGCTTGGTGGCCGTGACGCCGGGGAGCGGGGAGATCATGATCGCGCCGGTTTCGGTCTGCCACCAGGTGTCGACGATCGGTGCGGTACCGCCGCCGACGACGTCGCGGAACCAGCGCCATGCCTCGGGGTTGATGGGCTCGCCGACGGAGCCGAGCAGGCGGATCGAGCTCAGGTCGTGTGCCTCGGGAATCTCCTTGCCCCACTTCATGAACGTGCGCACCAAGGTGGGGGAGGTGTAGTAGATCGACACCTTGTACTTCTCGACGACGTTCCAGTGCCGGTGCTCGTCGGGCGAATTGGGCGTGCCCTCGTAGACGACCTGGGTGGCGCGGTTCGAGAGCGGTCCGTAGACGATGTAGGAGTGTCCGGTGACCCAGCCGATGTCGGCGGTGCACCAGTAGACGTCGGTGCCGGCCTTGTGGTCGAAGACGTTGTGGTGGGTGTACGAGGTCTGGGTGAGGTAGCCGCCGGAGGTGTGGATGATGCCCTTGGGCTTACCCGTCGT
>NZ_JASHKT010000033.1:0-588 GCF_030056855.1 Rhodococcus sp. IEGM 1354
ACGTCGATCGGCCCGACGGCGGCCGTCGCTTCGAGGAATTCGCTCCACGACTCGCGGCTCGTCACGTCCAGTTGCGCTCCGACGGTGCCACGGCCGACGGAGTCGGCTGCTTCGGTGACTGTGGCCGGGTCGAGGTCGCCCAGCACTACCCGTGCGCCGGCCGCGGCCAGCTGGGTAGCGGTGGTGAGGCCGATGCCGCGGCCGCCTCCGGTGATGACGACGACGCGTCCGGTCAGGTCCCCGGTCTCGCGATGAACACTCTTCATGACTCTCCTACGGTGATAAGGGATTTCGGTGATGAGGGGTTGCAGGTCAGTGGACGGCACCGACGCGCGTGCTGGGCGTGAATGTCGCGGGCAGCTGGTCGATGCCGTTGATGGTCGACTTGATGGGGTACTCGACGACGTCGTCCTCGAGTACGTGAAAGTCGGGAATCCGCTCGAGGATGCGCTCGAGCATGATGCGCAGCTCGAGGCGGGCCAGCGGCGCGCCGAGGCATCGATGCGGGCCGGCCCCGAATGCGACGTGCTCGGACGCGTTGGAGCGGGTGAGATCGACGCGGTCGGGGTCTTCGAACGTGCGGGCGTC
>NZ_JASHKT010000034.1:0-468 GCF_030056855.1 Rhodococcus sp. IEGM 1354
TGACGGTGCGGGCGGTGCGGGCGAGGTTGAGTGGGTTGCCGTTCTCGTCCATGACAATGGCGGTGAGAAGGCAATCACACGCCAACTGGCGGGACGTCTCGCGCGAGAGCGGTCCCATCCACGGCAGCCACCCGACCGAAGTGCCGTCACCGAACAGGTCCCGATATGCGCCGCGGTCGGCTGCAGCATCACCTCCACCGCAATCGCCACTGCCGCTGCCGTTTTCGTGGTCCGTTTCGGTTGCTGCGTCAGTGTCGATGGGGTCGCCGGTGTTGATGTCGACCGGATCTGCTGCGTCGGTCTCGGTGTCGGATTCTGTTGCTGCGCGCGAGGTTTCGTCGTCTGTTATGTCGTCGGCACTGTCGCGGAGGTCGGTGAGGTCCTGCAACCGGATGTGCAGGTTGACGTGCGGCTTCTCACCGCCCTCGGTGGGGCGGTCACTGGAGGCGAGGTAGCGGTCGAGGATGT
>NZ_JASHKT010000035.1:0-457 GCF_030056855.1 Rhodococcus sp. IEGM 1354
CTGGACTCGGAACTGCCCGCTCACAGGACCACCACCGAACGCAGCACGGTGCCCTGGTGCATCTTGTCGAACGCTGCCTCGATATCACCGAGACCGATGCGTTCGGTCACGAACTTCTCGAGCGGCAACCGGCCCTGCTCGTACAGATCGACCAACATCGGAAAGTCACGTTCGGGCAGGCAATCGCCGTACCAGGACGACTTCAACGACCCACCGCGGGAGAAGAAATCGATCAACGGCATCTCCAATGTCATCTCCGGGGTCGGGACGCCGACGAGGACGACGGTGCCGGCGAGATCGCGGGCGTAGAACGCCTGCTTCCAGGTTTCCGGACGACCGACGGCATCGATGACGACATCGGCCCCGAACCCGCCCGTCAGCTCCTGGATGGCCTCGACTGCATCGACCTGGGAGGCGTCGACGGTGTGCGTGGCACCGAGGTCGAGAGCCCAGTCGA
>NZ_JASHKT010000036.1:0-430 GCF_030056855.1 Rhodococcus sp. IEGM 1354
GAGCCCAGTCGAGTTTGCCCTTGTCGCGGTCGACGGCGATGATCGTCGACGCCCCCGCCAAGCGGGCTCCGGCGATCGCGGCATCGCCGACACCGCCGCAGCCGATCACCGCCACCGAATCGCCGCGCGAGACGTGGCCGGTGTTCATCGCCGCACCGAGCCCGGCCATCACCCCGCACCCGAGCAGTCCCACGACGGCGGGATCGGACTCGGGGTTCACCTTGGTGCACTGGCCTTCGTGGACGAGGGTCTTGTCGGCGAACGCGCCGATACCCAACGCCGGGGACAGTTCGGTGCCGTCGCTCAGGGTCATCTTCTGCGAGGCATTGTGGGTGTCGAAGCAGTACCAGGGTGTGCCTTTCTTGCAGGCTCGGCATTCCCCGCACACCGCCCGCCAGTTCAGCACCACGAAGTCGCCGACCTCGACATG
>NZ_JASHKT010000037.1:0-401 GCF_030056855.1 Rhodococcus sp. IEGM 1354
TTACTTACAACAAAGATGCTCGCGTCCACTGTGCAATTCTCAAACAACACACACACTCCCACCGAATATCCACACCATGACCACCACCGAAGTGATGCGGTCTGCCAGAAAGCGGAAGCCTGTATATGTCTTGCCTAGAAAGAAACATGCTTTCGCGTGTTCTCTCAGGACCCAACAGTGCATCGATATAGACATCGCCGGCGGAGTCGTTGAAGACCCACCGATACGCGATGTCTGTTTGTCAGTGTTCCACCCGTGAGCTCCCGCCGTTCCACGTGTGGGAACGAAACGGGCTCTGCCAGACCATCATCCGAGCACCTGTGTGCTGGTACATGGTCTGGAGAATGCTCCTTAGAAAGGAGGTGATCCAGCCGCACCTTCCGGTACGGCTACCTTGTTAC
>NZ_JASHKT010000038.1:0-369 GCF_030056855.1 Rhodococcus sp. IEGM 1354
GTCGGGGTGTGGGGGCTGCGGGATCGAGGCACTGCGTGCTGGTGCTCGCGGACGGGCGCCGACATGGCGTCTTCGGGCGCGTCGGCGAGCTGGGGGGTGTCGGCGGCGCGCGGCGGGACGAGGGGAGAGGACGGTCGGCGGAGGGGAGCCCGGCCGGGGGCGGCGTCGGGCCTCCGCTCCGGGGGGGGGTCGCGGCGGTAATAGTGCGGTGGGGGGATGGGGGGCTGGGGGGTGTGGCGCGCGGTGGGGTGTGGGGGCGTGGGGTGGGGTGGGGGTGGGTTCGTCTGTGTACGCGGGGGGTCGGTTTGCCAGGGGGCGGGGGGTCTGGGCGGGTCGGTCGCGGGGGGGGGGGGGGGGGGTGAGTCGTGG
>NZ_JASHKT010000039.1:0-332 GCF_030056855.1 Rhodococcus sp. IEGM 1354
CGCTCCCGGACCTCGGCGGTGCCGCCGGGCCCGGGGCACCGCGCGACCGCGCCCCGGCGCGCCCGCCATCCCGCGTGGCCTCGGACCCCCGCCCCGCATCCCCCCCCCTCCCGCCCGCCCCCCCGCCCTGCCCGCGCAAGGGCCCGGCGGCGCCGCGCGCCCGCATCCTCCCCGGCGCGCGCGGCCCCGCCGCCTCCGGCAGCCATGGCCCCCCAGCCCCCACGCCGCCGCCCCCGACCCCGCGCACTGAACGAGGCACACCGCGCGCCGCAGCGCCGCGAGTCGTCGACGCACTCCCCGCATCACAGCGGCCGGCGGACTCGCAGGTAGGC
>NZ_JASHKT010000003.1:0-550534 GCF_030056855.1 Rhodococcus sp. IEGM 1354
ACACAAACACACCAGCCCCGCACCGAGAACACGGTGCGGGGCTGGAAGAGATTGTTGCTTAGCTCGATTCGAGAGAATCGGGCTGTCAGTCCTTGTTCTTCTCCGCGATGAACAGCTTCTCGATGCGCTCCGCCTCGTCCTTCTTGGCGTCGGCTTCCTCGGATCGCTCTGCGGCCTCGGCTAATTCGGCCTCGGACGGCGCTGCGGCCAACTTCTCCTGCTTGTCGACCTGAGCCTGCTGAGTCTTCTTGCGATCCTCGGCTGCCTTGGCTGCAGCGGCAGCCTGCTCGTCGGCCTTCTTCTTCTTGGCAGCCGCTTCGCGTTCTGCTTCCTGGGCGGCCTCGCGCTTGCGCTGCTCGGCCTCCTGTCGCGCGTCGCGGGCGGCTTCCTGGGCTGCGGCGTCGGCGGCCCGCCGGTCTTGCTCGGCGGTCTCACGAGCCGTCTTCAGGTCGGCGTCCGCAGCAGTCTTCTTCGCACGTGCCTCGGCGTCCAGGCGTGCTGCTTCGGCGCGGTTCTCGGTGCTGTCGACCAGCGTCTCGCCGCGATCGGCAAGGCTTCTGTCTCCCAACAGGTTTCCGACGGCACGATCGAGGGATCCGAGCGTGTGCTCGTAGGCGAGCCGCGCCGGTGATTCCGCATCCATCTTCACGACGACGTTGGTCTCGATGAGCTGCAACGGAATTCGTGCGATCTTGTACTGAAGTCTCAGGATGGTCAGTGGTAGGGCCAAAACACTCATGTAGTCGAACTCCTAGATCAGCAGTGGTGGGTCAAGCCTGGTTGCGAAGCTCTTCGGCTTTCTTGCGGTCGGCTTCGGCCTGCAGCAACGCTTCCTGGTGCTTTTGCGCAGCCACCATTTCGTCCGCATCTGCCGCAGCCTGCTCGGCTTTGCGCTCCTCGGTCGCTTCGATCTGTTCGGCCGTTGCGTCGACCTCGGCTGCCGCTCGTTCCTGCGCCACGGTCTCACGCTTGTTCTGCTCGGCGGCGGCCACCTGGGTGTCTCGAACGCGATCTGCGTTCGCCTCGGCAACTGCTGCGTTCTCTTCCGCTGCCTCGCGTCGACTGTCTGCCGCAGTCCGCACGTCGGCGAGCTCCTCCGCGGCCTCGGTGGCCTGCGCATCGGCGACGCGTTCGGTGGCCTGCGCCTCCTTGCGTTCGCGAGCCTGAGCGGCTTGCAACTGGCCCTCCGCCGTCAACGAGTCGTTGCCGGTGACAGCGCCGACGACCTCTTTGGCTTTGCCCTTGATCCCGTCGAGCATTCCCTTGCGTGCTTCGCCCGCTACGTTCTCGTCAGTCATGTAACTGCAGGTACCCACTGGTCGTTCGAGTAACCCCACGTCGACCTCGGACGATACGATCGCCGACGAACGAATCAGCAGTGAGGAGACGTATGCCTATCGCAAAGATCAACGGCATCGACGTGAACTACCAGGTCAAGGGCAGTGGCGACCTGGTAGTTCTGATCATGGGCACCGGCAGTCCCGGCCGAGTGTGGGAACTGCATCAGGTACCGGCCCTCCTGGCGGCCGGCTACCGGGTGTGCACCTTCGACAACCGCGGTATCGCGCCGTCGTCGGAAAGTGCGACCGGTATCACCATCGATGCCATGGTCGCCGACACCGCGGGTCTGATCGAACTGGTCCGCGACGGTGCCGAGAAGGCTTTCGTCGTCGGAACGTCGATGGGCTCTCGCGTCGCGCAGGAGTTGGCTCTGAAGCGTCCCGATCTGGTTCGCAAGGCGGCGTTCCTCGCCGGGCACGCGCGGGTCGACGAGTTCCAGAAGACGCTCGCTCAGGGCGAGCGGGCGCTCTACGACAAGCGCGTCGAGCTGCCGGGGACGTACTCGGCCGCGGTGACGGCGGTGATGAACCTGTCGCCCGCCACGTTGCGTGATGCGCGAACGGCTCGCGATTGGCTCGACCTGTTCGAGTTCTCGGCATCCTCGCCGTCCGCCGGAGTGCGCGCGCAGCTGGGCATGGACGACGATTTCGACCGCACCAACGCCTACCGGGCCGTGTCGGTGCCGTGTCTGTCGGTCGGGTTCGCCGACGATCGGATGATCCCCGCCTACCTGGGTAAGGAGCTCGCCGACGCGATTCCGGGGGCTCGATACGTGGAGATCGCGGACGCCGGGCACTACGGATATCTCGAGCGTCCCGAGGCCGTCAACGCGCACTTGCTCGAATTCTTCAAGGCCTGACGCCACCTGAGCACGACCTGCGTTGCTAGGGTCGTGTGGCACCTCACGGTGCAGACTTACCAATCAAACGTTCGCGACGAGTGAGGCGAGATGAGTACCAACCCGTTCGATGACGAAGACGGACGCTTCTTCGTGCTGGTCAACGACGAAGATCAGCATTCGCTGTGGCCGACGTTCTCCGAGGTCCCTCAGGGGTGGCGTGTCGTCTTCGGTGAAGACACCCGCGCTGCGTGCCTGGAGTACGTCGAGAAGAACTGGACCGACATGCGTCCGCGCAGCCTGCGTGAGGCCATGGAGGCCGACGCAGCTGCCCGCGCAGGTGCTGAGGGAACCCCCAGCACCGAGGCTTGAGTTCCGCCTTCTACGAAGGACTCGTACCGCGCCGCCGACGAACCGTCGGTCGGCGCGGTTCTTCTCTGCGGCGAAGCGTCGGGCGCAGTAGTTCCTCGGTGCGTGCCAGGATCCGGGGGCGACGCAATGTTCGCGCACCCCACTCACCCAATGTGACGCCCGCAGCCAGACCACAGCCGATGCCGAACGCCGCGAAGAGCGAGCTGATACCGAGCAACAACTGGTCGTTCAGGATCGCGTACAGCCCTCGGTAGAGCGAAAGGCCGGGCAGCAACGGAGTGATGCCGGCGACGGCAACGATGAGCGGCGGAATGAGCGCTCGACGTGCAAGGAGACCACCGGCGAATCCGACGACCGTGGCCGCGATGGCAGACGCGATGATCGGACCTACAGCCAACGTCTGGGACATCAAGTAGACGAGCGCGCCCGCAAAGCCGCCCATGAACGCTGCCGTCAGTGCGCGCCGCTCGGCGTAGCAGGCGAGCGCGTAGAACAGTGACGCGGCCGCGCCGGCGAGGACCTTGGTGGGCACCTGTGTGATGTCCGGGGGAGGCAGGTTGCTGATCTGCGGCAGATCACTCCCGATCAGAGCAGCCAGCCGCAGCGACGTGGCAACGCCGGCAATGATGCCGCCCGTCATCATCAATACTTCGAAGAATCTGGCCGACGCGGTAATCGGTGCCCCGGTGATCGCGTCCTGTACCGAGCCGACGAGCGAGAGCCCCGACAACAGCACCGTCACCCCGGCACCGATGATGACCGAGGGGGAAATGTCGATATTGAGCTGTTCCTGAAAGTTGTACAGCGTGATCGCGGGGGTGGCAGCGACGAATCCGCCGACCACCTGCTGAAAGAAGAAGGGCAGTCCGGCGCGGTTGAGGATGCGGCCGATTCGGTCGATCACCATCGTCGTCAGGAAGCTGACGACCGCCACCAATGCGCCGCCGCCGAGCAACACACCGATCGCCGCCGCCATGCCTGCCCACGCGAAGGTCGCGATCCACCGGTTGTACGGGTGCGGGGCCGAGGTGATCTCGTCGAGGCGGTCACGCGCGATGCTCGCCGGGACCACCTTGACGCGCACCGAGCGAATGAGTCGGTCGACCGCGGCCAGCCGTGTGAAGTCCATCGAGCGGTAATGGACGATGCGCATCGTCGACGCCGGCGGCCGCGTCGGACCGCGATGTGCGCTCAACGTGATCGAGTTGTACGTGACGTCGACATCGCATCGTGCGAGGCCGTACGTCGCGGCGATGAACTGCACCTGCGTCGCCGTATCCACCGCAGACGTGCCCGACGCCAACAACACCTCGCCGACACGAACCGCCAGCTCGAGGACCTCGGCGACCGTCGCGTCGTCGGTCAGATCGATAGGGCGAAGAGGTGACGGCGCGGCGGTCGGTGTATCGATGGTGGCCCGACGCTCACCGGTGAGACGGCTCAGCGAAGCCGTCAGGTCTTGCAGGAAAGTCATGACCGTCTTTACGTTGCTGGGGTGATCCACCGACAAGGTACCTGTTGTCGCTGAGCGTCCGTTGAACGGTATGCTTGGCTCGCTTCACTGCCTCCTTAGCTCAGCGGTAGAGCACTCGCCTTGTAAGCGAGCGGTCAACGGTTCAATCCCGTTAGGAGGCTCCACGCGACGGCTCTGACCAGCGAAAACGGTTGGGGCCGTCTCTTTTTGGCCTGTTTTGGCCGCTCGTTTCTTGTGCGAGCCCGGTTCGTCCATATGGGGTTACGCGCCAATTGTGACCTGGGGTTTTGCCGGTTCGGCGGCAGGATGTGTTGCTCGATGTCACACGCTGTCACAACTCATTGCTAACTCACCGGTGAGCGTTCGCGTGGATGTAGGTGGACGCGTAAGGACTGAGCGAAAGGTTGCCGGACCGGATTGCACGTCGGATCCAGTGTCGGTTCTGTAGGCCTGGAGCCTACGTATCCGACACTGGATCGAGGTGTCTGTGACGACAAGCGATGTTCGACGCCGTCAGGCCGGTCTACCTTCGGAGTTCGCGGGGCTTCCGATGCGGATGGTGCGGGCCGCGACGGCGGCTGATGTAGACGCGCACCCGCGTGCCGAGCTTGCGCGGCTGACGGACTTGGGTCTGCTGCATCTGGTGGCAAAAGGCTTCTAGGTGGCGGTGCCCGACGATCGGGTCGGGACCGGGTGGATGCCGGGTATGAAGGCTGTGGCGGCAGGTATCGCGATTGCGGTCTAAACCGCCGACGATGCCGTCGTAATGGGTGTCAGCGCGGCCCGGCTGCACAGGGTAATCCCACGAGCGTTGGCGACGGCTGTGGTGACTGTGCCGAAGCGGCACGATCCGATTCGGTTGGCGGATCGTCAGGCGCTGGTTCGGTTAGTTGTGCGCGACACGGCACGTCTGGATGCGGAGCGCGTCGTGCCCGAGTTGGATTTGGTGAAGCGTCCGGGCTCGGTGACGCCGAGTGTGAGGTGTGGCCGGCGGTGGAGCAGTTGTATCGACGGTGCAGTCCAGAAGTGTTAGCCGAGATCGCTGGGGCTCAGAAGATGCGAACGACGCTGACGCGTCTGCAGGATCGGTTGGGGGAGAAGTAGTGAATCCCGACGAGGTGGAGACGGTGGCAACGCAATTCGGTGTCGCGAGCGCTCAAGTCGAACGGGATCACCTGATCTCGCACCTGCTCGGCTATCTGAGTGCGCACTTCGCGGATCGGAATGTATTCATCGGCGGAACAGCCTTGGCTCGAACCCATTTGGTCGATGGTCGTCTCAGTGAGGACATCGACCTGATTGCGGTCGGTTCCAGATCGGAGGTCGCTCGTGATCTCGTCCGCGCTCTCCCACGCGCGGTGATGCGCAGCCACGGGCGATTGGTGTGGGACTCGGCGATCAGCGAGGTGCCCGAGCGCCTCGGTGCAGTGGTGAGGTCGCAGTCCGGTCTGGCTGTCAAGGTGCAGTTGCTGTCGGCGGAGGGTCGCCCAGCATGGCCGCTGGAAAACCGGCGGCTCGAACAACGGTTTAAGGATGCACCGGGAGCTGAGTTGACGGTGCCCACGCAGCCCGCGTTCGTTGCGGGTAAGACGGCCACCTGGTGTGATCGGCGGGCATCGCGTGATCTGTGGGACTTGTGGGCACTCGATCGGATTGGCGCATTCGAACCGGAAGTGGCCGATTTGTATCGGAGGTTCGGGCCCACGAACAAGTTGCCTGGTGAATTGCAGTTCGCGGATGCTCCGACCGAATCCGGTAGGGAGAGCAAACTTTTGCGCCCGGACCCGTATCTTGCGAGCTGGGTGGTCGATCAGCCTTCGGAAGCGTGGAGGTCGACATCGGGGAAGCGCTCATCGAAGACGCGTTGGACATTGGGGTTGACCGCAGCGAGAACCTGATCGAGGAGCGTGCCGAGTTGCAGCGTCTGCGAGTGTCCTAGGACGTCGATCATGACGCGCCTGACTTCGCGGACGTGCCCGGGGGCGGCCTGGGCGACCACGTCCTTACCCTCCTGCGTCAGAGCCACCTCTGTGAAGCGACCGTTGTCGGTATCCGGTCGGCGACGCACCCAGCCGCGATTCTCCATCTTGGTCAGAGTGTGTGACAGGCGAGAGATAGAGCCACCGACGAATGCGGCGAGGTCACTCATGCGGACCGTCTGATGGGGCGTGTCCGATATACATGAAAGGACCATGTAGTCGAAGTTGTTGATTCCCGCGTCTTGCTTGAGCTGGGCACTCAGGACTGTCGGCAGCGACTCGACCAGACCGGCGAGCGTCAGCCACGCCCGGATCTCCTCCCGGGTCAGCCATTGGGGGTCGCTCGTCATCGCCCGAGTGTAGTTTTCGAGTTCGACGGGCACGTTCATCGACCTCGGTGGACATCGCGTAGGCCGCGCTTCGCCGGCGGTGACGCCAGGGTGCGGGAGCTCTGCCTGAAGTATCGAAGGTGCACTGCTACGTGCAGCGCTGCGTTGTGTTCTTACGCGTCTGGTCCGATCAGGACGATCCCGTATTTGGGTGCGGCGAGCATCATGCGTGCGATCTCTGCGTCGTCGATGGCTGGGGCGGGGCCGTTGTTGGTGGCAGGTTGGCCGGACTCGGCAAGAAGCCTTCGATCCCGCCGGGGTTGAAGCCCAGCAGGATTCGGCTCGGTGTATCTGCTGTGTTGCGGAAACTGTGGGCAATTCCTCGAGGACCGAACGCGAAGTCACCCGGCCCGGCGGCGTGGGTCGCGCCACCGATGGTGATCTCGAACGTCCCGTCGAGAACGGTCCAGAACTCGTCCTCGTTGGTGTGGATGTGCGGGGGCGGGCCACCGCCGGGGGTGGTGATGCATTCGATGACTGCGAAGCTTCCACCCGTGTTCTCGGCGTTGCCTTGTAGATCATGGTGTCGGCGACGAACCACACCCGCTCGCCCTCCCCGGCTGCGACGGTGAAACCTTCGACGGGAGTGGTTGTCTCCCCGCCGCTTTCGGTATCACCGGTGGTACCCCGCGGATTGTGTTCACCTGGGAGTGGTTCGAACTCGCTCCTGTGCGGGGATATGCCCGCGGTCGTCCGTGCCGGTGTCGATGTCGTTCATCGACACCTTGACGGTAAACACGCACTGTTGAAATATCAACTATGGGTGTCGAGGTGTTCCGAAGGGGGAAGTCCGGACGGGACAAGGAAAGCTTTGAGTCTCGACCCTGTGGGAGGGTCTCAGGACGTGAGCTTGGCTTGGTAGCGATCGAGGAGCGACGGAACGCCGGCGGTCGGCGGTGCCCACGAGTTCGGAACCGGACAATCGACGGCGACACTGCGGGCCGCAGCCACGAAGTCGCGGGTCAGAGGCGAGTCGACGTCCGAACGCCACCCGATGGACAAAGGAGTGGGGGGTATACCCGTAACCGGAACGAATGCCAAACCTGGCCTCGCATAGAACCTTTGAGTCGACGCCTGCGAGAACGCCACGCCCTTGCTGGAGAGGATGGCTTCGAAACACTCGTCGACAGTGGAGACTTCGGCACCGAGACGAACGGTCTCACCGTCTCTCGAGCTGACGGCGAGCCAGAAGTCCCTCCATGATTCCGGGCTGCGCCTCGCGACGAACGGTTGCCCCGCCACTTCCTCGACACTGGTCGAATCTTGCTGCGCCAGAGGCGAAGTGGATGCTACGACAAGCACTCTCGGCTCCACGAACAGTGTCTCGAGCGCAAGCCAGTCCTGCACGACGACCGGCGGCCTGATGAACGCGACATCGACCGACCCGTCGCCGAGCCCGACGTAGGGGTCGGTGAAGTCGAACGACTGCATCTCGACCTCGACGCCGGGGTGGAGAGCACGGAAAGCCGACAAGATGTCCGGCGTCAGTTCCGCGGCAGCGTTCGCCTGGAATCCAACGATCAGGTTGTTGCGCCCACTACGGCCCACCTGACGTGTCAACGACGCGACACGCTCGGCGTCGGCGAGAAGCTGCCTGCTCCCGTCGAGGAGCTTGTAGCCGGCCGGGGTCAACGAGACGTGACGGGAATCGCGGATGAAGAGCGCGGTTCCCAAGGAGTGTTCGAGTTTGCGAATCTGGACGCTGAGCGAGGGCTGTGCGATATGCAGCCGCGCTGCTGCCTTGCCGAAGTGAAGCTCTTCCGCGACTGCCACGAAATATGACAACGGCCTGAGCTCCAACAGAAGATTCACGTCTCCGATGCTATTCCCGCAGCTAGACCAGCACCAGTAGTTGTTTCCTATCGATCGGGCGACCGATTGGTATTGGACGAACCCGCAGGTCCAGCGTGTGATGGGTCACATGACAACAGCAACCGACACCACCACCCAGACCCCGGAACAGTGGGCCGACGCGTTCACCCAAGCATCCGACGCAGACGCCGAGATCTCTGCGCACGGCACGTACTTCACGTGCTCGTACCTCCTCGACATGGACACCCACTCCTTCGTCGTCGAGATGTCGAACGGCAAAGTCCACGCAATCGCCGTCGACCCGGGCCCGCTCGACCGGCCCTATCAGTTCGCCATCCGCGCCGGCGTCGAGACGTGGCAGGGCTTTGGAGTTCCCGTTCCGGCACCGATGTTTCACGGCATCTGGGCGGCGTCGTTCCAGCGCGACATGAGGCTCGAGGGAGATGTCCTCGTCCTGATGCAGAACCTGCGCTGCGTTACCCGCCAGATCGAACTGCTGCGCGCCGTCGGCGTTCCGGTCTAGTCCCCGACTCACACACGACTCACCGAAGGAACAGAACATGAGCAAGATTTCACCTGTGACCGGCCATTACGTCGATGTCGACGTCGACGGTCTTCTGTACAAGGTCTTCTACCTAGAGAACGGCACCGGCCAGCCGCTGGTGTGCCAGCACACCGCCGGGTGCCACAACCACCAGTGGCGTGGACTGCTCGAAGACGAGGACATCACGCAGAATTACCGCGTGATCGCGTACGACCTGCCCCGCCACGGCAAGTCCGATCCGCCGGAGAACACAGAGTGGTGGAAAGAGGAGTACAAGCTCTCGGCCGACCATTACGCCAATTTCATCGTGGCCCTGGTCGATGCACTCGAACTGGAGAATCCGATCTTCATGGGTTCGTCGTTCGGTGGCAACATCGCCTTGCAGCTGGCGCTTCGCCATCCGGAACGCTTCGCCGGAGTCATCCCGGTCGAGGGTGCCGACTACTCACCGGGCTTCTACCTCGACTGGTGGCAGCACCCCCACGCGAACGCTGCGCAGGTGTGCGCAAGTGGCACATGGGATCTCATGGCACCACAGTCGCCGGAAGCCGACCGCTGGAAGACCTGGTTCTACTACACGCAGGGATCCGAGGCGTTCAAGGGCGACTTGCACTTCTACTCCGTGGACCACGATCTGCGCGACAAGCTCGACCAGATCGACGGCGACCGTTGCCCGGTCGTCATGCTGACCGGCGACTACGACTACCTCACCACCCCTGAGGACAGTGCCCGCACAGCTGCGCAGATCAAGAATGCGAAGTTCATCGAGATGAAGGACATCGGGCACTTCCCGATGAGCGAGAACCACCCGGTGTTCCGGACGTACCTTATCGAGGCGCTCGAGGTTCTGCAGAAATCCGCGTCCACCTCGGTCTCCGTCTGATCTGACCCTGTGCACACCCGCATGCTCGCCGGCCTCCGACACGGGGCCGGCGAGCATTCTTTTCGGCCCTCGAAAGGGAGATCCCGATGTCTGCCAAACACTTTCCGTACTGGGTTGCAGGCGAAGCGACTACCAGCGGTGCAGCCACCGAGATCCGCAATCCGTTCGACGGTCGCATCGTGGGGTCGGTGTCCGAGGCGGCTTCGGATCACGTCGACGCCGCGATCGAGGCGTCCGCCGCGGTGGCGGACGAGTTCGCGGGAACGCCGGCCCATGTTCGGTCGGATGCGCTCGTGCATGTCTCGACGCGTCTGCACGAGCGTCGGGAGGAAATCGCTCGGCTCATCTCTGCCGAATCCGGCAAGCCGATCAAGTGGGCGCGGGTGGAAGTCGCTCGCGCGGTGTCGACATTTCGGTGGGCGGCCGAGGAGGCACGACGATGGAGCGGGCATCTTCAGCGACTCGACACCGACGCTGGATCGGACGGCCGTTTGGCGCTGGTTCAGCGCGTCCCACGTGGTCCCATCCTCGGAATTGCACCGTTCAACTTTCCGCTCAATCTGGTGGCCCACAAGGTGGCACCGGCCCTGGCGGTCGGCGCGCCGATCATCGTCAAACCTGCGCCGGCCACCCCGCTGTCGAGTTTGGTGCTCGGCGGAATGCTCGCCGAGACATCGCTTCCGGCGGGTGCGTGGTCAGTGCTGACCGTCTCTAACGACAAGGCATCGGACATGGTCGTGGATCCTCGGCTACCGGTTGTCTCGTTCACTGGATCGGTCCCGGTGGGTTGGTCGATTCGAGAACTCGTTCCGCGCAAGCACGTCACGCTCGAACTCGGAGGTAACGCCGCGGTGGTGGTCTGCGCGGACTGGGTCGACGAGGCGAAACAGGAGTACGCAGCCGAGAGGATCGCACGGTTCTCGATGTACCAAGCGGGTCAGTCGTACATCGCGGTGCAGCGCGTCTTCGTCCACGACAGTCTCTACGACGCCATGCGCCGCCGCATTCTGGCTCACGTCGCGTCGCTGTCGACCGGTTCACCCGATGACGACGAGACCGACGTCGGCCCCCTGATCGACGACCGCGCAGCCGTACGCGTGGAGGAGTGGATCGAGGAAGCCGTCGCGGGGGGAGCCACCGTTCTGGCCGGCGGTGGACGCACGGGCGCAGTCTTCGAGCCGACGGTCATCGAGGATGCACCGCCGGGGGCCAAGGTTGTCGACGACGAGGTCTTCGGGCCGGTTGTCGTACTCTGCAAAGTCGCCTCGGATGCGGAGGCACTCGAACAGGTCAACCGATCCCGATTCGGATTGCAGGCGGGCATCTTCACGTCGAACCTGCAGACAGCGTTCACGGCGTCACGCGTCCTGGACGTCGGCGGAGTCATCGTCGGTGACGTGCCGAGCTTCCGCGCCGATCAGATGCCGTACGGCGGAGTCAAAGATTCTGGGACAGGCAAAGAAGGGGTGCATTCGGCAATGGAGGACCTGACGCAGGAGAAGGTGCTCGTTCTGACCGGTATCGAGATTCCCTGAGATTCGGCACGACCCACCCAACTCCGAATGCCTGTTCCGACGGCAAATTCACAGTGCGCCGGCTTTCCCGGCTCTTCCCAGATGACGGTGTAGGTCGGCCGGGCGCGTCGGTCCGCAGATAGACGTCGAGGTCTCCCGACGATGGAGGTTCCTACGCCATCCATCCGAAAGACCTCGACGTGTCCGACGCTACCCCGCCGGCCGGCTTCGGCCGCCCTGACCTGACCGCCTTCGCGGCTCATCCCAATCGACCCTGATCGGGTCTGCTGACCCCCTCGACGAGAACGCAGCGACATCACAGCCACCCAACCCCGACCGCCCGGGAAGCCGGGGCACGTCACATGGCCTGTGCTGCGGGCGTGTCGAGTGGGTCGTCCAGGGGCGACGCAGGAGAGTCGACGCGACGTGCTGAGAGGTGGTTCCAACCGAGCGCTAGGACACCGGCTACAGGCATGGCGATAGGTCAGGAACGGCGTCGCTCCCTGCGCAGGAGGGAGCGCAGAGTCTCGGCGTTCGCATAGCCGACCCGTAGCGCGATCTCGGCGGAGGTGAGGTCCGTGGTTGCTGAGAGGTGCCGCGCTCGTTCGATGCGAAGCCGTTGGACGAAGCCGAGCGGAGTGAGGTTGAGCGCAGCACGGACTCGTCGTTCGAGGGTGCGCCGGCTGGTGCCGAGCGACTGCGCGACGAAGGCGACGTTGAACGGTTCGTCCAGGCGGGCGCGCACGAAGCGTTCGAACTCGACGACGATCGGGTCCTCGTGCCGGAGATGTTCGTAGGCGACGAAGGCCGCCTGCGACGGACGCTCGTCGATGATGAGGAGCTTGGCGACATGTTGGGCCAGGTCGGGGCTGATCGATCGCACGAGTGAGAGCGCGAGGTCGATGTGGGCGAACGCGGCGCCGGCGGTGACGAGGTTCCCGTCGACCACGACCATGGTGTCGAGATCGAGGGCGACGGTCGGATAGCGCTTCAGGAACTCCGGCCCCAGGAACCAGCTGGTCGTCGCCCGCCGATGATGCATCCGTCCAGTCTCGGCGACGGCGAACACGCCGGTGCACGCCGCGGCGATCCGGGTGGTCGCGTCGTCGAGGCGCCCGAGTGAGGCGATGACCGAACGTGCATCTCGGCTCTGGAGGGCGTCGTTGGTAGCGGCGGCCGTGAGGGTTCCAAGCGCAGGGACGACGACCACGTCGAACTCTCCGGACTCCGACAGCGGGTGGTCTACCGACAGGGTCATCGATGCCGTCGTGGTCACTCGCCGTTTCGGTCCGAGGATGGCGAGTTCGATCGGGTCGATCCGCGGGTCGACATCGCCGCGGGCTCCGTCGGCCACCCGCACGATGTCGATGACCGACGCGACAGCCGAACCGAAGCAGCCGTCGATCGCGATCAGTCCGATACGCATGGCGCGAACAATAGCAATACTGTCGTATACGCCACTCCCCACCGGCCCTCGCTCGTCATACGCTGAACTCGCCCCACGAAGAACCCCGACTTCAAGGAGAACCCCTCATGTCCACACCCGCATCACTTCCGTATGCCTTCGTCGCCAAGATCGTCGCGGCCGATGGACAGCACGACGCGCTCGCCGATCTGCTCGCCGGCGCTGTCGCACTCGCCAACGAAGAAGTAGGAACGATTGTCTGGTTCGCGGCTAGGACCCACGCCGACACCTTCTGGATCTTCGATGCATTCCCCGACGAGGCCGCTCGCGACGCCCACGCCAACGGCGCCATCGTCGCAGCCCTGATGGCCAACCAGCACCTCCTCAGCGCAGCACCCGAGATCCTGGCGGCCGACGTCCTCGCGTCCAAGCTCCCGTAGTCCGCCAACGCACGAGACGATCGCGCCCCGCCGAGCCGTCGGACCCGACCGCCTCGACACCCGCACCACGTTGACGATCCCCGACGGGCCGATCACGAGGAGGCCAGGCAACACCAGGCGCAAGCCTGGAGCGGCACTGTTTCACCGGTGGTCATCGAGAGAGCCAGCGCGGCTCCATGGCAGCGCAACTGTGTCAACTTGCCCTCCGTCCCGCGAGGCGCCGTGGGCGGGGTCGTGGTTGCGATCCGTTGCCGTGACGGGAGACGCGTTGCGCGTCGCAGCGATGACGGGTCGTTGGCGTTCCGGGGCGTTGCGTTCGTGCGCGCCGCGCGTGCGGCATGGAGCATCTCGCTGCGCACACAACGATCGTTGCGCCGACGCACCGTTGACACCTCGCACGTCCAGGTCGCGACACAACGCCACGCTGCGTTGCCGAGCGGAGCGAGGCCTTTCGGCACACGGACAGGATGCCGGCCGCGAGCGCTCAGCCGGCGAGGGGTCCGTCGCAGAGGAGAGCGACGTCGGTGTCGGGCAGAGCCGTGAGGCCAGCGCATCGCGCGACCACCAGAACCGAACCGACGACCTAATCACGTCGGCTCTGCGTCTATCGCTTGATGCGCCCACTGGGTGAACGAGCCGCTGACCTGCACAAACGCCGAGCGTGGGGGACGCTGCCATCCGGTGGTGACCGACGACGACCGACCAGTACCGACCGTTTTACCGGAGTTTCACCGGAGCTCGCGGCGGCGTCGAAGCCGAGCAAGCTCCATTCTTTAGCTCACCGCGCCTTGCTCCTCGCCGGTCCCGTCGTCGTCGAAGACGTCTCTCAGGGCTCTTCCCAGATGAGGGTGTGGGTCGGCCGGGCGCGTCGGTCCGCAGATAGACGTCGAGGTCTCCCGACGATGGAGGTTCCTACGCCATCCATCCGAAAGACCTCGACGTGTCCGACGCTACCCCGCCGGCCGGCTTCGGCCGCCCTGACCTGACCGCCTTCGCTCGACTCGACGGCCTCGGTCTGAGCGTGACCGGGCAACGACTTGAACCGGATCGTGCGGTCCTCGCGTGCCGCGTGGTGGAACCAGATCAGTGGTGCCGACGGTGCGGCAGCGAAGGCGCTGCTCGTGACACCGTGATCCGGCGGTTGGCCCACGAGCCGCTGGGCTGGCGACCGACCGTGCTGGAAGTTGTAGTGCGCCGCTACCGCTGTGCCGACTGCGGACACGTGTGGCGCCAAGACACCAGCGCCGCGGCGGAGCCACGCGCGAAGCTCTCGCGCACCGGGTTGCGGTGGGCGCTGGAAGGGATCGTGGTCGCACACCTCACCGTCGCCCGTGTCGCCGAGGGACTCGGGGTCGCGTGGGACACCGCCAACAACGCGGTCCTGGCCGAAGGCAATCGGCTGCTGATCAACGACCCCACGCGGTTCGAGGGCGTGAAGGTCATTGGCGTCGATGAGCACGTCTGGCGCCACACCAGGCGTGGCGACAAGTACGTCACCGTGATCATCGACCTCACCCCGGTCCGCGATGGCGCCGGCCCAGCAAGGCTGCTGGACATGGTCGAGGGCCGGTCGAAGGCGGCGTTCAAGACCTGGCTCGCCGACCGCGACGACGCCTTCCGTGACGCGGTCGAGGTGGTCGCGATGGACGGCTTCACCGGGTTCAAGACCGCCGCTGCGGAGGAGATCCCGGACGCGGTCACGGTGATGGATCCCTTCCACGTCGTGCGCCTGGCCGGTGACGCCCTCGACAGGTGTCGGCGCCGGGTCCAACTCGCGATCCACGGGCACCGTGGGTTCAGGGACGACCCGCTCTACAAGTCGCGGCGCACGCTGCACACCGGCGCGGACCTGCTTACCGACAAGCAGAGCGACAGGCTACGCGCGCTGTTCGTTGATGACGCTCACGTCGAGGTCGAGGCGACCTGGGGTGTCTACCAGCGCAAGATCGCCGCCTATCGCCACGAGGACCGGCAACGTGGCCGCGAGCTCATGGAGAAGCTGATCACCGACCTCAGCGCCGGCGTCCCCAAGGTGCTCACCGAGCTCACCACCCTGGGCCGGACCCTGAAGAAGCGAGCCGCCGACGTGCTCGCCTACTTCGAACGACCCGGCACCAGCAACGGGCCGACCGAGGCGCTCAACGGACGGCTCGAACACCTGCGCGGCTCCGCACTCGGGTTCCGCAACCTGACCAACTACATCGCCCGAAGCCTGCTCGAGACCGGCGGATTCAGACCCCAACTCCTACACCCCCGATTGGGATGAGCCGCTTTCCCGTCGGGGCCGCGAGTCAACCGTTCGCCCTCACGCCAGGCAAGACCGAAACCAACCACAACGGGACTGCGCGAACGACCGGGTGTTTGTCGGTCCAAAGAATACTGATGTTCGTTCGAGCCAGTGGGCCGAGGTGTCGGATGTGTTGTACAACGTCGGTTTACAACTACCGTATTTGGGTGGAGTTGGGTCTCGGTGTCACGAGCGTGTCACATGTTGGTACCTACGAGAGTGGATTCGGATGGTCCCGCTTGGACGGTCGATGCAGGTCAGCAGCTCCATGGTGGTTCCATGCGGACGTATCTGGTTGTCTCGCAACATACTTGTAAGCGAGCGGTCAACGGTTCAATCCCGTTAGGAGGCTCTCTTGGCTCCGATTCCGTCCCTGGGATCGGAGTTTTTGCGTTTTCGTCTCGGATCGGCTCCTCGGTTTCGGATACCCGACGCCGATCGGAGTCGGATATCCGAAACGTGGGAGCTGATCGAGCGGACGGCCCGCATCTACGCTCTTCGTCGGAATCCACACCCTTCGTAGGAGGTGTCGATTCCGATTGGGGGCGTGGATTCAAGTCTTCGCTGCGCAACCGCGGGCCCACCACATCGTTACGAGGCGGAATACGAGGAGACGAGTCGTCGTTGACTCCATCGACGGTGTTCGATCCCAATGCCCCGGGTACCAACCATCAGCCGCTACGAGCGGCCACCTGCCGAGAGGCGCACTGGCGAACACCGTCACCCAATACTGATCAGAGCCGCGCACCCAGAGGCGCGCGGCTCTGTTCGTTCCACAAGCCCGGTATCACTGCTCGTCTTGCTTCTCCACGGAAGCCATCGAACCCATTTCGGCGGCGAATTCTGTCGCCATGGCCTTCGAGAGTGCCTGCGCAGCCGACAGCGGACGCACCATCACGGTGAAATTGTCGATCAGGCCGTCGGAGTTCAGGTGGAGGATGTCGCAGCCGTGGACGGTCACGTCGTCGATACGGGTCTCGAAGAACAGGACGTGATCACGGCCGCCGATGTCTTCTACGGTTTTCACGTAGCGGAGGTCCTGGAAGACGCGGGTGACGGCGCGCAGTATCGCCGCGGTTGTCTGCTTGCCGCGGTACGGCTTGAATGCGACGGGGGAGCTGAAGACGACGTCATCGGCCAGGGTGGCGGCCATGGCGTCGTGGTCGTTGGCCTCGACGGCCTGTCGGAACTGCTGCACGCGTCATCTCCTGGGTGGGGCCAGGGCCTGAGACACCCTCGGCTGGTGACCGAACACTACACAACTTTGCGACTATGAACGGGTGTTCGGCGGGATTATTCGCGTTCAGCGCGAGCGTCGAGCACTTCGAGGACGCGGGCACCCCAGCGAAGCGATTCCTCCTCGAACATTCGTCCCCGCATCAGGGTGAGGTACGGGCCGATGCGATCGGCGGTGGCCAGGAAATCGGTCTCGGTACGTCCGTCGAGCAGGCGGTGCGCCATCCGGTCGTACCGAGCCAGCTTGTCGCGCGAGAGCTGCATTCGTTCTCGGATCGCCTCGGTCATCGGCTGCAGGTCGCCGGCTTCGAGAGCGTGGATCGCCACCAGGTGCTCGTCGCGAATCGCAGGAAGTTTCGGTTGCCGATGGCTGACCTGGCGTAGCGCTGTCCGTCCTTTGTCGGTGAGGCTGAACAGGCGTTTGTTGGGTCGACCGTCCTGCTCGACCAGTCGCGCCGAGATCACCTCGTCTCGATCCATTCGATCGAGCTCGCGGTAGAGCTGTTGGGGAGTGGCAGTCCAGAAGTTGGCGACGGTTGCGTCGAACGCCTTGGACAGGTCGTAACCCGACATCTCCCCGTCGACCAGTGCGGCGAGCACGGCATCACGTAGCGACATGATCCAGCACAGTACCCGTCGCGAGGTGGCGGGCAGGCCAGGCACTAGACAACTTGTTGTATATTGACGTCGAGTGAAAGAACGGTGGACGTGGTGGATCGGACGAAACAATTGCGATACGTAGCCCTGGGCGACAGCCAGACGGAAGGGCTGAACGACGGCAACGACGAAACGGGCTTTCGTGGTTGGGCCGATCGGCTCGCCGAGCTCATGGCCGAGAGCGCAGACGGGGTCGCCTATGCCAACCTCGCGGTGCGTGGTCGTAAGGCCGCGCAGGTCAAGGCCGAGCAGTTGCCGGCCGCGTTGGCGTTGAAGCCGACGGTCGCGTCCGTCGCTGCCGGTGTCAACGACATCCTGCGTCCGCAGTTCGATGCGAAGACCGTGGCGAGTGAAGTGGGCGCAATGTTCGCCGCGCTGCGAGCGGCCGACTGCACCGTGATCACCATGACGTTTCCCCGCCTCGCTCACCCGGTCCCCGGAAGGACCGTCATCGCCAGGCGTATGACCGAGCTGAACGCCGAGATTCGCAGAGTCGCAGCCGAATCCGATGTCGTCGTGATCGACCTCGAAAAGCATGACGTGGCCTCTGATCCCCGGCTGTGGAGTTGGGACCGACTGCATCTGAACGAGACGGGACATGCGCGGCTCGCTGCGGCCGCCGCCTACGCCCTCGGTCTACCGGGTGCCACCGACGCATGGAATCTTCCGTTGGCACCGCTTGCCAGACCGCGCCTGCACTCCCGAGTTCGCGCCGACCTCACCTGGGCCGGAATGTTCCTCGCGCCGTGGTTGACTCGTCGGATTCGTAAACGCTCCTCGGGGGACAGTCGTACGGCCAAACGACCCGAGCTGACCTCGCTGGTCGGGTAGGGCCGAGTCGTACAGGCACCGATAATCGACTTGCATGGGCGCGTGTCCCGTAGGAGCCAGCTGGGGGACTATCGACGAACACAGTTCGAGGCCGGAATCGGTGGCGCTGTTCGATCCCGTCATCGCTGTTCGACTCGACCGAGACCGGCGACTGCCGTCGACGCGAGGTTCAGTAGTCGCCCGATGAACTCGTCCCGTTCGATCGGCAGTGCACCTCGAAGCCACATGGCTACCACGTGCGTCGAGCCGGATACGAGCAAGTGTGCCACCAGTTGTGCGTCGACGTCGTCGGCTGACGTCGTCGCCATCAAGCCGAGAAGCTGGTCCACGTATCGATCCACGGCAGCGTCGCGCGTCGCGAGGAGTGCTGGGCTGGCTGCTGATTCGAGGTACAGGCGGGCTGTACGCGGGTCGTCCATCGCGTCCAGTACCGCCTCGATAGCCACCGTCAGTACCTGCCGGGGATCCGAGACTCCGAGGGTGCCCGCCGCGTCGATGGCCTCCGAGATGGAGTCGAAAACGCCCTGCATGGCCGCCGACAACAGCTCTTCCAGGGACGCATAGGTCTCGTAGAAGTAGCGCTTTGCAAGAGATGCTCGAGCGCATACCGCGCCGATCGTGAGCTCGGTGACGCCGTTGTCGTGCACAAGATCCAGTGCGGCCTCCCTGAGGCGATCTCGCCGATCTGCAAGTCGTTCCTCCTGAGACAGACCGCCGTACTTGCGGGAGGGGCCATCGATCGAGTTCATACCGACATCTTGACACCCGGGGAGCCACGCTGCATCATTCAGGAACTGCTACGTCGCAGTTCCTGATTGGAGTAGTCATGGTGTGTTGCCTTGCCGCAATTGCCATCCTGTCGATCCTGTCGCGGGTTTTTGTACAGCCGATCTCATGGGCGAGAGGTGGCGGGCGAGACGTGCGCGAGCTGCCCACGGCACGGTATGCCGTCGGCCCCCTCGAGAGATCGGACGTACTCCGGTGAAAAACGCGACGCCGCAGGATCTACCCGTCGAGCCCATGACCGAGCCGATGTCGGTCCCGCTCCTCGACGATCGAGCACCACTTCTTCCACCCGTGACGGCCGGAGTCATCCGAAAATTCATGATCGTCTACGCCGCGGTATGGATCTCGGGTCTGACCCTTCTTCTGGCCGGGACCGGTCGCGTCCAGGTGCTGGGCGCTGAGCTGCTGGTACCGGGCGGTGGCCACTTTGCCCACGGACACGTTCTGTTCGGCGTCGTTGCGCTCGGGTCGTTGGTTGCGGCCGTACTGCTCTGGTGGATGGTCGGCGCATTTGTCGCACCGTTCATCGTGTGGGGGCTGAATGCGGCGTGGGCGGTTGCAATGCCGAGCCATCACCACATCGACAGCGCCACTGTGACAGCACTTTCCGCGGTGGTGCCCACCTCGCTGGTCTTGGTTGTCGTTGCCCACGCAGTACGTCATCATCGACGCCGAGGTGTGGCGGCCCGTACCAATCTCGTGTTGAACGAACTTCAGGTCCCCGTCACGCGGGTTCCGTCCAGTCCCGTTCTGCCGGTGGGCGAGGCGTCGATCGAGGACCTCACCCGAATGAGGCTTGCTTTCGACCTCGCTCTGCAGCCGGTGGATCGATTCGACGGGTTCGACCGACGGGACCAGTTCAGAGAGGCAGCGCTGCGGTACCAGCTCAGCATCCTCGGCTACACGCTGTCGACATACCGGTACAATTATGCCCCTGCGTTTTCGGGGTACCTGGCCGAGGCTGCGGCACGGTCGATTCACAAGATGAGCGATCGACGAGTGTGGGGATACTGGGCTCTCGAGAATGCCTGGGGCAGAATGAAATCGAGTCGCGATCCGGTAGCGAACACCGACAACATCATGCTCACCGGCTGGCAGGGTGTCGCCGTCGGGATGTTCGAGAGCCTCGAGGACGACCGCTTCTCCCAGCCAGGAGCGCTGACGTATCGGTGGTCCGATACCGAGTCGTACGCCAACGATTTCCATACGCTCTCGGCATCGATCGAAAGGAACATGCAGAGGTCACCGTTCACTCTGTATTCGTGTGAACCTCGCTGGATCTACCCGGTGTGCAACACCTTCGGCGTCAACACGCTCGTCATGCACGACAGGCTCCACGGCACTCACATGTTCGACGATCTCGAAGGCGCAATCCGTAGGGCATACCTCGAGGAGTTCCATCGCCCCGACGGCCGGATCATCGGTGTCCGATCGGAAACGGCCGGAATCTCCTGGAGCCCATGGTCCGGTGACGGAGTCTGGTTACCGACGACGTACTGGATGCACGCGGCCATGCCCGACCTCGCGCACCGCTCGTGGTGGTTGATGCGCGATACGGTACTGCGCCATGACGGCGAGCGGTTCCACTTGCCGAAGACTCTGGCCAATCGGGTCGATGCCGGTTCGTACTCCTTCGGTCGCGATACCTTCGGTCAGATCATGCTGGCGATGGCAGCCCGGGAGATCGGCGACGAGGACGTCGCCGCCAACGTCCTGGCTCATTTGGATCATCACGAACCCACTCGAACTGTCAACGACGCAACGACATTCACGCAGACCTCCACACAGGGAAACCTGTACTCGCTGATGGCGCGATTCGGCCGGCATGCCGGTCTGCGCGACCTCGTCGGTCACGGACCCGATTCGACCTGGCTCCGCGGACCACGTCTGGCCGACGCGTCGTATCCGGACGTCCTGGTGGGCCGCGCCGTCAGCGACGGGGCAGCGCTCGAATGCGTTCTCCATCCAGGCGCGGAACGAAAACGAGTGCATCTGACCATCGACAACGCGCAACCCGAGCGGGACTACATGGCCGTCGGTGCTGTCGAGACGACCGTCAGGGCAGGACGCGACGGCCGATTCGTCCTCGCCGTCGACCTCGGGGGCCGAACCGAACTACGAATCGAGCCGCAATCATGAACCGAGTTTCGGGCCGACGCGTCCGGCAGCAGATCCGCGCTCTCGACCCGACTGTCGATGCCGACGAGATCGCGCGTTTGTCGGTGGTCACGCTCAACGGAAAGAACAGGGTTGTCTACGCGCTCTTCACCGTTGCATTCATCAAACAGGTGGCCGTGCCGAATATGGCGCGCATTCTGTACCGCCGCGGGACCGGTGACATCGTTCGAGAGACGCTGCAGCGCAACGACGACACGATCGTGTTCTTCGGACAGCTGCTCGACCATGGACCGAACTCGCCCACAGGCCGCGAGTGGATCGACCGCCTGAACCGGATACATGCCAATTTCCCTATCCGGAACAAAGATTCGCTGTACACCCTGTCGACGCTCGCACTCGACCCACACGATCTCACACTGGCGCTGGGGCACTCGCCGTTCGGTCCGGCGGAATTGCAGTCGCAGTGGCTCTTCTGGAGGAAAGTCGCAGTGCGGCAACACTTGGAGGGCATACCGGAAACCCGTGCCGAGCTGAGCGCATGGGCGGAGCTGTACGAAGAAGCGGAATACGCCGCCAGCGAGGATGGGCGACACATCACGGCTGCACTGATACGTGCCTTCGGGCAGCGATGCTTACCTGCACCGCTGCGGCGGTGGGACGCGCAGATCATCGCTGTGTTCTGTCCACCGCGCCTTCGCGAAATCCACGGCTTGCCGAGCCCGGGGCCGGTGATGCGGGCTGTGGCCCGCGGGGCCCTCGCGGCGTACGTCCACACCCTGCCGATGCACCTCTTGCCTCTAAACCGCTCACTGGCAATAGATTTCGGGGACAATCGCTACGGGGCACGGATGCCGGACGAGGTAGGGTACCAACGGGCGAAGGCGGCCGGCCGCGGCTGATCAGGTAGCGCGGGGAATGATCACAGGAACGCCAGCAGTCGTCACGTCCACGCCAGCTGGGACCGTCTGTGCCAGTAGGCTTCTGGAGTTTCATGCAGATCCAGGTCGCTGGCGGCGATCAGCTCACGGTCGATCGAGAGCGCGGCGACATTCTGCTCGAGTTGAGCGGCGGTTGCCGCGCCGGAGAGAACGACATCGGCCCACGGTTGCGCGAGTGCACATGCCAGTGCGAATGCGTCACGGCCGACCCCGGCCGAATCCGCGACCCTGCCGAGCGTTGAATCTTCTGCCACGAGTCGACCATTGGCCATTGCCTCTTTGACGACGACGAACCAGCCGGCGTCGTGCGCGCGTTCCAGAGAGGGGCCTGCGGACGGCTCGAGCGGGTTCCAGGTCGATTGCACCGAGCTGAACACGCCGATCTCCAGCGCAGCATGCACCACATCGGCTTGATGCGGGCCGCTGGTGCTGATGCCGATTCGAGTGCCACTCTCGGCTACGGCGCGTAGTTCGTCGAGCAGTGCCGTGTCGGTGAGGGCAGGACTGTCCGGGGTGACGCTGTGGATCAGGTAGTGATCGGGTGCTCCGCCCAGCTCGTGCAGGTCTGGGGCCACTGTTCGGCCAGACGTTCGACCGAGTGCTCTTTGACCTCGTGAACCTCGGCTCCCCGCTGGAAATCGGCGACGTAGGCGTATCCCCATTTGGAGCCGATCGCCAGGTTGTCGCGCCGATTCGGGTGGCGAGACAACCAGCTGCCGAGGAAGCGCTCGGCCAACCCGTAGGAGCGAGCGGCGTCGAAGTGTCGAACTCCGTTGTCCCACGCGGCGTCGAGTACTGCGTGGCACAGCTGCTCCAAGGCTGCTGGATCGAATCGTCCGTCCACAGCGGCCGAGTGCCCGACCGTCAGGTACTCGGGACGTCCGAGTGCGGCGAGGCCGAAACCGAGTTGCGTCATGTCGTCAGTACTTTCATTGTGCCGGGGAGAGAACAACCACCCTATCCGCGATCGGGTAGCGCCCGCGGCCTCGATACGAAATGATGCGAGACATGGGTTCTCGGCTGAGACTGCGAAGTTGCTGGGCCGCCACGCGATGTCGAGAAGGCCCGGCCTGCAGAACGACTACGGAGGAGAGAGCGGATGTCCGATTTCGCAGGGAAGCCATTGATCGGTGAGATTCGGCTTGCACGCGCCCGTGCAGGGTTGAGTTGGGCCAGCTTGGCCGAGGCCATCGACATGCCGGTGGCATGGACGGTGTCGGCACTGTACGGCCAGCATCCTCTCAGCGTCGCGCAGGCCGATCTGCTCGCAGAGAAATTGAGCATGCCCGAAGGCTCGTTGTTCGAGCTCACCCTGGCTCCCTATCGTGGATCACTCGACATCTCTTCGGATCCCACGGTCTACCGATTCCACGAGGCGCTCGAGGTGTACGGTCCCGCACTCAAAGAACTGATCGCCGAGGAGTTCGGCGACGGCATCATGAGTGCCATCAATTTCACGATGAACATCGAACGTCGCCCACACGATGACGGGGATCGCGTCGTGGTGACGTTCGATGGGAAGTTCCTCGACTATCGATGGACCGAATAGCTGAACTCGGGAGCCGATCCGGTGAACGGTGTCGGTAAATACGGCCCTTGTCCGAATCCGCACCCCGCACACGGGGCGTGGTTTACGACAAGGGGCGTAGATCCGATTCCTTGGAGTCGGGAACCACGACCAGTGCACGCCGCATCCAGCTGTACACCCTCTCGTCGTTGAGGAGGGTGAAATGGTGCGCACCGTAAATCGCTAGACCGTCGTCCGGTCGAAGTCCTATGTTGCGGAGCTTGTTTCGGCCTTCGGCGCTGTCGGTACGGACCAGACCGTCGCCCACGAAGACTCCGACCGGGTTGCGTTGGCTTCCGGTGACGACCGCGGACGCGTGATGATGACGCACCCGTTCCGGAACCGAGATGTCCATGGCGGCACCGACATCGAAGCTGTCGGTGTACCGAGCATGACCGTCCTCGTCGGTGATCGCTCCGTGGATCAGATCACGGATACCGGCACTTCGACGCGCCAGTAGGTTCGCGAACGGCCGGGTCTCGGGTACGAGTGCCATTGCGGCCGCGGCGACGTGGACGCCGTGAGCAAGTGGCGCGCCCAGATGTGGTGTCCCCAGAGTGAATACGTCCGTCAGTAGATCCACCCATCGGCGACGGCTTTCGGCGGCGTGGTGAGCGGCGCTGCGTGAGACCAGCCCGCCCATGGAGTGCCCGACCAGTGTGATTCGGTGAACCCTGACCGGCCACGCCGTGACGAGCTGTTCCAGCAAGTCCGACAGGTCGACGCCATTCGACGCAATTCGCCGTCCGGTGTTGTAGCGCAAAAAGATCGAGGTCGTTTCGGCTTCGGCGTCCAGCCGCTCCCCGTATGTGGGCCGCCCACCGAGCTGCCATGCGTATTCCGTCTCGACCAGCCCGTGAACGAATACCACGAGGTGCGCTCCCGCGGTGGGAAACCCGGCGGCCAAGGCTCGGTACTCCGGCGGTACGGGGCGGCCGTCGACTCGAATCGACATCGGATGGGCCAGTACCCGGGATGTTCTCTCCATGTCGTCCCCGATAAGACCGTTCAGAACGGCAATGGTTTGCGCGCCACGGCTGGTGTGCGACGGCGACGGTAGCGAGTCGTCCTCGGTCACGTCGTCGCCGTCGGTCAGGGAACCGTCAGCCAGGGAGCCGTCGGTCAGGGAGCCGACGATCTTGGCTGCGCCGGTGCAGGCGGCCGCGATGCTCGCGTAGGTGCCGGCGGCGATCGCGTCGTGCATCAGTTGCGTCGGCAGGGCGGCGGGACCGACGCCGCGCTTCACGGCAGCGAACGTGCGTCGTGCAATCGCCGAGTGGACGGCGCGCACACCACCCGCCGCCGACGCCAACTCGCGAAGCGTGAGCTCGCCGAGCTCACCCCACTCCTGTGTGCGCCGAGAGTTACGCCCCGGTCCAGGTTTCGTCCCCACCGAATTCAGTGTACGCACGTCCACTGAAACTGGTGGCTCCGCAGAATCGGCGTCTCAGTTCCGGCGGCCGACCACCGGGTTGAGCTCGGAGTTCGCGAGGCCACCGGGCTCGATGCCGGGGAGGAACTCGCGCCACGTGCCGCTGATCAGGGTCGGCGATTCCACGACGCGGGTGCCGTCGGCGAAGTAGGTGGTGGCCAGTGCGCGACGCGGCTGCGTCGTCCGGTTCGGGCCGGCGGTGTGGAAACACAGCGCCGAGTGGAACGATACGTCTCCCACGGCGAACGGCTCGGACTCCACCGCAACGTTGCGCGTGCGGAAGCGCTGGGTGACGGCCTCGTCGTAGGAGGTGCCGACCTTGTCGAATTCCAGGTCTGAGACCTCGCCGAGAACGTCCCGTCCGCGCGCGAACGACAGTGGACCCATCGGGCCAGGAATGGCCGACATCGGCATCCAAGCGGTGACGGCGTCGGTGGTCTGCAACGGGAAGTGCTCGGCGTCGTGGTGCCAGGGTGTGCGTCCGCAGCCGGGTTCCTTGGACAGCGCATTGTCGTGGTAGAGCCGAACGCCGGGCACGTCGAGCAGTGCCGCGGCCAGGCCGCCGATCCGGGGCGAGAGCGCCACGGCACGCATCAGGTCGTCGTGGAGCCACATCTGCTCGAGCGCGGTGAACCGGCCCGCAACGTCATCGCCGTGCTCGGCCCTCAGTAACTCCTCGAGGCGCTCGGCGAGTCGACGTACGACGCCAGGCGAGAACACCGCGGGCAGCCGCACGAAGGCATGTCGTGCGAATGCGTCGACGGCAGCCGGGTGGAGATCGTAGGGCTCGGCGAGTTCGTGCTCGACTTGTTCGTCCGTGGCGGCCTCGACATCCGGCAGTCCAGGGCCGTCGACGAGTTCGGCGGGTGCGGCGTCGTTGGCGGCCAGCGTGACGTACCAATCCCACCAGTCCTGATCGTTGCCAGCCCAGTCCTGGTCGATTCCGCCCTCGCGATTGCGTTCGGGCAGAAGCTCGTTGGTGGCAGGGTTGTTCAGAGCCACAGCAGGGCCGCCTCGTGCGAGAAGGTGTAGGAACCGGACGCGTCGCGGCACGAAGCGAGGTAGTCACCGAGCACGGGGGCCGCCTCCATCTCGTCGAGGGGCACGGAGTCGTCGAAGGCACACCGCTGCAGAAAGCCCTCAGCGACAGCGCGATCGGATGTTCCGGTGGTGTAGGAGACGCGCTGGTCGCGCACGTCGGCACCCGCGCGGATCAGCGCGTCGCGCACCTGCTCGGCCGTCGTGTACGGCGTTGCTTCGCGCACGCCGGCGCGGAAGGCATCGTAGAACGCGATGTAGTGGGAGGCTTCCGTAGCCTGCGCGACCAGACCGAGACCACCGGGAGCCAGTGCGGCCACGAATCTTTCGGCTGCGGCATCCAACTCGGCGGGCGGAAGGGCGTAGAGCGCGTGGGTGGCCCACACGACGTCGTAGCCTGCGTGATCGGCGGGCAGATCCTGCAGTGTCATCACCAGATCGTGCCGGGCGACGAAAGGTGCGGCCAGAGCTCCGCGCGCCTCGGCCACCGAGAATTCGGATGGGTCGAGCAGGTCGTAGGCGACCTCGGGTACTGCGGACAGGTCGGTGTAACGGCGCAGCGCAGTGGGGAACTTACCGCTGCCGCAGGCCACGTCGAGTAGCGACCAGCCGTCGTGAGCCCGGCCGGCGAGCAGCGTCGGCCAATCGGCTGCCAACGCCAGCTGGTGATAGTCCTCGGTGGCCAGAGCGTAGAACGCCTCCATACCCGTGCGGCCCGCCTCGCTCCAGTGCTCGAGACTGCGTTCGGCTGTGTCTCCACTGCTCACGAGATTCCTCCTAGTAAGCCGACTCCGACGCACCGGCCGGGGCGTCGTGGTTGACTCGGTCCAATGTCCAACATAGCTCCGAATTCGCCAACCGACACTGCCGTCGCGCTCATCGACGGATTGCGGGCGATGCGGCGTGGGGCAGAGGCGCTGGCCGGCCTCCCGCCCGAGTCCTACGCCGAGCACCACGCCGCCTTCGAGATGCTCTCCGATCAGCGCGGTCTGATCGCCCAGCACTTCGCAGATCGGCTGGCCGGGATGGGGAATGGACCGCTCTCGGTGCTGTCGGTGGGCTGCGGAGACGGCTCGCTCGATGCCAGGCTCGCAGCGGGCCTGGTGCTGCGGGCCCCCGGCCGCACGGTGCGGTACGTCGGCATCGACCCCTGGATCGGCAGTACCGAGCTCTTCGCCGCCAAGATGGCGGCGCTCGAGGCCACCGAACTCGACGCCCGCGCGTACGTTGCATCGTTCGACGACGCACCCGTCGACGAGACTTTCGACGTCGTGATGTTCGTGCACTCGATGTATTACGTCGCAGACTTACGAGCAACGTTGCGTGCCGCGCTCGCCCTGCTGCGACCCGGCGGCGAACTGTGGGTGGCGATTGCGCCGACGGCCGCGCTCAATGCACTCGTCGAAGTCCTCGCCCCTCCGCTCGAGGGCCATCGGCAATGGTTCAGCGCGGACGTCGAGAAAGCATTCGTCGACGCCGAGATCGTCCTCGACGACACGGTGACTCTCCATGCGCAGGTCGATCTTTCCGCCGCGAGCGCCGACGTGCTGGACTTCGCGGTGCAAGCCCGGTTGACGTCCGAGCTGCACGAGCCGGTGCGGGCCTACCTAGCAGCGGTATCGGTGCCCGGTGCCGACGGCGTCCCTCGGGTGCCCCACCCGGTCGATGTATTCAGCGCGACCCGTCGCTGAATGCCTCGACGCCACTGAACGCGCCGATTCGAGAAAGGTGGACGGAGGTCAGGTCCAGGCCATGCGGGAGCGGTTGTCCCAGTAGCTCTGCGGCGACTCGGCAATGTCCAGGTCGGCAATGTTCAGGTCGCCGGCCGCGATCACGTCGTGGTCGATGGAGAGCGCAGCGATGTTCTGTTCGAGTTGCGCCACCGTGGCGGCACCGGAGAGCACCACATCGGCCCACGGTTGCGCGAGGGCGACGGCCAGTGCGAGCGCGTCGCGTCCGACTCCGGCCGAGTCGGCGAGCGCGGAGAGTTCGGAGTTCTCGGCGACGAGTCGGCCGTTCGCCATCGCCTCTTTGACGACGACGAACCAGCCGGCCTCGTGCGCCTCCGCCAGGGCGGGGGCGACGGACGGTTCGAGGGGGTTCCACGTCGACTGCACCGAGCCGAACACCCCGATCTCGAGCGCGGCACGCACGACATCGGCCTGGTGCGGCCCGCTGGTGCTGATGCCGATGCGCGTGCCACCGGCTGCCAGCGCGCGAAGATCGTCGAGCAGGGCTGCGTCGCGAAGGGCAGGGCTGTCCGGGGTGACGCTGTGAATCAGGTAGTGGTCGGGCTTTCCGCCGAGGTCGCGCACGGTAAGCGGCCACTGTTCGGCCAGGCGTGCGACCGAGTGTTCCTTGACCTCGTGTACCTCCGCGCCCCGCTGGAAGTCGGCGACATAGGCATAGCCCCACTTCGAGCCGATCACGAGCTCCTCGCGCCGGTTCGGACGGGCAGACAACCAGCTGCCGAGGAACTGCTCGGCCAGGCCGTAGGAGCGGGCGACGTCGAAGTGCCGAATGCCACTGTCCCAGGCGGCATCCAGTACTGCGTGGCAATGCTGCTCGAGCGCAGCCGGATCGAACCGTCCGTCCACCGCACGTGAATGTCCGACCGTCAGATACTCCGGGCGTCCGAGTGCGGCAAGTCCGAGACCGAGTTGCGTCATGCCCTGAATACTCTCATCACTGCCGCCCGCGGAGCCCCGCCGAGGAGCCGATTCGCCCTTACCAGCCGGTGGTCAGGACTCTGTTCAACGAGTCGACGAAGTAGTCGACCGATTCCTTCGAGACACACAGGGGCGGTTTGATCTTGAGCACGTTCTGGTGGTCGCCGGTGGGCTGCATGATCACTCCCAGTTCGAGGAGTCGATTGCAGATGGCCTCGGTTTCCTCGGTGGCGGGCTCGAGTGTGGTGTGGTCGCGGATGAATTCGAGTCCGAGATACAACCCTGAGCCGTGCACCGTGCCCACGATGGGGTGCTCGGCCGCGAGGGCCTGCAATCGAGACTTCAAATGGCCACCGACCACACGCGCGTTCTCCTGCAACCCCTCTTGCTGGATGACGTCGAGTACGGCGAGACCGATCACCGACGACACCGGGGATCCGCCCGTGGACGAGAAGAAGTAGCCACCGGTGCGATAGCGGTCGGCGATCTTTCGGGTGGTGACAACGACGCCGACGGGTTGGCCGGTACCGATGGATTTCGCGACCGCGATGACGTCGGGAATCGCCTGCTGCTGCTGAAAGCCCCAGAACCATTCGCCGAGTCGGCCGTAACCGACCTGCACTTCGTCGGAGATCGCGATGCCACCGTGCTTGCGGACGGCGGCGTAGACCTGCTGGAGGTAGCCGTCGGGAAGTGCGACACCTCCGGCGTTGCCGTAGTAGGACTCGCAGATGAACCCGGCGGGGAGTGTTCCCGCCGCGGCCAGGTCGTCGATGAAC
This sequence comes from Rhodococcus sp. IEGM 1354, assembly GCF_030056855.1. Classification (NCBI taxonomy): domain Bacteria; kingdom Bacillati; phylum Actinomycetota; class Actinomycetes; order Mycobacteriales; family Nocardiaceae; genus Rhodococcus; species Rhodococcus sp. IEGM 1354. Next base: position 29,330 of record NZ_JASHKT010000003.1, read on the forward strand.
TGTACGGCTTCGGGGGCGTATTTCGAGGCGTCGTCACCGCGGTGCTTTCCGCGGTAGGAATTCGCGGCATCGACGGTATGTACCCAGTCCGGCCGGGTGGCAGGGGCATTGGGGTTGTCGGCTATCGACGTCGAGACGGCGTCGCTGGCGAAGGTCCACCCGTGGTAGGCCTCCTTCATCGCCACGATGTCGGTACGTCCGGTCGCAGCCATCGCGATCCGGATGGCGAGATCGGTTGCCTCCGAGCCGGAATTGACGAAGAACACGGTGTCGAGTTCGTCGGGAAGTGTGGCGGTGATACGGTCCGCGAACTCGGTGATCGCACGATAGTTGAAGCGCGAGTTGGTGTTCAGCAGCTGCATCTGCCGATGGGCGGCCGCCACCACCTTCGGGTGAGCATGGCCGACGGACGCGACATTGTTGACCATGTCGAGGTAGACCCGGCCGTCGACATCGGCCAGGTATTCACGCCAACCCCGCTCGATGCGGGGAGGCTGCGCGTAGTAGTGCTCCTGCACCTCGGCGAGCAGTCGTTCGCGGCGCTCGAGGGTGTCGTCTTCGGGGTCGACGACGGTAGCGGGCAGCCCGAGAATCGGCGCTGGGTCACCGGCGAGTACCGACCAACCGTGAGCGTACGAGGGCTCGACGCGCAGTGGTACCGGCCCCGAGTTCGATCGGGTGAGCTGGACGTCGATCGGTGTGCGTGCCGGTAACACTGGGGTATTGGGCGAGCTCGGCACGCCCACGAAATGCACCTGGTAGTTACCGACAGCGACGGTGAGGCCGTCGTCGGTGTGGGTGATCGAGCCGTCCGCCGGTACGTCGAGCGCAGTGTCGCGCGCGAGCCAGAGCGTCAGTGCGGTGGAGATCGTGGCCGGCTCTGCGGGAGTTCGGCTGGGCCCACCGGTGAGTCGAGCAGACCACGCAGGTACCACTGCGGCGGGAGCGCCTGCATCGAGTGCGGCAAGCGCGGCGGCCGTCAGGGTGTGTCGGTCGAGCCAGCGCCCTTCGTCGTTGACGGTCGACGTGGTGCCCGCGTCGATGGTCACGGCGTCGGACATACCGGCGACCAACGGTTCGCCCTGCCAGGTCGGTCGCGGCCGGGCGTCCAACCCCAGTGCCCGACGGATGGTTTCGGTCATCACGGCGCAGGGCACCGATGCTGCTTGGGTGAGGATGCGGAATTCGCGATCCAGCGCGGAGTCGGCGTACGAGTTCCCGGCGTCGAGGCGTACCTGCTGACGGCCGCTGAGTACGAGGACCACTCCGCGCAGGGTGACCAATGGCCAGAGTGCCTCGATCTCGTTCTCGCTCAGCGGACGTGCGGCGTGGAAGGCGCGGATGGCGGGCAGTGCGTCGACCGGCGCGAAGCCGTCGTGGTGCAGCAGCGAGGACAAGGTCACCGCAATTTCGTTGACCGCCCACGATCGACTGACATCGCCGAAGTCGATGACGGCGTCGGGGAGCGACCCGGGTGCCGTCGGCGCGAGAACGTTGTCGTCGGTGATGTCGAAGTGACCGAGTTGAAGGGGCAGGTCGGCCGACACCGAATGCAACTGACGCATGGCCGATGCGGTGACGTCGGTGATGAAGTCGCTGACATCCTGGTCCGGCTCGTCGGGCAACAGCGTCGCGATGACGCGATCGGCATGGCGCAGATCCCATTGCAGCACCCGGCCCGACGCCGGGTGGTCGACATCGGAGAGTGCAACGCTGACCTTGCCTGCGAGTTCACCCATCCGCGCGGCCGTGGCGGGGGAGAGATAGTTCGAGCCCATCAGCGTTGTGCCCGAGATGAATTCGATGACCCGGCCGTGGATGCGCCCCTGCGACGAGTTCCACCATGCGGACATAGGTCCGCGCGGGCCGACGACCACCTTCGGGGTACGCAGCGTCGGCTCTCGCTCGGCAACGATGCTTGCGGCGAGGTCCTGCAACTCGATCTCGGACTCGCTGAACACCGGGTTGCTCAGCTTGAGGACGCCGACCGGGGTGCCGCTGTCGATGTCGCGAACCACGAAGTTCTGGTCCTGCTGGCTGCCGAGTTCGGTGAGGGTGCATGCCAATCCGAAGTTTTCGTCCATCAGCCTACGAACCTCGTCGGACTCGAGGGTCGGCGTCGGTAGCTCGGGCTGGGCGAAGAAGTCGAACACGGTGTCAGACATGGGTTTCCTCGGTCTCTTTCTCGAACACGGTCTTGCCGCCGACGATGGTGCGTACGACCGACACAGCCAACAGATTGCCTCCGTCGAGTACGTCACCGTCCAGTACGACCAGGTCGGCGTACATGCCGGGTTGCACTCGACCGACCTGCGAATCGGCATCGAAGGACGCGGCGGAGTCGAATGTCGCGTGGCGTAGGGCGGCGTCGAGCGGCACCGCGAACTGCGGCTCGTTCGGTGGTAGCGAGTGGTCGGTGGCCGAGCGTCTCGTCGTGGCGATATACAAATTCGCCAGCGCCTCGTGGGGCGCGGTCGGGGCATCGGTGCCGAACGCCAGGCGGGCCCCCGCAGCGGTGAACGACGTCCACGGGTAGCCGCGTTCGACGCGGTCGTCGCCCAACTGGGCGCGCCAGTTCGGTTGGATCGCAGGGTCGGAGTGCACCGGCTGTACCGATGCCGTGATGCCCAGCCGAGCCATTCGGTCGGGTGTCCGATCGCTGACGATTTCGAGGTGCTCGAGCCGCGGTCGCCGATCCCACGGCGGATTGACGTCGATCATCTCCTCGAGAACATCGAGGGCCATGTCGCTGGCCAGATCGCCGATGGCATGGATGGCCAGACGCAGGTGTGCAGCATCCGCGGCGACGACGACGGGTAGAAGGGCCTCGGCGCTCCACAGCAGGTCTCCGTTGGTGCCGTTGGCGTACGGGTAGTTCAACGCTGCGGTACACGCGTCGATGACACCGTCGAGTACGAGCTTGATACCGACGAGCTCGAGCCACGGTGTCGGGTCGTTCCGCAGCTCGAGAACACGGTTCACCTGGTCCAGATTGCGCTGCGCGTCACCGGTATCGACGACGAGCCAATGTGCCGAGACACGGACCGGTAGCCGGCCTCCCGAGCGCTGCGCGACACCGCACAGCGCGCGCCAGCCGTCTTCGTCCATCCCCATGTCGACGACCGAGGTGACACCGGCGGCCGCGAACGCGTCGAGCGCACGCCCTATGTGTCGCTCTCGATCCTGGTTCGAGGTGACCGAAGACAGGTAGGCCCAACCCAATTCGTGCGCGGCGCGCTCGTACAGCATCCCGGCGGGTGAGCCGTCGGGAAGACGCGAGATCCGACCACCGGCCGGATCCGTTGTCGTCGCGTCGATTCCCATTGCTTCGAGTGCGGCGGTGTTGACCCAGATCGAGTGCATGTCGTTGGAGTCGAGAAACACCGGAATGTCCGAGACGACCTCGTCGAGCATGGCTGCGGTGGGTTCACCGTCGATGGCATCGAAGAGCCAGCCGCGGCCGCGCAGCATGGTCGCCTCGGAGCCGAGGGATTCTCGTGCGTCGACCAGCCGCTGTCGAATCTCCGTGAGATCGCCTGCGTCGGTGAGGGCTACGCTGCTGAGCCCGGCACCGAGCCACAACAGGTGTACGTGCGAGTCGACGAATCCGGGGAGGACGAAGCGGCCTTCGAGGTCCTCCGTGACGTCGGCGGACGCCGCGTGTGTGGTGCCGGGCAGGTGCACCTCGGCGATGTGGTCGCCGTCGATCACCACACGATCGGCCTCGGCCAAGGTACCGTCGGCGACGGCCTCCAGGGTGCCGGAGGAACTGAGGATCCTGCCGTTCACCAGTGCGGTCCGGGTGGTCGGGGTTGTCATCGAGATGTCTCCTGCGGTAGCGAATCCGATTGCCGTGCTTGGTTTTCTGCCTGTTCGACGCGGGTGGACAAGCGTGCGACGAGAACGACCGGTACGACCAACAACCAACTGGTCACGCCTACGACCCAGCCGAATGTGCTGTAGCCGAACGACTCCACGAGCCAACCACCGAACGCTGGAGCGAAACTGGTACCCACGAGATACACGCCGAGCGAGGGACCCGAGAATCTGCCGTTGGCATCCAGTGCGGCCGCGGTGGCGATGAAGAACAGGAAGGCCGCCAGGTACACCGAGTTCCACGCGACGAGGAGCACGCCGTACACCGTGGGATCGGTCGCGAGGGATGTACCGAGTTTCAGGGCGCCACCGACGACGAGAAGGACCGCCATCGGAAGTGCGCGCCCCACTCGGTCGCCGAGGAGGATGAGTACGAGGGCGGCGAAGAATCCTCCCGCGCTGGATGCGCTGAGAACCACGCCGAGAGCCGCGTCGCTCAGCTGTGCATTGTCCGCGCCCATGGTGCCCGCGATCGCCCAGAGGGAATCCTCGCTGATCGCCCACACCGCGTACATCACCAGCAGGGACACTCCGGCAACGGTGATGCGCCGCTGATCGACCGAGGCGAGCGGATCGAGAGTCCGTCGCACTGGGTCCGGTGAGTCGAGCACGGGTGCGGCGGGCAACCAACCGGACGTCACCAGCAGGACGATCGCGAGACCGGCGACGAATCCGTAGACACTGCCCAGGCCGACGCCGACCAGCGGGATCACCGCGAGGACAAGGGTCACGACGGCTCGGTTGACGAGTCCGTTGGCGGCCGACATCCGGTTGGGATTGCGCAGTGCCGCAAGAGCTGCACCGCTCGCGGCCAGTGCGCCGCCGGCTCCCGCACCTCCGACGATGACGCCGACGACAGTGACGGTGGTGCCGAGCGGGAACGCAGCGACACCGAATCCGAGTGCGGTCACCACGAGACCGACTCGGGCTACCGCGATCCGCCGCGACCCTTCCGCGAGTCGGGTGACGGCGATACAGGCCAGTGCGGTGGCGAGCAGCGAGCCCGTCATGATGGTTCCGGCTTCGGCGACGCTCACGCCGAGTGAGTCCTGGAGTGCGATCACCATGAACGGCAACAGGTTTGCCGTCAGCAGCCCCAGTACGGACATGCCGAACGTCGAGATCCCTCGTCGGGTGTTCAGTGGAAGACGGGTGGCGTCGGGCATCAGAGGAAGGTTCATGATCAGAGAGGCGATCCGTCGGTCGTCGCCACGGCTCCGACGACACCACCGTCTGTGCAGCGGGCGACGGCGACGACGAGGGGACCGTACGGTGCCCGCCACTCACTGTGCAGGGTGTCGTACGAACCCGGCGGAATCGACACTGTCCCGGTGACGGCGCTGCCCGTCGTGTGGAGCGGCACCCGCACTCCGTCGACGAAAGCCTGTACGTCGTCGATGGAACCGCCGTCGATCCGGACGGCGAAGGTGAGTTCGTCGCCCGCGGAGCCCGGCCGAATCTGCACGTCGGTCACTGCGATGGAGGCATCCGAGTCACCGGCACCGACGATGCCGTCGAACACGTGCTCGTCGGTCAGTGCCGGGGTGCGTGCGGGAGCCACTCGTCGTGCCCCGAGGGCGTCGACGGAACGGGCGAGACGCAGCAGGGTCGAATCGGAGTAGGCAGCACCGGCCAGGGTCAAGCCGACCGGCATCGATGTGTCGCTCATCGACCCCATGGGAACGGTGACGGTGGGTATGCCGAGGTGGCGGGGCACGAGATTGCCGTTGGCCACCCAGACTCCGTTGCGCCAGGCGATATCGGCGGACGCGACGTCGACATCGGCGTCGGCGGGGCCGACATCGGCAACGGCAGGAAAGACGACTGCGTCGAAGCGGTTGTCTTGCAACCACTTTTCGAAGTCGACGCGGCGGACCTCTTCCAATCCGCGCATGCCGGCCTCCACCGACGGAATGCGATCGAACGGCGTGACCCTTGCCTTCGCCATGGGGACGTAGTCCGCCAGGTCGTAGGCCGTGTCGAACGGCAGGATGCCGTAACGATCGGGGAGCGCGCCCGTGGGATGCGGGAAGATGCGCGCCCCGTCGGTCTCGGCCAGGCCGCGCAGGCCGGGCTGACCGTTCGAGGCCAGGAAGCTGTCGAACGCCCACACCGAGAGTTCTTCCAGCTCGCGTTCGAGGAACTCGGCGGGAACGAGACCGCGGTCGACCATGGTCTGCGAGTTCGGGTGCAGGCCTTCGTAGTTCTCCACGACGGGGAAATCGGTTTCGATCACCTCTGCGCCTGCAGCGACCAGGTCGTCACGCATGGTCTGCCACAGGGTCATCACCGAATCGCGGGTGTGGATCGGATACGCACTGTCGGGATCGCCGTTGACGTACAGGCGCGGTACGGCGAGTCGGAGTCCCTGCAGCGGCAGCGGCGGCAATTCGGCGAAGGACGCGGGCCGAACATCCGAGGCAGGCGGAATGGTCACCCACTCCTGCATGCGCCACAGGTCGCCCTCGGTGACTGCGTCGTCGGCCACGACCACGTCCAGTAGGTGTAGTAGGTCGTCGACCGTACGAGCATGCGGCACAACGACATCCATCGTGGGCACCAACGGCCAGTTGCCCCGCACCGAGATCACTCCGCGAGAGGGTGTGTAGGCGACGAGCGCATTGTTCGACGCGGGTGCGCGTCCGGAGGACCAGGTTTCCTCGGCGAGCCCGAAGGCGGCGAAACTCGCAGCTGTGGCCGTACCCGAGCCGTTGGAGGAGCCCGATCCGAACGCCGAGGTGAGAAATTCTGCGGCGTAAGGGCTTTCGGCGCGACCGTAGAGTCCGCGTTGCATTCCACCCGCTGCCATCGGAGGCATGTTGGTCAGGCCGAGGCAGATCGCGCCTGCCGCTCGCAGCTGCGCCACCGCATAGGCGTCGTCGGTCGCGACGAGGCTCTCGAATGCCGGCGAACCGGCCGTCACCGGAAGGCCACGCACCTTGTAGCTGGCCTTGGCGGTGTAGGGGATTCCGTCCATCGGGCCGAGAGCCTGTCCGGCGCTCCGACGTAGGTCGGCTGCGCGGGCTTCCTCGAACGCGTCGGGGTTGAGTACCGGTACGGCGTTCAGTGCGATTCCGGTGCGGTCGTAGTGCCCGATTCGATTGAGGTAGCGCGCCACCAGTTCGACGCTCGTCACGGTGCCCTCGGCGAGCGCGGCGGAAACGCCGGCGACATCGGCCTCGACCACGGTGAAGGAAGAAGAAGTCATGACAGAACTAAAACACACACTGTCGGTTTTGGGAACGGGTGAATCGAAAAAAATCCCGACATGCAAGGCTGTCCGTACTCGACGACCGCCCGAGAGGAGGCGACCATGGCACGACCACCTCGCGCCATTCTCAGCCGTGACCTGATCGCCCGCACCGCATTGGCCCTGGTCGATCGGCACGGAGCCGACGGTGCGAGCATGCGGGGCGTGGCGCTGAAATTGGGCGTGAACCCTACGTCCCTCTACAACCACGTCGCCGACCGCGCGGCGATGATCGAGGACGTCCGAGCGCTGGTCTCGGCCCGAATCGACTCGGCACCTCTACGCGAATTGCCCTGGGAAGAAGGCCTTGTCGCCTGGGCCAGGTCCTATCGATTGGCCTTCGCAGAGCATCACCGCGCCGTTCCCCTGCTCATGACCACACGCGCATCGACCCCGGTGCTGTTGGCGGAGTACGAGGATTTCTCTGTTGCCGCAGAGGCGGTGGGCTGGGCGAGCAGGGACGTGTTGCCTCTGCTGACCGCGTTCGAATCGTTCATTCTCGGCAGCGTCCTCGACATGTCCGGTCCGAGTGTCGTATTCGATCCGGCAGGCCAGGAGGAGGCTTTCCCGCGATTGGCCGCGGCCTACGAGACCGTGCAGGACGAGGATACCGACGATCCCATCGCCACCCGCGCCTTCGAGATGGGTCTGGCGATGCTCGTCGCATCGGCACGCCCGCGGTAGTGCGAGACCCGTGTTCGGCGCACTCAGTGTTCTCGCGCTGCGCTGTCACGGGACAGCAGTTCCGCCGTGTGCTCGGCGTCGGCGGGTCGGCCCAGTAGAAATCCTTGCACCACAGTGCATCCGGCTGCGGTGAGTGCGTCGAGTTGCGCCCGTGTTTCGACGCCTTCGCCCACGACGGTCACGCCGTAGGCTTTCGCCAGCGACACGATGGCGGTCAACACGTCTCGACCACGATCGGTGTCCACTGAGTCGATGTACGTTCGGTCGATCTTGAAACTGCCGATCACCGGGAAGCGCTCGAGGTAGGCCAGGCTGCTGTAGCCCTTCCCGACATCGTCGAGTGACAACGCAACTCCCATCTCGTGGAGTTTCGTCAAGTTGGACGCAACCGTGCCGGTGTCTGCGAGCCATTCCGTCTCGGTGAGTTCGAGAACGACGTCGTCAGCGTGCGCACCGGTGGTGAGTAGCGCGGCAGCCACTCGGTCGGGAAAGGCCGGGTCGCGTAGTTGCAGCGCGCTGATGTTCACACGCATGCCGACGCAGCCGAACTCCTCCCAGTCGACGAGCTGTCGACAGGCGGTGGTGAGAGCCCAATCGTCGAGAAGTGTTGCCAGACCAGTACGTTCGGCAACGGCAACGAATTCGGACGGTTCGATGGGGCCGAGTTTCGGGTGCTGCCAACGCGCCAGTGCTTCGACGGAGACGATACGTCCGGTCTCGATGTCGATCAGGGGTTGGTACTCGAGTGTCAGGTCGCCGGAGGCCAGAGCGCGGCGCAGGTCCACCGACATGGAGCGCACCCGGTCGGCGTCGTACAGGTCGCTGGAATCGAAGACGGCGTGTCCGGCCCTGGTGTCCTTGGCGCGGTACATCGCCAGGTCGGCCGATCGAAGGAGTTCACGTCGGGTCGAGCCCGCGGTGGAGACCGCAACTCCGATGCTGGCGCTCACCGGAATCGGGTCGTCGCCCTCGTCTTCCGCGGCGGGGGCTGCCAGAGCGGAACGGATGCACTCGGCGACGCGTTCGGCATGTGCGACGTCGTCGATGTGATTGCAGATCATCAGGAATTCGTCGCCGCCGAGTCTGGCAACGGTGTCGCCAGGTTTCGCGGTCGCGGCCAGGCGGCGAGAGAAACGCACGAGTGCGCGGTCTCCGACGTCGTGCCCGAGGCTGTCGTTGATGATCTTGAAATCGTCGACGTCGAGCAGTAACAACGCCACCCGTTCGTCGTCGCGGGCAGATGCGAGCGCCGCGTCGATCGCGTCGTATGCCACCGCACGATTCGGCAGCTCGGTCAAGGGATCGTGCGCGCTGCGCCAGCGCAGCTCGCGGTCGAGTTCCACTCGTTCGAGTGCCGCGGAGAGCACTCCGGCAACTGCGGAGACGAATGCGATGTCTCCGTCGCCGAAGAGGTGTGGTTCGCGGCCGAACAGGATCAGTACGCCCCACAGCCCGGCACCGATGGTGATCGGAACGGCGGCACCGCTGCGAAAGCCCAGGGCAGCCATGGCCGAGGTGTCGAATCGTGTTTCGGATTCGACGTCGGAACAGACGGTGATCGCCCTTCGCGCCAGGGCGTAACCGGTCAACGACCCGTCGCCGGTGGCAAGCACGAAGTCGTGTGGGAGCGTGCGGGTGATCGCGTCGATGGACAGAAGCGGGTCGGTCGAATCACCCGAATGTCTGGCCAATGCCGCAGACTCGACGCCAACCAACTTGGCCGCCGTGCTCGTGGCCGCCGTCAGCACCGTGTCGAAGTCCGCAGTAACGGCAAGAGAGCTCAACTCGGCCAGTGCCCGTTGCTCGACTGCGATTCTCTCCGCCGACGCAGCCGCGGCCAACAGATCGAGATCGCGTTGGTGGCCACGGGTACGGTCGCGAACGATCGTGGCGATCAGGTCGGGTTCTCGTCCGGAACGTCGGACGACGAACGTGGACAACGCAACGGGAATGCCGGCGCCGGACACGAAGTGGCGTAATTCGGTACGCCCCTGCCAGAGACCGGTCGTCTGCAATGCATGTTCGACGTCGCCGGAGACCTCGAGTCCGCGGGCAGTGAAGAAATCTGCGGTGAACAGTCCTGACGGCGGCAGTTCCTCCAGGCCGACCAGGCGGAGGCCGACCGGATTGACGTCGATCACGCGGCCGGAGAACGCGGACAGGGCCACCATGTCGGGCGATTCGTCGAACAGGGCGCGGAGAACGAGCGGATCGAAGCCGGGATCGTCCATCGATATCCGTTTCGCACTCGTCGCGGCGACAAGCCGTTGGGCGACGCCACCGACAATCGCAGAAGTCAGCGGAGTTGCTGTTCCCTGCACACAGCATGGCGGTGTCCGCGCGAGATGACAAACACGCCGTTCGTCATCACGTACGTGCTACGTCCGGGTCCGCACCGGCGATGTGCGGACCCGGACGGTGAACGCGAATCGGGTCGAGCGGTCTTCTCGACGTGACGAGAGCAGGCTTCTACTTCGCCAGAGCCTCGGCGATGGTGACGACGCGCGTGGCCATGTGGGTCAGCGCTGCGGTGGTCGCGTCGTCCAGTTCGTTCTTGTTCTCGGGTCCGGTGACGTGGCTGACGCCGTAGGGATTACCGTCCGCGAACTTCAACCCGTCGGTGTATCCGGGCGGAACCAGGACGCCGCCGAAGTGCATCAGCGAGGTGTAGAGACCGATGAGCGTGGTCTCCTGGCCGCCGTGCGCGGTCTGGCTCGAGGTGAAGGCTGCGTATGCCTTGTTCGCGAGTTCACCCTTGGCCCAGTAGCCGCCGAGCGAGTCCATGAAGTTCTGGAACGGTGCCGCGGTGCTGCCGAAACGCGTCGGAGATCCGAGGATGACGCCATCGGCCCAGACGATGTCGTCGCCGCTGGCAGCGGGAAGATCCTTGGTTGCCTCGTAGTTGGCGGACCAGGCCGGGTTCTCGGCGAAGGTGCTGGGGTCGCGCGTCTCCGCGATGTGCCGCACGCGTACTTCGGCTCCAGCCGCCGTCGCTGCGTCGGCGAGCTTGTTCGCCATTGTGGATCCGTGGCCGGTCGCGGAGTAGTAGATGATTGCGATCTTCGTCATCGATGAGACCTTTCGTCGGGTGGACATCCGAAGTAGTTGCGATGTCAACTGCTTTTATCGTACCCAATATGATTGTTGTGTCAACTATTCGGAGGTGCTGGTTGTCCGTTCCTCCGGCAGCGCCGATAGTGGTGCCATGACCGTGCGCAATGCCGAGGTACCCGACGACGTCTTCGCGGACGTGAAGAAGCAGGTCTCCCAGTTCGTCCGATCGCGGGTGGTTCCGCGTGAACTCGAGATCATGAACACCGATTCGATTCCCGACGATCTCCGGAGACAGTCCGCCGAGATGGGGTTGTTCGGATACGCGATTCCGCAAGAGTTCGGTGGCCTCGGCCTGGACTTGATTCAGGATGTCGAGATTGCCATGGAGCTCGGCTACACCACACTGTCGTTGCGGTCGATGTTCGGCACCAACAACGGAATCGCGGGCCAGGTGCTCGTCGGGTTCGGCACCGACGAGCAGAAGGCAACGTGGTTGCCCGGCATGGCGGCCGGCGACGTCGTCGCGTCGTTCGCGTTGACCGAGGACGGTGCCGGCTCGAACCCGGCGGGGTTGAGAACGACTGCAGTAGTGGACGGTACGGGCTGGATCATCAGCGGAAGCAAGCGCTACATCACCAATGCGCCCATCGCGGACCTGTTCGTCGTGTTCGCGCGAGTGGACCCGAAGCCGAACAGCGGCAACGGGATCGCGGTGTTTCTGGTCCCCGCCGACACTGCGGGTGTCCAAGTCGGTGACAAGGACGCGAAGATGGGCCAGCAGGGAGCAGGAACCGCGGACGTGACGTTCACCGACGTCAGGGTCGACGCCGACGCTCTGGTGGGCGGCAACGGTGACATCGGATACCGGGCGGCGATGACGTCGTTGGCGCGCGGCCGCGTCCACATCGCAGCTCTCGCCGTCGGTCAAGCGCAGCGTGCCCTGGACGAATCCGTCTCCTACGCTGCGTCTTCCACACAGGGTGGCGAGCCCATCGGCAATCATCAACTCGTCCAGGCGATGATCGCCGACCAGCAGACGGGAGTCATGGCAGGCCGGGCCATGGTGCGTGAGGCTGCCCGGGCCTGGGTGGAGGACACCGATCGACGGATCGCGCCGTCGGCGGTCAAGCTGTTCTGCACCGAGATGGTCGGCACAGTGGCCGACCTCGCCGTCCAAATCCACGGCGGCGCAGGGTATATGCGCGGCGTTCCCGTCGAGCGAATCTATCGAGATGTCCGTCTTCTCCGCCTGTACGAGGGAACCAGCGAAATTCAGCGGCTGATCGTCGGCGGCGGTTTGATCCGTGCCGAGCAGAAGCGGAATCGTTGACCACACTCATCCCGCGTGGCTACTGCAGGTCAGGTGAGCGCGCGCTGCGCGGCGACCCGGTCTGCAACCGTGCTACCGATAGCGGATACGTCGGTAGCGAGTTCCTCTCGAGTCCTGGTGTCCGATCCGTACAGGAAATTCGTCGATCCTACTGTGGCACCGCAGTATTCGATGATTCCACGCTCGATCTGCGTTCGAACGGCCTGATAGACGCCATGGCGCTCGAAGCTGTCGGCATCGTCGCCCGCGACGACGACCAGATGGACGGTGAGTCGGTCCAGCTTCTTCACGAATACTCTGTCTCCGTATTCGTAGGCCCAGCCCTCGACGAACACGCGGTCGATCCAGCCTTTCAGTAGCGCGGGCATCGACCACCAGTACATGGGGAAGGCGAGAACCAGGTGTTCGGCGCGGTCGATCCGTGACTGTTCCTCGGCTACGTCGGGCGGAGTGCTCCCGTTTCCGCGATACAGGCTCAGGTCCGCAGTCGAAAATCGCGGATCGAAGTTCTCCGCAGCGAGATCTGCGGTCTCCACGGTGGTGCCGGTGGATCGGATGGCCTCGACTACGGAGTGAGCGACCTGGTGGGTCAGAGAGTGCGGGTCGGGATGGGAGACTACGACGAGCGTGTTCATGGCTGTTCCTTCGGCTGGGGAAGATCGGCTATGTACGAACAGTAGGTTACTATTAGTACATAAGCAAGGAGGTGGCGGAATGGCACGGACGAGGCTGTCGCGCTCCGATCGAAACGCACAGTTGATCGAGGTGTCCTGGGCTCTGGTGCGCGCAGAGGGAGCCGACGCGTTGACTCTCGGGCGGCTCGCCGAGCAGGCCGGTGTCGCAAAGCCGGTGGTGTACAGCCACTTCGCCTCCCGCGCCGAACTTCTCGCCGCTCTGTTCACCGAATTCGACGCCAGGCAGGCGGCGATGCTGGAACAGTCTCTCGACTCGGCGCCCATGACGGTGCACGGACGCGCGCAGGCCATTGCCGACTCCTACGTGGGCTGCGCAATGGCCCAGGGGAGCGAATTGACGGGTGTGCTTGCGGCACTCGAAGGTTCGCCGGAACTCGAACAGGTCAAGCGCACCGCCGAGCGTGCTTACTTCGAGCGGTGTCGAGAAATTCTGCGACCGTTCACCGATGCCGACGGCATGTCAACGCCGTCTCTGACCGCCGTCTTCGGTGCCGCAGACGCGTTGTCCCACGGTGCGGTATCCGGTTCGCTGACACCCACCGAAGCGATCGGGGAGTTGACCGATCTGATCGTCGCCGCGGTCGACAGGTCCTGAATTCGGCCCGCCGGACCTGTCAGACGGTGGCGGCCGCCGATGCGGGGGCACGACGGTGGAATGCCGTCTCGGCCTCGAAGGCATGCGCTACCCGGAGCAGCAGTTGATCGGCGCGGTCGGCGGTGACGATCTGCAATCCAACCGGAAGGCCGGATGAGCTGAAGCCGCCGGGCATCGACAGCGACGGTAGGCCTGTTGCCGAGATCAGCGAAGCGGCCCGCATCCAATCGAGGTAGTTGGTCATCGGGGTGCCGTCGACGACGGCGGGGTACTCCTCGTCCGCGGGGAACGGAAGTACCTGAACGGCAGGCGCGATCAACACGTCGTATCGCGAGAAGAACTGCCGCACTGCAGTATCGAGATTCTTGCGAGCGGTGTTGGCGGAGATCATGTCTCGTGTCGTGAGCGCCATTCCCTTGTCGACGTTCCACTGCACGGCGCTCTTCATGCGGTGTCGGTGTTCGTCCAACAGGTGCCCGTAGGCGGTGGCGAAGTCGAACGCACGCGTCGTCTGGAACACCTCGTCTGCGTCGGACAGGTCCGGGCAATCGACGTCCACACTGGCACCGAGTTGCTCGAACACGTGCAGTTGGCGGCTCAGGACGTCGATCACCTCACGGTCGACGGGTACGCCGAGACCGAAATCCGTTGTCCATGCGACTTTCAGTCCACGCAGCGAGCCGGCCTCTTCCGAGCGGTACGAGTCGTCGAGCGGGAGACCACGAGGGCTGGACGCATCCGGACCGGCGAGCGCGCGCATCAGAAAACGCACGTCCTCGATGTCGTGCGCGAGCACGCCCTGCCGAGCGATCCAGGCCCACGGGTTCTTGGCGGGCAGCATCGGAATTCGGCCCAACGACGGCCGGTATCCGACGAGGTTGCAGAACGATCCCGGAGTGCGCAGCGACCCGCCCATGTCCGACCCGTCGCCCGCCGGTTGTATCCCGGCGGCGATGGCGGCGGCGGCACCGCCACTGCTGCCGCCGGCACTGCGAGTCGGATCGTACGGATTGGTGGTGGTACCGAACACCGGATTGAAAGTGTGTGAGCCGGCAGCGAATTCGGGAACGTTGGATTTGCCGGTGGTGTTGACACCTGCGCGTTTGAGGCGGGCGATGATGCCCGAGTCCTCGGTGGGGATGTTCTCGGCCAGAATCGGCGAGCCGAAAGTGGTGCGCAGACCGGCGGTCAGGTGATTGTCCTTGTGCGTCATCGGGACGCCGTGCAGGACGGGCAGTACCTCGCCGGACACCGTTGCGCGGTCTGCTGCACTCGCACGCTCGGTGGCCCCATCGATGTCGAAGGTCACGATCGCGTTGACGATGGGGTTGACGTCGTCGATGCGAGCCAGATGCGACTCGAGCGCCTCGCGGGCCGAGATCTCGCGATCGCGGATGTGTGCCGCGAGCGCGCGCAGGGACAGTGACTGAATGTCGCCGGTCATGAAACTCCTCGCTTCGATCCGGATCGGCCGGAGTTGTTGTCGGAAGCCTGTTTCAAGACTGCACCACCGCGCGGAGTCCACCGGGCTATCGTCGTCCTTTGAGCGTTTTCGCCGTTGGATTGGCGGTTTCGCTCAGACGGCCGAAAATTTCACACATGCAACATATCGGCAACGTGAACCGACTTGAGTGAGCAGGACATCCGAGCCCGGGGCTCGGTCGCAATCCGACGGTATGCGAAAGAGAGTCAATCATGTCCAGTCAGATCGACGGTCCACCGGCAACTGCGGATGCGCCCGAAACACGAATGCCCTGGGGACTGAAGACGCTGTTCCGTCTCGTGTCCAGTATCGAACGCGTCGGCAACAAACTGCCGCACCCCTTCCTGCTGTTCTGGCTTCTGGCCGCAGTGCTGGCAGTGGTCAGCGCGATCCTGGCCGCACTGGGCACCGGGGTGGTGCTACCCAGCACCGGTGAGGTGTCGATGGTCCGCAGCCTGCTCAGCAGTGACGGCGTAGCCATGATCTTCGGAACGGCACTGGACAACTTCGCGGGGTTCGCGCCGCTCCCCATCATCGTGACCGTCATCCTCGGTGTGTCCGTCGCCGAGCATTCCGGTGTGCTCACCACGCTGCTGCGCGCCACCATCGTGAAGCTGCCCGCCAAGTGGGTGACGTTCTCGGTTGCCTTCGCCGGGACCATGTCTCACGTCATGTTCGACGCGGCGTTCATCGTCGTCCTTCCGCTGGCGGCAATGGCGTTCAAGGCAGCGGGCCGAAGTCCTGTGCTGGGCATGATGGTGGCCTTCGTCGCCATCGCCGGTGGCTACAACGCGTCACCGTTGATCACACCCAGCGATGCCATCATGTCGTCGTTGACGACCTCCGCCGCTCAGATCGTCGATGCCGATTACAGCGTGACCCCGGTGGACAACTACTTCTTCAGTCTCGCGTCGTCCCTGGTGATTTCGATCTTCATCACCCTGGTGGTCGAGTTGGTGATGGCCAAGCACATGAATCTCGATGCCGACGAGGGCGTCGAGGACGGCGCAGAAAAGCTGGCACTCGATCTCGAGCCGATCGAGAAGAAGGGAATGCGCCGCGCCGGAGCAGCTTTGGCGGTGTACGTGGCCGTCGTCGTCGCGGCACTGCTTCCTCCCTCGTCGCCGCTGCGTGGTGAGGACGGCGGGTTCGTACAGTCGATCGTGCTGCAGAACATCGCGTTCTTCATCGCGATCGCCTTCGTCCTGGTCGGATGGGTGTACGGACGCACTACCGGCAGTCTTCGGCAGCTCCGTGAGATTCCGGAATCGATGGCCGTCGGCATCAAGACCCTTGCTCCGATCCTGGTGCTGTTCTTCGCGATTTCGCAGTTCCTCGCCTACTTCAAGTGGACCGGCATCGGCAACGTCGTTGCGGTCGAGGGCGCGGAACTGCTGAAAGCCGGGGGATTACACCCCCTCGTGGTGTTCGCCATGATGCTGGTGCTGATCTCGGTGATGAACCTGCTCGTCACCAGTGGTTCGGCCATGTGGTCGATGCTGGCCCCGGTTCTCGTGCCGATGCTCATGTACATCGACGTCAACCCCGAAACCACCCAGGCCGTCTACCGAATCGCCGATTCCTGCACCAACGCGATGACCCCGATGTCGGCCTACTTCGTGCTCACCCTCGGACTCATCCAGCGCTACAAGAAGAATGCAGGCATCGGTACCCTCGCCTCGTTCACCATCCCTGTCGCGCTGGGCATGCTGATCGTGTGGGCGGCGTTGTTCGCAGTCTGGTACATGCTCGGCATCCCGCTCGGCCCCGGCGCACCGATCCGTTGACCGCAGTGACTGCCGCGTCGTACCGGATCAATACAGGTACGACGCGGAGTCCGCGGCCAGCAGACGGTTGCCGCTGCGTTTGGTGGCCCGCAGAATCGACATCACCGAGATCGCGTCGGCCAGGGCGGCCCAGTCCGACGCAGTTGTCATGCGATGCAACGCCATTCGGTCCGGGCACGCGAGGTTGACGAGCAGACTGTCCGAGCCCGCGAGGGCCACCGCGTATCGAACCTCGGAATGTGCGAGCAATAGCTCGACCAGTGCTTCGTGGTGTCGAGGCGGAACCTTGACCCAGGCAAGGGCTTCCGCCGAATACCCCAGCAACGCCGGTTCGACGACCACCCGCAGTCGGGATTTGTTGGTCTGTTCCAGAGTGTCCATGTGGCGTCGGACAGTGTTCTCGGTAGCGCCGACGACGCGCGCGATGTCCGAGGTGGGCGTCCGGGCATCCTCGGCCAGGACGCGCAGAATGCTGCGGTGCAGGGTCGAGATATCCGGTCCCACACGGCCGTCCGGTTGATAGCCCTCGTGTACGGGAGGCGTCAGGGCCGCGATCTGGTGCGAATCGAGAATCGCCGGCCGCCACTCGCGGACCGAGCGATAGACCCGCGTGATGGGATCGACCCGAATGCGTCTGATCCCGGTGATGCCGGGTAGGTCGTCGAGCATCAGATCCGCCAGATGGGCATCGTCGACCAGGACTTCGGCGACGCATTCCTCGTGCCCCGACGTGGCGTACACGAACATCGTGTCGTCGCGGCGCGCCAACCCGACTGCCACCGCACGTGCCATACCGACGTGACATCGAGCTCGCAGAACGACCGCGCCTGTCGCGCCGATGACGCCGACCACGCGTACGTCCCCGGAATCGAGTAATTCCTTGCCGCGTCGGGTGACGGTGCGTTCGGGTTCACCGAGCGCCTCGGCGATGCTGACCCAGGACGCCCGGGGATTTACCTGCAGCGCCGCCGTGATTCGGCAACTCAGCGAGTCCAATTCGTCGGAGCGCTGCCTCATGCGTACACCTTCGCTCGTCGTGCCGACTCGGGTCGGCCGGTGCAGAAACAGGTTCGGTGCCCGAGGATCACCTGTCGATCCTCGGGCACCGGTACCGCGAAGTCCAGCTCAAAAGATTCCGCTGTACGCGTTGAGGGCGGGCTGACCACCCAGGTGCGCGTAGAGAACGGTGGAGTCCTTGCCGATATCGCCCTGCTGAACCAGATCGATCAGTCCGGCCATGGACTTGCCCTCGTACACCGGGTCGATGATCACGCCTTCGAGACGGCCGGTGAGCTTGATCGCCTCGATCGTGGATTCGACGGGAATTCCGTAGTAGTCGCCGGCCCAGCCTTCGAGGACGGTGATCTCGTCGTCCCGAAGCTCGCGTCCCAGTTCGATGAGTTCTGCGGTGTTACGGGCGATTCGGGCCACCTGATCGCGGGTCTGGGCGATCTTGGCGGACGCATCGATGCCGATCACTCGACGTGGCCGTTCCTGTCCGGCGAACCCGGCGATCATGCCGGCATGCGTCGACCCGGTCACGCTGCACACGACGATCGTGTCGAAGAAGACGCCGAGCTCCTCTTCCTGCTTCTGTACTTCGTACGCCCAGTTGGCGAAGCCGAGTCCGCCGAGCTTGTGGTCGGAGCCGCCCGCGGGAATGGCGTAGGGCTTGCCGCCCGCTCGCTCGACGTCCTCGATGGCCTTCTGCCAGCTGTCCTTGAATTCGATTCCGAAGCCCGACGGATCGAGGCGGACATCTGCACCCATGATGCGGGAGAGCAGGATGTTGCCCACCTTGTCGTTGACCGAATCCGGCCAATCGACCCACTTCTCCTGCACGAGAACTGCTTTGAGTCCGAGCTTTGCCGCGACCGCCGCTACCTGCCGCGTGTGGTTGGACTGCACGCCACCGATCGAGACCAATGTGTCGGCACCCTGCGCGAGAGCGTCCGGGACGATGTACTCGAGCTTGCGAGTCTTGTTGCCGCCGTAGGCCAATCCTGCGTTGACGTCCTCCCGCTTGGCCCAGATCTTGGCCCCGCCGAGATGTGCGCTCAGGCGTTCCATCGGGTGAACCGGGCTCGGGCCGAAGGTGAGGGGGTAACGCTCGAAGTCGGCGATCGCCACGTGCTGCTCCTTTGATCGGTGTGTCATACAGGATGCAATATATCGCATACTGTACGTCGGGAGGTCCGACAGCGAAAGCGGTGGGCTACGATATTTTGCATGCCGGTCCCCGTCGAGCTCGGAAAACACAAGCGCTCCCTGCTGCGCGACAACGCCTACGTCTCGATTCGCGACGCCATCGTCGACGGCACCTTCGCGCCCGGCGAGCGGCTGCGGGATGCCGAACTCGAGCAGTGGCTCGGGGTGTCGCGGACACCTATTCGCGACGCCATGGCCAGGCTGGAACTGGCCGGCCTCGTACACACCCAGCCCGGGCGTTCGACCATCGTGTCGACCATCGAACGCAAGGCGGTGCTGGACGCGCAGGCGGTCGCGGCGTCGATGCATGCACTCGCGATCCGGACGGCGGTACCGCTGATGAACAAGCGCGACATCGCCGCGATGCGTCGCGCCAACAAGGATTTCGCCGCCGCATTCACCCGAGGCGATGTGGACCTCGCGCTGGCCGGCGACGACGCATTCCACGCAGTCGCCGTCGAAGCGAGTCAGAATCAGGTCGTCGTCACGGTTCTCGAGCAGGTGACGCCGACCCTGCGCCGGCTCGAACGGCTACGATTCGCCTCGCTGGTGGGCCGCGATTCGATAGCCCAACACGAACGAATCATCACGCTGTGCAGTGAGGGTGACGCGGACGGTGCGGCCGCTGCCGTGCAGGAGAATTGGGAGTCGTTGTCTTTGCTCGTCGATCACGAGGACGGAATACCAGGAAGCTGACACCGTCGAACGCCGGCGAAAAGCGGAGTGGCCGCGCCGCATCGGCGGCATAATCGGCCCATGGCCGACTTCAACGAGATCATCATCGACGAGTTCCGAAGCAACAATGGCCACGTGTCCACGGCCGGCTTCGGTGATTCGCTCGTCGTTCTGCGCACGATCGGTGCCAAGAGCGGTGCGGTGCGGCTCAACCCGCTCATGGCGATTCCGGAGGGAGAGAGCTGGTTGGTGGTCGGCTCGGCTGCCGGGTCACCGAAAGATCCAGCGTGGGTGCACAATCTGCGCGCCCATCCGGCCATCGACATCGAGGCACCCGGGGACGGAGGCATTCGCACCGTTGCCGTCGACGCCGACGAGATTCCGGAATCCGAGTGGGACCGGCAGTGGCAGAAATTCCTCGATGCCTCGGACGGATTCGCGAAATACACGGAAACGGCCGAGGGCAGGCGGTTCCCGATCTTCCGCCTGACCCCGACCGCCGAGTGAATCAGTTCTGCGTGTCGTCCTCGGGTGGATGCGGGACGTTCTCTTCGTCGACGTGAGCACCGACTGCAGCCTCGTCTCGAGATTCTTCGCGCGGTCCGTCGTTGCTGCCCTCGGATGGAATCTCTGCACCTGCGTCGGTCGGCATCGTCATGAGCACTCCTGATCGTCGGTCGGTTGGTTGCTGCGCTCTGCATGCCCCGCTTACGGTGGGCTCAACCGTCGAGCGATCGATTCCTCTTGATTAGCATCGTCAGGTATGGGACCTGATCGATCGATGCCAGCTCGCGACCTGACACAGGCGATTGCCGAAGCGACGAGGTCTTTCTTCGCACCGTCCAGTCTCGACGAGACCCTGCGCGGCGTGACGGAGAGCGCCAGATCTCTGATACCCGCGGTCGATTGCGCCGATATTCTCGTGGTGGCGGGGCCGAAGAAGTACCAGTCGCACGCCGCGACCAGTGAGCTGCCGGTTCGCCTGGACGCCATGCAGGAACGCCTCGACGAGGGGCCGTGCATCGACGCCGCACGAAGCGAGCTGTTCGTGCGATGCAACGACTTCCGCTCCGATGCCCGCTGGCCACGTTTCGGCCCGGAGGCGGTGGGCGCGGGGGTTCTCAGCAGCATGTCCTTCCGGCTCTACACCAACGAGGACACCATCGGGGCGCTCAACCTGTTCGCACTGACCAGTGATGCGTTCAGCGACGAGGACGAGGAACTGGGTCGCGTGCTCGCAACCCACGCTGCGGTGGCGTTGTACGCGGCGAACAAGACCGAACAGTTCAAGTCCGGCTTGGCCTCACGGGACATCATCGGCCAGGCCAAGGGCATGTTGATGGAGCGGTACGGAATCGACGCGGTGCAGGCGTTCGACTTGATTTCACGGCTGTCGCAAACCGAGAACGTCCCGGTGGCCACCTTGGCCGCAGAACTCGTCGACCTCGGTTCCGAATCGAACAAGGCACGCTCGTCTCGATAGGGTCGCGGCTGTTCACACCGTGTGCCGACGAGCGCGTGCAGTCGGCGGCACCGGATGGTCGTGTGTCGACCCGGTTTGCACCGTCGCCTCGTAGACGCGTGAAGTGTCCTCGGCGATGCGGCCCCACGAGAAACGAGATTGCGCACGGTCGGAGCCGGACACGCCCAGCTCGAAACGCCTGGACTCGTTGCGTGCGAGGAGGGCGAGCTCTCGTGCCAACCGACGACGGTCGCCCGGCCCGACAGAGCTGCCGGTGACTCCGTCGATCACCAGCTCGCCCGCGTAGCCCACTCCGTACGCGACGACGGGAAGTCCGCAGGCCATGGCTTCGAGAGTGGCAATCCCTGCCGATTCGGTCGGGGACAGGCAGACGAAAACGTCGGCCGACCTGAGCAGCGACGACATGTGGCGATGGCGGACCGGGCCGGTGAACACCGTTCGGCCGGCCATACCGTGTGCTGCGGCCACCGTGCGTAGACGCGCGACGCCGCTCGAATCGCGTGGCTCACCGTCGACGACCATCAGTTCGGTGTTCTCGAGTTTTCCGAGCAGTTCGATGATCGTCGACACGTCGGCGTCCGACCCGACGATCGCCACCCGAACAGCGGCATCGGTGCGTGGTGCGGTCGGTCCGGATGGATCGAAGTCACTCAGATCCACCCCGGTCGGGACGATGGACACCTTGGCTCTGGCGACGCCCATCCGCGTCAACATGTCGGCCTCGTCGGGACATGACGCGATGATGCGGCTCGCCGATCGAGCGATCTTCTTCTCCATAGCCGCCCGGGGAACCACCGAATCGGTGCCGGCCGTCGGGGGCACGGATCGGTCGGTCGCGGCGAGACCGTGGAACGACATCACCGTGGGAACGCCCGTCGCGCCGGCGGCCAGTACGGTTGCCAGCCCTGACACCCATGAATGTGCATGTGCTACATCGGGTTTCGATCGGATCAAGTGATCGCGCAGAGAGGAGGCGAACGCGCTCGTGTGAGGAATCGATTGCTCCTCGGTCATCGGGACGGTCGGCCCCGCAGACAGGTTGACCACCCGGTATCCGTCGGGGGTGAGTAGCTCGTCCTCGTGATCCGGGTTCTGCTTCCTGGTGTATACGTCGACTCGGGTGCCGGCGCGGGCCAGCGACGAGGCCAGCCGATCGAGCTGGGCAGCCGATTGTTCTGCCTCGATGCCGGCAGCATCCATTATCGGACTCACGTGTTCGGAGACAAGCGCAACGTGCATATCGATTCGATCCCTGATGGGTTCGCACGGCCCCTTTCGGGCGCATAGCCCGGCACCGGTGAAGGGTGTGGGATATGCCGACCCGATTTTGGAGTCAGCGTACTCGAGACGCGGCCAGAGCGGTCATCGCAACTGGGCGTCGAACAACACTCTATTACGTGGAGCCACAATGCGAAACCTGACACGAGGGCGTCGCCCTTGCTGGAACGTTCACAACGGGCAGAGTCGACGTCCATTGCGACCGAAGCGGGGAGCGTGTTCGGTACGGCTACCGCACACTGGAATACGGTCGCCGGAGTGGATCCGAGCACCGGGAGACCGGTGTCGGCACCGACGACGCTGCAGCCGTTGCTGCTCACGCAGCCCGTTTCACTACAGCCGAGTGGAACTCGCCGGTGGCACAGGACGCGGGTCGATCACGCTGGTCGGTCCTGTCCACAGTCTGCGTGCCTCACCACCGGCTGGTCACTGAGTAAGCCAGATGCGCCGTCTGGCAATGGCTTTGATTCGCGTCACCATGACGGGGCTGAGGCCGAACTCACCGAACACGCTGCCTGGGTCGCGGTCGAGGATCTCCAGCACGGTGCGGTAGAAGTCCTGAGTCGACATCGAGAAGGCGGACCGGATTTCGTCGTCCGGTCCGCCTCCGTGATTGACCCATCTCAGGGCGAAGTCGATCATGGCGCGGTCTGTGTCGGAATAGAACGCAACCGGCCGCTCTGCCCCCGCAGAAGTATGTCGATTCGGCATAACCCACCTCCTGGAACTGACTGTCGATCCGAAATTAGCACTGCTCGCGAACACGTGCCAAGGGTCCGGCACCTGCAATACAAAGCCGAATATCGGTCGCACATACCGGGTTCGGACTGTCGTCGGGCGTGGAAGTCGATACCCAGCCCGGCATACGCGCCCGGGCCGTGCGGTCGAGTCAGGGGTCGGAGGTTCGACCCCTGACTCCTCCGCCGTCGACTGCCGGTTGCGAGGCACTGTCGATGGGATGTCACCGAGGGCGGTGGATCCGGGGCAGTAGGAACCAGAACGCGACGGCCGTCGACGCCACGACTGTGGCCGCGGGGCTGCGGCGCGTACATCGAGCACTATCTCGAACGTCAGGGCGGCAGCACCGACCAGCGGTACTCCCAACATGGCGAGACCGCTGATGGCAAGTATGTTGCCGACGCGCACTGTGACCCCTACTGCACGCTGCCGGAACAGGAGTCGGTGCGCCGGTCTGTACGACACGGAGTTTCTGTCGCTGACTTCGTCAGCGACGAACCGACGGACTCGAGGGCCGAATCGATATCGGTGAAAATCGGAATCGCAGCATCGAGTCCGACCAGATGCATCGGGCGACCCGTGGTCGGCCCGGATGCGACCACCACCAACGAGGTTGAGCAGCATGCCTTTCGGCGAGCTGCGATGAGCACGCTCATGCCGACGGACGCCAGAAAGGACACCCCCGACAGATCGACGATCACGGCTGCCGGCGCTGCCGTGACCGCTCGTTCGATGTGGTGGGCGAGATCGGACGCGGTCGCGAGATCCACTTCTCCGTTGACCCGCAGAACAATTGCGCTGTCATGGTGCTCGCTGGCGATGCCGAGCCCGAGCGCTTCGTTGTGTTTCATAGGGGGTCACCGTCCTTACCGTGTGCAGTGGCATGTTCGTCGAACAGCGCACTGCGGCGTAACCGAGACCGGCACGGTGTGCAGAACCGAGGCGAACCCTGTGCCATCGACGCTGTCGACTGCGGGCAGGGGCTTCACCACGCTGTCCGAATCATACTCAGTGTCCGTTTGCCCGTGTCGGCCGGTTCGAGAGTTCGTTCGTTCGGCAACCGACTCGATCAGCGCCGACGCAATCTCGCTGACCTTGATGTTGGCTGTTTCGCGGATATCGGTCGTCGACCGCACGGCGCATGCGTCGACCGAAGCGGGTGCGACCAGTCGTCGAGGAAAGACCGAGCGCGCCCTGGATCCCGACGAGATGTAGGCCCGAACTCCCTGTGCCGCAGGGCAGTTGCGACGCGGACGTCTCGACGCAACTGCTGCGATCAGCCGGTCACGTCCCGCAGAATGTGCGGAACCCCGCGCTGAAGTCGACCGGCGCGGGTCCGGCGTAGTCCGACAGCTCGACCCGACTGTCGAACGGATTCGTCACGACCGACAACAAGCGGTCGAAGGGCGCGAGGTCGCCCTCGGTCGCTGCTGCCAGCGCCGCGTCGACCATGTGGTTTCGAGGAATGTACGCCGGGTTCACTCGGTCCATGGCGTCCGAGACGGACCGGAGGTCGTGGCCCCGCTCGAGCACCGCTGCGCGCCATCGTTCGTGCCACGGTGCAGCTGCCTCGTGCGGTACGAGTGACGCAAAATCTGCGTCGTTGCCCCGCAGATTCTCCGCCAACGCGCGGAAGGTCAGGGTCCAGTCGGCACGATGATCCTGCAGAAGCACGTGCAGTTCGTCGAGGAGACTGCCGTCCGGTTCGATCGCATCGAGGCCGAGCTTGGCGGCCATCAGGTTCTCGTAGTGCTGTCGGTAGCGATCACCGTAGGAGTCCAACACCGTCGTCAGCGCGCTGATGGCGCGGTCCGGAACCGAATCGACCAGCGGCAGTAGTGTTTCGCCGAATCGTGCCAGGTTCCAACCCAGGACGGCGGGTTGGTTGCCGTACGCGTAGCGGCCGCCGTGATCGATCGAGCTGAAGACCGTTGCAGGATCGTAGGCGTCGATGAACGCGCACGGCCCGTAGTCGATTGTCTCACCGGAGATCGTCGTGTTGTCGGTGTTCATGACGCCGTGCACGAAGCCGACGGACATCCACTGCGCCACCAACTGCGCTTGCTTGTCGACGACGGCCTCGAAGAATGCGAGGTATCGACTCTCCGCGCCCTCTGCCGGGAGTTCGGCAAGCTCGGGATAATGACGCGCGATGGCGTAGTCGGCGAGGTTCTGCGCGAGACCCTCGCGACGGGCCGCGAACTCGAAGGTACCTACGCGCAGGTGGCTCGAGGCAACCCGAGCCAGCACTGCGCCGGGCTGCGGACCTGCCTCTCGAACCACCTGCTCACCCGTCGTGACGACGGCCAACGAGCGGGTGGTCGGGATGTGCAGAGCGTGCATGGCCTCACTGATCAGGTACTCGCGCAGCATCGCACTCACCACCGCGCGCCCGTCTCCGCCGCGGGAGAACGGCGTGGCACCGGAGCCCTTGAGATGCAGATCGACTCGTCGGCCGTGTTCGTCGTGCAGCTCGCCCACAAGTAGTGCTCGACCGTCGCCCAGCAACGGCACGAATCCGCCGAACTGATGACCGGCGTACGCCATCGCCGAGGGGGTCGAATCGGCCGGTGCGAGAGCCCCGGACAACACGCCTGCGCCCTGCTCGGAGCGCAGCATCGACGGGTCGAGCCCCAGTGACCTGGCGAGGTTCTCGTTGAGGATCAGCACCCGCGGATTCGGTGCAGGTGCGCCCTGCCACGGCACCGTGAAGCCGGGAACGTCGTCCACCAACGTCGACTCCAGTCCCCATGACGATGGGACCGATGAAGGCGGGTTGTCGGACGCAGCTACCGGTCCCGTCGCGAATTCACTCATACTCCAGGGGTACCACGAGATCGGGTAATCACACCGACCGTGCTCCGCGCATTACGAGCGCGCGGATATGTCGGGCGGGGACAGTGCGCGTTCGATACTCAGGGCGGCTGCCCGCAGCAACGGGGCGAGCATGTGCGGGGCTGCGGTATCGGCGTCGACGACGACCGAGACGGCCGCGCGGATCGTGCGAGTGCGGTCGAAGATCGGTGCGGCGACCGATACGGCGTCCGAGGTGATCTGTCTGTCGCTGACGGCGACTCCGGTTCTCCGAATATCGGCCAGCGTGCGCCGCAGGATGTCCGGATCGCAGATGGTGTGCTCGGTGAATCTGGTCAACGGTGCCGAGCACACCTCCTCCTGCACGTGGGCGGGCGCGTGGGCCAGCAGCGCCAGACCGACTCCGGTGGGCGGCAACGCGAAACGGCCGCCGACGCGCGTGCGCAGGGCCACCGAGTCGCGGCTGCGAATTCTCTCGACGAACACGACCTCGTGACCGTCGCGTACTCCCAGCTGCACGTTCTCCTGAGTGACGTGGGCGAGATCTTCCATGACCGGTAACGCGCTTTCCCTGAGGACCAGGCCCCGCGGTGCGAGTGACGCGATCTCCCACAGTCGCAGACCGATGTGGAATCTGCCCGTCCGGTCATCGCGCTCGATCGCTCCCCACCCGACGAGATCGAGCGCGAGCCGGTGCGTGGTGGAGAGCGGGAACCCCGATCGTCGAGCGAGCTCGCTCAACGTCAAGGTCGGATGCTCTGGCGTGAACGCCTCCAGCAGTGTCAGCGCGCGTACGGCCACCGGACCGGTGCGAGCGGGGCCCTCGGCCGTCATGGAGTGCTTTCTTCGATTCGTCGGGCTTCGATTCGTGTGGAATGTCGTACAACAAGCTCTACAGTTCGAGAACGAGCCGGGGGCCCGTCGACCGGGACACACAGATCATCATGGTGTCGTTGGCACCGCGTTCCTCCTCGGTCAACAGTGTGTCGCGATGGTCGACGGTGCCGGCGAGAACGGCTGTTTCGCAGGTTCCGCACGTTCCCTCTCTACACGACGAGAGCACCTGCACTCCCGAGTTCGTCACGGCGTCGAGCACCGATTCGTCCGGATGCACGGTGACGGTTCGTCGGCTCAGCGAAAGTTCGACTTCGAACGACGCACCCGATGTCGGCCGATCGAGTGTGTCGGCACGGAACCGTTCGAGGTGCACGCTTCCTTCGGGCCAGTGCCCCGCCCGTTCGGTCACGGCGTCCAGCAGGGGCCCCGGTCCGCAGCAGTAGACGGCCGTGCCGACGCGCGCAGTCCCGAGCAGATCGTCGAGATCGAGCAGTCCTTTTTCGTCCTGCGGGACCAAAGTCGTGTTGCCGGGGTAGCGGGAAACGAGCTCGTCGACGAACGCCATACTGTCGCGGGACCGGCCGCCGTACACCAGCGACCACCCGGCCCCACGCCGCTCGGCCTCGGCCACCATCGTGATGATGGGTGTGATTCCGATACCGCCGGCGATGAACAGATAGTTCTCGGATTCGGTCAACTCGAAGTGATTGCGCGGTCCACGGACACGGACGGTGTCGCCGACGGCAAGGGTGTCGTGGACATGGAGCGAACCACCGCGGGATGCCGGTTCTCGTAGGACTCCGATGCGCCAGGTGTCGCGGTCGGCCGGGCTTCCGCACAGCGAGTACTGGCGGGTGATGTCGGAAGTCAACTCCAGATCGATATGAGCTCCCGGCGTCCAGCTCGGCAGGTCTGTGCCGTCCGGCTTGCGCAACTGCAGCAGGGCAACGCCATCCGCGCCGCTGCACTTGTCCGAGACGATCAGATCCAGGTCGCACTCGGGGAGGTTTCGCGTCACTCGGCTCTCCCCACGTGACTCACGAGTTCGCCTCGCACCGAGGGCAACTCGGGATGGCCGGGGTCGACGGTCGAGAAGTGCCCGATGGGGTGCGCGAGCAACCACTCCCACAGCAGTGCCGGATCCTCCTCGAGCCGGGACGAGCCACAATGGCAGACGCCGCGCAGCCGGTCGGTACCCGGAACCCACACCACGCGCAGCACGTGGGGACCCTGCAGCATTCGATTCGGTTCCGGTGTCACGACACCACCTCGGCACCTGCTCGCGAGCCCTCGAAGAGCTTGCTCAGAAGCCGACGCGCACCGAGGCCGCCCGCATCGATGTTGATCGACAGTTCCTGGTAGCCGGCCTTTTCGGTGTCCAATGCTTGCTGAAGAATGTTCAGCGCCACCACGTCCTGCATGACCACTGTGCGATTGTTCTCGGCCAGAAACTGGGACACTTCGTCGTCGTCGATCGCGAAATCACGAGCAACAGCCCAGAAGTCGTGTGTCGAGGTCTCGGTTTCCGGAGTGATCGCGTACACGATCTCGCTGTGGAACGCGTGGGCGTCGGAGCCGTCGTCCGCGGGTAGCGGTGATCCGAGCGGAGCGATGCGGCTGTGCAGTAGGTACAGGCACGGGGGCGTGTATTCGATGTCCTGCCAACGCGAGATGCGCGTGTCGATGCCGGTGGACTTCGAGTAGAACGGTGGGCATTCGGCGTCGTCCATGTGCCGCGAAACGTAGATGACGTTGCGGTCGTCGTCGATCTCGGTGGTGATCGGTGTGTCGGCGACTTCCGGAGTGCCGATGTAACCGCCGTGCAGGTAGGTCTCGTGCGAAAGGTCCATGAGGTTGTCGACGAGCAACCGATAGTTGCACGAGATCGGCTCCATTCCGCTCACCACGGCGTAATCCGGGGAGTCCATCCACGGGGCGCGAGGGATACGAGCGGTGTCACCGTCGATCGGATCGTCCGGGTCGGCAATCCACACCCAGACGAACGAATCCTGCTCGTACACCTGATAGGTGGTGAGCCTGGCCGTCCTCGGCACCCGCTTCTGGCCGGGAACGGAGACGCAGCCACCGTCGCTGCCGTACGTGAACCCGTGGTAGCCGCAGACCACGGTGTCGCCATCGAGGTGGCTGGGGGCCGCGGAGAGTGGGTACCGCCGGTGCACACAACGATCGCTCATTGCGGTCACAGCCCCGGACTCCGTGCGCCACAACAGAATGGCCTCACCGCAAATGGTGCGCGAGAACAGCTCTCGGCCCACTTCTCTGCTGTACGCCGCGACATACCACTGGTTACGGACGATTGTCGTCATCGATTCTCCTGAACACGTAGAAGTCGTTCGGTCGCTTGACGTCTCGTCAGCGCTCATGACATCGAGTGTGTGGCACGCCACCCCGCCGGTGCGAGCGGACTTCCGGATGCCGGAAGCCCGGTCGGAATCCCGGTCAGAAGAGGAGGACCGGTTTGATCGACGCACCGCTGATCATGTCCGCCACCGCGGAGTTGATGTCGTCGAACCGGTAGTGAGTGATCAAGCGCTGCAGGGGCAATCGACCCGACACGACAAGATCCACCAGCACCGGAATCAGGGTTTGCGTTTCGCTGTCGCCGAGGGTCAGTCCCACGATGCGTCGGCCCGGCAGCATGGCGTTGACGTCGACCGGGACCTCGGTGCCGAAGGGCGGAGCGCCGACGACGACGGCGGTTCCACGAGGGGCCAGGGCATCGATCGCGGTGCGCAGCACCCCTACGTTCCCGGTGGTTTCGATGGCTCCGTCGACGCCGGAGCCCTCGGTCAGTTCTGCCAACGCTGCCGCGGTGTCCTCGCGGGTGGCGTCGACGACGTGGGTCGCTCCCAACTCGGTGGCCAGTTCCAGACGTTCGGCAACCCGATCGACCGCGATGATCTTGGCCGCGGGAGTGAGAGCGGCAGCCATGA
Source organism: Rhodococcus sp. IEGM 1354 (assembly GCF_030056855.1). NCBI lineage: Bacteria > Bacillati > Actinomycetota > Actinomycetes > Mycobacteriales > Nocardiaceae > Rhodococcus > Rhodococcus sp. IEGM 1354. The sequence continues at coordinate 59,071 of NZ_JASHKT010000003.1, forward strand.
TGGCCGAAAGCCCCACTGCGCCTGCGCCGGTCACCACGACGGTATCTCCCGGGCGTGGACGCAGCACATTCCACACGGCACCGACTCCGGTCTGCACCCCGCAGCCCAGCGGTGCCAGGATCTCCAGCGGTGCGGAGGAATCGACCCGAACCAGGCTCCGCTCGTCCACGATCGCATGATTCGCGAACGACGACTGGCCGAAGAAATGGCCACCGAGCGCAGTGCCGTTGCGCGTGATCGGGCTGGAGCCGTCGGCGCGAGTCCCGCCGATGAGGTTGAGCGGCAGCCACGTTGCGCAATAGGCGGGATGACCGGATCGGCAGTTTCCGCAGGTACCGCACGAGGTGAACGACAGCAGAACGTGGTCACCTTCCTGCACGCCGGTGACTCCGGGACCGATGGCTTCGACGACCCCCGCACCCTCGTGGCCGAGGACGCCGGGAAGCGGAAACGGCAGCCCGCCCGCGGCGACGCCCAGGTCGGTGTGGCACAAGCCGGCTGCGACGATACGCACGCGCACTTCTCCGCTGCGGGGTTCGCCCAGTTGGACCGGGGACAATGTGAACGCGGCTCCGCCCGATTCGACTACTGCCGCTGTGGTTGTGGTCATGGCACTGCCCTTCGATTCGGTCGAGCCTTCGATTCAGTCGAGCGAGATGACGACGGATTTGACCTTGGTGTACGAGTCGAGGCCCTCGGGGCCGTACTCACGGCCGAAGCCGGAGTTCTTGACTCCGCCGAAGGGAACGGCCGGGTCGAGCATCGCCCAGTCGTTGACCCACACGATGCCGGCGTGCAGTCGTGCTGCAACACGATGTGCGCGAGCCACATTCGTCGTCTGCAGACCGGCAGCGAGGCCGTATTCGGTGCCGTTGGCCAGGCGGACCGCGTCGTCTTCGGTGTCGAACGGTTGTACCGTCAGAACGGGTCCGAAGATCTCTTCTCGAACGACCCGCGACGTGGCAGGCAGGTCTGCGATAACGGTGGGGGAGTAGAACGAGCCACCGGCGAGGGGCGTCCCGGACAGGTCGGGACGGTGCCCGCCGGTGACGATACGGCCGCCGTCGCGGCGGGCGATGTCCACGTACTCCTCGACCTTGTGTATGTGCCGCTCTCCGGCCATGGGTCCGACCACCGTGGCCGGATCGAACGGGTCGCCGACGGGAACACCGGGAACCGCCTGGGCCAGAATGTCCAACACCATTTCGTATCGGGAGCGCTGGACGAGCAGGCGCGGGCCGCCCATGCAGAACTGCCCGGAGTTGAAGACGAACCCTTTGATGATCGCTCCGATCGCCTTGTCGATGTCGGCGTCCTCGAACACGATGTGCGCGGCGTTGCCACCCAGTTCCATCGTCACCGGTACCAGATTGCGGCCTGCGACCCCGGCAGCGTGTCTGCCCACGGCCGTTGACCCGGTGAATGCGATCTTGTCGACTCCCGGATGCTGCAGAAGTGCCTCTCCCGCAACGGAACCTGTTCCGGTGACCACGTTGATCACGCCTGGCGGTACGCCCGCCTCGGTCAATATGTCAGCCATCAGCAATGCGCTGAGCGGGGTGTCCTCGCTGGGTTTGTGGACCACGGTGTTACCCGCGGCGAGTGCAGGCGCGATCTTCGAACTCGACAAGATCAGCGGAAAGTTGAAGGGGGTGATCGCGGCGACCACACCGAGCGGTTCTCTGCGCGTGTACGCGTGCGCAGACAGCGGAGTGTCGCGATGCGATCCACCGAGCGTCTGAGCCAGTGCGGAGCAGTACTCGTACTGCTCCGCGGAGGTCAGTACGTCCACCGGGCGGCACAACGACACCGGCTTACCCACATCGGCGCTTTCGACGGCCACGATCTCGTCGGCGCGTTCGCGGATGAGCTGACCGGCTCGGTGCAGAATGCGTGCCCGTTCGCGTCCGGGCAGCGACGACCAGCGGCCGTCGTCGAAGGCGGTGCGAGCTGCGGACACTGCTGCGTCGACGTCTACAGCGGACGCCTCGGACACGGAGGTGAGCACCGCTCCCGTCGACGGATCGAGCACGTCGGATCGGCCACCTGCGGCAGCGTCACGCCAGTGACCGTCGACGAAGAGCCGTCCGGGAGTGACGTCGGGTCGGGTGAGTGTGACGCTGTCGTCGGTGATCGTCATGAACGCCTCGCTTCGATGGCCGGCTGTGACCTGATTAACAGGGTTCCTTATATACAACCGCGCGCATGCTCGGAAAGCAATAGGCGATCCAGGTGCCGGTCGGCGGCATTCGGTAATTAGGCTGCAGGCACACGCGAGTTCGGAAAGCGAGGTGGTGAACGTGGCATCGAGGCCGTCGTCGGCAGGCGAGCAGCCGACGCTGCTCTACGCCATCAAGCAGGTCGAGCTGGCGGTGCGGGCCCAGATGGATGCGCTGTTGCGGCCGATGAACATCACTGCCGTGCAGTACACCGCGCTGACGGTGCTACGTCGACGCGACGGGCTGTCGTCCGCGGAGTTGGCACGCAATTCCTTCGTGACGGCTCAGACGATGGGCGAGATGATCGCTGCACTCGAGAAGCGTGGATTGGTCACTCGCCGAACGGATCCGGCCAACAAACGGCGGATGCTCACGAGCTTGACCGAGGAAGCACGACGCTTGCTCGCAGAGTACGACGCGCAGATCGGTGACCTGGAGGACCGTATGGTCGCCGATCTGTCGCCGCGTCAACGAGACGAATTCCGCGGCTTCCTCCGTAGTTGTCGCCTGGCTCTCGGACACACCGGGGCGCACTGAGCCTCGAGGAGCGGAGGGTGCGTCAGCGATTGCCCAGGCGGTGTTGCAGGCCCGTCAGCAGTGCCGACAGTCCCAGCTCGAAGGCGACGTCGGTGGGGTTCGGCTGTTCCTCGGGATCGCCCACCGCAGCAGTCAGGGCCGGGTGCATCTGCGGGTCGGGTGTGTAGAGGTTACCGCCGCTGCCCATGTCGAGGGCCGAGCCGAGAATGAAGTTGTCGAACGCGATGATGATCGGAAGTACCTCGGGCCAAGCGAAGCCCGCATCGTGCAGACCGTCGGCGATTCGCTCGTACTCGGACAGCGATTCGCGGTCGCGGATGCGTGAGGTCGCGAACAAGCGAATGGACCCGGGGTGACGGGCGAACGCCGCTCGATACGACCACGCCAACCTCTTCAATGCCTCGTCCCACGGGCCCGTTCCGAAGCCCGTGTTGTCGATCTTGCGACCGATTCGAGCCCGCATTCGATCGATCACTTCGTCTTTTCCGGACACGTGGTGGTACAGCGAGGATGGATGCACGGCGAGTTTGGAGGCGAGCTGTGCAACTGTGAAATCGCCTGTGGCGTCGGTGATCTGAAGTGCGGCATCGACGATGCGATCGACATCGAGTAGTGCTGTCTTCGGCCTTGCCACGTGTACTCCATTTCGCCGGGGTCTTTCCAAACTGTCTTCTGTGGTCTACGTTACGTCAAAACCAAACATCGTTGGATTAATCACACGGAGCCGGCCATGACCATCCCCCAACATTCCGGGCAGCCGAATGCCCTCGATAGTTCCAGCCTCAACTCACGCGACATCGTCTTCTTCGTCGTCGCGGCAGCGGCACCGCTCACCGTCATGGTGGCCGTTGCTCCGATCGCGTTGCTGATCGGTGGGATCGGCGCTCCCGCCGGATACCTGTGCGCCGGCCTGATCAGCACGGTTTTCGCCATCGGCTTCACCAAGATGGCGCGGCACGTGCACAACAACGGCGCGTTCTACTCGTACATCCGGATGGGTCTGGGCAAAGTTGCCGGTCTCGGTAGCGCTCTGGTGGCCGTGGCCGGGTACACCCTCCTGCAGATCAGCACCTACGGGTTGTTCGGAGCGGTGACCAAGGCGACGATGAACGACTTCGTCGGAGTCGACCTACCCTGGTGGCTGTGGGCGTTGGTCGCTGCGGCGATCGTGTCCGTGCTGGGCTACCGATCGATTCGGGTGGGGGCCAAGGTCCTCGGCGTGCTGCTCGTTCTCGAAGTGCTGGTGCTGCTCGTATTGGCGATCGCAGTGATCGCCAAGGGCGGTGCGAGTGGTCTGAACCTGCAGCCGTTCTATCCCGAGAACGTCTTCACCGGATCGATGGGGGCGGTACTGGCCGTGTCGTTCGCCGCGTTCGTGGGCTTCGAGGCAACCGCCCTGTTCCGCAACGAGGCGGTACGACCGGACCGGACGGTCCCCCGCGCAACCTATGCCGCGGTCATTTTCCTCGCGGTCTTCTACTGCTTCATCGTCTGGGTTGCGGTCATGGCGTTCGGTGCCGAGAACGCGGTCGCCGCGGCTGCATCGGATCCTGCCGGTTTCTTCTTCACCGCCATGCAGACCTACGTCGGTAGTGCGGCAACGGATGTGATGCGCGTGCTGATCGTCTCGAGCGGACTCGCGGCTCTGCTGGCCTTCCACAACGCGATCACCCGGTACGGCTATGCGCTCGGTCGTGAAGGAATCTTCCCGGTGCGGCTCAGCCACGTGCACAGCAAGCACTTGTCTCCGCACATCGCCAGCATCGCGCAGACGGCGACGGCCGTAGTGGCCATCGCGTGTTTCGCCGCGGCCGACGTCGATCCGGTCCTGCAGTTGGCTGCGTGGACGGCGAGTACGGGAACCGTGGGAATCCTTGCGCTGCAATGGCTCACCTCTCTCTCGGTTGCCGTGTTCTTCCTGCGCGGTAGAGAAGTGGCACGGGATCGGGGCGCGGCACTCGCTGGAATCGCCGCGTTCGTCCTGATCGGAATCGCTCTGTACCTCGTCGTCGACAAGATCGAAATCGCCACCCTGACGACCGACCCGGTGGTGAACACCGTCGCCTCCATCGGATCCGTCGTGGTGTTCGCGTTGGGTTCGGCAGTGGCCCTGTGGATCCGGGCACGCCGCCCCCAGGTGTACGCACGGCTGGGGACGACCGACATCGATTCCGAGATACTGCCCGATACTCAGGCCGGACCGTCGACCGCACTACCTACCGATGATGCACGAGGAGTGCGACATGACTGATGCCACACTGATTCTGATGAACGCCACGGTGCTCACCCAGGTCGATGGTGCCGAGCCGCAGCAGGCCGTCGCCGTTCGAGACGACCGAGTGATCGCACTCGGGAGCACCGACAACGTCCTGGGTTGCAGTGGTCCCGGAACGAAGATCATCGACCTGGCCGGGAGCACGCTGACGCCCGGATGGGTCGACGCCCACACACACGTGGTGCAAGGCGCGTTGATGTCACTCGGCGTGGATTTCAGTCGGTGCGAGACTCTGGACGACGTGCGTCGGGTACTGCACGATGCGCACCCGACGGACGGTTGGATTCGCGGCTGGGGCTTGAACCACAACGTATTCGGCGGCCGAGCTCCGAGCTTCGATGCCATCTCCGACTCGGTCACGACCCCTGTTCTCATTCGGTTCTACGACGCGCATTCGTCGCTGGCCAATCGGGCTGCACTCGATATTGCCGGCGTGACCGGCCGAGAGACCTTCGACCACGGCGGTGCCCGAGTGGCGGTGGACAGTGGCGGGAAGACCACCGGTCACCTGATCGAGGAGCCGGCCATCCATCTGGTGGAGGCGGTCATGCCTGCCCAGAACGTCGTCGCGGCGAAGTCTTTGTTACGCAACGTGACCGAGGAGATGGCGTCGGTCGGGCTGACCGGGGTGCACGTCATGGACGACCTCCCCGGGACCGTGGAGATGATTCGGGCGCTCGACGAGGACGACGCCGGACTGCGGTTCTGGGTGTACGGCTGGGTCCAGCCGGATCATCCTGCCGATCGGGTCGCAGAAATCGCTGCGCTGGTGCACGGTACCGCCGGGGCGCGGTGGCGATACGCGGGCGCAAAATTGTTCATGGACGGAACCGTCGAAGGTGGGACGGCGTGGTTGTGTCACCCGGACCTGTACGGCGACGGTACCCGGCCGTCGTGGACCGACCCGGAACGGTATGCGGCCGTGGTGCGCGAGCTCGACCGCCGTGCAGTGTCGACCACTACTCATGCGATCGGTGATGCCGCTGTGCACCACTGCGTACGGACGCTGGCGGCCCTCGGAACGGGGGTTCGGCATCGCCTCGAACACCTCGAGACCGTCTGTCCCGAGGATCTGACAACGATCGCGGACGCCGGTATCGCCGCATCGATGCAGCCGACCCATTGCACCAGGTACACCCGAGCGGACGAGGCCGACGACTGGTCTCGGCGCATGGGCCGCGATCGTATCGACCGTGGTTGGCCGGTGGCCGAGCTTCTCGATCTCGGTGTGACCGTTGCGCTCGGATCCGATTGGCCGGTAGCACATTTCGATCCCCGAGTCGTGATGGCCGATGCCCGGCTACGCCGCCCCGCAGGCCTGACGGCCGATCCTCCTCGTCAACCCCGGCAGGCGATTTCGGCTCGGCAAGCACTCGACGGATACACCACCCACGCCGCCGCGGCGGCCGGTCTGACGGACGGGACCGGAACCATCGTCGTCGGTGGTCCCGCAGATTTCACTGCAGTCGGCGGCGACCTGATGGGTCCGGCGGATCGGATTCCCGAACTACCGATCTTCGCGACGGTCGTCGGTGGGAGCGTGGTCTACGAACGCTGACCGGCTCACGTGTGCACGTTCTACTGCGCGCGGACGATCGACTGCAGCGACTGTCGCAGCTCACGGACACCGCGGTCGCCGAGGGTGGACAGGATGTCGGACTGCGTCGCCGCGAGCGCGCGCTGTGCGTCGACGCACAGCGCGCGGCCGGCGTCGGTCGCGTGGATTCGCTTGTTCCGTCGATCGCCGGGGTCGACCCGTCGGGTGATCAGTTCTCGGTCCTCCAGATCGTCCACCAACGCCACGATCTGGCTGGGGTCCAAGCCCAGTTCCTCGGCGAGCTGCCGCTGGCCGAGTCCGTCCGCATGCTCGCAGGCCAGGGCCAGCACGGAGTACGAACGTACGCGCAGCTCGAAGGGGGCCAGTGCCGTTTTGGCGGCGGCCGTCAGCGACGTTCCGGCGCGCGTCAGCAGGAATCCGATGTCGTCGGACAGGGGGGCGATGTCGGTCATGAGACTCCTCGTATCGGCGGTAATTCTAGCAAACGTAAATCATTGACTTTCTCAATTATTGATGGTTTTCTCAGTCTGGTAACCACGAAGAGGAGAGAGCTATGAATCTCGACAACAAGGTCGCTGTCGTCACCGGTAGCGGCCAGGGGCTCGGACTTGCGTATGCCCAGGACCTCGCGCGCCACGGTGCAGCAGTCGTGATCAACGACGTGAACCAGGCGACAGCCGACGCGGCTGTCTCCTCGATCGTCGACGCGGGTGGACGGGCAGTGGCGGTCGTGGCTCCGGTGGGCAGCACCGAGACCGCACAGAAGTTGGTTGCGGGCGCGGTCGAGGCGTTCGGTCGTCTCGACGTCATGGTCACCAACGCGGGGATCCTGCGCGACAAGGTGTTGTGGAAGATGACCGACGACGACTTCGATGCCGTCGTGAACGTTCATCTCCGCGGCACGTTCACCTGCGCACGCGAAGCAGCCGTTCACTTCCGCGCTCAGGGTGAGGGCGGCCGGATCGTGTGCATCGGCTCTCCCGCCGGTCAGCGCGGAAATTTCGGACAGACCAACTACTCCGGTTCCAAGGCCGGGATCGTCGGGATGGTGCGGACCTGGGCGATGGAACTCCAGCGTGCAGGTGTCACCGTGAACGCGGTGTGCCCGGTGGCGGCCACGGCGATGACCGAGACCATTCCGTTCCTGCAGCCGTACATCGAGGCCATGCGTAACGGGGATCCGTTGCCGCCGTTCGCCCGTCGTGAACTCGGGTTCGGGACCCCCGCGGACGCCGCAGGAATCGTCTCTTTCCTGGCAAGCGACGCGAGTGCAGACGTGACCGGTCAGGCATTCGCCGTCGGCGGCGATCGTCTGGCGCTGTGGACGCACCCGGACATGATCGCCACGAGCTACCACGACGGTGGCTGGTCGGCCGAGAACATCGCCGCTGCGTGGCCGTCGACGTTCGCGGACAGCCTCGAGTCGGTCGGCGAGAATCTCCCCGTCGAGCCGGCGCGATGAGCTCGAAATACCAGTGCGCCATCGACTTCGACTCGATCGTCGCACTCGATGTGCACACTCATGTGGAGATCGACGGGTGCGGACACCGCGCACTGGACGACGAATTGATGACCGCGTCGGAGAAGTACTTCAAGTCGGGCGAGGACCGTACTCCAGGGATCGACACCATCGCCGAGTACTACCGTGCCCGCAACATGGCCGCCGTGGTGTTCACCGTCGATGCCGGTGCGGCGTCCGGACATTCACCGAACTCGATGGAGGAGATCGCCGAGGGGGCGGCACGCCACAACGACGTGTTGATCCCCTTCGGCTCGGTCGACCCGTGGCAGGGTAAGGCCGCCGTGCGGCGGGTGCACCGACTCGTCGAGGAGTTCGGGGTGCGCGGGTTCAAGTTCCATCCGAGCATGCAGGGCTTCGAGCCGAACGACCGCCGCTTCTATCCGATCTACGAGGCCATCACCGAAGCCGGAGTACCCGCGCTCTTTCACACCGGCCAAACCGGTATCGGTGCCGGACTTCCCGGCGGGCACGGCATCAAGTTGCGCTATTCGGATCCGATGTTGCTCGACGACGTCGCCGCGGACTTCCCGCAACTGACGATGATCATGGCGCACCCCGCGGTGCCGTGGGCGGATGCGCAGATCTCGATCGCCACGCACAAATCGAACGTGTACATCGACCTGTCGGGTTGGTCACCGAAATACTTTCCGCCCCAACTGGTGCGGGCGGCGAATTCGATGCTGAAACGAAAGGTGTTGTTCGGCTCCGACTTTCCGGTTCTGACGCCGGATCGATGGATGAAGGACTTCGCCGAGCTCGACATCAAGGACGAGATTCGTCCACTCGTGTTCAAGACCAATGCACTGGCCGCACTCGGCCTGTCCGCCAAGGAGACATCATGACCACCCGCGTCGCCACTCTCGCCGAGTTGAAGAACCTCGAAGGCACCGAACTGGGCACCAGCTCGTGGATCGAGGTGCCGCAACAGCGCATCGACACCTTCGCCGACGCCACCGACGACCATCAGTGGATTCACGTCGATCCCGAACGGGCGAAGGCCGAAAGCCCCTTCGGTGGTCCGATCGCGCACGGCTATCTGACTCTGTCGCTCATCATTCCGATGTGGGACGAGCTACTGGTCGTCGACAGCGTCACCACGAAGATCAACTACGGATTGAACAAGGTTCGCTTCACCAACCCGGTTCCCGCCGGCGGCCGAGTGCGCCTGGCCGCGACGCTGAAGGGGTACGAGGAGCTGCCGAAGGGCGGAGCTCAGCTGACCGTCGCCGCGACGATCGAACTCGAAGGCAGCGAGCGCCCCGCAGTCGTCGTCGAGGCCGTCTACCGCATGTTCGACTGAGATCACGGACCCGAGAGGAACAGATTTCAGATGCGCAATCAAGGAGTCGGTTCGTGGATCCGTCGACGTACGAGGCAGTGTCCGCAAGCAACGGCAATCGAGTTCCGCGGCCAGGCCTCGACCTACGAGCAACTGGACGAGCGCACCACTCGGCTCGCACACGGTCTACGTCAGCTGGGGGTGGGCACCGGAGATCGGGTCGGACTGTTGTCCACCAATCATCCTGCCTACCTCGAAGTGCTGTTCGCTTGCGGCGTGCTCGGAGCGATCTTCGTGCCCCTCAACGCACGGTTGACCGCACCGGAAGTTGCTTTCGCAGTGCAGGACTCGGGGCTGTCGTTGTTGGTGCATTCCGAGACCCTGCACGACGTCGCGAACTCGGCGGTCGGCGACGGCCCCACGCGTCGCCTCACACTGGGCGAGGAGTACGAAGCGCTGATCTCGGCGGCCCCCTCGACGCGCATCGACGAGGCAGTGGACGGCGCGGATCTGTGTTTCGTCATGTACACCTCCGGCACGACCGGTAAACCCAAAGGCGTCGTGATGACTCACGACAACGTGCTGTTCGCCGTTCTCAACGCAGTCCTCGATCTGGACCTCTGCAGCGACGAGGTGGCCCTGGTCTGCGCTCCGCTGTTTCACACCGCCGCGCTCGACATGGTGGCACTACCCGTTCTGTTCAAGGGCGGCTCGGTCGTCATCGAGGAAGGGTTCGATGCCGGACGCGTGCTCCATCTGGTCGAATCGCGCTCGGTCACGTACACGTTCGGAGTGCCGACTATCCTGGACTCGCTCGTGTCGCATCCCGCGTGGGCCGACACGGATCTGACCTCGCTGCGCCGGGTGGTGGTGGCCGCCGCACCGGTGCCGCCGCGCACGCTCCGTACGTATACCGAACGCGGGATCAAGATGTGTCAGGGCTACGGTCTCACCGAAAGTGGTCCTGGCGCAACGATGCTCGCTGCGGTCGATGCCGAACGCAAAATGGGTACCGCGGGTGTGCCCCATACCTTCTCCGACGTCAGGATCGTCGACGCGATGTCACAGCCGGTGAAACCGGGGGAGCGCGGTGAAATTCAGATCCAGGGCCCCAACGTGATGAAGGAATACTGGGGTCGTCCCGACGCGACCGCCGACGTGTTCGACGACGGCTGGCTCCGTACCGGCGACGTCGGAATTGCCGACGCGGAGGGATTCGTCACGATCGTCGATCGGCTCAAGGACATGATCATCTCGGGCGGAGAGAATATCTATCCCGCCGAGGTCGAAGCGATACTTCTCGAACTGCCGGGCATCGACAGTTGCGCGGTGTTCGGTGTACCGGACGAGAAATGGGGCGAATCTGCGGTTGCCGCAATCACTGTGGTCGAAGGGGCAGACGTGGACATCGATGCCATCGCGGCGGCGCTCGACGGCCGACTCGCGCGGTACAAGATCCCCAAGCGTTACATCCTCGTCGACGAGATCCCGCGCAACCCGACGGGCAAGATTCGCAAGAACGAGTTGCGGGAGCAGTATTCGATACCTGCTCCCGCGTCCACTCAGTCCGTCCGAGCCTGTGGCTGATTCTGTGTGATGCAGTGAATTCCGCCCCCGCGGGCGAAGAGGGGCCGAGCGTCGACGGTGACGACGGTGCGGCCCGGGTATGCCGCCGACAGAATGGCAGCAGCCTCTTCGTCCGCGGGATCGCCGTAGCTGCAGGCGATCACACCGTCGTTGACGACGTAGTGATTGATGTAGCTGTAATCGACGAAGCCCTCCTCGTCACGGAGAATCTCCGGTGCCGGAACTTTGACGATGGTCCACTTCTCACCGCGTGCGTCCGTGCTGTTCTCGAATATCTCGAACACGGTCTTGCTGACTTCGTGGTCGGGGTGTTCGGGGTTGCGTTGGTCGTGCACCAGAACGACGCCGGGTGAGGGGATGGCAGCGACGATGTCGACGTGGCCCCGGGTTCCGAATTCTTCCGCGTCACGCGTGAGTCCTCGGGGAAGCCAGATCACCGTGGTGGCACCGATCGTGCGGGCCAGTTCGGCCTCGATATCGGCCTTGGACAGCGTGGGATTGCGACCGGGATCGAGTTGTACCGTCTCGGTGACGAGAACCGTTCCCAGTCCGTCCACCTGAATACCGCCGCCCTCGTTGACGATCGGCGAATCGATCATCTCGGCACCGGACTTCTCGACGACGAGCGCGCCGATCTTGGAGTCCTTGTCCCAGCGCGCCCAGTCCTGCGCGCCCCAGCCGTTGAACACCCAGTCGACGCCGGCGACACGGCCGTCCTCGGACAGCACGAACGTGGGCCCGATATCGCGCATCCAGGCGTCGTTCAACGGTGCCTCGAGGATGTCGATGGGGAAAGCGCTCTCGGAGGTCAGATACGTGCGTGCGACGGCGCTTTCGGCGGGGTCGACGACGACGGTGACCGGCTCGAAACGAGCGACCGCCTGCGCGACCTCGGCCCACGTGGTCCGCGCCTCGTGGTGCTCCTCGGGCGTGTCACCGAGCGAGTAACCCTCGCACGGGTAGGCCATCCAGGTCCGTTCGTGCCGAACACCTTCGGCCGGCATCGTCCACGCCATCACTGCCTTCCGAGGTTCGAGGCCGCAGCAGCGGGCGAGTTGTGTTCCGTGACAGTGCGCATGTGTGTCCTCGGTGCTAGGTGTGGGTCTGCTGTGTGCGATCGAAGATCGGGTGTCAGGAAACGATTCTCGAGACGATGTCGGCGGCGGTGCGGTGACCCATGCGGATTGCGCCGTCGACGTGTTGGTAGCCCTCCGCGGCGATGTCGGAGCAGGAGAAGTGAATCGGGCCGACAGGTGTGCGACTGTCCTTGCCGTAGCGGTGCAGACCGCCCAGGTCGAAGCTGGCCGCGTACGCACCACGGGTCCATTCTTCCGCACCCCAGTCCGACTCGTAGTAGACGACCGGTTCGGTTGCCTTGGGCCCCAGATAATGTGCGATGGATTCGAGGATCTTCGCGCGGCGCTCCTGCTCGTCGAGCTCGAACATCGCGTCGGCCTTGGCGTCGGACACGAAGCCGACCAGTGTTCCTCGGCTGTCCTGATGGTTGGTGTTGTCGTACACCTCCTGCACGATCTCGGAGGTACCGAAGCCGGTTCCCGACAGCCCGTCCTCGCGCCAGAACGGGGTGTCGTAAACGGCGTGAACCTTGATCACCAGTCCCAGCGACTGATGCTGGTGCATCTGATGCTGGCGACGCGGGAGCGGCGGATCGTAGGAGATGCGCGAGTACAGATTCGGCGGAACGGCGAGAACGACGCGCTTGGCGTGTATCTCGATGTCGCCGTCGGCGAATACCGTTGCGCCGTCGGAGTTCCACCGCACCGTTCGCACCGGCGCGTCGAGGACGACGTCGTCGCCGAGGGCGGCCGCCATCCGGATCGACACCTGCTGCATACCACCGACGACGCGCTTGTCGATGATGAAGTTCTCGTCCACCAGGTGGGAGAACGAACCCGCCGAGGCGGCCATCAGCACTGCTTGCAGAGCCGAGAACGCGTGCGCCGGTTTGGTCAACATGCCGCCGGCGATGAACATACCGATGTTTCCTCGTGCCTCGGCATCGTCGGACTCACGAATCAGCCACTGCTCGAACGAGATCGTGTCCAGTTCACGCGCAAGTGGGTGCGCCCACGGCTCCTCGGGGCCGACCTGGGCGGCCAAGTCGTCGAGCAGTGCGACGAGTCGGTCCATTTCCTTCTCCGTGGTCTCGTCGACGGGGAACGAGTCACCCGAGTAACGGGTCCGCTCGCCCGCGGCGCAGATGTAGACGGACTCGCCCTCGCGGTATCGGTCGAACGTCTCGAGGCCGAGCTCGTCGATCAACGCGATCAGAGATTCCTGATCGGGTGAGACCCACTGACCGCCGATTTCGAGGCTCGCACCGTCGATGGTGTTCGTCCAGGTACGTCCTCCGACGCGGTCGCGCGCTTCCAGCACGGCGACGGACAATCCTGCTTTGCGGAGCTCGGTTGCTGCGGCCAGGCCGGAAGGGCCGGCCCCGACGATAGCGACGTCACGGTCGAGGGTGGGCACTGACGAGCTCCTTTGGTTGCGGTACATCGGTGTCGACCGATGGCCTCGATTCTGACCGGAATTCACCCGATTCGCACACGACGAAGTGGCCACTCGAGTGCAATCGTGCGCTCCATTTCGGACAACGACCGATTCGGTGTGGGCGGTCGGACTCAGTGCGCAAGGGGCGCGATCGCCTCGAGAATGTCGGCGAGGTGATCGTGCATCGCTTTGCGAGCGCGGACCGGATCGCGTTCTGCGATAGCGTGATAGATGCTGCGGTGGGCATCGACCGAGCGTTGCATCCGCTGCTCGGTCTGAAAACTTGCTTGCCTCGACGGTGCCATCCACTCGTTGGTCTCGGTCACGAGCCTGGTGAGCATGGAGTTGTGGGCAAGCCCGGCGATCGCGAGATGGAACTGCACGTCGCACAGTTGCATGACCTGCAGAGACGGCGGCCGGTTGCCGAGCTCACGCTCCGAGGTCTCCAGCGGAGTGCGCAGGGCATGTAGTTCCGACACGCGGTGGCGAACGGCGGCACGCTCGGCAATGGGTGGTTCGACGACTGCGCGCAGGTCCATCACCTCACGAACCGTGCGCTGGTCGCTGCTCATGCTGCCGAAGATGCTGCCCTCGGCGAGCGCGCGCATCTCGAGCGGTGCCACGACGCGGCCGGCCCGGGGTTTGCGCGTCAGGTATCCCCGCAATTCGAGGTCCTGAAGTGCATGGCGGATCGAGATTCTCGACGCTCCGAGCATCGTCACCAGGGCGCGTTCGCTGGGTAATTTCGATCCCGCTTCGACGCGACCGCTGTCGATCAGCTGCGCGATTCTGCCGCTGAGCAATTCGGGGACCGACGCCGCTTCGACGTCTATCTCGGACCACGCCGTCATCAAAAGCTCCGTCCCCGAACGTTTCGAAATGGTCCTACCAAAATACCAGATTCGACCTGTTTCCCCAGTAGAGCCGATTTGACGTGTAAATATCCCGCCCATCACCTTGACGGTTCTGGTCCTACCAGTTTTAGATCGACATATCGTGACTCCGGTCACTCATTCTCCCGCAGCAGTTTCTCGGACTACCGAAGGTGGACCTGTATGACGACGGACGGAACACTCGAAAAGCCGAGCGCAGGCGCGAACCGCGGTGCGTTCGGCTCCACGTTCCGGGATCAACCGCGCGGACTGGTCACCCTGGCAGGCACGGAGTTGTTTGAGCGGTTCAGCTTCTAACGGCCTGCAGGTGATCCTCGCGTACTACCTGTACTACTCGCTCGTCGACGGCGGACTCGGACTCGACGTCGGAGTGGCGGTCGGTATCGCCGGATCCTACGGCGGCGCAGTCTATATCGCGCAGATGGTCGGAGCCTGGGTTGCCGATCGTCTGGTCGCCCCGAGAACGGTGGTGCTCTATTCGGCCATCTCGATCATGCTCGGTCATGTGGTGCTGGCGCTGATCCCGACGACGGCGGGTATGGGCGTAGGCCTGCTGCTGATCGTCATCGGCACCGGCGGACTCAAGGTCAACGTCACAGCGATGGTCGGGATGCTCTACGCGAACGACGATCCCAAGCGCGACTCGGGATACTCGCTCTACTACATGGGAATCTCGCTCGGTGCATTCCTCGGCCCGCTGCTCACCGGTGCCCTGCAGAGCTCGGCCGGCTTCCATATCGCCTTCGGCGCAGCGGCGGTGGGAATGCTGATCGGCCTGGCCCAGTATGCGGTCGGGTACAAGCATCTGCCCGAGGCCACCCGAACGGTGCCCAATCCGCTTCCGCGCTCGCGTCGGGCGGCGGCCGCAGCTGTGGCCGGATCGGTCACCCTGGTCATCGTTGCCGCGGCCGTCGGTGGCCTCCTGAATCTCGACAACCTGGGAACCGTGCTGACCGCGATCATCGTGATCGCCAGCATCGCCTACTTCGCAATGCTGTTGTCCTCGAAGAAGGTCGACGCCACCGAGCATCGACGGGTGCTCGCCTACATTCCGGTGTTCCTCAGTAGTTTGTTGTTCTGGACGTTGTTGTTCCAGTTGTTCACCACCCTGGCGGCGTACATGGACACCCGCGTCGATCTGACGGTCGGCTCGCTCACGATCCCTGCGGCAACCGTGATCACGTTGGAAGGTCTCTTCGCCACTGTCATCGCTCCGATCTATGCCGTCGGCTGGACCCGGATGGGCAGCAGGCAGCCAAGTCCCGGAACGAAAATTGTCGTGGGAATCGGCCTGCTGGCGGTGGCAATGGCCATGTTCGCGGCAATGGCGGGCACATCGGGGGCGACGAATTCGGTTGTCCTGGTTCTCGTCGCGATGTTGCTGTTCGGTGCCGGCGAGATAGCTGTCGTGCCGTCGGTCCTGTCTGCCACTGCGCAGCTCGCACCCGCATCGCACAAGGCCGGGATGACGTCGCTGTACTTCCTCACGATGGCAGGAGGCTCGACCTTGGCCGGCTTGCTTGCTCAGAAGTACTCTGCAACAAACGAACTGACCTTCTTCGGTGTGACGGCGGCGGCGTCGATCGTGGCCGCGGCGGTGCTGCACGGTGCCTATCGCACGCTCATCGCACGAGCCGCTCTGACGTAATACTGCTCCAACGCAACACTTTCGGACGAACCCAGAACATGCCCCGACCGATCCTGCTCTCGGATCGGCCGCACTCGAGGAGATATTCATGCCCGAACAGTCGCAACCGGCACCCGGCGTGGCAATCGCCGCGCCGCACACCGCGGCCGTCGACGCTGCCCGCACGATCGTCGAAGCCGGTGGCAACGCCGTCGATGCGGCGGTCGCTGCAGCTGCGGCCCTCACCGTGGTCTACCCGCACATGTGCAGTGTGGGCGGTGACGTCATCGCATTGCTGCGCAGGAGCGACGGCAGCACCACCTGCATCAACGCATCGGGGGCATACGGTTCGGCTGCATCCGTGGACCAGCTGTTCGAGACGATCGAGACGATGCCGATCACCGGTCCGCTGACGGTGTCCGTTCCAGGTGCAGTGTCCGGGTGGGCGGCTCTGCTCGACGCCGGTGGCTCGCTGCCGTTGCTCGAAGTATTGGCACCAGCAATTTCGCTTGCCACAGAGGGGTTTCCGGCCAGCCCCGGACTCGTCGAGATGATCGAGCTCGACCGTGACGCACTGATCACCGATCCAGGCTTGCGCGCGAAGTTCTTCGTCGATGGTCAGCCGATCCCCGTCGGGCACCTCGTCGTGCAGCCCGAGTTGGCCCGCACCCTGACGGACCTGGCGACCGATGGCCTCGATTCTTTCTATCGCGGTCACACCGCCGACCGATTCGCCGCCGGACTGAAGAAACTCGACGTGCCGGTATCGAGAGAGGACCTCGAACGTCATCGTCCGAGCGTCGAAGAACCTCTGGTGCGCGAATTCGACGGATTCTCGGTGGCCACGGCACCACCGAACTCGCAGGGCTACACACTTATTCGATCTCTCGGTGCCGCCTTGTCCGGGAGTGCGTCTGCGGGGGATGTCGACGCCGGGGTATTGGCCGAGATCTTCTACGACTCCGACGAGCATCGCGATACCTACCTCGCCGACCCACGCTGTGCCACTGTGGATATCCACGATCAGCTGACCCCGGCCGGCTTCGCGGCAATTCACGAGGCGGCGGCAGCCCGGGTGGCAGGAGCCGAACGGCAGACATCGACTGCGACGCCGCGTCCGGGCGGCGACACCGTCGGAATTGCGGTCGTAGCCAAGGACGGCACAGCAGTGTCGTTGATACAGTCCGTCTTTCATTCCTTCGGAGCGCAGATCCTCGAGCCCGACACCGGGCTCGTGCTGCACAACCGTGCTGCGTTCTTCACGCTCGATGCCGCGTCGCCCAACCGCATCGAGTCCGGAAAGCGGCCCGCGCACACGCTCGTTCCGGTGATCGTGGACTGGGCGGACGGAGCGGTGTCCGCCCACTCGACCATGGGAGGCAAAGCGCAGTCGCAGATTCACACCCAGTTGATCCTGCGGGCGCTGCGTGGATTCGATCCGCAGCAGACCGTCTCCGCGCCCCGATTCATCGTCGGCGGATTGGAAGCCGGCACACCCAACGGTTCGGTACTGGTCGAGCCGACGTTGGAGGACTCCGCCGTCGAACAGATTTCGCAGACGGTGTTCACCGTCAAGCATGGCACCGAATTGGACAGTAACGCAGGTCATTCCATGGTGGCCAGGGTTCTCGCCGACGGTACGCTCGGTGCCGGCGCAGACCCGCGTAGTGACGGCGGCGTGTGGGTGACCGCATGAGTCTCGACGAAACGACGGTGGCCGGAGACGGACCGGCACCGACGACCATGAGGCACCGTGTCGGCGAGGCCGTGAACGGTCACCTCCGATTGTGGTCGATGATGGTGCTGACGATGGTGACCGGGATGCTCGACGCCGTCGGCTACCTCGGATTGGACCGCATTTTCACCGGAAAACATGACCGGCAACATCGTCATCCTCGGTATGGGGGTGGCAGGTGAGGACGGACTGCCGATCGTCGGCCCGTTGGTAGCGCTGTTCGCCTTCGTGCTCGGTGCCGCGCTGGCCGGCGTGACGCTTCGCTCGGCTGCGCCGGGATGGAACATCCGGGTCACCGCGATCTTCACGGTGGGAACGCTGGGACTCGTCGCAGCAGGCGTCACGCTGCTGGTGGTCGACGTTCAGGGCAACTCGCCGCTCGGTATCGCGATCGCCAGTGTCATCGCTGTCGACATGGGGGCTCAGGCACTCGCTGCGCGATTCCTCGCGGTCAAGGACATGACGACCGTCGTCGTCACGTCGACCATCACCTCGCTCGCCGGCGAGTCGTTCGTCGGCCAGGGCCCCGGTCGGTTGTTCAACCGGCGGCTCTGGGCGATCCTCGTGCTGTTCGTGGGGGCCGTCATCGGAGCGCTTCTACTGCGCGTGGACATTGCGATACCCGTGCTGCTCGGTGCGGCCCTGACCGCAGCGGTCGCGGCGCTCGGTCATTGGGCCTGGGACGGAGCCACGGGCTGAGCCGCACCGGCGTCTTCGGTGCGGGACCGTTCTGCGCTGTGCTGGCGCCGGAGCATCTCTCGGTGGCCGTACGTGGCGTTGAGGATGTCGCTGCGATCGGATACCGACGAGCCCACTGCTCCGGCGACCGTGCCCAACGACGCCGCCAGCCAGGCCAGCGACAGGTAGTCCGCCGTGCTCGCTTCTCGCTCGATCTGAGCGGTGAGGAACTCGGGCGAGATCACCACGGCAGCAGAGAGCAACACGACCGCGAACAGGACTGCGTACATACACAGCACGCCGGCCACGACGGTGCCGAGGGTGGCAGAGTTGTAGATCCAGCGATCGGTGGTCGAGGAGCGAAACCGTCGGTGCTCCCAGAGGCCGTGCGGAAAGATGAGCCACACCGTGATGGCCACGATGGCGGCGATACCGATCAGTGTGAGCCGGGCAGGCGTCATCGAGGCCGCCATCTGCCAGATGCTCGCGTAGAACACACCGAATGCCGACGCGGCGCTCGCAGCCGCGAGCACGCTCGACAGGGCGGGGACCAGACGCCACGGCCGATTGCAGCGAATCATGCCCAGCACCATGCGCGTTCGGCCGAACATGCCGGGAGTGAGCAGGATTCGCTCGCCGCCACCGTCTGGGTCGGGGCCAGGAGCCCACTTGGACATCGACCGTCGTAGGTGTGGCCGCGAGGCGGTATCGCTGCGAAGAAGATCGTGCACGATCGCGATGGCCACCGCCACGGCGCGACGCCGTACGCCGATGGTGCCGAACGAGGGTACGTACAACGCACCGGTCGAACCGTCACGCAATTCGGCGACGACGGGGCTGGCCCCGACGCGTCGCGGAACCTCGGAGATGCAGAGCACCAAGTCGAATGTGTTGGTGGCCTGAATGGCCTCCAGCCACTGACCCAACGGCGCAGAACCTGCCTCGGTGGGAGGCAGCGTGACTGCGGGCCGGGCCGTGTCCAGGCGGGCATCGGTCCCGTCGATAGTGATGGTGGGCGGAAGTTCCCGTTCGATGGCGGCCGCTATCGTCGACGCGAATCCCTCGTCGGCCACCAACCCGATCGTGATCGTTCGTTGTCCTTCGCTTTCGGCCCCCGAGCCGTTGTCTGTCTTGTCGAAAACCATCTTGTCGCGGTACCCCGGACCAGACACCCTCACACACCGAGCCGGACGTCAGCACACGGGTTCGGGTTCACCCTTCGAGATCTGGAAGCGGCTGCGCAGTGCGTCCAATTGTCGGTGCAGTTCGTACAGCGCCTGCTTCTGAGCGCAGGCCTCGTCGGTGTGCCACTTCGCGCTGCGGGGGTCGCCCACCCGAAAGGCCTTGTGGGCGTAGTTCTCCGAGACTTCGATTCTGCTCGACGTCGACGCAATTTCGGCCGCAAGCATGTCGGCGAACACACGGGCCTGAGCCACATCAGAACTGTCCGGCACGGCGATCCTCTCTGAACGTGGCGTGATACTCGCGATCACCATAACGGACCTGAAAAAGACCGCTGGATCGGTTTTTGCGTACAAACCATGCGACATGGGCGAGACGCCACTGCCTCTGCCGAAACGGGTAGTAGTCTGCTGTTCGTGCCCGCGACCCCGGACGGATCCGCCGCCCTGCGCGGATCTGCCGTCGGCGCTCTGACGGCAACGATCACCGCCACTGCGCACGCGTTCGGCGGCGGCATGTTCCCCTCCGACGCCGCGATCGTCCTGTTGGCTCTGGTGTGCGCGGGACTCGGGTACGCCGCCGCCGCCGTGCCGATCGTCATCGCGCCTCGCCTGCAGTTGATGGCGACGCTGGCCGCTGCGCAGACGTTCGGACACGTGCTGCTGACGCTCGTCGAGGGCGATCACCACGGTTCGGTGCCGACACAGCAGATGCTTGCGGCCCACGCGATCGCGATCGTCGTCGGCGCGGTGATCGTGCACGGGGCCGAGCGTGGGATCTCGCGCGCAGCCACCGTCGTTCGTCGGATACTCCCGATCCTTGCCATTGTCGTCGTCGACGATTCGCCGAGTGCCGCCCCGCTTCCGCTGTACCGGACACCCGGCGTCCAGCGGCTCCTCGATCTCTCGGGCTCCGGGAACCGCGGACCGCCTGCCGCGTCGTACTGACCGCAGCCTCCCACCACGACCGCTCCTGCACTGCGGGGCGAGCAGAGCTGCGGCATGTTCTTCGCGCACAGCACGGTTCGCTCGACATCGAGTCGACCCGTGCCCACGGCGCGCGCCCACCCCTGCCTTCACGAAACGAGCCCTCATGTCCACACCGGAAAAGGAACGCGTCGCCGATCCTTCCCCGCCCACCCGTCCGGCCGGCCCGCGCAGCTGGCGTCCGCTGATTCTTCGTCTGCACTTCTACGCGGGCATATTCATCGCGCCGTTCATCCTGATAGCGACCGTCAGCGGCGGCCTCTATGCCGTCGCACCGACGATCGAGCAACTCGTCTACCGCGACTACCTGCATGTCGACTCCACCGGACCGGCTGTCCCGGTCGCCCAACAGATTCGAGCCGCTCAGGTCGAGAGGCCGGATCTGACCGTGTCGGCCGTGCGACCCGCCGCCGAAATCGGCGACACCACCCGAGTGCTGTTCACCGATCCGACCCTCGGCGAATCGCGACGACTGGCCGTCTTCGTCGATCCCGCCACGGCGTCGCCGGTGGGTGAACTTGCCGTCTACGGCTCCTCGAGCGCATTGCCGGTCAGAACGTGGATCTCGGAACTGCACCGGCACCTGCACCTCGGTGAACCGGGCCGGATCTACAGCGAACTGGCCGCATCGTGGCTGTGGGTGATCGCGCTCGGTGGCCTGTACCTGTGGATCGAGCGCTACCGACGCAACCGAAGCAGGGCGACTCTGCTCACCTTCGATCGTGAGTCGAAGGGCCGCAACAGGTCCTTGAACTGGCATGGCGTAGTCGGTATCTGGATCGCCGTAGGTCTGATCTTCCTCTCCGCCACCGGACTCACGTGGTCCACGTACGCGGGCGCGAACGTCACCGACCTTCGCGCCGCGCTGAGCTGGACGACCCCCGCCGTTGCCACGACCATCGGTTCCTCCGACACGGCGACCATGGGGGATCACTCGGGGGATCACTCCGGTCACGGCGGCCGTTCCATGGACATGTCGGCCGATGCGTCGGCGACCGACAGCAATGTCGGCCGCATCGATTCGGTGCTCGACACCGCCGAAGCGAACGGCGTCGACGGAGCGGTGGAGGCATCGATCCCGGCATCGAACGACGTGGCGTTCGTCGTCGCCGAAACCCGTCAGCCCTGGGTGATGTCGAACAACTCGATCTCGATCGACGGCAGTACCGGCGCGGTGATCGACACCCAGTACTTCGCCGACTGGCCGGTGGCAGCCAAGCTGTCGGCCTGGGGAATTCAGTTGCACATGGGGACGCTGTTCGGAGTTGTCAATCAGTTTGCCCTCGTTGTGCTTTCGCTCGCCTTGGCATCGGTCATCGTGCGCGGCTACATGATGTGGTGGAAGCGTCGACCCGCGAAGAGCACTGGACTCACCGCAGGCCGGCCGCCTCTGCGTGGGGGACTGCGCCGCATCTCGCCGTTTTCGGTGGTGCTTCTCGCCACGGCTACCGTGGCCGTCGGCTGGTTCCTGCCCTTGTTGGGGCTGAGCCTGGTCGCCTTCCTGGCGGTCGACTTCATGGTCGGATACGTCAGGCGGCCCGCGCACTGACGCGAGGAGGACGACGCTCTCTCGCCGGTCGGTCCGATTGTTTCTGCCGCCCTCGGGATACTCGGAGACCATGCCCGAAGGTGACACCGTCCACGCGCTCGCCGTGCGATTGCGGCGAGCGCTGGACGGCGTCACGCTACGGACAGGGCGACTGAACGTGCCCGCACACGCCGTCGAGAATCTCGCCGGGCGAACCGTCGTCGCTCATCGGACTCACGGCAAGCATCTGTTCACCGATTTCGACGACGACACCACGCTGCACACCCACCTCCGCATGACGGGATCGTGGACGGTGGTCCGGGCCGGCCGCTCGATACCGCGGCGGGTGCATCCCGACGTCCGGGTGCGCCTGTCCGCGGTGGACGGCCCCACGGCCTACGGCATTCTGTTGCCTGTCGTCGACTATGGGTACACGGCGTCGATGAACGCCCTGGTCGCACATCTGGGACCGGACCCACTGCACCCTGACTTCGACTCCAATCGTGCGGCATCGAACATCCTCGAGCAGGGTTCCCGGCCGATCGTCTTCACCCTCCTGGACCAGCGGGTGATCGCGGGACCCGGAAATCTGTGGGCGAACGAGCTGTGTTTTCTGCGTGGATTGTGGCCCTGGGCTCCGTCGGCAGGCGTGGACGCGGAGAAATTGGTGACTCTGCTCGCGCGGGCGATGCGGCATTCGGCGAACACTCCCGGGGCCATGCAGGTCACCACCGGCGACACCCGTCGTGGCCGGACCCACTGGGTCGCCGGCCGGGCAGGTAAGCCGTGTCTGCGTTGCGCGACCGTTGTTCGTGTCGAGGCCGACGTGCCGAACGACCCCGATCGACGTCGAACATGGTGGTGTCCGCACTGCCAACCGAAGCCTGGGTGCTGACCGCGGTAGGGGTCAGAACGTCGAGTTCGTCGGGTGGTCGGCGTCGACGAGATCGCGAGCGACGGTGTGCAGGGGCAGGTTCTGTTGCTGCGAGAGTTTCGCCAGTAGGTCGAACGCCTGTACCGCGTCGAGGTCGTAACGTTCCATGATCATGCCTTTTGCCTGGCCGATGATGTCTCGGCTGGCCAAGCCGGTCCGGAATTGCTCGTTGTCGCGGGCACTGAGCATTGCGATGGCAGCATGCGCAGACAAGGCCTCGCCGATCGCCACCGCGTCGGCGTCGAACGCTCCGGTGACGTCGCTGTACAACACCAGCGCCCCGAGGTCATCGGCGTTGCTGTAGAGCTGAAAGGCCGAGAGCGACTTGAAACCAGCCTCGACGGCCAGCGCAGCGAACTGTGGCCATCGCGGTTCGGTTGCCAGATCGTAGGACACGACGACGTCGAGGTGTCGGACCTCGGTGGGAATCGGACCTTCGTCGAGCTCGTACTGCAGCCGACACAGCTTCTCGGCGATCGGGTCCGTCGATGCGACGACTGTGCGCTCACCCCTGTTCACCGTGGTGATGCATCCGGTGGTTGCGCCCGGAATGAGCCGAATCGCCATTCGGAGAATCTCACTCAACGTCTGCGGCATCGACCGATGAGTATCACGCAGCGATCGAGCGAATTGCGCGAGCGACAGGGCTTCGGACGTTCGAGACATCTCTTGCTCGGCCGGTGAATCAGTCATTCACACGATCCTCTCGCGCGTTGGACCTTCGACGTCATCGCGTCGGCGAGATCCTGTGATCGTGCGCCTGCTTCTGGACGCCCTGTCCCGACCTCGAGGCCGGATCAATGGATTTTATACGGTTCGCAAAACGGTGGTCCGGTGAGTGTTGCCGCGCATCGTCACCGGATGCACGAAGGGCCGCCGATCATTCGATCGACGACCCTTCCGGACACTGCGTCCTACTTGAAGGTGTCCTTGATGTTCTCGCCGACCTTCTTGACGCCGGCCGAACCCTGATCCTTCTTGCCCTCGGCCTCGAGGTCCTTGTTGTTCGTTGCGTCGCCGACAACTTCCTTCGCCTTGCCGATGGCGTCTTCTGCTGCGTTCTTGGCCTTGTCGATGAAGCTCATGACGAGATCCTTTCTCGGTTCGGTTTCTTCTCGAATGGTTGGTCGGACCCCGACCGACGAAGCGCACGTCTCAATGGTGAGATCTGGGTCACACCGAAAGCCGGGGCGTCGACGTTTCCGCAGGCTCGCCGCTGGCTACATTCGACCGATGATGGTCGCGAAGGTGGACAACTTCCAGCGCAGGCACCCCTCGGCGGGTTTCCCGTTGGCGGTGCTCTACAAATTCATGGACGACCGGGGCGGCTACCTCGCGGCACTGATCGCCTACTACTCGTTCCTGTCGCTGTTTCCCCTGTTGCTGCTGTTCACCACGCTGCTGGGAATCGTGCTGGCCGGAGACCCGGAGCTGCAGACCCGCATCATCGACTCGGCGATGAGCCAGATCCCGGTCATCGGTGACCAGCTCGGTCAACCGGACCGCCTCAGTGGAGGAACAACGGCCATCGTCATCGGTGTCGTCGGGTCGCTGTACGGCGGACTCGGAGTGTCGCTGGCCGTGCAGTACGCGATGAACACTGCGTGGTCGGTGCCGCGCAACGAGCAACCGGACCCTATAAAAGGTCGGCTGCGCGGATTGTTGCTGCTCAGCACTGTCGGCACTGCGATCATCGGACTGACGGTGCTGAACGGGGTCGCGTCCTCGGGCGTGTTCGGGTTCGCCGGCGGTGCGCTCGCACTCGTCGGAGCGGTGGTGGTCAACGCCGCCGTCTTCACCGCGGCCTTCCGAATCGGCACCGCGCGGGATCTGAGCGTGCGCGACGTACTCCCCGGTGCGGCGATCGCGGCGGTCGTCTGGCAGGCGCTGCAGTCGTTCGGCGGCATCTACATTCGCTACGTCGTGGGCAACGCAAGTGCAAGCAACGGCATCTTCGCAATTGTCCTCGGTCTGCTCGGCTTCCTGTACGTCGCGTCGGTACTGATCGTGCTGTGTATCGAAATCAACGCCGTGCGAGTCGACCACCTGCATCCCCGGGCTCTGCTGACGCCGTTCACCGACAACGTCGAACTCACCGAGGGTGACAAGAACTCCTACACCGGCCAAGCAGAAGCGCAGCGTAACAAGGGTTTCCAAGACATTACCGTCACTTATGACGAGCCGGACTCGGCCGGTAACTCGAACGACTGAGCTCAGTGTCCACAATTCGGGCTCGCGCACGGGATCCCGTAACCGGCGGCGAATTGTGGACCCTCAGCTCGCCTCGGGCTCATTTTTGACACCACTGGGAAAAATCTCCCACCAGTGTTAGATTGCAGGCATGCCCTCCGCGAAGGCCGATCGCTCGGAACCGACGTACATCCAAAACGCCCGCCGAGCACAGTTGATCGAATGCGCCGTCGACGTCATCGCCGAGACGGGGGTCGAGAAGGCGTCGTTCGTGCGCATCGCCCAGCACGCAGGCATCAGCCGCGGAGTCATCTCCTACCACTTCGGCTCCCGCGAAGAACTTCTCGACGGTGTCGTCCAGCGCGTCTATGCGCTCGGCGAGCGGGAAGTGGGCCCTGACGTTCAGGCGGCCCACTCGAGTCGGGACGCGTTGTTGGCATTCATCAGCGGCAGCGTCACGTTCTACGCTGCCTACCCGCGCCACATGAAGGCTCTCTCGGCCATTTTCGCCGCCGCCCCCGCTCGGATCGAACGATCCGAGCACGGAGCCGAAATGCTCGAAGTGCACACACTGCTCGAGGCGGGCCAGCGGAGCGGACAGTTCCGATCCTTCGACACCCGGATCATGGCCATGACGATTCGCGCCGCTCTCGACGCGGCAGTGTGGCGAGTCGGGGCCGGTGACGATGCGGCGACGCTCTCAGGAGAATTGCGCCGAACATTCGATGCTGCAACACGTTCGAAGGACCGATGAAGAAGTTCACGATCACCGCCGTCGTACTGATTCTTGTACTCACCGGCTGCTCGTCGAACGCCGAATCCGACACCGCGCCTGTCGATATCGCCACGACCACGGCCACGGTACACGGCCTGACCACCGAGACCACCCGTGAATTTCTCGGTATCAGATTCGCCGAGCCGCCCGTCGGAGATCTGAGATGGGCTCCGACGCAACCACTTCCGACGTCGGACGCCGATGTCGACGCCACCGCACCCGGCTCGCAGTGCCCACAGGCTGCCGGCCTACCGGGTGTTACCTCGTCCTCGGACGAGGATTGTCTGTTCCTGAATGTCACCACGCCGCTGAAGCGGTCGGTCGAACCACTCCCCGTGATGGTGTGGTGGCACGGCGGCGGCTTCACCACAGGCTCGGGGTCCGCTTACGACGCCCAGCGGATGGCGAGCGAGGGCAACGTGATCGTCGTGACCGCCAACTACCGACTCGGAATGCTGGGCTATTTCGGACTCCCCAATCTGACGGGGTCGGGCAACTTCGGACTGGCCGATCAGATCGAATCGTTGCGATGGGTGAACGACAACGCCGTTGCGTTCGGCGGTGATCCGAGCAATATCACCGTGTTCGGGCAGTCGGCGGGCGGTATGTCGACGTGCGCTCTGCTGACATCCCCTGTTGCGGAAGGCTTGGTGGACAAGGCCGCAATCATGTCGGGATCGTGCGCCTTGGACTTTCCGGCGGATGCAGTCTTCCCGGGCGTTCCGCCGCAGCGACCGTTCGTCCCGCTTGCAATCAACGAGTCGGTCGGGTCGGACGTTGCGCAGCAACTGGGGTGCGCAGGCGCAGATGCGGTGGAATGCCTACGTGCACTTCCCGTCGATGCACTCGTGGGTAAGGGGGAGAACTTCGGCTTCGATGTGGCTTTCGGTACCGATTTGCTGCCCGAGGATCCGCGAACCGTAGTCCAAAGCGGCGGTGCACTACCGATTCCCGTCATCTCGGGCGGTACCGCTGCCGAGCAGAGATCGTTCGTGGGTGGTGCGGTGCTGGCAGAGAAGGCCTCGATCACCGCCGACACCTACCCGAAGTTGCTGGCCGATGCCTTCGGGTCCGACGCCGCCCGCGTCGCCGACCTGTATCCGCTGCAGAATTATCCATCCGCGGCGCTCGCGTGGGCGGCGGCCACCACCGACGCTGGATGGTCGTGTCCCACATACCGAAACAACCGAGCGCTGGGAAAGAATGCGCCGGTGTACTCCTACGAATTCGCCGATACCAGCACGGTCGACGTCAACGGTGTCGGATCTTCCGGGGTTCCGCAGGACGCCGCGCATGCGTCCGATATGCCGTACCTGTTCGATCTCGGCGGCGAGAATCTACTGAAAACGCCCGCGCAGCAGGATCTGGCGCGGAGGATGATCGAGTACTTCACCTCGTTCGCCCACACGGGAACACCCAGTGCCGACGGCGGGCCGCAGTGGCCGCGAACGACCGACACCTCCATCCCGGTGCTTCGGTTCGTCTCCGACAACATCTCGGTGATCGACGCCGATGCCGAGCATCACTGCGACTTCTGGAACTCACTCGCGCGCTGAGAAGCGTGGCGACGAGCTGACGCCGATCGACTCCGCAAACGCGTGCGCATTCGCTGGATGCGCGCGGAATAGCTGGGTGATCGGGCACTATTTCACGCGCGGATGGCAAACGCGCGCGCGTTTGCGAGGACCGGGGCGGCGGGGCTGAATCGGGACGTCGCCGGCCGGTCGGAAAAGTTTTCGGAATTATTTCGCGAAAGCGCATGCGCAAGCGCTTGTATTGGTCGTACGCTCCTGCAATCGAGCGACGCGACCTGCGTGGCGAGGACAAGGGAGTCCACATGTTCAATCACCGTCGGAAGACCACGCTGACGATCGGAACCGCGTTGATGGCCGGTTCCCTCGTACTCGGACTGACCGCATGCAGCGGTTCGGATTCGGACAGCGTCAAGGTCGGGCTCATCACCAAGACGGATTCCAATCCGTACTTCGTGAAGCTCCGTGAGGCAGCTCAGGCCAAGGCGGATTCCAGCGGAGCCGAACTGGTCGCTCTCGCAGGTGCATTCGACGGTGACAACGAAGGTCAGGTCGCGGCGATCGAGAACCTGGTCGGCCAGGGTGTCAAAGGCATTCTGATCACCCCCAACTCCTCGACCGGCGTCCTCGACGCGATCAAGAAGGCGCGCGACGCAGGCGTCGTCGTCATCGCCCTCGACACTGCCACCGACCCCGAGGACGCGGTGGACGCCACGTTCGCGACCGACAACAAGGCGGCAGGCGTCAGCCAGGGCGAGTGGGTCAAGGGCACGTTGGGAACCACTGCGCCCCAGGTCATCATGCTCGACGGCACCGCGGGCGGCACCGTCGACACGTTCCGTCACGACGGCTTCCTCGAAGGAATGGGCCTGACCGACAGCTCGTCGGAGATCGTCGGCCAGGAGAACACCAACGGCGACCAGACCAAGGCGCAGACGGCCATGGAGAACCTGCTGCAGCGCGCTCCGGGCGTCAACGCGCTCTACACGATCAACGAGCCCGCCGCGGCGGGTGCGTACCAGGCAATCCAGTCCGCCGGCCGCGCCGATCAGATCACCATCGGTTCGATCGACGGCAGCTGCACCGGCATCGCGAACGTCAAGTCCGGCATCATCGGCGCAACGGTGCTGCAGTTCCCGGCGAAAATGGCCGAGCAGGGCGTCGACGCTGTGGTCAAGTTCGCCCAGGACGGTACCAAGCCCAGTGGCTTCAACGACACCGGTTCTCAGCTGGTCACCGACAAGCCGGTTGCCGGAATCGAATCCCAGGACACCGCATGGGGCGAAGCGAATTGCTGGGGCTGATCGCGAAACAACGGCGAACACAGGGATTTGATTCGTGAGTACCGATACCGCTGCGCCTCCCAAGGCACCGAGCCGGTTCAATGTGGGGACCATCCTGCGTGAACCGCTGCTCGGGCCACTGGCCGCACTCGTCATTGCCATCATCGTGTTCAGCTCGATCTCGAGCTCGTTCCTCAACCCGCAGAACGTTTCTCTGATTCTGCAGCAGTCCGTGGTAGTCGGCATTCTTGCCGTCGGCCAGACCTTGATCATCCTCACGTCCGGTATCGATCTGTCGATCGGCGCGGTGGCCGTGATGGGCACCATCGTGATGGCGCAGTCGGCCGGGGCCAACGGACCGGTCGTAGCGTTGGGTTCGACGCTCGCCGTGTGCGTGGCGTTCGGCGCGATCAACGGCGGATTGGTGACGATGCTGCGGCTGCCACCGTTCATCGTCACGCTCGGTACGTTCACGGCAATCCAAGCGGCCACCCGACTGCTGGCCGGCTCCGAGACCTACCAGGTGCCGAGCGGACCACTGACGCTGCTGGGTACCTCGTTCAAGATCGGCAGTTTCTCCACCACCTACGGCGTGGTGGTAATGCTGCTGGTGTACGCCGTGATGTGGTACGCCCTATCCCAAACATCGTGGGGCAGGCACATATACGCGGTGGGCGGTAGCCCGCAGGCCTCGGACCGCTCCGGCATCAAGTCCGGTCGCGTGCTGTTCTCGGTCTACATCGTCACCGGTGTCATCGCCGCGATCGCGGCATGGGCAGCGCTCGGACGGATCCCCAACGCCGACCCGAACGCCTATCAGAACGCCAACCTCGAAACGATCACCGCGGTCGTGATCGGTGGAACCAGTCTCTTCGGTGGCCGCGGTACCGTCATCGGGACACTCATCGGAACTCTGATCGTCGGGGTACTGCGCAACGGGCTCACCCAGGCCGGCGTCGACAGCCTGTACCAGAACGTCGCGACCGGCATTCTCGTCATCGTCGCTGTGGCCGTCGATCAATTCGCACGCAGGAGGTCACAGTGAATGCCCCCCTCGCTCTGGAAGCCCGTGGTCTGGTCAAGACCTACGGCAGCGTGACGGCCATCAACGGTGCGGATTTCGAGTTGCGGGCCGGTGAAGTGCTGGCAGTGATCGGCGACAACGGTGCCGGAAAGTCCAGTCTCATCAAGGCTTTGGCCGGTGCGGTGATACCGGACTCGGGTGAGATCCTGATGAACGGCTCGCCCGTGTCGTTCAAGAACACCCGCGACGCGCGGGCGGCAGGGATCGAGACGGTCTATCAGGACCTGGCCGTCATTCCCGCGCTCGACATCGCCTCGAACGTCTACCTCGGACGCGAGATCAAGCGCAAAGGCATCAGCGGCAGCATCTTTCGGCGTCTGGACATGCCGAGAATGCGCGACGAGTCGTCGAAGCATCTGCAGGACCTCAAGATCGGCATCAAGTCGGTCAACCAGGCCGTCGAGACACTGTCCGGTGGGCAGCGTCAGGGCGTCGCAGTGGCACGAGCTGCGGCATTCGGCCGCGGGGTGATCATCATGGACGAGCCGACCGCAGCTCTGGGCGTGCGGGAATCGGGCATGGTGATCGACCTGATCCGAACGATTCGCGACCGCGGGATACCCGTGGTGCTCATCAGCCACGACATGCCGCACGTGTTCGAGGTCGCCGACCGGATCCACATCCACCGCCTCGGCAAACGCGCAGGCGTCGTGGATCCGAAGAACCGCACCATGTCCGAGGTCGTCGCGCTCATGACCGGCGCGGAGGAGCCGACCGACGATGAACGCGCCGGACTCTGAATCTACCCGTCCGGTCGGAGTTTTCGTCGGGCTGGCGACACTCGATGTGATTCATCGAGTGTCGTCGCCCCCGGCGTCGAACCAGAAGATCACCTCGAACGCGCAGTTCGTTGCGGCCGGCGGTCCTGCTGCCAACGCCGCCGTCACGTTCGCCGCACTGGGCGGTACGGCCGTTCTCGTCACTGCGCTCGGAGACGATCCGGTGGCTGCCCTGGTCAAGGCAGAACTTGCGGAATGTGATGTGCGCGTGATCGACTCGATCGCGGGCACCGTCAGAGCAGTACCCGTCTCGGCCGTGACGGTGATCGAGTCGACGGGAGACCGGTCTGTCGTCTCGGCCGACGCCGTGCACTCCGACGCCGCACCGCCGAGCGGCCTCGATGCCGTGCTCGCCGGTGCCGACGTCGTACTCGTCGACGGCCACCACCCCCTGATCGCCCGCGCCGCCGTGGAACATGCGGCGGCGCGGGATACCACGTCGGTCGTCGACGCCGGACGCTGGAAACCCGTGATGAGCGAGCTGATTCCGTTCGTCACGGACATGGTGTGCTCAGCGGACTTTCGCACGCCCGGAGCGTCGGACACAGCTGCCACCGCAGCGACGTTGGTGCGCTCCGGCGTACGCACCGTCGTCACCACCCACGGCGGAGAGCCCGTCGAATTCTGGTCCGAGGGCAACTCCGGCTCCGTAGGCGTCGAGGCGGTCACCGTGGTCGATACACTGGGAGCCGGCGACGTCTTCCACGGCGCGTACGCGTACTACTCGACGCAGTCCGGCTCCGTGCAGGAGCGTATCCGCCGGTCGGCTCGCGTTGCGGCGCTGCGCTGCTCGGTCGTCGGCCCCAGAGCGTGGCTACGCGAAATTTCCATTCACGGACTCGAAAGCGGCAACAGTGAGCAATGACCGACAGGTGCAGGAAGCATCCCTGGACGAACTCGTGGAGCTGGCCGGGCGGCTCGCCGTGCCGGGAGAACGGCGCATACTCGGCCTGACCGGTGCACCCGGAGCCGGAAAGTCCACCGTCGCACAGCAGTTGGTGGATGCACTGGGCCCCGAGCTTTCGGTGCTGGTTCCGATGGACGGATTCCACCTGGCCAACGAGGTGTTGATCGAACTGGGCCGGCTCGATCGCAAAGGCGCACACGATACTTTCGACGACGGCGGCTACGCACGTCTCGTCGCCGCGATTCACGATCAACGCCCCGGCGATCCGCTGGTGTACGCACCGAAGTTCAGGCGAGAGATCGAGGAATCGATCGGTTCCGCGGTCCCGGTCCCGTCGGACGTTCCGTTGGTGATCACCGAGGGCAACTATCTGCTGATGCAATCCGACGCATGGCCTGCTGCCCGGGCGATGATCGACGAGGTCTGGTTCCTGGCCCCGCACACGGCCGTTCGGCACGAGCGCCTTGTCGCGCGGCACGAGGCCTACGGGAAATCACCCGAGGAAGCGCAGTTCTGGGCATTGGGTTCGGACGAACGCAACGCGGAGCTCATCGGTTCGACCGCGCAGCGCGCCGATCGAATCCTGCGATTGACATGAGACCGCCGCCGTCCGATACACACGGGAACGACTGACATGCCCACCATGGACGACGTCGCTCGTATCGCCGGAGTGTCGGTGTCGACGGTCTCGCACGTGCTCAACGGAACCCGCAAGGTCAACCCGGCGACCCGGCAACGCGTCGACGCTGCCATCGTCGAGATCGGGTACCGGCGCAACGTCGTGGCGCGTTCTCTCGCGGCCGGTAGAACCCACACGGTGGGGCTGTCGATCGCGGCGCTGACCAATCCGTACTTCGGCAGCCTCGTCTATGCCGTCGAGCAGCGGTTGTCGGAGGCAGGCTACGTGTTGATTCTGGGTGACTCGCACGACGAGCCGACGTCGGAGCGGCGCGTCACCGATTCTCTGCTGGACCGTCAGGTCGACGGCATGATCCTTGCGCCCGCGGCCGGTTCGGAGGAGTCGACGATTCCCGAGATCATGCGCAGCGGAACACCTCTCGTGCTGATCGACCGGATGCTGGACATCCCGTGCGATCAGGTGGGCCCGGAGAACGAGCAATCCGCGTACGAGCTGACGGCCCATCTGCTCGACGCCGGTCACGACCGAATTGCGATCGTCCGTGGCATCGAGGGAATCTCCTCCACCACAGAGCGTTTCGCAGGCTATGCCAGGGCGCTCACGGATCGGGAGATCGAACTCGACCCTCGGTTGGTTCTCGAGGGCCGGTCCAACGTCGAGGTGGCCGAGACGCAGGTACGCGAGCTGTTGACCAGCTCGAACCGACCCTCGGCTCTGGTGTCGATGAACAACTCGATGACCATCGGATCACTCAAAGCGGTTCGCGCCCTTGGCTTGTCGATTCCCGACGACCTGGCGTTCGTGTGCTACGACGATTTCGAGTGGTCCGATCTGTTCGAGCCGCGCCTGACGGCCGCCGCACAGGACGTGCAGACCATCGGCAGAACCGCCGCCGACCTGTTGATCGGTCGAATCGAAGGCCGTGACGACGCACCGCGGTCGATTTCGGTACCGACGACGTTCACCCATCGCAATTCGTGCGGCTGCACTGCAGCAGCACGCTGAAGACCAGCCGCACCCGAAAGAGGAGAACAGTCCATGCCGATTGCCAGCCCAGAACAGTACGTCGCCATGTTGGACCGCGCCAAGGAGGGCGGGTTCGCGTACCCGTCGATCAACGTCACCAGCTCGCAGACGCTCAACGCAGCGCTGCAGGGTTTCGCAGAAGCGGAAAGCGACGGCATCATCCAGGTGTCCGTCGGCACCGCGCTGTACCTGTCCGGCAATGCCGTGCAGAACCGCTTCGCCGGTTCCAAGGCGCTCGCGCAGTACGCCCACGAAGTGGCCCAGCATTATTCGATCTCGGTGGCACTGCACACCGATCACTGCCCCGCCGAGAACCTCGACGATTGGGTGCGGCCGCTGCTGGCCGACGCGATCGAACGACGCGCTCGCGGCCTGGCACCGCTGTACCAGTCACACATGTGGGACGGCTCCGCTGTGCCGCTCGACGAGAACCTGCGTATCGCACGCGAATTGCTCGATCTGTCGGTGCAGGCCGACACCGTTCTCGAGATCGAGGTGGGCGTGATCGGCGGGGAGGAAGACGGGGTGTCCCACGAGATCAACGAGCAGCTGTACTCCACCGTCGACGACGCCCGCGCCACCATCGCCGCGCTCGGTGCAGGTGAGCGTGGTCGCTACATGACGGCGTTGACCTTCGGCAATGTCCACGGCGTCTACAACCCGGATTCGGTACATCTACGTCCCGAGATTCTCGACGAGATCCAGTCGGTCGTCGGTGCCGAGATCGGAAAGGACAAGCCGTTCGACCTCGTCTTCCACGGTGGATCGGGCTCGAGTGCCGCCGACATCGCGTCGGCTGTGGCGAGCGGGGTGATCAAGATGAACATCGACACCGACACTCAGTACGCGTTCACCAGGTCCATCGCCGGTCACATGATCGGCAAGTACGACCAGGTTCTCAAGATCGACGGCGAGTACGGCAACAAGAAGGCCTACGACCCCCGATCGTGGGGCAAGCCGGCCGAGTCGGCCATGGCAGCCCGCGTGGTCGAGGCAACCCAGATGCTCGGCTCGGTCGGACGAACGATGCGGTGAAGTGTTTCGGTCGAGTATGTAGATATCGGCCGACCGGCTCCGTCCCAGGGGCGAATGCAGAAAGAATGGCTGCATCCGACGCGAGGAGACATCATGGCCAAGTACCTCATGCTCAAGCATTATCGCGGAGCCCCCGAGCCTGCCGACTGGATCCCGATGGACCGGTGGACCCCGGCCGAAGTGCACGACCATATCCAGTTCATGCGAGATTTCGCCGACGAACTCGAGAAGACAGGCGAGTTCGTCGACGCGCAGGCCCTGGCCCCCGAGGGAACGTGGGTGCGGTCGGACGGGGCCGGAAAGCCCCCGGTCATCGACGGTCCGTTCGCGGAGACCAAGGACTTGATCGCAGGCTGGATGGTCATCGACGTCGAGTCCTACGACCGCGCGCTCGAACTCGCCGGGCAACTCTCGGCAGCACCCGGCGCCGGTGGTGAGCCGATCGGCGAATGGCTCGAGCTGCGTCCGTTCATGGAGGCCCCCACCACGATCGACGAGTGACGGCACTTGTGGATCCCCACGTGCTGCGGATGCTGACTCCTTCCGTGATCGGGGTCCTCGTCCACCGCGGGGCAGATTTCGCGGCCGCCGAGGACGCCGTCCAGGAGGCGCTGGTTCAGGCGGCCTCGGTGTGGGGGGCGTCGGCACAGGCGGGTGACGCGCCGTCCGACCCGAAGGGGTGGCTCGTCACCGTGGCGTGGCGCAAGTTTCTCGACGCGCAGCGGTCGGAGAAAGCTCGACGGGATCGAGAGAACCGGGTTGCGGCCGAGCCGGAACCGGGCAGCGTGCACGGCGTCGACGACACGCTGCAGTTGTTCTTCCTCTGCGCGCACCCGGTGCTGACACCCGCAGCAGCGGTAGCGCTGACGTTGCGTGCCGTCGGGGGTCTGACGACGCGGCAGATCGCGCAGGCGTATCTGCTGCCGGAGAAAACCATGGCCCAGCGCATCAGCCGAGCCAAACGGGCGGTGCGAGATGTCCGTTTCGACGCTCCGGGCGACCTCACGACCGTTCGGAGGGTGCTGTACCTGGTCTTCAACGAGGGGTACACCGGCGACGTCGATCTCGCGGCCGAGGCGATCAGGTTGACGAGGCAGCTGACGACCCTGTCCGACGACGCGGAGACCGCTGGATTGTTGGCGTTGATGGTGTTGCACCACGCCCGCCGCGCGGCGAGAACAGGCTCCGACGGCTGGCTGATTCCCTTGGCAGAGCAGGATCGGTCGACGTGGGACACCGCCTCGATAGCCGAAGGAGTGCGGATTCTGCAGGCGGCGCTCGCTCGGGATCGGCTGGGCGAGTTCCAGATACAAGCCGCCATCGCCGCACTGCATGCCGATGCACGCCGGGTCGAGGACACGGACTGGGTACAGATCGTCGAATGGTACGACGAGTTGCTCGCGATCACCGACAGCTCCGTCGTTCGGCTCAACAGAGCCGTCGCGGTGGGGGAGGCGGACGGCCCGGCTGCCGGACTCGCGGCGCTCGCCGCCGTCGATTCCGCGGTACCTCGGTACCACGCGGTGGCTGCGCATCTGCACGAGAAGGCGGGCGATGTCCGGTTGGCCGCCGAGCTGTTCGTTCGCGCGGCCGAGTCGGCATCCTCGGTGGCCGAGCGGCATCATCTGACGCTGCGCGCCACTCGAATTCGTACCGCAGGTTCGTAGCGGTACCCGAAAACAGCGAACGGACCGAGCGGTTTTGTAATCGGATCGTTAGCGGTCGAAAGCGGAATCCGTGCAACCCTCGTATGGTGCTGATGTTGCCTGTGGGACAGATGAGAAAGAAGCTGACTCGATCCACCGCGGTGGTGACCGCGGCCGTACTGGCGTCGATGGTGTGGGCCGGAAGCCCGGCACAGGCGCTGCCGGGCGGTACCGGATCGGCCGACGCCGCGGTAGGGGCCGTCGGAATCCACCAGGTGTCGGCAACGCGTGCGGTGCTGAACGTGTTCTCTCCGTCCATGAATCGGGTCATCTCCAACGAGATCCTGCATTCGCCGGGAGGTGGACCTGCCCCGAGCCTGATCCTGCTCAACGGCGCACTCGGCAACGAGGACGGGGTCGGCTGGCTCAACAACTCCGGCGTCGAACAGTTCTTTCTCGACAAGAACGTCACCGTCGTAGCACCCATCGGCGGTCGGTTCAGCTTCTACACCGATTGGCAGGCAACGGATCCGGTTCTGGGTGCCAACAGGTGGCAGACGTATCTCACCCGCGAACTGCCTGCCGCCGTCGACGCCGCCTACGGATCCAACGGTCGACGCGGTGTGGCGGGACTGTCGATGAGTGGCGGCCCCGCACTGGATCTGGCGATCCAGGCTCCGGATGTGTTCGACGCAGCCGCGTCGTTCAGCGGCTGTCCCGCGCCCTCCAATCCCTTTGCCACCGCGGGTATTTCGGCGATGATCGCCGGTGGACTCAACAACCCGTTCAACATGTGGGGTTTGCCGGGAAGTCAGGGCTGGCGCGACCACGATCCGTCGCTCAACGTCGAGCGATTGCGGGGAACCGCGGTGTACGTGAGCTCGTCCCGTGGACTTCCCGGACCGGTGGACCGGATTCCGGAGGGTGCGGTACCGCCGTTCGGTGGGATGGCAGTCGAGGCGATGGTGAACTACTGCACCTCGATATTCGTCGACGCATTACGACGAGCCGATGTGCCGGCGACCGTCTCCATGCGCGACGAGGGCGCACACACCTGGCCGCTGTTCGAGGATCAGCTGCGCGAAGCCTGGTTCACCACGTTGGCACCGGCTCTGGGAACCAGCTGATTGCGCCGACTCGCCCGTGGGTAAGTGTCGATGGACAGGCACCGACGAAAGGACCACCGGAACATGTCGAAGGACGATTTGCACAAGGGCGACAAGGTCGAATGGCAGACCCACGGAACCACCACCGAGGGAACGGTGCAGGAGAAGATCACCTCCGAGACCGAGACCGAAGCCGCCGGCCGCAAGGTCAAGGCCTCGAAAGACGACCCGCAGTACCGCGTCGAAAGTGACAAGTCCGGAAAGGACGCAGTGCACAAGCCCGAATCGCTCGACAAGAAGGGCTGATCCCGCTCCGTATGTCTCTCGAAAGTTGCCCCTGCTGACCATCTGTACCCTCGGCTGGGACGGATCGTCACTTTGGAGGCAACGATGGGGACGACCCCGATGCGGATTGTTCGTGCACGTTCGCGTCTCGGTCGGTGGGGTGGCGATCGCCGTGCGGGGAGAGCTCTCGCTGCTTCGGGGACGCTGGCGATCGTGTGCGTACTCGTCGTGGGCTGCGGCGTGTTCTCCGGCGACTCGACCACGGACACACCGTCCGCAGTGACCTTCACCGGGCAGATCGAGTCTCCCGACAAGCTCTGCCTGGACGGAAGCGACACCGACACCGTCAGTCTCGCGACGTGCAACGGAACGCCGGCGCAGCAAGTGGTCGCCGAGGCCGACGGCACGGTTCGATCGCAATCGCAGTGCCTGGTGCCGGAGAACGGGGAGGCCGCAGCCGATGTACCTGTTGTCCTCGGAAGCTGCGACGACAGTGCTGTCTCCAAGTGGACGGCGGGCGAATCCGGTGCGATCGGTCTGACGGGCACCGGCCTCTGTCTCGCGAACGACGCACGACAGACCTCTCGGCGTGTGGCCGTGCTCGCCGAATGCGACGGCTCGTCGGTACAGACGTGGACACCGGTAGCGGCCGCGGAACCGACCGCGGAGAACCCCGGCGGAATTGCTGCACCCACCGGGGATCTGCCGGGGTGGAAGCAGATATTCGTCGACGAGTTCACCGCCCCGTCTGCCACCGGCAGTTGGTCCAATCAGTGCGACCCCTCGAAGGTCGTCTACACCGGAGCCGAGGGCCAGCGGTGGCGCACCTATCCGTCCTGCTATCCCGATACCTACGACAAACGGCCGTATCGGCCCGATGCAGTGCTGTCCACTGCGGACGGCGCGCTCCGATACCACCTCGGTCAGGTCGACGGCGTTCCGGCCGGAGCGAGTATCTCCCCTCTGATCGGTGCCGACAGTCAGTATCAGACGTACGGAAGATATTCGGCGCGTCTGAAAGTGGATTCACCGGATCTGTCCGAGTACTACGCGGCATGGTTGCTCTGGCCGCAGTCCGAGAACTGGCCGTACGACGGCGAGTTCGATTTCCCGGAAGGTGCGCTGTCGGGCAACGTCGGTGGGTTCCATCACTTCTCGGGCGAAGGCTCGTGCGCCGACGGGTGCAAATCGCCCGCCCTCGACATCGGCGCCCAGTTCACCGACTGGCACACCTACACCATGGAATGGTCGCCGGGCAGGATTCGATACTTCCTCGACGACACGGTCGTACTGGACTCCACCGACTTCGTGCCGTCCACACCGATGCGATGGGAGCTGCAGACCGAAACCAAGGGGGACGGAAACAACGAGGGCAATCTGATCCTGGACTGGGTCTCCGTCTATTCCTGGAACGGCTGATACGCAGCCCGCGCCGAGCGCTCGGCACCCCAACTGCGTTCGATGTAACCGACGATCGTGTCGATGTCCGCGTTCGGAATCTTCTCGGGCTCACCCTTTTCCAACGGATCCGTGTGGAATATGTACACGCGAGAGGCGAACTGATCGAACGGTAGCGAGCCTTCGCCCGCGCGTTCGCCGTTCCCTGCCGTTCCGACGACGACTCCGTCACCCCAATCCTGCCCACTGTCGTTGTTGGGATTGAAGAAGTAGACCCGCATGACGCCGTCGGGGTCGGGGGCAACACGCAGAATGGCGATGGCGTGCCACCCCACATACCGTGCAGCGCTGTCGGTTACGGCCACCCCGGCGGGTTGCGGGTGGATCAGAGGCTGATGGCCGTTGTACTCGGGGTGATACGCGGCATGGAACTGCCGCAGGAACCCATCGAGATCGATCAGATTCCCGGTCGCGACGTCCACGTCGATATGGAACTCGCGGGCCGACCACCACCCGTGGAATTCGGGGTTGACCCAGCGATGCGGGTCGCCCGGTCTGTCGGCGCAGCGTCGGACCATCTCGGCGTAGATCCGGTCGAGGTGCGGAACCAGAATCAGCGAAGCCGGGTCGAGATCGACAGGATCCGACGTCGCGACACCACTTTCGCTGTCGACGGACGAGATCGACTGACCCTCGAAGTGCATGACGATCTCTTCGTCGCGTGCCGCCCACACCACCATCTGGAGCAGGTAGTCGGGATCGTTGTACGCCCACATCGACAGCGCGCGCGCCGACTGACACGTGGGGTTGTCGCCCTGGCCGACACCGAGCGGTTGTCCGAGCATGGAGAGCAACCCACCGAGCAACCGAGACTCCGGTGCCGGAACCGGACCGAAGGTGGTGATCAGGCGTTCTCGCACTGCGGGCGCGAGTGTCAGCGCCAGCTGACGCCACAGGGACGGCACGATCGGCGGCTGATGCAGGATTCCGCGGTCGAGCAGCAGCGCCAATCCGTACAGACTTTGCGCCGTCTCGGGATACACGGTTTCCTCGATCAGACGGTGGACCAATTCCGGATAGCGAGTGAGGCACGTACGCCCGGTATCGGACAGCCCCAAGGCCTCGGGCAGGACATACGAGTAGTGGTCGACGAGATACTGCGTGAGCGTGGCGTGGTACGGCGAAACGAGACCGGTGTCGTGCATTGCCCGTGCGAAACCGCGGGCCTCGAACTGCAGTGCCTCGACGTCCATGGCCTCGAGCCGGTTCCGGTAGACGTCCACGCCCGGGTCCTCGCGGCACGCGTCCGTGGTGCCGAACAACGCCGTGGTCAACCGATCGAGTCCCTGACCGGACGTGCCGAGATCGACGGTCGGGTCGTCGCGATAGATCGCAATGCGCGTGACCATGGACTTGATGGTGTCGACCTGGATCGGACGCTGACGCAGGATCCGCCAGATCTCCTCGAGCAACTCGTCCAGCAC
Source organism: Rhodococcus sp. IEGM 1354 (assembly GCF_030056855.1). Taxonomy (NCBI): domain Bacteria; kingdom Bacillati; phylum Actinomycetota; class Actinomycetes; order Mycobacteriales; family Nocardiaceae; genus Rhodococcus; species Rhodococcus sp. IEGM 1354. The sequence goes on from NZ_JASHKT010000003.1 coordinate 99,295, forward strand.
ACTGTCGTAGCCGATCTCCCCGGCAACGTAGCCGAAGAGGTCGCGGATCAGGTGTGCTGTCCGCCCCAAACGGACTCGCTCCGATTCCGAGGGCGGGGTGAACAACACCTCGAGGTTCAACGCGAGTACCTGGGAGAGGAAGCGTCGCGCATCGTCGGCGGTGACTGCGGGATGCTCGTACTCACCGGCGACGATCGCGACCATCCGCAACTCGCTGGCTGCTTCGAGAACCACGGTGTCGTCGTTGCCGCTGCGCAGGCTCGGCCCCACGAACGCCGGAACGAGAATGTCCGGCTGCGCCCAGTCCGTCCCGGCGAACAGCCCGGCGTTCTCCAGCACCGCAGCGCGTTCGCGTACCGCGCCACAACCGCCGGGCTGCAACAACACTCGGTGCAGGGAATCCAGAACCCGTCGCACCTTGGTGCTCTTGCTGAACTCGGGTGCACCGGCCAGCGCGTCGACGGCGTGATCGAGTTGGGCCAGCCGCGACACCAGAGCCTTGTCGATCGGTGCAGCGTCGTTCATCGTCTGCGTCGTGGGTTCGTGGTCGTTGCCGAGTTGCTGCTTCACACGTAGAAGTCCAGTTCTTCCTGTTGCTTGAGCAGGTCGCGCATCCGGTACGGATCATCGCCGAAGAAGTACAGCAAGCCCCAGTGGGTACCGAAAGCCGTTCTCTTGGTGACGGTTTCCTCGACCGGTGCCGACAGGTCGTTGGTCTCGTAATAGTCGTCGTCGGCGGTGATGGCGGGTATGACGAGATCGCTGACGACGCGTCGGCGCGGGTACACCCCGAAACATCCGGCGACACCGGTGGCGTCGACAACCTCCTTCGGGAAGAAGGCGTCGATCTCCTCCTCGGTGGTTTTCGGATCGAACGCCAACGCCAGACCCTGGTACGCATTGAAGCCGTAGGCCCGCTCCAGGAGCTCGAACACCTTGAAACCAGGTGGGCGGTAGGCGACTTCACCGAAGTACATCTCGCCGTCACTGGTGACGAAGTACTCGGGATGAATGAAACCGAACTCGATGTCGAAGGTCTTGATCAACTTCTCGATCTGCACCGTGATCTGCTCGCGGTACTTCTCGAGCTCCGGTGTGGCCGGAACGAAGACCGAGTAGCCGAGCGTCACGTACTCGGAAATGTTGAGGAACTTGATCTTGCCGTTGTGAATCCACGCCTCGACGGCGAACTCCCAGCCGTCGAGGTGCGACTCCATCAGCGCTGGAAATTCCTCGTCGGGAATGGAGTCGACCTCGTCGGGGGTGCGAATGACGCGGTGGCCAAGGCAGCCTGCCTTGTCGAATGCCTTGACATGGATGGGGTCGTTCGGGTCACCGTCGAGTTTGAGCAGCGTCTGATTCACGCGGCGCAGGAATCGGGTGACGTCCTCGCGGTCGTGGGCCTCCTCGAAGATGCCGACGCGAATACCACCGAGTTGTGCGCGCCGCTTCATCAAGGACTTGTCTCGGAGCAACATGGCCTGGCCGAACAGTCGCGGATTGCCCATCAGCACCGAGTTGATGGCACCGGCCCACTCGACTGTCTCCTCGTACAGCGGTATCGCTACATCGACGCCTTTGTCTCGGAGAGTCTCCGCGATCTCGAGCGACCTGTCGTTGAGTCGCTCGAAGTTCCACGGTAGGTACGGAATGTCGTGCTCGGTGCAATATGCCTCGGCCCACTCGGGGGCGACGACGACGTAGCGTCGATCGAACTTGTCCAGTGCTTCGACTGCGGCCAAACTCCAGCCCAGCAGTGCTACGAAGCCTTTGTTCGGGTCTTTCTCCAGCCTCGGTGGCCGATCCATGAAGTTCCTTTCCCTTGTGATGCACGGTCGAGGTCCTTCGCTCCACCGTACAGAGGGTGTTCGGTGCCGCTTTCCGGACCCGGTGCTCGGGAAGCCGGGACGCGATGTGAACCGTCCCTCGAACTGTCGGGCCGGATCCTGCGCAGGGCTGGCAATGCGCTCGTTTGCCAGCAAAATGATCGATACGAGATCATAAAAAGTCCAGGTGCACGATTTGCTCGACATTTCGATTCTCGTGAATAGATTTTCGATCCGCAGCAACTAGTTTAATATTTAATCCCGAATTCATGCCGGTCGTATTTCTTTCAATTACGCTTCTGACCTGGAGTTTCATGGTGAATGCGAATTCACTGCGCAATGCCTGACTCATCCCTATGATTCGAGATGCCGGCAATCAATTGTATTAATCCGCCGTGTATCCAATGCGATGTTCGGTCTCTCGAAGGATGAAACCATGACTGTTTCGGGCCGTGCTGTTCTGAAGCGTTCCTTGGTAACGCTCGGAACAACCGTATTACTCTCGGCTTTCGTAGTTCACGCGCCACAGGCCGCGGCCGCCACCTCGGGACAGATCAAGACGCCCGCCGGGTTCTGCCTGGACAACAAGGGCGGTCTCACCGGACAGAACAATCCCGTCCAGATCTGGGATTGCAACGGTACCGGCGCGCAGACATGGACCGGTACCGAGGACGCCACGATTCGAGTGCAGGGCCGGTGCTTGTCACCGGCATCGGGCTACGCGGCGGCCGGCGTCGCGTTGACCACGTGGGCATGCAACGGCAAGCCCGCGCAGCAATGGTCGATCCGTGGCGACGGCTCGATCTCGCTGCTGCAGAAGACCGGCCTGTGCATTCAGAATTCGCGTGAGGTCAACGGAAACCGACCGGTGTTGGCGAAATGCAACGGGTCTGCTGCTCAGAAGTGGATCACCGCGACCACGCCGTTTCCCACGACGCCGCCCACGACGCCGCCCACGACGCCACCGACCACTCCGTCCACCACACCCAGCGGGGTAGCCGCGCCGGTGGGCGACCTACCCGGTTGGAAGCAGATCTTCGTCGACGACTTCGCGAAGCCTTCCGCCGTCGGCAGTTGGGCCAACGAGTGCGACCCCACCAAGATCGTCTACGTCGGTGCTCAGAATCAGAAGTGGCGCACGTACCCCAAGTGCTACAAGGACACCTATCAGAAGCGCCCGTACCGAGCGGACGCCGTGCTGTCCACGCACGACGGCTTGCTCGATTACGGATTGCACAATGTCGACGGCGTCCCGGCCGGTGCCAGCGTCTCGCCGGTGATCAACGCGGCAGGGCAGAATCAGACATACGGAAGATACACAGCACGATTCAAGGTCGATTCGGCAACTCTGGCCGAGTACTACGTTGCGTGGCTGCTGTGGCCGCAGTCCGAAAGATGGCCCGCGGACGGCGAAATGGACTTCCCGGAAGGAAGTCTCGCGGGGCAGGTCGGCGGCTTCCATCACTACTCGGGTGCCGGTTCGTGCGTCGGCGGCTGCCAGGATGTCGCTCGGAACATCGGCGCGAACTTCACCGATTGGCACACGTACACCATCGAGTGGTCCCCGGGCCGCGTTCGCTACATCCTCGACGACACCGTGGTCCTGGACAGCACCAAGTGGGTTCCCTCGGGTCCGATGCGCTGGGAACTGCAGACCGAGACCAACGGCACCGGAAAGAGCAACGGGCATCTGTTGCTGGACTGGGTTTCGGTGTACAGCTGGGTAGGCTGACCCGACCGTGTACCCAATCGATTGGGGCGCGCCATCGAGAGAAGGGGAGCGTCGATGACGGTCGACAAAACCGGTGCCGAGGTCGAGATCGCCCAGCAGGCGGACAGGTTCACGATTTCGGTCGAGGGCACACAGGTCGGCTTCACCGAGTTCGCCGACGACGAGCAGGGCAGGCGCGTCTTCTTCCACACCGAAGTGGATGCGGCCTACGGCGGACGTGGTCTGGCCACGATCGTCGTGCGGCACGCGCTCGATGCGACGCGTTCCGAGAACAAGCACGCCGTTCCGATCTGTCCGTTGGTGGCCGCGTTCGTCGGCGAACATCACGAGTACGACGACATCGTCGAGCCCGTCACGGACGATATTCGCCAGTGGCTGGACGACCAGCAGGGATGATTCGTCGACCGATCGCTGTCGTCGTGCGACGATCTGCAGCATGACCGATCCCGGACACCGCCCCGGTGGCACCCAGCTCTACCGACGGTTGGTCACCCGGTCCGACGGCCCCTTGTCGCCCGTTCGGGCGGCCAGGAGGCTCTCGGCGTACATCTACGGCAACATCCTGGTCCTCGCCGCGGTTGCCGCCTCCACGCCGAGTTCCATCGGGCACGGGACGGCGGCCGTTCTCGTAGCGGCCACCGCGGCAACGACATTTCTCGCGCATGTGTTCGCAGATTTCGTCGCCGGGAGCCAGATCCCGGAGGCGCACGGTGATGCAACGGACGAACAGCGCAAGTTCGAGGCCATCGAGGAATTCCGGGATGCAGTCCCCATTCTGAGCTCCGGGACGTTTCCGGCGGCGATGCTGGCGCTCGGGTGGCTGTCGGTGCTTCCGGCGCAATGGGCCGAACTGCTGGCCGGTGCGGTGATCGTCGTACGAATCGCCACCATACCGATTGTCACGGAACGAATTCGCGGGAACCGCCCGACGTTTCGGGCCCTGGTGATCGGGCTCGCCACTGCCGTCGTCGCGGCTCTCATCGTGCTGGCGAAGGTCTTCTTGGGCCACTAGCTGCACCTCGTGGACGGATCAACCGCCGAACTCGGCGTGCAGCTCCGGCAGAAAACCAGCGAGGTGGTTCATCTCCTGTCCGCAGTGCAGCAGCAGATCTCGGGCGAGGTCGAGTCCGAGAACGAGGTCGCTCGGATCCACGGACGCACCCCGGCGAACTGCGCACACGGCCTGCTTCGGATCGGGAACGTGCAATCCTCGCAGGTTCAGATAGAAGCGGCTGCGCATCTCGGCACCGCCCTGCATCGGCCGAACCTGATGGGCGAGCCAGCCCAGATCCACCGGTGCGATGGAACTTCCCACTCGGCCGAAGATGACCGTCTGGTCTGCGGGAACGTCGAAACCGTGCGCAACAGGGTCACGGAAGCCGATACCCAGCTGCTGAAGCTTCGCGCCGACGTACTCGTCGACGAACGATGTGTTGCCGATGTACTTCGCCCTGTCCGGAATCGCATGCGCCGACCGGTCCTCGGCGAGAGCGGCGTGGAGGTGGGCATCGGGGTGCCACAGTTTGTAACGAGCCGCTTCGGCGGAATGCCAACCGAACCACCAGTCCCACATCGCTGCCGTGACCCGGGGCATCGCGGTGCGCACCGCCACGAACGTCATTCCGTCGTCGCGTCGTCCGTAACCGGTTTCGATCGCCGAATATCCCGTCGGCGCGAGATCGGTTGTGATGGAGTCGAAGTGCGGGACCCACTCGGGCCTTATCGGCGGCCCACCGACCGCGTCGGTCACGACGACCGGCGCCGGTGTCGTCCGTTCGGCGAAGAAATGGGCATAGGGCCGTCCGCGGTCGAGGTCGCGGTAGCCCTGGTACCGCTCGTCGCAGCTTTCGCTCGAACCGGTGCCGGGAGCTGCGACCGCTCGTGCTGCGGGGCCGAGCGCAGCCGTGGCTGCAGCCGCGGCGAAACCGACCATGATTCGTCGCCGGGACGGGCCGCGATTCATCGGACGGGTTTCCTCAACATCGGTTGAGACTACGACGTGACTTCGGTGACTGTCAATGGTGGGGCACTAGACTCCGTGGTATGAGTCCTGCCCGTCCCAAGGACGACGAGTCGAGAGTGCGTCGGCGCGACGAAATCGCCGCGGCAGCAATCGAAGTGTTGGCAACGCAAGGTTTCCGCGGCTTGACGCACCGGGCGGTCGACGCTGCAGCAGGATTGAGCCCCGGGTCGGTCAACTACCATGCACCCACTCGTGGACGACTGTTGCACCTGGCGCTCGAGCTGTTGTTCGCCCGCGACTACGACACTGCCGGCGCGACCTTCGGTGGTCTGGTCGACGTCAAACCACTCACCGTCGACATCGTCGTGAACCGCATCATCGACTTCATCGAGGCGATGACCACCGGAGAAGCGACGAAAAGGGTGATCGCGCGCAGCATCCTGCTCGGTGAGGCGCAACACGATCGGGAAATCCGCGATCTGTTCGACTCCCAGAGGGCCGCGTTCGTCGCGTACACCCAGTGGATAGTCGCGTCGTTGGAATCCGAAGACCCCCAGGGGGATGCGGAGATGCTCGTGGTCATGATCGAGGGTCTCGTGGGGAGGCAGGTGCTGATCGGATCGCGGCTGCCACGTCCCGTCGTCGACCGAATGCTGCGCAAGATCGTCGGCGCATCCCCGATGGTCACCGATCAGCCGAGCAGCGAGTTTCGTTCGGTGTGAGTGAACGTGAAGATCGTCGCGCCGAAGCTGATGAGTGCAGTGAGCAGTAGCACCTGCGGCCCGGTGATCACGACGCCGATGAACGCACCGACAGCACCTCCCGCTGCGAAGGACCCCAGAAGTGTTGCGTAGCAGAGCCAGTCGTAGTGGGTTCCGCCGCCGAAGAGGTGACGCTCGATTCCCTGGCCGAGTTTGACCACTGTCCCCGTGACGTAACTGAGCGGGATGTACGTCTCTTCCTTCTTCGTGAACGCGGTGTTCAATGCGCCGAGCGCGAAGGCAACGAGGAGGATCGGGTAGAAATTCACGTTGGCCGACGACCACCCGGAGACGGCGATGTCGATCATCCCTGCTGCGGCGAGCGCGATCGTGGTCAGCACCGTCGCTCCATGGGGGTGGTTGGACCAGTAACGACGTCGGCAGATCGACGAGACGATCACGCCGCCGAGAAACGCCGCCATGAGTGCCAACGCTGCCCAAGGTGACGCCCCAGGTGCTACCTCCTTGCCCTCCGGATGTCCGAAGTGCCCGACGACGGCACGTTCGGTGTTGCCGGTCATGAAGGTCACGAAGTAGCCGGCGGAATGCAGGAACGCGACCGCACCCACCATGCCTGCCAGTCCGGACAGGACCCAGGACAGACGAGCTTCGGCGCCGACGGCTGTTTCGCGGCTGATCGCCAAGGGGGAAGTCATGACTCGATTCTCCGGGCGTGAGCCGCGTCGGCAAATCTTTGAGTCATCGGTCACACAGACGCAGTCGGGTGGCTGCTCGCCACCATCCCGCGGTGCATCACCCGGTTGCCGACCACCCCGCTGTGATCGGCGCGGTGCATCACACACCTGTTGTCCCACATCACCATGTCGTCGGGGGACCAGCTGTGCCGCAGCAGGTTGTCCTCCCGGGTGGAATGCTCCACGAGGTAGCGAACGGTGTCTCGTGCTTCGTCTTCGGTCATTCCGCTGATCGCGACACAGCGAGCGGGAGCGGACAGCGACAGTGCCGTACGTCCCGATACCGGGTGAACGGCGAAGAGGGGATGGTCGGCCGAAGAGTCGGAATCCGACGCCACGCCGGTCACTCGGTGCGTCACCGTGCGCCCGGCCAGATGCTCCTTCATCTCTGCCGGAAGCGTTTCGTATGCGGCGTATTGGTCGCTGAACAACGTACTGCCGCCGGCTTCGGGTACTTCGACCGCGCGTAACGCGGTGTAGGCGGGTGGCTTCGGAATGTAGGTGGTGTCGACGTGGAACGTGGACTTCGGCGGCGTGGAGCGGCCGACATTGCTGACGACGTTCAGATCCGGACAGCCGGGAACAGGCGTCTCACCCTCGGTGAACATCAACTCTCCGAACCGGCGCAGGAACGCCAGGAAATGCTGATCGTCGACGGGTTGGTTCGGCAGGATCAACACCCCGTGTTCGGCAAGAAGCTCTCGAAGATGCTCTACCGAAACCGATTCCAAGTTCAGATCGGCGATCTCGATTCCCAACGTCATGACGACGACTCCTTCACCGGCAGTTCTTCGAGCGCGAATGCGAACAATTCTTCGACGGCGATGCCCGCGGCCGAGGCCATCACCGCCAACACGCTGGACGGCGAATAGGAGCAGTAGAGGCTGGCTTCGAGAAACCATGGCTCGCCGTCCGGGTCGATGCGGAAGTCGAACAGGCCGTAGTGGCGACATCCCAGTGCGACGTGACTCGATCGTGCTGCTGCCCAGACCTTTTCGGTGATCGGATCCGTGACGTCGACCGTCCATGCCCTGGTCTGTTCCTTCGCCACCAGGTAGAGATCGCCGTCGGATGTGCGATTCAACTTGTCCGCACTACTGCGGACGGAGTCGACGGCGTACTCCTCGAGGGGCAAGCACACCAGTTCGCCATCTCGGACGATGATCCCGCACCGAACTTCACGACCCAGTGGAACGTACGTCTCCACCAGTGCAGCAGACGAATACGTCAGAGCCTCTCGAATCGCGGGGGCCAGACCGGCGGGCTCGTGGACCAGCGAGACACCCATCGAATTGTCCGAATCCACGGGCTTGACCACGACCGGCAGGGCGAGGTCCATCACGTCGTCGGAGGATCTGACGACCACGCCTTCGGGAACACGCACGCCGGCTGCCGCGACGACGGCGCGGGCGCGGGCCTTGTTCGCCGTCAATGCCATGAGGTCCGGACCGTTGCCGGGGTAGGGCACTCCCAGTAGATCGAACAGGCCGCGGTACGTCGTCATACCCGGCATACAGAACATTTGCGGAACCATGACGTCGAAGTCTCGCACCGCAATGTGCTCCACCGCCTGTGCCAACGGCATCTGCTGCGCCGCAGCAATACTCGAATCGTCGAGACCGGTGGGGAAACTCCAGAGGCCGCCGGGAGAGACGAACGCGATCTCGAAACCGTACGTGGGGTCGTTACCTAGGGCGTCCAGGAAACCGCCGGCGTAGACCCGAGAGAGGTCACTGTGAAAGCGGTCCACCGAGGACCCGACGAGCACCACGACCGACAACGTCATCAGTCGCCTCCGTTCTCCACGAGTTTGCCGATGTTGAAATCGATTCGGGACCAGCCACGCCGCTCGCGGAGGTTCCGGATCAGCAACGAGGGAATCTGAAGATGATGTACCAACAGATACGGCAGCGGATCCCAACCGGTGAGGATGGCGTCCTTGCCTCGAAAGATGGTGCGGAGCCGAGATGCTCGATCACCCTCGGTGATCAGACGCCACACCTCGTGGTAGATCCAGTACGTCGGCCGGGCCGTCGCACGCGGCACGATCTCGGCATGTCCGTCGTCGAGGTACGCGGCAGCCAGTTCGGGGTGGTCGTAGAACATCGTGATAGCCGAGTGGGTGCGCGGGTTGCATTCGATGGCGTAGATCCGGCCGTCGGCGGAGGACTCGATGAAGTCGAACGACAGCTGCCCGGTGGTGTCGAGCGAGGAGACGAAAGTGGTGACCCAGGTGTGGATTTCGGGCTTGTCGACCATCTCGTAGTTGACCTGGAAGGCCGACGACGCACAGCAGCCGTACACCTGTAGGCGACCCTCACGCACCGTGCCGTGCGTGCAGTACTCCTGTCCGGCGATGAACTCCTGCAGAATCCACGGGTCGTCCTCGGTGATGTGCAGGCTCCGGGCGAAGGAGGAGTTGCGTTCCGGCGTGTGCGCCGTCAACCGCGTCAGATCCATTCGGCCGACCGGGTTGTACGAGATCCGCTTGAGGATGTACTCACGGCCCGGCGCAAACTCGAACTCGTCGATCTGGGCGGGGTCGGTGATACGTCTGAAGTCGGGAACGCGTAGTCCCAATGACGCTGCGTGCTCCGAGAATCGGGACTTGTCGTCCACCATTCGCACGACATCCGCGCCGCCGTGGATCACCTCGCAGTGCGCATCGAGGAGTGCACGCGCGTCCGCGTCGTGAATACTCGCGGCCGGGCTTGCCACGGGCACGAATACATCGACGCCCTCGCGGTGAACGATGTCCAGCAGAGCCTGCGCATATCCCGAATCACCCGGGTCGGGAATGCAATGGAAGCGGTCGACAGCGCGGGAGAAACGATGTCCGGTCCAGCGGTACTTCGCCGATTCCACGAGGATCACCCGATGGCCGGCGAGATGGAAGGACCGTGCGAGTTGCAAGGCCTTGGTCATCTTGCCGCCACTGATCAGAACCGTTCTGGGCGAATCGGTTCGACGGGTGGCAGGCCGGGTACCCCGCAGCGCCACCACCCCCACCGCCGCGAGATCGACGGGGAGGGTGACCGTGAGGCCGATCAGTGCTGCGACGGTGCGGATCATGCGCGCCGAATCAGCGTCACGCCGTCGCGCAAGGGAATCAGAACCTGTTGCACGCGAGGGTCGTTCGCGACGTAGTCGTTGAATTCGGCGATGGCCCGGCCGTTATCGCTCCGCTGTGCCGTGTAGGGCTGTCCCTGCAACAGGGTGTTGTCGACGGCGATCACGGCACCGTCGGAGAGCAGCTCGCTGTCGAGCAGATGCTCCAGGTACCCGCGATATCCGGTCTTGTCGGCGTCGATGAACACCAGGTCGAACGTCCCGTCGAGCCGGCGAAGAGTGTCGAGCGCGGGCCCCACCTCCACCGTGATGGCGGATCCTGCTGTCGATTCCGCGAAGCAGGACTGCGCGAATTCGGCGACGTACGGATCCACTTCGCAGGCGACGACCTCGCCGCCTGCGGGCAGCGCCTCGGCCATCGCCAGCGCCGAGTAACCGGTGAACATACCGATCTCGAGCACCCGCGTCGCCCGGGTCATGTGCACGAGAAACGCCAGGAAGCGTCCCTCCACATGGCCGGAGAGCATTTCCATCTCCAGGGGCCCGGAACCGGAGACCACGTCACGGGATCTCCAGTCCGCAGAGCGGGTCCGCGACGCCAACGTGGCCAGTGCCGCAGATTCGGAGGTGGTGCAGATGTCGAGATACGGGTCGAGTCCCGCGGCGAGATCGCGGGCCCGATGAACACGGGTGGTCAGCTCGCCCGTCGCCCCGGCGTCGAGCAGCGCGGCTATCTCGCCCAGTTCGCGCGCCAGGATGGTCGTCGGGGTGACCGGTCGTGGTTCCACAGTCACGGTGTCGGAGCGGTGAACATGTCGAGACCCTCGCCCGCCCGTGGGAAGTCCAGGCAGATCTTCTTGTGCAAGGTCAGCACATCGGCCAGCTCGTTCGCATCCAGATCGTTGAGGAAACGGCAGGATCCGATCGGGTCGGGTACTGCCGCGCGCAGAATCCCGTCCCGGGTCTTGAGGATCGATGCCGTTGCCTCGGAGAGCAATTCGGGTGTCAAGTACGGGCTGTCGAGCGCCAGCCCGATGCTGCTCATGACTCCGAGCACGCGGTCACGGTCGGCCGCGGACAGGTGGCCGCGTTGCTCGGCGACCGTGGTCGACAGGGCCATGTCGATGTTGATGGCGTGGCCGTGGAAGAACGGTGCGGGCGGCGTGAGCTCGAGAGTGGGGCTCCACGTGTGGCCGAAGGCGATGACGCGGTCGAGGTCGATCTCGTGGAGATTGGGGGCCTCTAGCTCGAGCATGGTCGCGATGGCCGAGTACGTCAGACGGTCGGCCACCGAACGCAATTCGGGTGTTCCGTCGAGGTGGCCGAAGCGGGTACGTAGCAGTTCCGGGCCGTACTGCTCGAGCAATTCGAAGATCTCCAGGTTGCCGACGACAGAGATCTTGATCAGCTCCGCCATCCCGTTCCGAACCTGATCCTCGGGCAGTGTGCCGAGGAACGAGAAGTCGAGGAGCACCTTCTGCGATGCATGGTATGCACCGAGGCGGTTCTTGTGCTTTCCGTAGTTGACGGCGACCTTGATCGACACGCTTGCGTCGATCAGGCCGATCAACGTCGTGGGAATACGGATGTACGGGGTGTTGCGTCGGTAGCTGGCGCAGGCGAAACCTGCTACGTCCGTGGTCAATCCACCACCGACTACCAGAACCGGCTCGGTGCGGACCAGGCCGAAGGCGTCGAATTCACCGACGATGCGCTCGAATGTCTCCAGCGACTTCGCTGTCTCCGCGATGTGAACCGGAACCACCGTCAGTGCGATCTCGTGATGATCGAAATATGCGCTGATCCGGTCGCCGTAGATGTCGTGCACGGATTCGTCGACGACCATCAGCGCGCGACCGTACGGCCGGTAGCTGTCGGCCAGTTCGGTGTTCTCGATCGCGAACACTCCGTCGACGTAGATCAGGTCGTACTCGATGCGCTCGTAGCCTTCGACGCGAAACGACCTGTCTCCGGCGACGACCTGGGCCTGAAGATTGCTCACAATTACTCCTGGGTGGATGAAGGGTCAGGCTGCGATCAGAGCGCGGACACGCTCGGGATCGAGTGCATCGACGGTGTCGGTGGCCGAGCCGAAGTCGGTACCGGCAGTGTTCTCGTTGGGGAACGCGACACAGGTGACGCCCGCTGCTGCCGCCGCCTGCACTCCGCCGGCGTTGTCCTCGATGGCCACACTGTCGGACGCGTTCTCGCCCAACGTCTTCAATGCGAATTCGTATGACGCGGGATCGGGCTTGCCCGCATCGACCGACGAGGCGTCGACGATGATGTCGAACGAGTCGGCGGTCAGTTCGGGAGACAGTGCTGCGAGCAGTGCGTCGATGTTCTCGCGCGAGGTCGTGGTCACGAACCCGACCTTCAACCCGTTCGCTTTCGCGGAGTCGATCGTGTCGGCCACGCCCGGTCGCGTCTTGACGTCGGATTCGCCGATCAGCCGCTGGAAGATCTCGGACTTGGTGGCGTGCACGGCGGCCGCGTCCACCTCGGTTCCGGTGCTCGACGCGTATTCGCTGATGCGGTCGGCACCGCCGTTCGATCCGAGCATGGACCGGTAGTCGTCCTGCGACCAGTTCCAGTTCAGATCGTGGGCGGCGAAGGCCTCGTTGAACGAGCGTCGCTGCAGCTCGGAGGTGTCGACGAGAGTGCTGATGGAGCCGAACAGAATTGCGGGCATGGGTGCCTTTCGGAGCGAGAGACGTTGTACCAGCAAATGTCTCGCGCCAGCGCGATGGGTGGGTTGGTTCGGGGGGTATGCCCCATCGGCACCGAAAGGGAAACCTTCGAATTTTCTACGGTGCGCTCGCCTGTTCGTCGCGCAGTATCGGAGCGGCCAGAACCGTCGGTGCGGATCGCCCGCGAAGGGTCACGGACCGACCCGATTGCCACAGTTGCTTCTCGTCCGAGGTCGCGTGTTCGAGCACCGTCGACGATGTGAGGACGTCGGTGTCGGGGTCGTCCTTGGCCAGATCGGTGAGCCGGGCCGCCTGATTCACGGTGTCGCCGATGACGGTGTACTCGAAACGGGACTCGGCCCCGATGTTGCCGGCGATCACCGGCCCGTATGTGACGCCGATGCCGATCTCGAATCCGCCGTCGGCCCGAAGCGCTGCGGCGAGGGTGCGTGCAGTGCGCAGCGCCGCGGTGGCCGGGTCGGGATGGTCGACCGGAGCGCCGAAGATCAGCAGGGCGGCATCGCCCTCGAACTTGTTGACGAAGCCGCCGTTGCGCTCGCCGTGTTCGACGACCACTGCGAAGAATCGGTTGAGCAGGTCCACCACCGTCTCGGCGGACTCGCGTTCGGCCAGTGCGGTGGAGCCGACCAGGTCGATGAACAGGACGGCGACGGTTCGGTTTTCGCCGCCGAGACGGGGCGCGCTGGCCAACGCGCGCTGGGCGACATCGTGGCCCACATGCCGGCCGAACAGCGAGCGGAGTCGTTCGCGCTCGTCGAGACCGACGACCATCTTGTTGAACCCGTTCTGCAGTCTGCCGATTTCGGAGGCGTCGTAGACGTCGACGCGGGTATCGGTGGCACCGGCCTCCACTCGCTGCATGGCCGAGCTCACCTGCTGCAGCGGATCGGACACCGAGCGACCGACGAGGAACATGCCGCCGAAACCGACGACGAGGGCGATGGCAGAGAGCGAGACCATAGCGGGAGACAGGTCGACGTCCGGGGGGATGACGGTATCGATCAGTCTGCCGAGTCCGATCAGCCCGAGACCCAGGATGGGAATGGCCGTACTCAGTACCCAGATCAGAACGACGCGCAGTTTCACGCCGAGCGCCGCCGTGTCGGTGACCTCGCCGACCTCCATCACGGCCGCGGTGATCGGACGCAGACAGCGCTCGGCCACAAGATAGCCCAGTGAGCAGGTCGCCAGTCCGCCGAAACTGACGGCGATGGCCACGATGATCGACAGCGCAGCCCCGGCCGAGGCGTTGACACCGACGAACACCGCAACACCGAGCGCCCACAACAGAACGTGCACGCCGAGTTGCCGAAGAGGGAGCCGAATCACGGCGATCGTGGTCTCGTCCGACGGCGTTCCGCCGGTGTGCAGCCACAGCACGAGCGGCTTCGCCACGTGGAGACCGAGCGCGATGCCGAGCCCGATGGCGACGGGCAGGTAGACGAAGAACGCCAGGTAGTTGCGGTCGGACAAAATCTCTTCGGAGCCGATCGGCAGGGGCAGGATGAACCGCGCCAACACGAAGACGATGACCGCCCCGATGGCGTTGGCCGACACCATTCCCGCCGCGTAGAGCCGCATCGGGGTGTGGGTCAGTGCAGAGCGTAGAGGTGCGATCACCGAGGATCTCCGTTTCTGTGGTCGCTCGAACTGTAGGGGCTCGGCCCGGCACACCGACGGTGGATTCCGAGGAACCACTACCTGTGTCCGCAAGTACCTGGTAATCTCCGTAACAGCTAACCACTCCTGTTCGACGATGAAAGGAACGACGGCGATGACCAGCACACTCTCCAGGAACGATGTCCTCGAGCCCGAGGATGTTTCCGCACGTCTGCTCGATTCCGCCGCCCAGCTGTCGTACGACCCGGCCGAAGAGGTCGACTGGGAGGCCGATCTCGATCCGTCCCTCTACGGCCTCAATCCGGAGTGGAGCACGCTCTACGGCACGAAGTTGTGGGACGAGATGAGCGAGGAACAGCGCATCACGCTCACTCGCCACGAGGTCTGCTCGATCATGAGCACCGGCATCTGGTTCGAGATGATCCTGCAGCAGATGGTGTTGCGCGATCAGTACTGCAAGGACTCGTCCAATTCGGATTTCCAGTTCGCGCTCACCGAGATCGCCGACGAGTGCCGTCACTCGATCATGTTCGCGCGGGCTTGCCAGAAGATGGGCATCAAGGCCTACCTGCCGCGCCGGTCGAGCATCGAGCTCGGCCGTGGATTCAAGGCATTGGCATCCGCCGAGGTCGCCTACGGCGGCATCCTCGTCGCCGAAGAGGTGCTCGACGTCATGCAGCGCGACTGGATGCGCGGCGAGAACGTGCTTCCGCTCGTGCGTACCACCAGCAAGATCCACGTCGTCGAGGAATCGCGACACATGACGTTCGCGCGCGCACAGATGCGTGAAGACATCGAGGGAAAGAGCCCGGCTCGCCGCAAGGCCAGCGCGCTCGTCGTCGCGATCGCCGCTCGGCTGATCGTGTCCAACATGGTCAACAAGGAGGTCTACGCAGCAGCGGGCCTCGATGTCGACCGTGCGGTGAAGGAAGCGAAGAACAATGCCCACCACCACACGATGATGCGCACCTCGAGCGAGCATCTGATGGCATTTCTTCTCGACTGCGGTTTGGTCACCAAGCCGGCCGAGATGATCTACCGTCGCTTGCACATGCTCTGACCACTCATTTCGAGGCCGTGAAGGACATCCGATAACCCATGCCGTTCGCGATCACGCAGAACTGTTGCAACGACGCATCCTGCCTGTCGGTGTGCCCCGTCAACTGCATTCATCCGACGCCGGACGAGCCGGATTTCGGCAAGACCGAATTGCTCTACATCGATCCGCGCTCGTGCATCGACTGTGGGGCCTGTGCCGACGCGTGCCCGGTCGACGCGATCACCCGGGTGTCCCGGTTGACTCCGGACCAGCAGATCTACGCCGAGATCAACGCGGATTACTACCGCGACAAGCCGGCCGTAGCGGAGTGGGGTGAGCCGCGCTTTCCGGTGGCGACGGTCAACGAGCTGCCTCCGGTCAGCATCGCCATCGTGGGCACCGGTCCGGCGGCCTGCTACACCGCGCAAGCCCTGCTACGCGTGCCCGGAACCACGATCACGTTCTACGACCGGCTGCCGACCGCAGGCGGTCTGGCACGCTACGGCGTCGCACCGGACCACCTCGGCACTCGACGCATCAGCGAGCACTTTCGCGGAATCTTCGCGCACCCACGCGTGACGATGAAGCTCGGCACCGAGGTGGGCAAGGACGTCGATCACGTCGAGTTGGCTCGAAAGTTCGACTCCGTCGTCTATGCCGTCGGTGCCGACAAGGACCGAGCGCTCGACATTCCCGGTATCGATCTCGGCAATTCGGTCAGCGCGCGCACCCTGGTCGGCTGGTACACCGGCCATCCCGACATCCCCGCCGACGCCATCGACCTCACGGGCGTCGACCGCGTCACCATCATCGGTAACGGCAACGTCGCTCTCGACGCCGCACGTATTCTCACGGCCGATCCCGATTCCCTGAACGGAACCGAGATCGCCCCGCACGCGCTGGCCGAGCTCCGTCGCAATCGCGTACGAGAAGTGGTCGTGCTGGCTCGACGAGGCCCGGAGTTCGCGGCTTTTACACGATCGGAGTGCAAGGCGCTCGTCGACCGCGCCGGAGTCGACGTCGTCGTCGCGGGACCGGACGGAATCGTCGACGCGATCGACAGGCTCCCGCTGTCGGCCCCTGCATCGGCGTTGGCCGGTGCGGCCCGAGTCGATCTCGGATCCGGCGCGCACGGGCGTCGCATCGTGTTCGCATTCGGGCGGGCACCTGCTGCTGTGCGCGGGCAGGGCTCGGTGGAGTCCATCGAGGTGGGTGTGGGTGAACACGCGGTCACTCTCTCGACGGAGCTGGTTCTGCTCGCGATCGGTTATCGCGGAACACCGTCGCCGGGCGTCCCGTTCGACGACATCACCGGCACCATTCGCAACGACGGCGGCCGGATCACCGCTGCCGACGGCACTCCGGTTCCGGGTAGTTACGTAGTCGGCTGGGCCAAACGGGGTGCCACGGGCGGCATCGGCGACAACAAGATCGACGCAGAGGAAACGGCCGAGGCCTTGCTCGCCGACGTTCCCACCCGGGGGCCGGCGCGCCCGGTCGGCTGGTACGGCAAAGTGAGCGCCGCTCTCGGTGATCGAGTCTCGCGGACCCGCTGACCGGCGGTAACTCCCCGTTCTGTTCACATTGTGTAGCAGTCTGATTCGAGTCTGCGCGATTCGTACGCACGGCGAGCTTCTCGGAGTTACCGTTGAGTATGGCTGAACGGGGGGCCAAGCCCCAGGTTTCTTTTGTAAGACGGACGATGCTGCGCGCAGTCCGATCATTGTTCAATCCGCTCCGGCCTGACGACTACTTGTCGATGATCAATCCGCTGTGGACCACGCGCGAACTTCGGGGGAAGGTCGAGCGAGTGGTTCCCGAGGGGTCCGAGGCCGTGTCGGTGTACATCCGTCCCGGTTTCGAGTGGCAGGGTCACACGCCGGGCCAGTACGTACGGCTCGGGGTGCTCATCGACGGCCGCTATCACTGGCGGGCGTACTCCCTGACGTCCGATCCGGACCCCGACGACGGGTTGGTCAGCGTCAGTCCCAAGCTGGTGCCGTCGGGCACGGTCTCGCCGTATCTGGTGGGCACCATCAGAACCGGTGACATCGTGCGACTCAGCGAGGTGGAGGGTGAATTCACTCTGCCGAGCCCCGTACCGGACAAGATGGTGTTCATCAGCGCCGGCAGTGGCATCACGCCGATCATCAGCATGTTGCGCGCCCTGGATCATCACGATCAGGTCCGTGACGTCGTCGTGGTGCACTCGGTGCACAACCGTGAACAGTTGATGTTCGCGGACACGCTCGAGGAGTTGGAAGCCAAGCACGACGGGCTGACGGTGAAGCTTCGCATCACCAGTGACGAAGGTCGGATGAAGGCGTCGGAACTGGATGAATTGGTCCCGGATTGGCGTGAGCGAGAAGCATTCTGCTCCGGTCCGGGTGAACATCTGGACGATCTGCGCTCCTACTGGAGGGACCAGGGAGAGTCGGATCGATTCAATTACGAGAGTTTTCAGCCGGTCATCGGCGGCGGAGACGACGCTGGTGAGGGCGGTACCGTTCGCTTCGTCAACAGCGAGAAGGACGTCGAATGCGACGGCGGCACAACGATTCTCGCCGCCGGCGAGGAGGCCGGTCTGGATTTGACGTACGGCTGCCGGATCGGCATCTGCCATACGTGCGTAGGTACCCTGAGGAAGGGGCGTTTACGTGACCTACGTAACGGGGATATCTCCGAACCTACGGGGCAAGCGGTTCGGATCTGTGTCAACACTGCTGAGGGCGACATCGAAATCGAACTCTGATCTTCCATTCGAACAGGGGAATGTATGTCTATCGACGAAACCACCAGGCGCGCCACCGACACCGATGAGCCGGTGAACCCGTTGGCGCACCTGAGCGACGAGACGATCGCCGAACTCGCCAAGGAATTCGACGCCATTCACGACGAGGTGTACTCCAGCCTCGGTGACAAGGACCGCAAGTACATCACTTCGGTGATCGCAGCCCAGCGTCAGCTGCTGGTCGCCGGTCGCGTGCTGTTGCTCGGCTCCACCAGCAAGCCGGCGTGGCTGGCCGGTACCGCATGCCTCGGGATCGCGAAGATCCTCGAGAACATGGAGATCGGCCACAACGTCATGCACGGCCAGTGGGACTGGATGAACGATCCGGAAATCCACTCTTCCGTGTGGGACTGGGACACCGCATCCACCGCCAACTCGTGGAAGCACTCGCACAACTACGTGCACCACACTTACACGAACATTCGCGGCAAGGACAAGGATCTCGGCTACGAGATCATGCGTATCGATCCGCGGCAGAAGTGGAGCCCCGTCTACCTGGCCCAGCCGTTCTACAACGTGCTGCTGATGGCGTTCTTCGAGTGGGGCGTCGCTCTGCACGATCTCGATATCGAGGCAATTCGCCGCGGTGAGAAGCCGGTCAAGGAACTCGTCGAGGATCTCAAGGGCATCGGCGTCAAGGCACGCAAGCAGTTCGTCAAGGACTACGTGGGCTGGCCGCTGATCAGTGCCGGGGCATTCGCGCTGGCGCAGCTCGCATCGGGCGGTCGTCTGCCCGAGAGCAAGAGGTCACGTCTGGCGTCCAAGCTGCGTGGGTCGTCTCGATTCGGCAAGAACCGTAAGACCGCAGCGTTGCTGGATTCACGCCTCAGTGGTGTCGAGAGCACGTTCCTCTCGACGGTGGCTGCCAACTTCACCGCGAACATCATCCGCAACGTCTGGTCGAACGCGATCATCTTCTGCGGTCACTTCCCGGATCAGGCATACACCTTCAGCCAGGAAGAGGTGGAGAACGAGACCCGTGGCGGATGGTACGTGCGTCAGCTGGTGGGCGCCGCCAACATCGACGGCGGACCGTTGTTCCACCTGATGAGCGGCAACCTGAGCTACCAGGTGGAACACCACCTGTACCCGGATATGCCCAGCACCCGGTACTCGGACGTCGCGCCGAAGATCAAGGACATCTGCGAGCGCTACGAATTGCCGTACAACACCGGACCGTTCTTCCAGCAGTGGGGCATGGTCCAGCGGACCATTGCACGGCTGGCGTTCCCGGGCGGCAAGGTTCGGCCGAAGCCGGGCCCCTACCGTCCCGAGGAGAGCTGGCGTCGGAAGTTCGCCGAGGGTGCCACCAAGGACAGTGAGGCCGCCAAGACTCGCGGTCGCGTACCGGCAGGACATCCTGCGGCGGGACCGGAGCACAACTCCGGCGGCGTCGACGTCCAGCCGCCGCCCCGTGGCGACGACTAGATTTCGTTACCCACACAGCTGACAAGAACCGCGGCCACCCGACTTCCGGGTGGCCGCGGTTCTTCTGTGTGTCGGTCGTGGGCCCCTATGCCATGTCGACATCCTTGGTCTCGATCAGTCTCTTGGTGCAGACCAGACTCAGCACCGACAGCAGCGCCAGCATCACGCCGATCGAGATACTGCCGAACGCGGCCGTGAGCGGTGCGGCAAGCATCGGCGGAATCGCGCCACCGAGAACGCCGGCGAGGTTGTAGCCCAAACCTGCTCCGGTGTAACGGAATCGGGTCTGGAAGAGCTCCGGAAGCAGAGCTCCGGTCGGGCCGTACGCAACACCGAAGATCGCGAGCGTCACGCACATGCCGATCACGAACGCGACCGGTGAGCCCGAGTCCAGCAATGGGAACAGTGCTATCGACCACGGCACCGCGACGATGCACGCCGCCATGATGACCCGACGTCGGCCGACGCGATCGGAATAGGTTGCCGAGGTGGCGATGGCGATACCGAAGATCACCGCAGCGCCTATCCCGGTGACCAACACGAACGGGCGGTCGAACCCGAGGGTTTTGGTGCCGTAGCTCGTCAGGTATGCGGTCCCCATGTAGAAGAAGGCGAAGAGGGATGCCAATGCGCCTGCCGCAGTGATGATTTCGCGCTTCTGGATGCGCCAAGCGTCGAAGATCGGCAATTTGGTCGGTGCCGAGTTCGCCGGAGCGTGCTCCTCGGCGAGCTTGTTGGCTCGAAAGACCGGGGTCTCTTCGATGGCCAATCGCATGTAGAGGCCGATGAGGACCAGAACAGCGCTGAGCAGGAACGGAATTCGCCACCCGTAGTTGAGGAATGTCTCGTTCGTATCGCCGAACAGCAGGCCGGTGGCGAGGAACGTCGCACTGGAGAAGATGAACGCGGCCGAGGGGCCCAGCTGTGGGAACATCGCATAGAACCCACGCTTGCCGGCAGGTGCGTACTCGGCCGTGAGGAGCGTGGCACCCGCCCACTCTCCGCCGACGGCGAATCCCTGCCCGAATCTGAGCAGCACCAGAATGATCGGGGCTGCGACTCCGATGGTGGCTGCGCCGGGCAGTAGACCGATCGCGAAGGTGGACACCCCCATCAACAGCAGGGTCGAGATCAGGGTCTTCTTACGACCGATGCGGTCGCCGAAGTGGCCGAACAGCACTGCACCGACGGGTCTGGCGATGAACGCGACGGCGAACGTCGCGAACGAGGCCACGGTGCCTGCGGTCGATCCGAGCGCCGGGAAGAAAATCGTGGGGAAGACGAGCGCGGCGGCGGTGCCGTAAATGAAGAAGTCGTAGAACTCGATCGTGGTGCCGATGCCACTCGCAACCGCAACTCGGCGGACGCTCGTCTTCGTCTGCACCGCCGGTGGGGTCGGAGTGGCGACGCCCGGATCCTCGGGCGAGACAGCAGTCATGGTTCCTCCGTTTTTGTCGGGTATCGGGTATATGTGCGATACCGAATGCGACGAACGGTAGTGATCCGGGTCACCCGTCGGATACCCCCGAATGGGGGGAAACGAGGACCGCCCCCACCCGGGCTAGTCCCAGTGGGCGGTCTCGACGGCAGCGCGGTAGGTGTTCTCGAGAAAGGCGAGCAGAAGTGCGTCGGGATCCTCGGCGGTGCGGACGGACTCGTACGGAAGTACGTACTCGCCGAGTTCACGATCGAAGTACGCGGGAGCAGTGACAGCCGGATGACTGTCGTAGCCTTCCGGGTTCGGGTAGGCGTACGCGTAGAACGCGCCCTCCGCGGCCCCGCCCGGCCAGAACCCGGCGCTCGACACCTCGTCGCTGTATGCCTCGTGCATCACCCAGTCGGGACAGTTGGGAACACCACCGGGATGCTGTGGTGCAGGCTTACCTGAGAATCGTGTGACAGCGAGATCGAAAGCGCCCCAGAAGAAGTGGACCGGGCTGGATTTGCCGCGGAAGCCGGCTCGAAACTCCGAGAACACCCGATGAGCGCTGACGAGCGCTCGCCAGAACTTCTGGACCGCATCGGCGTCGTACGAGGCGTGTTCGACGTCCTCGGCGAACGGTGTCGCGTGTGGCAGTTCGACCGGCACTGCCACGATCGGAGCCTCGACTCCGAGTTCGGAAAGCAGATCGGTGTATTCGGCGTAGAAGTCCGCAACGGTTCGAGGCTCGAGTTTCATGGTTCGGCGCTCGCCATCGGTGGTGGCGAGGATCAGCTGGTGCGCAAGAAAGTCGAAGCGAATCTCGAGGCCTCGATCGCCGAGCGGCATCAGCGACGTCGTCAGCCCCGACGAGTCGACGTAGAGCGCAACTCCCCACCAGTGGTTGAGCGGGGGAGACAACGCCATTCGGGTCTTGCCGACCATCTGGGTCCACAGCTGCACTGTGTCGCGCGTGTCCGCCCAGCTGTCGACTCGAAGTTCGGGCCATGCGTCGTACGAATTCGTCATATGTCGATGATGCACGGACGAGGGGGAACGAGACCATACCTGTGCCGAGAAACCGGGACGCAGCACCTCAGGCGCGCCTCAGGGTTCGTCGGTACGGTCGTCGGCAGCTGCGGTACGTCCGCAGCTCGCGAACGTGGAGGTGTCCGAGTTGTCCACCGATTCCAACCGTGGTGTGTTCGACGATGCTCGGGTTGCCGCCACCTACGTGGAATTCATGGGGCCGACCGACGGATTTCTCGATCGCGGCGAGGCTGCAGCATTGGTCGCCGCTGCCGACATGGCCCGCGGCGTTCCGGTGTTGGACGTGGGTGTGGGCAGCGGCCGCACCACGCCGCTGCTGCGATTGCTGTCCGATCGCTACGTGGCAATCGACTACGCGCCCAACATGATCGACGCCTTTCGGCAGAACTTCCCCGATCTGCCTGCGCACGTCGCCGACGCTCGTGACCTGGCGGCGTTCGAGGACGGTGAGTTCGGCTTGGTCGTCTTCAGCAACAACGGACTCGATACCGTGACCCATGAGCAACGTCGCCGCGTACTGGCCGAATTCGCGCGAGTGACCGGCGAGTCGGGGGTCGTCGTCTTCTCGACGCTCAATCGCGGTGGCCGGTCGTATCTGGAGAGCCCGTTTCAGTTACGGCGGCCGACGACTCGACCACAGTTTTCCCTACGAGTACTCCTCGTCGCCGTCGGACGCCGTCTGCTCGACCCGTCGGCACAAGTGCGGGGTGTGCGGAACTGGTTCGTCAATCGGTCGAAGGCCGAGGATCACCGATCGTGGGCTCTGGCCCCGTTGCAAGCCCACGAATTCGCCCTCGTCATGCACTTCGCGACCCTCGACGACATCCGCACTCTGGTGGCCGGCGCGGGCCTCGAACTGCTCGCCGTCTACGGCGACGACGGCGAGCGTATCGCGCCGGACCGACACGAGTCCGCGGCCGACAACTTCACCGTTCTCGCGAAAAAGCCTGCGCCGGAACGAGAGTGACTTCGACGTACCGAGCTGGGCCGACTGTCTCGGTGATCAGTCTTCGAGCGGAACGCCGAGGTGTTCGGCGAGCCGGCGCATCGTGCCGACGATCTGTTCTTCGGTCACCCTCGGAAAGCTGGCCATCCTTCGGAACTCCGGATCGGCGACGCGGGACCAGTCGTACACCTGCGTCAGTGCCGTCCGGTCGTCGGCGACCTCCTCGAGTTCCCAGGACCACCGCGTGCCACGGGGTTCCATGCCCTGACGATTGGGAATCCAACCGATGCGACGGTCCTGCTCGAAAACGAACACGGTGTTCTCCATGACGTACTCGCCCAGTTCCGGCTGATACATGTCCATCGCGAAGGTGTCGCCCACCGCATTCAGCGGCGTCGGGTCGATCGCGCCGCGCAGCATGTCCGAACCGTCGACCGCAGCCTGAACCTCGGGATTGGCGAGCGCGGTGAACACGGAGGCGGGGGGAGCGTCGATCACGCGCCGGACGGTCAACTCGTCGGTCATGGAGCACGCCTTTCAGTTGTTTATGCTGGCTACGTTTTTACCCCCGCCGGCGCGGGAGGAAACTCCGATCGCGGTTGTTGCCTCCCCGTCCGTTTTGCATTGCAGTGGACACAGCGACGAAACACCACCGCCACGAGGCATTCGTACAGTCGCCGAGTCGGACTCCGCACACACCAGGTGCGGAGCGCACCTTGCCAAGGGGTAGCCATGAGTGGAAATACCGTCCGCCTGCAGGCGATCAAAGACGTCGAGGCGTACGTGCCGCCTGCGGTCAGCTTCGTCGGAGACGAGAAGCCGGGCGAGATATTCGGTGAGAACGTCTTCAGCAAGGTCGTCATGCAGAAGCGACTGCCCAAGTCGGTGTTCAAGTCGGTGATGGCCACGATCGACAAGGGCAAGAAGCTCGACCCCATGGTGGCCGACGCGGTGGCGTCGGCGATGAAGGATTGGGCCCTCGAAAAAGGCGCGACGCACTACGCACACGTCTTCTACCCCCTCACCGGGCTCACGGCCGAGAAGCACGACAGCTTCTTCGATCCGGTCGGTGACGGCAGCGCACTCGCGGAGTTCGCCGGCAAGACCCTGATCCAGGGCGAACCCGACGCGTCGAGCTTCCCCAACGGCGGCCTCCGCAACACGTTCGAGGCCCGCGGGTACACCGGCTGGGACGTCACCAGCCCGGCGTACGTCCTCGAGAACCCGAACGGCAATACCCTGTGCATTCCGACGGTG
The DNA here is from genome assembly GCF_030056855.1 of Rhodococcus sp. IEGM 1354. NCBI lineage: Bacteria > Bacillati > Actinomycetota > Actinomycetes > Mycobacteriales > Nocardiaceae > Rhodococcus > Rhodococcus sp. IEGM 1354. Next base: position 123,603 of record NZ_JASHKT010000003.1, read on the forward strand.
TTCGTCTCGATGACCGGTGAAGCCCTCGACCACAAGACCCCGCTGCTGCGCAGCCAGCAGGCGATGGGCGGTCATGCCGAGCGCATCCTGAAGCTGTTCGGACACGAGAACATCGAGAACATCGTCTCGTTCTGCGGCCCGGAGCAGGAGTACTTCCTCGTCGACCGGCACTTCTTCCTGGCCCGCCCCGACCTGCTCAATGCAGGTCGTACCCTGTTCGGATCGAAGCCGCCCAAGGGTCAGGAATTCGACGATCACTACTTCGGAGCCATCCCCGAGCGCGTGCTCGGCTTCATGATGGACACCGAGCGTGAGCTGTTCAAGCTCGGTATCCCGGCCAAGACGCGGCACAACGAAGTCGCCCCCGGACAGTTCGAGATCGCGCCGATGTTCGAGCGCGGCAACATTGCTGCCGATCACCAGCAGCTGTTGATGACGACGTTCAAGACGATCGCCAAGAAGCACGGTATGGAGTGTCTGTTCCACGAGAAGCCGTTCGAGGGCGTCAACGGCTCCGGCAAGCATGTCAACTTCTCCCTCGGCAACTCCGAGCTCGGATCGCTGCTGGTGCCCGGCGACAACCCCCACGACAACGCGCAGTTCCTCGTCTTCTGTGCCGCCGTCATCCGCGCGGTGCACAAGTACGGCGGTCTGCTGCGCGCATCGGTGGCGTCGGCGACCAACGATCACCGCCTCGGTGCCAACGAGGCTCCGCCCGCGATCATCTCGATCTTCCTCGGCGATCAGCTCGCCGACGTGTTCGACCAGATCGCCAAGGGCGCAGCCACATCCTCGAAAGGCAAGGGCACCATGATGATCGGTGCCGACACCCTGCCCGTACTGCCGACCGATCCCGGCGACCGCAACCGAACCAGCCCGTTCGCCTTCACCGGCAACAGGTTCGAGTTCCGCGCCCCCGGTTCGATGCAGACCGTCAACGGCCCGATGGTCACGATCAACACGATCATGGCCGAGGCGCTCGACTACATGGCGACCAACCTCGAAGCGGCCGTCGCCGACGGCACCGATTTCGACACCGCCGTGCAGAATCTGCTGACCGAGATCATCACCGAACACGGCGCGGTGGTGTTCAACGGCGACGGCTACTCCGACAACTGGCAGATCGAGGCCGAGGCACGCGGCCTACCGAACCTGCGTACGACGCTCGACGCGTTGCCTGAGTTGATTTCCGAGTCGGCGATGGAACTGTTCGAGAAGTACAAGGTGTTCAACCACCGAGAGATGCACTCGCGCTACGAAATCGGGCTCGAGCAGTACGCGTTGACGGTGTTCGTCGAGGCGCGGTTGACGCTGGAGATGGGTCAGACATCGATCCTGCCCGCTGCAGTGCGCTACCAGACGGAGCTGGCGCAGAACGTCAGCGCGCTGAAGGGCGCGGGCGTCGACGACGTGGACATGACTGCGCTGCAGGCAGTGTCGGCTCCACTGTCGGAGCTGCGAGCCGCGTTGGCGACATTGAAGGCCGCACTCGAGGCGGATCCGGGCGGCGACGCTCTTGCCGAGGCCACCCACGCCAAGGACGAACTGTTGCCTGCGATGGCGGCTGTGCGTTCTGCGGCCGACACCCTCGAAGCAATGGTGGCCGACGATCTCTGGCCGCTGCCGACGTATCAGGAGATGCTCTACATCCTGTGAGTGAGCAATGTCTCGGAGCGGAATAGCTTCGTGGATCTCGATCGTTCTAGTGATCAGTGGCAAAGACTGTGCACGCACTCGTGAGGAGATAGAGATCCATGAAGTTGTTTTCCCCGTTGACGCTCGGTGACCTGAAGCTCGACAACCGGTTGGTGATGGCTCCGCTGACGCGGGTGCGCTCCGGCAAGGACGGTGTGCCGGGCCCCCTGGTCGTCGAGCACTACAAGCAGCGGGCATCGCTCGGTCTCATCGTCAGCGAAGGCACCTACCCGAGCCATGCGGGCCAGGGCTTCCCCGGTCAGCCCGGTCTGGTGACCGACGAGCAGATCGAGGGGTGGCGCACAGTCGCCGACGCAGTGCACGCCGACGGCGGGCTGATCTTCGCCCAGGTGATGCATGCCGGGCGCGTGACCCACGAGGCGACGACGGGTGGCCGTGAGGTCGTCGGGCCCAGCGCCATCGCCATCGACGGTGAGACTCACACGTACGAGGGCAAGAAGGCGTACCCCACCCCGCGTGCACTGCGGGAGGACGAACTGCCGTCGGTGATTGCAGATTTCGTACAGGCCTCGAAGAATGCGGTCGCGGCCGGTATGGACGGCGTCGAGGTTCACGGTGCCAACGGATACCTGCTGCACGAGTTCCTCTCGCCCGCCTCGAACCAGCGTGACGACGCATACGGCGGTTCGCCGGAGAACCGGGCGCGGTTCGTGGCCGAGGTGGTCGAGGCCGTGGCCGATGCACTCGGAGCGGGCAAGGTGGGAATTCGCATCTCACCCGAGCACAACATCCAGGATGCGCTCGAGACGGATTCCGACGACGTGCGTGCTACCTACCGTGCGTTGGTCGAGCGGCTCGCACCGCTCGGTCTGGCGTACCTCAGTGTGCTGCACAAGGATCCGTCGGGCGAGCTGGTACAGGATCTGCGACAGGCGTTCGGCGGGGCTGTGCTCGTCAACAGTGGCTTCGGTGAGATCACCACTCGCGACGAGGCTCTGTCGCTGCTCGAGAACGGCATCGGTGACGCCATCGTCGTCGGCCGTCCGGCGATCGCGAACCCCGATCTCGCCTACCGCTGGCGCGAGGATCTGCCGCTGAACGAGCCTGATCCGAGCACCTTCTACACCGATGGTGCCAAGGGCTACACGGATTACCCGGCCCTGCAGCACTGAGAGTGCCTGCGGCAGTGGTGCGGTTGAGTGCCCCAGAGAGCTCTTAACCACACCACTGCGCGGAGCGCACTCAGAAGTCGGCGGTCTTGCGGGCGCGGATCTTGCTGACTATCGAGAACACCACGGCGATGATCATCAGGGCGTAGAGCACGATGGTGATGCCGCTGCTGACCAGAATCGACGGGTCGCCCTCGCTGACGGCCAGTGCGCGTCGGAGCGATTCCTCGGCCAACGGGCCGAGGATGACGGCGATCAGCACCGGTGCGAGCGGAATGTCGTAGCGCCGCATCATGAATCCGACGATGCCGAGTCCGAGCATGAAGATCAGATCCACGATCGACGCACTCGACGCGTAGACGCCCAGGGCAGCGAACACCGAAATTCCGGCGTAGAGGTAGTTCTTCGGGATCTTCAGCAGCTGCGCCCACAGCGGTGCGAACGGCAGGTTGAGGATGAGCAGCACGATCATCGCCACGAACAGGCTGGCCAGTAGGGCCCAGACGATGTCTCCGCTGCGCTCGAACAGCAGTGGTCCGGGCTGCATGCCGTACTGCTGGAAGGCAGCCAACATGATGGCCGCCGTCGCCGACGTCGGCAGTCCCAGAGCCAGTAGCGCCCCCATTGCCGTTCCGGCCGTGGAGTTTCCGGCGGCCTCGGGACCCGCGACACCGCGAATGGCACCCTTGCCGAACATCGGCTTCTCCCGCTTTCGGTCGAGCCTGCGCTCGGTGCCGTAGGCCAGGAAGCTGGGTACTTCGGCACCGCCCGCGGGGATCACACCGAACGGCACACCGAATGCCGTGCCGCGCATCCAGGCCGGCAATGCATCGCGAAATTCGGCCTTGCTCAACCACGGGCGGCCCTGCGATTCGATCAGGGTGCGGTCCTCGGGCCGTCCGATCTTCGACGCGATGTGGATCACCTCACCGAGAGCGAGCATCGCGACGGTGATCACGACGATGTGGATGCCGTCGAACAGGGCCGGTACCTCGAAGGTGAATCGTGAAGCGCCAGAGGGCCCGTCGATGCCGATCACGGCCAAGGTCAGGCCGATCAGCAGGGCGGTCAGACCCTTGAGGGCGGAGTCCGAGACCACCGCCGAGGTGGCGATGAAGGCGAAGACCGCGAGAGCGAGGTATTCGGCGGGTCCGAAGTTGGTCGCCAGCGCGGCCAGCGTCGGGGCGAAGAACACCACGAGGGTCGTCGCGATGATGCCGCCGATGAACGCGCCGATGGCAGAAGTTGCCAAAGCCTGTGGGGCGCGGCCGTTCTTGGCCATCCGATGACCCTCGAACGTACCGGCGATGGCCGTGCTGTTGCCGGGGGTGTTCATCAGGATGCCGGAGATCGAATCGCCGAACAGGCCGCCGAAATACACACCGGCGAACATGATCAACGCGGCGGTGGGGTCGAGGGTGAAGGTGACCGGCAGCAGCAGGGCCACCGCCATGGCAGAGCCGAGACCGGGCAGGACGCCCACGGCGGTACCCAGCAACGCGCCGACGAACACCCACACCAGGTTCATCGGAGTCAGCGCGGTGCCGAACCCGTCGAGAAGATTGCTCAATGAATCCATCGGAAATTCAGCTCCGTCAGAAGATCTGGGCGAGGACGCCGCCGGGCAAGGTCAGGCCGAGGCCCGCGGAGAATGCGATCTGAATCGTGCTCGAGACCAGCAGTGCGACTGCCGCGTCGAACACGTAACGGCGCCCGCCCAATCCGACCGACACACCCCAGAACAGCAGTGCGCCGGCGAGAACCCAGCCCAGTGGGTCGAGGAGGGCGATGAACACTGCCACCGATCCGACGGTGATGGACAGCGTGCGCCAATTGCTGACGGTGCCGGTGTGCGGCACTCCGTCGTCGTCGACCCCACGGTCGATCTCGTCGGGCTTGACCATCAGCTGGATGGTGACCAACAGGGCGACCACGAAGCAGCCGCCGGCGACGATGGCCGGAAAGACCTGTGGGCCAGGGGAGGTGGCGGTGGGTGGAACCTCCATGGTGACGGTTCCGTAGACCAGAAACGCTCCCAGTGCGACGAGCAGCGCCGGAACGATCAGTCCACTGCGGCCAGTCCAGAAGGACCGGGACGTGTCCGTGTCGGTAGTCGTTGTTGTCATACCAGCCCCAACTCCTCGAGAATTCCGATGATGCGTGCCTGCTCGACGTCGAGGAACTCTCCGAACTCGTCTCCCGTCACCACCGACTCTTTCCAGCGGTTGCGTTCGACGGCCGTCGCCCACTGCTCGGTCTCGACCATCTCGGTGACGATGTCGACGAGCGTCTGCCGGTCCTCGTCCGAGATCCCCGGCGGCGCAACGATTCCGCGCCAGTTGACCAGGTCGACGTTGTAGCCCTGTTCGATGAAGGTGTCCACGTCGAATCCCTCGAGCGGCTCGGGCGCGGCCACGGCGAGTGCACGCACGTTGCCTGCCTCGATCTGGTCCCGGAAGTCGTTGAACCCACTGACCGCAACGCCGACGGTGTTCGACAGCAGCGACGTCAGTACCTCACCGCCACCGGAGTAGGCGATGTAATTGATTGCGGCCGGGTCGATGTCGGCTTCCTGTGCCAACTGGCCCGCGACGATGTGGTCGATTCCGCCGAGGGAGCCGCCGCCGATGGGGAGTCCGCCGGGGTTGGCCCGCCACGCCTCGATCATGTCGTCGAGGTTCTGGATCGGCGAGTCCTTGGGGACGACGAAGACCTCGAAGTCCTCGGCGAGTTTGGCGATCGGCACGGTGTCGGCAAGGGTGGTATCGGAGTTGTTGATCGCGATGCCGCCGAGCATGACGGTGCCGGTGATCATCACCGTGGTGGGTTGGCCACTGAGGTTCTCGAGTTGGCTCAGGCCGATGGTGCCGCCGGCCCCGGGGACGTTGACCACCTGCGCGTTGTTGACGATGCCATCGCTGCGCAGCGCCTGCTGCGATTCTCGGGCGACCAGATCCCAACCGCCGCCCGCGGCAGCCGGTGCGATCAGTGTCAGTTTGGCTCGGGCATCGGAGCCGCTGGCACTGCGAGCGGCATCGATCCCGGCGACGGTGACTGCTCCCACCACCACCAAGGCTCCGGCCGTTCGTAGCAGGGTGGGCGATATCGCCATCAGAGACCTTTCGTGTGGTGTGTCACAGCGTCAGGTTAGATACAGTTTGTCTGATTAGTCCAGTTCACAACATCGAGGGCGGCCTTCGGTGGATTCGAGCAACGGGAGAGATCGTGTCGGTAGCGAGCGCAGTGGCAGTAGCGATGAGCAACACACCGGAGGGGCAGGAAGCGTTGCGCCGCGGTGCCGCCGAGGCCGAGCTGCGTCAGGCCGAGCTGATCGTATTGTCCGTGGTGGACCGCGATTCCGTATCGGCGGAAGACCGTAGCGCGGCGCAGGCCGAGGTGGAGCGGACTCTCCCCGGAACCGCGACGACGGTGCGCGTCGAACCCGACGGCGGCGACCCGGCCGGTGCCCTGGTCGATCTCGTCGCCGACGTCGGTGCGGGGATGCTCGTCATCGGGTCCAAGCGCAGATCGGCGGTCGGCAAATTCCTGATGGGCAGCACGGTGCAGCGAGTCTTGCTGGACAGCCCGGTCCCCGTCCTCGTCGTGAAAGCGCCGTGACCCGGTAGTATCGGACAAACTTCACACCACACGACCCCGAGGAATCATGGACAGCGATAAACCCGGGCCGGACACGGCTCCCCGCACTACGGCTACTACGTGCGAGGCGGTGTCCGGCGAATGAGCGTTCTGCTCACTCTTCTGCTCGGCCTGCTCGTCGTTTTCCTCATCACCGTCGCGACCGGCTACTTCGTAGCCCAGGAATTCGCGTACATGACCGTCGACCGGTCCCGGCTCAAGGCTCGCGCCGAGGCCGGTGACGCCGTCGCAGCTCGTACGTTGACCGTCACCAAACGCACGTCGTTCATGCTCTCGGGTGCTCAGCTGGGTATCACGGTCACCGGCTTGCTGGTCGGCTACGTCGCCGAACCGCTGATCGGGCAATCCTTCGGCGCAATCCTGGGCGGCGTCGGTGTTCCGACAGCAGTCGGTGTCGGCCTCGGTGCCGTTCTGGCGATCACGTTCGCGACGTTCGTACAGATGCTCTTCGGCGAACTGTTCCCGAAGAACTTCGCCATCGCCCGCCCCGAGCCGGTGGCTCGATGGCTCTCGATGTCGACGACCATCTACCTCAAGCTTTTCGGGTGGTTGATCACCATCTTCGACCAGTCGTCGAACCTGTTGCTCAAAGCCCTCAAGATCGAGCCGGTGCACGACGTGGAGCATTCGGCCAGTCTGCGGGACCTCGAGCACATCGTGTCGGATTCACGCGAGACCGGCGATCTGCCCGACGAGCTGTCGACGCTGCTCGACCGCATTCTCGACTTCCCCACCCGCACGGTCGAACACGCGATGATCCCGCGCTCGCGTTCGGCCACGGTCCGAGACACCGACACCCTCGGTGAGGTGAAAACACTGATGGGCCAAGAACATTCTCGATACCCCGTGCTCGACGAGGACGACGGAATCGTGGGTGTGGTGCATCTGCACGACGTGTTGGCCTCCACCGCTCCGGATTCGACCCCCATCGCAGACCTCACCCGCGATGCGCTGATCCTTCCCGAGATGCAGAGCCTGCCCGACGCGATGCGCGAGCTGCGGGCGACACGGAACCAATTGGCCTGTGTCATCGATGAATACGGCGGTCTGACCGGCGTCATCACGATCGAGGACCTGGCCGAGGAACTGGTCGGCGAGATCACCGACGAGCACGACGACGACCTGTCCGATCCGAGCCCGGTCAGCGCCGACGACGGTAGTTGGACCATGGCCGGTGAAGTCCACATTGACGAGGTCGAACGCGCCATCGGTATCGATCTGCCGGAGGGCGATTACGAGACCATCGCGGGATTTGCCATCGCGCATCACGGTTCGCTACCCGACGTCGGAACCCGAATCGAGGTAGATCTGCCGCCGGACAACGCGGACCTCGCCAACGACGACGAGACGCCCATCCGATTCGTCACGATCGAGGTACAAGAGATCGACAGCCACGTGCCGTCGTTACTGACCCTGACAATCGACGAGCGGCCGACCGAACCCGACGAGTACTCGGCCGAGCCCGATACTGCAGGAGCGCACCGATGAGCAACATCTGGGTCTTTCTGGCCGTCACGATCGGCCTCATCGCTGCCAGTGCCTTCTTCGTGGCCGTCGAATTCGCGCTGTTGGCCGCAAAGCGGCATCGGCTCGAAGACGCCGCTCCCAATTCACGCTCTGCGCGCGCAGCGCTGCGCAGTTCGTCCGAGCTGACCGTCCTACTCGCCGGCTCCCAACTCGGCATCACCGTCTGCACCCTCGGGCTGGGCGCGACGACGAAGCCGGCCGTGCACTACTGGCTCACGCCGCTGTTCGAGAGCATCGGCCTGCCGTATTGGTTCGCCGACGTCCTGGGCTTCGTCCTCGCGCTGATCGTCGTCACCTTCCTGCACTTGGTCGTCGGCGAGATGGCTCCGAAGTCCTGGGCCATCGCACATCCGGAGAAGTCGGCGACGATGCTCGCAATCCCCATGCGCGCGTTCATGTTTCTCACGCGTCCGGTGCTGACGGCCCTGAACAACATGGCGAACTGGTGCCTACGCAAGGTGGGCGTCGAGCCGGCCGACACCGTCGGCACCGGGCAGAACGCAGACGACCTGCGTCAGCTCGTCGAGCACTCGGTCAACGTGGGAGCCCTGGACGCCAGCTACCAGGCGCAGATATCCGGGGCATTGGAATTGCAGGATCTGACCGTCGGTGACCTGGTGGCCGGAAGTGGCGCGCCGACGTCGGTACCGTCGTCGGCGTCGATCGACGACGTGCGGGAGGCGTCCCGGATCAGCGGCCATCTGCGCATCCTCGTCAGTGACGACGACGTAGTGAAAGGTGTTGTGCACGTAAGGGATACGTTGACCGAACCGGAGTATCTCGCCGAGATCACCCGCCCGGCCTACACGCTGGATCGGACGACACCGGTCTACGTCGCCCTGCAGTCGATGCGCGAGACCCGACATCATCTGGCGCTGGTCGTCGAACCGTCGGCCGAGGCGGGTGACAGTGCGCGCACTATCGGCGTTGTCACCCTGTCGGATGTGTTGACGCGGCTGCTGCCCGAGCCTGTCTGATCTTCGGTCACCCCATACGAATCATCCCCGCCCGGCCGACGCGGCCGAGCGGGGATTTTTCGTACGCACCGGGTCCGAATGTCAGATCGGGGCGATGACCAGAAGGTGTGCCCAATACGACGCGACATCGTGGCCGAGTTGGGGGAGCAGAACGTCGTAGAGCAGGTAGGACATCATTGCCGTCGAACTCCTTGTTCAGCGGGCCGTCACCGGCTCGCGTACCGAGACTGTAGTCAGTGAGACTGTAGATCAACCTGGGCCCGGCGGCACTGATATGGCCTGCGCAAGTCGTGTTTCACCCCGACGGCGACGGGCATCAGCCGATGCAGCCCTGCAGGGTGGTGAAGCTTCCGGCGAAGCCGGCACCGTTGCAGACGGCACCCTCGGGGGTGAGGGTGATCGTCGAGCCCGGCGCAGCCACGGCAATCGACAGTCCGAGGCCGGCGGCAGTGTTCTGTGCGATGGCACCGGGACCGAAGGCGATCGCAGCAGGCGCGCCGCCGAAACCGGCGTTGCTGACGGCAGTTCCGCCGTTGAGACCGAGGGCCAGTGCCGCCGCGTTGTTCATCGCCTCCGCCGAGCCCCATCCCTCGAGGCCGACTCCTGCTGCGGCACTTGCGCCGTCTGCGGAGCTGTCGCACTGTGAACCTCCGACGAGCGCGGCGACGTCGGCCCCTCCGGGTGCCGTGGTGCAGACAACCGGTGCGGCCGAGGCCGTGCCGGGCACCAGGGTCGCGAAAGTACAGGCGAATCCGAATGCTGCCGCTCCGCCGAGAATTCTCTTGGTGTGGAACATGGTCGATGCCTCCAAGATTTGGCGCAGGCACCGGGCGTGCCGCGCTCCTGCGGTTGCCGGATCGACATGCTCGTGCGCCCCGACGACCTTCCTCGAGTGTTACCCCGTAGCGACGCGCTCAGAGATCCGCATGGTCACGAATGCATCTCGGTATGATCACAACGCGGTAAACAGCGTTCCCCCACCCTCGGTGCTTACGATGGCTCCATGATCGGACGTATCGACGAGGTCGTATTCGACTGCACGGAACCGGCTGTGCTGGCCCGATTCTGGGCGGGTGTGCTCGGTGGTCAGCCCGTCGTGCGCGACGACTCGTGGCATTTCGTCGATGTTCCCGGGTTCACCCGGATGGCGTTCCAGCGAGTGCCCGAGGGTAAGTCCGGCAAGAATCGACTACATCTCGACGTGGACGTACCCAGCATCGACGTTGCCGTCGAGCAGGCAGTAGGTCTGGGTGCGACGGAGTTGGGGGACCGGCACACCACTACGGCCGGGTCGTTCCAGGTGCTACTCGACCCCGAGGGCAACGAATGGTGTGTAGTGACGCCCCCAGCTGACTAGCGGGCGTCGTGCTCGGCGCGTGCTTCGAGCACGGCAGGCATCGAGCCCTCGATCAGTTCGATGAGGTCGGTCAACCGTGATCCGACCTCACGTCCGAGCGGGGTGAGGCTGTATTCGACCTTGGGCGGGATGGTCTCGAGCACGGTACGCACGATGAGGCCGTCGCGTTCGAGGGTCTGCAGCGTCTGTGCCAACATTCGCTCGCTGACGCCGTCGACGCGTCGGCGCAGGGCATTGAATCGGTAGTCGCTCTCGGTGAGGGCCGCCAGGACGAGCACTCCCCACCTGCTCGTCGCGTTCTGCAGCGTCTGCCGTGACCCGCATTCCCGTGCGAAGACGGATGCTTCGAGAGATTCGACGGCCTCAGACATTTCTCCATGTTAGCGCAGGCCGTACCGGCAGCGCTAAATTTCGATGTTGCACTGCACGAAAAGTAAGTGCATGATGAAACGGAACTTGATACTTCAACCTCGGGAGCGTTTTCCATGACCACAGCCATTACCGGAGCGACAGGCAATCTCGGCGGGCTCGTCGTCGCCGCACTCATCGATCGCGGCGTCGCGCCTGCCGACATCGTCGCCGTCGTACGCAACGCCGACAAGGCGGCCGCACTCGCCGAGCGCGGTGTGGTGGTGCGGGTGGCCGACTACAGCGACACCGACGCGCTGACGTCTGCGTTCGCAGGTGTCGAGAAGGTGCTGTTGATCTCGGGATCGGAGGTCGGCCAGCGAATTGCCCAGCACAACAACGTCATCGACGCCGCCGAGGCGGCCGGGGTGAGCCTAGTTGCGTACACGAGCGTGCTCGCTGCCGACACCTCCGGCATCAGCCTTGCGCCGGAGCACAAGGCCACCGAAGAGCGATTGACGGCCTCTTCGATTCCCGCTGTGTTTCTGCGTAACGGCTGGTACTGGGAGAACTACCTGGGCTCGCTCGGCCAGGCCATCGGCAGTGGAGTGTGGCTGGGTGCAGGCGGGAACGGCAGGATCGCCGCTGCCTCTCGCGCCGATTACGCCGCCGCTGCCGCGGCTGTGCTGACTCTCGAGAACCAGGGCGGGAAGATCTACGAGCTCGGCGGGGACGAGCGCCTGACCTATGCCGAACTCGCGGACGTTCTCGCCGGCATCTCCGGGAAGCCGGTCGTCTACAAGGACGTCACCGAGTCGGAGTACGCCTCGATTCTGCAGGGCGCAGGACTGCCCGATTTCGTGGCGACCATGCTGGCGAGCGCGGATGCCGGTATCTCCCGCGGGGAACTCGAGACCGATTCCGGTGACCTGCAGGCATTGATCGGCCGCGCGTCCACCCCGGTCGCCGAGGTGTTCCGCTCCGCGATCTGACGGGATACACGGGGCCCCGTATGCCACTTGTAGCGTGGGCCCCGTGAAACTCACCTCGACCCGCACCCTGTTCCTGGCCGCCACCACCTCACTCGTCCTGTTGACGGGTGCATGCAGTTCCGACTCGGATTCTGGGACGTCGCAGACGACGTCCTCGGCGACGTCCTCCACCGATGCGACGGCTTCGAGTAGCTGCCCCACGGGCACACCCGACCCGTCGGCCACCCCGGAGTGGACACTGGCAGGCGACACCGGCAGCATCGCCGTCACAGGATCGACGGATACAGCGGCCCCGGCCGTCGACGTCGAAGCCCCGTTCAGCGTCGCCGAGACGCAGGTGAAAACGCTGAAGGCCGGGGACGGCCCGATCGTCGCCGACGACGCGAACGTGTCCGTCTGCTACCTGGGCGTCAACGGACGCGACGGATCGACGTTCGACAGCAGTTTCGAGCGCGGCGCACCGGTCGAGTTCCCCCTGACCGGCGTGGTGGCGGGCTTCCAGAAAGCCATCGCCGGACAGACCGTCGGCTCGACCGTAGCCGTAGCGGTGACGTCGGCCGACGGTTACGCGACCGGCAATCCGGCAGCCGGAATCGAGCAGGGCGACAGCCTGATCTTCGCTATCTCGATCCTGTCCGCGAGCTGAGTGCCTCCGGCAGTGGCGTGGTTCTGTCACTGGGTCGTTCCGCGGGCTCCACTCCCGCGTGCCCTCTGCGGCACATAACCACGCCACTGCGGCTCCGCCGCTCTACACCGTCGAGAGCTGCTGAATCGTCGTCGCGCCGCCCGGGGTGGGCGTCGTGGTGATGAAGTTCGAGTCGTAACCCAGCGATTCGACGACGCTGCGGATCTCGCGGAACTGCTCGACGCTGACGTCGGGCGTGCGCTTGAGCACGAATCCGGACGTGCGGTTGGGGCTTCCGACGAAGGCCCACGAGTAGTCGTCTGCGATGTAGGCCACGATGTAGTTGGTCGGCCCCTCCTGGCTCTCCTGCGTGGGGACGCCCGGGAAGCTCACGTGCAGTTGGGCTTTGGTGACGGTGTCGTTGACCCGAGCATTGCCGACGATGCGGTTCTCGCCGCCGGTCCAGGTGGTGCAGGTGTTCTCGACGCGAATGTTGAATTCGTCGATCATCTGGTAGTTCGCCTGCGTGTCACGGGCGCAGATCAGGTTGAACGGCTGCGGCACCGCGGCAACCTGGTTCCAGGTGCCCAGGTACCGTTCGACATCGAGTGACGGGATCGGAGCCAGTGGATCGAGACCGACCGACCCCAAAGGGCCGACCGGTTGCGCTTGCGCCGGGGCCGCGCCGAGCAGGGCACCTGCTGCGACTGCTCCTGCAATTGCGGTGCGGCTCAACATCGTACGTACCTTCATGAATTTCGCTCCTTGGTTGCGGTCGTCTCGTTGTCGATCGTGCTCGGCCACCAAATCCCCGGGCCGATGAGGGTGAACAGGGCGGGAATCACGACGGTGCGCACCACGAAGGTGTCGAGCAGAATGCCGAGACCGACGATGATTCCCAACTGGGTGAGGGTGATCAGCGGTAGGACGCCGAGTACGCAGAACACTGCTGCGAGAACGATTCCCGCGCTGGTGATGACGCCGCCGGTGGCCGAGACTGCCCGCACTATCGCAGATCTGGTGCCGTGCCGAGCCGTCTCCTCGCGGGTCCGCGTCACCAGGAAGATGGTGTAGTCCACACCGAGAGCGACGAGGAACAGGAACGCGAACAGGGGAGTGTTGTCGTCGAGCGCGGGAAAGCCGAAAACGTGCAGGCTCACCCAGCTACCGATACCGATGGCGGCCACTGCACTCAACACCGTGGTGGCGACGAGAATCAACGGTGCGACGACGGCGCGAAGCAATATCAACAGCACCAGTAGGACGACCGCCAGAATCGCCGGGATCACCACGAGCCGATCGCGGGCGGCAGCGTCGGTGGTGTCGAGGGCCTTGGCGTCACTGCCGCCGACTCGTGCGTCGTCGACACCCGCAAGGGCGGACCTGAGGTTCTCGACGACGGTGAAGGATTCGTCGGAGGCGGGGGCCGCGTCGGTGACCACCGACAGCCGGGTCAGTCCGGTATCGGAATCGGCAACCCGATCCACCGAGACGACGCCGTCGACGTCCCGGACGGTGGTGACGACGCCGTCGATGTCCGTGGTGGGTGCGAGCACCGTCATCGGGTCGGCGGATCCGGCCGGAAAGTGTTGCGAGAGAGTCTCGAAGCCTTCGACGGATTCGGCGCTCACCCGGAATTGCTCGGTCTGCGACAGCCCGATCTGTGTGCCCACCAGTGCAGCGCAGCAGGCGAGCAGTACGACGATCGTGATGGATGCGGTCGCCACCGGACGACGAGCGACACCGGCGGCTACCGAATGCCAGACGCCCTCGGTGGTGGTATCGCGATCGGACGCCTTGGGTACGAAGGGCCAGAACAACTTCGGGCCGCACAGAGCCAACAACGGAGGCAGTACGAACAGCACGAACACCGATGCGACGACGAGGCCGGCCGCGGCCAGAGCTCCCAAGCTGCGAGTGCTGGGGAGGATGGCCAGCAGCAGAGTCAACAGCGCGAGGACAACCGTGGCGTTGCTGGCGAGGATGGCCGGGCCCGCGTTCCGGACGGCATGGCGCAACGCGAGCCGGTGATCGGACTCGCGGCGGAGCTCCTCGCGGTAACGAGAGATCAACAGCAGGGCGTAATTGGTGCCTGCGCCGAAAACGAGCACGCTGGTGATCCCGGAGGTCGACCCGTCGAACGACAGCCCGGTCGCCTCGGCGAGGGCCGTGCCGACGGTGGAGGCGAACCGATCGGCGAAACCGATGACGGCAAGCGGAACCAACCACAGAATGGGCGACCGGTAGGTGGCAATGAGGAGCACTGCCACCACGAGTGCGGTGACGGCGAGCAACGTGAAATTGGCCCCGGAGAACGAGTTGGCGATGTCTGCCCCGAATGCCGGCCCGCCGGTGACCTGCGCGTTCAGATCGGACGGTAGGCCGTCCGTCGCCGCGGATCGGAGGCTTGTGATGAGGTCGTTCAGGGTGAAGCCGGACAGTTCCGAGTTCACCTGAACGAACGCGATTGCGGCCTTCCCGTCCGGTGCGACGATCGGAGGGGGTCCAGGTTCGTCGGTCACCGACCGGTCGACGGTGAGCAGCCTGGCCTGCGCAGCAGCGGCTGCCTCGATATCGGCCGGGGTCAGGTCACCGCCATCGACGCGGCTCAGAACGAGGATCACCGGTGCGGTGTCGGAGTCCGGGAACTGAGAGAGCAGCTCGTCCACCTGGTAGGACTCGGCGGAGGTCGGCAGAGAGTTCGGCGACTGACCGGCAGAATCGTTGCTACCGACGAGCCCGATCACGGCAATCGAGAGAATAAGAATGGCGAGGGCGAGCGCCCACGATCGACGATGCGTCACGGCCGCGGCGACGCGGTCCCAGGCGGCGGTGGTCTCGGTACGGGTGCTGTCCACGAGAAAAGAATCTCATTTACTTAGATATTAAGCAACTGAATCTCTTGCGGGCAGTAGTCTGACCATGACCGCAGCGAAGGAGTTACCACCGCCATGCTCGACCGAAACCACCTCGAATCCGCGATATCGGCGGACCTTCGGGCGCTGTCGTCGGTGTCGGAACAGATCGGTCAGGTATTCGGTGCGTTGCACAGCTTGCGGCCCAACGACTTTCGAGCATTGCTGCATGTGATGGTCGCAGACGTCGAGGGCGCGCCTCTCACCGCGGGTGAGCTCGGCACGATGCTCGGACTGTCGTCCGCGGCAATGACGTATCTGGTGGAGCGGATGATCGCGTCCGGTCATATCCGACGCGAATCCGACGCGTCGGACCGACGCAAAGTCATCCTTCGTTACGACGAGCACGGTATGGAAGTTGCTCGCGGATTCTTCGGACCACTGGGAGCGCGCACCAGTACTGCGCTCGCGGACCTACCGGATTCGGATCTCGACGCTGCGCACCGGGTGTTCGAAGCGCTCATCGGAGCTATGCGTGAACATCACGCCGACCTGGGAAACAGCACCAGCTCGTAGCCCGCGTTCGCATCGGGTTGTTCGAACCGCTGGTGGGGGCCTGCATTGCGCTAATGCTGGACTCCGGGCGTGCCGGTGCCGTAGGGTTACACGTGGTTGAGCTAACAGCCGGTCACGGGGAAACGCAGCGAAGTCGGCGTCCGGGTCAGGCGAGAAATTCTGCTCCCGTTGCGTAGATCGGTTTCCCCTTCAGTTCGACCGATCGATGGGATCTGCCATGAGTGTTGAATCACGAGGCAACAAAGTTCGAACCACTTCGGTGAGCGTCGCGGAAAAGTCCGTGTCCGTTGCAGCAACCGGAGCCATCTTCACCGCGCACGACGGCACCGACGGTTCACTCGTCGTCGCCGTCCACGGCGACATCGACATGCTCAGCGCGCCGATGTTCTCCGATTTCGTCTGCAGTCGCGTGTCCAGCAAACGGCATCTGACTCTCGACCTGTCCAATGTCGAGTTCTTCGGCATCGCCGGACTCACCGTCTTCGATGCAGTTCGTGAATACACGGCTGGCATCGGTGCTTCGTGGTCGATCGTGGCAAGCCGATCGGTGACCCGCCTGCTGCAGGTTGCCGACCTCGAGTCGACGATTCCGACCTCCCGACCGACGACCGACCAATAGAACTGGCGGCGACATCGCCGCGACCAGAGGTGGGCAGCTCCTGCAGAGGGGCTGCCCACTGTCGTTTGCCGTCCCCCCGCACAACGATCGGGCGGTCTCGCGAATCACTGGGACCGCCCGGTCGTCGTGTGAATGCACAAGGTCTAGTCCTTGGTGCCTTCCGAGTCGCTGAAGAATGCCCAGTCGCCGTCGTGCTCGACTTCGAGGCGCCAGCCCAGCTCCTCGTTGTCGGCGCGGCTGTCCTTGAACCAGGCGTGCGCGTCCTCGGAACTGGTGATGTCCTTGGTGGCGACGACGGTTCCGTGCGGGTCGATAACTCTGTAATTTGCCATGCGGTGAGGGTGCCCCGATGTTGCGCAACCTAACCCAGCCGCATCACCGGCACCGGCCGCTACGAGAAGCGGAAGCCAGTGCCGCGCACTCCGGATAGAGCTGGGCAGAAGCCGGGGCTGTGTAGTAGGGCGGGGCTGTCTTGGAGGCCGGGCTGTGTGGGACGGCTGGGCTGCATGGGAGGGCCGGGCTGTGTGGGAGGCGAGGCTGTGTTGAAGGCAGAGCTGTGCCGTGGTGGTGGTGTGGGTCGTCAGGCGGGTTGTCGTGGTTCTTCGTCGCCGGTGTCGCGGGTGTTGTCGCTGTGGTGGTCGGGTGGGTAGAGCACCTCCTCGGGGTGGTGTGCGTGGTTGATCAGCCCGCGTCGTGTGGGGTCCATACCGGTGGGTGGATGCCAGAGGGTGCGGCCCGGATATCGGTGTCCTGCTGTGGTTTTGGTGGTTGCCCACTTTCCGGGGCCGGTGCCGACGAGTGCGTGGTGCATGTCGCATCCGAAGGTGAGGGAGTCGATGTCGGTGGGTCCGCCCTCGACCCAGTCGTCGAGGTGGTGGGCTTGGCACCAGGTCGCGGGGCGGGTGCAGGAGGGGAAGCTGCAGCCGCGGTCGCGGGCGATGAGGACGATGCGTTGGTCGGCGGAGGCGATGCGTTTGGATCGGCCGAGGTAGAGGGCTCTGCCGTTGTCGTCGAAGATGGTCAGGTAGTGGTGGGCGTGCGATGCCATGCGGATGGCGTCGCGGATCGAGACGCGGGATCCGGTGGCGGTCATGGCGTAGCCGCAGCCGGCGTCGAGGTCTTTCAAACTCATGGTGACGATGGCGGTGACGGGTAGGCCGCGGTGGGTGCCGAGGGTGCCGGAGGCGAGGGTGTGCCGGAGCGCCATCTTCAGGGCGTCGTGACGGCGTTCGTTCTGGGTGCGTCGATCACGTGCGGCGGCAGCGTCGCGAGCAGCGGTGTCCGATGCGTCGGCGTCGGCTTGGCCGCCGGGTTCAGCAGCGCTGCCGGAGCCGGTGGTGTCGTTGGTGTCGTTGGTGTTGGGCGTGCTGTGTGGCGTTGTGCCGCAACCACAGTCGCTGCTGTCGGTGTACTCACACTCACCGCGGTCTTCGCCACTGCGGTCTTCGCCACTGCGGTCGTCGTCACCGTAGAAGTTGGCACCGTTGTCGTCCGTCCCATCCCACAGGTATTCGTCACCCGATCGAGCATCGCTGGATCCTGCCTCGTCGGGCATCGGCCCGGGCTTTGGCGTAGCTGCACTGCCACTCCCGCCGCCGTCCCCGCCGCCGTCCTCGTCGCCGGTGGTCTCATCCTCGTGGACGATCGATGTCGGGTCGGCAGGATTGTTGACTCCTGGTTTCGCGGCTTTGGAGAACAAGGCTTCGAGGTAGGCCCGTAGTTCGGAGTCGACGCAGAACTTTCCTTCCGACATTCCGTCGGCACCCTGCTCACCGAGGTAGAAGAACGCATCGCGCCGTTTCCGCGGTCTCGGCTTGGCGTTCTTGTCCTCGTCTTCGTCTTCGTCTTCGTCTTTGTCGAAGTCGCCGTCGGGGTCGAGGATCGAATCGAGGTGCGCGACCAACGGTGCGAAGTCGTCGGGCCGCCGGGTCGAGGCGAAGCCGACCAACTGCTGTTCGGCGCGATCGCGGGTTTGCGGATCGACACTCGACGGGAGGTGCCGGAAGAATTCACGGATCATCTGCACATGCTGGACGTCGAGCAGTCCTGCCCGCATCGCTGCAGCGGTGTGCGGCAGCAAAGGAGGCAGCGGTTCGCCGGACAGTGCGGTGCGGTCACCCAATTCGGCCGCCAGACGTACTCGCGCCCCGGCAGCGCGTGGGGTGATTCGCAGCATCCACGCCACCGAGCACGGTACCGACCCCGGATACACATCGAGCCCGTGTTGCGCGATCAGTTCGTTGAGCCAGGTGTGCGAGTGCGCAGTCACAGACCGCGACACAGTTTCCATGCGTTGGATCACCGCACGCCGGTCGGCATTCGACCATGCCACCGACGCCTGTTCGGCCAACTGGGCGACCGCCGACTCCACCGCATGGACCAGTGCCGACAGTTCGGGGTCGGCCACGTCAGGGGCAGGCGGCACCGTTTCGATGCCGTCCACCCCTGATCCGCCGTCCCCCGAAAGCATGAACAGAATCTACCGCGACCCACCGACACACTTTCGAACACACGTTCGTCGATCGAGTGAAGTCAGTTGCGTGAGATCAGCGACCGCGCAAAGAACATCAGGTTGGCCGGCCGCTCTGCAAGTCTGCGCATGAAGTAGCCGTACCACTGCTCGCCGTAGGGCACGTAGACACGCACGTGCTTGCCGGCGTCGACCAGTCGTCGTTGTTCCTGGTCGCGGATTCCGAACAGCATCTGGAACTCGAAGTCGGCTGCGGACCGTCCGGCGTTCGCGGCGAGCCGCTCCGCCGCCTCGATCATCTCGGGATCGTGGGAGGCGACCATGGGGTAGCCGCTGCCGTTCATCAGCACTTCCAGGCACCGTAGGTACGAGTCCGAGACATCCCGTGCACCCTGGAACGCCACCGACGCGGGCTCGTTGTACGCGCCCTTGCACAGGCGGATGCGAGATCTCGGTCCGGACAGCTCCCTGCAGTCGGCCTCGGTTCGTTTCAGGTACGCCTGCAGCACCGTGCCGAGATCGGGAAAGTCGTGCCGCAGTTCGCGCACGATGGACAGGGTCGAGTCGGTGGTGGTGTGGTCCTCGGCGTCGACGGTCACCCACACTCCCGCCGCTGTTGCCGCGGTACAGATTTCGCGCGCGTTCTCGAGCGCCAGCGTCCGGTCGATTCCCTGACCGAGGGCCGAGAGTTTGAGTGACACCTCGAGCGCGGTCTCGGCGGTACTACGCGTCGAAAGGCGTTGTATCAGTGACAGGTACGACTGCACGGTGGCCGTCGCCTGTGCGCGGTCGGTGGTGTCCTCGCCCAGATAGTCCACCGAGACGAATCGTCCCGACGCCAGCAGGGCATCGACGGCGGTGACCACGGCGGGCTCCGATTCTCCGGCGACGAAGCGGTCGACGAGCGATCGGGTGGCACGCAGCCGCGTCACGGTGGCCTGCAATTTCGGTGAGCGTGCGGCCGCCAGCAGAGCCGGCCGCAGTGGGTTGCTCAGCACTGTGGTCATCGTGTGCCCTCGCCTTCCTGATGGGGGTAGCCGTGTGCGGTCGGCGGGACGAACGTTTCCTTGACCGTGCGTGCCGATGCCCAGCGCAACAGGTTCTGCGGTGAGCCGGCCTTGTCGTTGGTACCCGACGCACGCGCTCCGCCGAACGGTTGCTGACCGACGACCGCGCCGGTGGGCTTGTCGTTGACGTAGAAGTTTCCGGCGGCGAATCGCAGTGCCGAATGGGCCTGCTCGACGGCCGTGCGATCGGTGGCGATGACGGCACCGGTCAGTGCGTACTTCGATCCGGTGTCGACGGTGCGGAGTACGTCGGCATAGGCGTCGGGCCGGTTGTCGTCGTAGACGTGCACGGCCAGAATGGGGCCGAAGTACTCGGTGGTGAAGGCTTCGTCGGTGGGGTCGTCGCCGAGAAGAACTGTGGGAGAGACGAAGTATCCTTCCGTGTCGTCGCACGTTCCACCGGCGGCGATGGTCAGACCGGTCACGGATTTCGCGCGGTCGAGCGCTGCTGCGTTGCGGTCGAACGCTTTTCGGTCGATGACGGCACCGCCATAGTTCGACAGGTCGGTGACGTCGCCGTACTTCAGGGCCGACACCTGCTCGATGAACGTCTCACCCATGCGAGCCCACAGCGACTTCGGTACGAATGCTCGCGAAGCGGCCGAACACTTCTGCCCCTGGAAGTCGAAGGCACCGCGAATCATGGCTGTGGTCAACACGTCCGGATCGGCCGAGCTGTGCGCGACGACGAAATCCTTGCCGCCGGTCTCGCCGACGAGCCGCGGGTAGGAGTGGTAGTTCGAGATGTTGTTGCCGACCTCGCGCCACAGCGTCTGGAAGGTCGCAGTGGATCCGGTGAAGTGGATGCCCGCCAGGCGTGGATCGGCCAGGGCTACTTCGGAGACCATCGGACCGTCGCCGAGGACGAGGTTGATCACTCCCGGCGGCAGACCTGCCGCCTCGAGCAACTGCAGCGTCAGGTACGCAGCAACTGCCTGGGTGGGCGACGGCTTCCACAGCACCGTGTTGCCCATCAGTGCAGGCGCTGTGGGCAGGTTGCCGGCGATGGCGGTGAAGTTGAACGGTGTGATCGCGTAGACGAAACCCTCGAGCGGGCGGTACTCGACGCGATTCCACACACCCGGGGCCGACACCGGCTGATCGGCGAGGATCTGTCGTGCGAACGCGACATTGAACCGCCAGAAGTCGATCAGCTCGCACGGTGCGTCGATCTCGGCCTGGTAGGCCGACTTGGACTGCCCGAGCATGGTTGCGGCAGCGATCCTTTCGCGCCACGGACCCGACAGCAGATCGGCCGCGCGCAGGAACACTGCAGCTCGCTCGTCGAACGGAAGATCGCGCCAGGCCGGTGCAGCTGCGGTCGCTGCGGAGATCGCGTCCTGCACGTCCCGGTGCGTTGCCTCGGCGAAGCTACCGATGACCGACGCGTGCTTGTGGGGTTCGACCACATCGGTATCGGTGCCGGCGGCGTCGCGGTGGACACCGCCGATAACCTGATGGATGCGGACGGGGTTCGCACGCAGTTCGTCCAAGCGGATGCGCAGCCTGGCGCGCTCGGCGCTTCCGGGCGCATAGGTGTTGACCGGCTCGTTGACCGGGGTGGGGACTGATGTGACCGCGTCCATGGTGACTCCTCGCACTCGGGTGTGTGCTGCTCATTGAAGTCGCATCGACAGCCCGTTCAATCAGCTCATCGGCCAAAGAATTCGTGGTGTACTTGTCCGCATGGCCAACACCGTGACGCTGCGTTCTCTGCTGACGTCGCTGCACAGCGCAGTGGTCGAGCTCGTGGTCGCTCCGGTGGGAACCGAGATCACCGTCGAGTCCGTGGCCCTGCTCGACGGCGACGACCTTCGTCGACCACCGGGAACGGCTGCCGATCTGACCCTGCTGGTCGGCGTCACCGAGACCGATGCGCTGCGTTGGTTCGACGATCTGGCGTTGCGTCCGGTGGTCGACAGGCCCCTTGCGGTGCTGACCAAGGTGGCCGACTCGACCGCGTTGGCCCACGCTGCCCGAGAGACCGGAATGGCCTTGGTCGCGGTACACCACCAGACCCGCTGGGAACTGCTGCTGTCGACGATGCGCGGGGTCCTCGATCAGTCACGCTCACCGGCCTCGGACGACGGGCTGTTCGGAGCGGACACCGATCTGTATGAGCTGGCGCAGACGGTTGCGTCCTTGACCAAAGGCATGGTGAGCATCGAGGACGAGCGCTCGCACGTATTGGCGTACTCGGCATCGGACGACTCGGCCGACGAGTTGCGGACCCTGTCGATCCTGGGGCGAGAAGGACCGGCCGACTACCTTCGCCGTCTGCACGAGCGTGGGGTGTTCGATCGACTCCGCCGTACCGACGACGTCATCGACGTACCGGCCGATGCCGAACTCGGTATCCGTCGACGCCTTGCCGTCGGAATACGTCGAATCAGCGGCGCAGCAACAACACTGGGAACGATCTGGGTACAGGAAGGAGCTCGTCCGCTGTCGGTGGACGCCGATGCGGTGTTGCGCGGAGCGTCGGCGGTCGCCGCCCGGCTGATCACCCGCATCGCGAACGCCCCGACCAACGAGGCGCTGCAGATTCAGCGGCTGCTCGGCGCGCGGGGTGGCGGCGTGGACATTCCGTCGCTGGCCGCGGCGCTGTCGATTCCCACCACGGGGACGGCCGCGGTAATCGGATTCGCCGCCTGTGGAGAATTCGACATCACCGGTCTTGCTCCGTCGATTCGGTTGCACGCCAGTGCATTCAGGCGAGACTCGTTGGTGACCGTCATCTGCGAGAGGATCTACGTACTGTTCTCCGGAGCTGCGTCGGGGACGGCGATTCCGGTGTGGACCGCAGATGCCGTGTCGCGCATCGAGACTCGAACCGGACTGTGCTTGCGCGCCGCGGTGGCCGCGCCGATCGCCGATCTCGACGGGGTGGCCGCAGCCCGGTTCGAAGTCGACCGAGTATTGGACGCGACCACCGGCGACGTTCGGGTCACCACGCTCGCAGAGTCGAGAACGTCTGTGCTGCTGGGCGAGATCGTCGACATCATCTCGAATCACGAGCAGTTGCGGGACCCGCGCATCGCAGCGCTGGATCGGTACGACGCCACCCACGACGGCGCGATGCGTGAGAGTCTCGAGACGTATCTGGCGTGCTTCGGTGACGTGCGTGCCGCAGCGGAGAGGCTGCACATCCACCCGAACACGGTGCGTTACCGCATCCGACGCGTCGAGCAGATTCTGGAGTTGGATCTGTCGGATCCGGACGCGCGGTTGTTGGTGGAGATTCAGCTGCGGATGTGAGCGTCACGGGCCTCGGTAGTGCTGGACCGGATCACCAGGCTCGGCTCGATACGCGAGCGACGGGTGCTGCGGTTGCCGGAATCGATTTGGGCCAAGAGTATTTCGACGCTACGGATGCCGACCTCGCTGAACTCCTGACGGATCGTCGTCAGGGGAGGGGAGAAGAACTCCGCGTCGGGAACGTCGTCGAAACCGACCACACTGACGTCCGTCGGAACTTTCCGGCCGTGCACTTCGAGGGCGCGCAACACCCCGAGCGCCATCGCGTCGTTTCCGGCGAACACCGCTGTGACGTCCGGGTTCTCGGCCAATCGACATCCGGCTTCGAAGCCGGACTTCGCGGTCCAATCGCCGGCGAGAACGAGTGGCGGTTCGACACCGGCCTGCTCGTGGGCCGAGCGCCACCCGATGACGCGGTCGGCCGCCTCGTACCAACCCGAGGGGCCTGCGACGTGCCAGACGGCGCGGTGACCGAGTGAGAGCAGATGTGTGGTGGCGGACTGCGCGCCGGCGACCTGATCGACCGAGACGACCGCCAGATCGCCTTCCGGCGATCCTTCGACGGCCACCAGTGGCAGTTCGGCGGCCAACTCGGCGATGTCGCCGCCGTCGGTGCTCAACGGCGCGATGACGACGACGCCGTCGACGCCCTGCTTCTGCAACCTGCGCACGCAGGTGCTGATCGCCACCTCGTCGAACGAGGTGGGGACGCCGACGACGACGGAGTATCCGGCCTGTCGTGCGGCCTGTTCGACGCTGTAGAGCGTCGACACCGGCCCGTACAGAGCGTTGCCGGTGCCGACGATCCCGATGGTGCTGCTGCGGCCGGTGACCAGAGCGCGAGCTGCGGTGTTCGGCCGGTAGCCGAGCTCCGCGATGGCCTGCTCGACCCTCGTTCTGGTCGCCTCGGTGACGTTGGGATGGCCGTTGATGACCCGAGAGACGGTCTGGTGGGACACACCCGCGAGCCGAGCGACGTCGGTCATGGCCGGTCCGCGGGTCGGCGTCATCGCACGCATCCTCCTTCGCTGGTCGAACACCATCTCAGCATGCCCGGACCGGATCGGCGCGTCACCGCCCGGATCACGTCGTTTTCGTCATCGATGCAGAGGTCGGCGGTGCGGGCTTTCCGGGCTCGCCGGGGGAGAACATCTCGGCGGGTACCGGTACGCCCAGGTAACTGGTGGGGGACGCGGCTTTGTCTCCCTTGCCGCCCTTACCGCTCGCCGCACGACGCTTGGTCCAGATGTCGAACGCCACGGCGGCGAGCAGCACCAGACCCTTCACCAATTGCACTCTCTCGCTGGGTGATCCGATCAGCGACATGCCGCTGTTGATCACGGCGATGATGAGTCCACCGGTCAGCGCGCCGACGATGCGGCCGACGCCGCCCTGTACGGCTGCGCCACCGATGAACGCCGCCGCGATGGCGTCGAGCTCGAAGCCGTTGCCCGCAGTAGGACCGGCCTGGTTGAGGCGTCCGGCGAAGATGATTCCGGCCAGAGCCGAGAGGACACCCATGTTGACGAAGATCCAGAACGTGACCGGCTTGACCTTGATACCGGACAGGGACGCGGCGTGAATGTTGCCGCCGATGGCGTAGACGTGCCGGCCGAATACGGTCTTGCCGGCCAACGTCGAGTAACCCATGACCAACACGGCGAGCAGGATCAGCACGTACGGCAGGTTCTTGAAGCGAGCCAACTGGACGGCGATCGCAAGCACGAGAGCGGCAGCGAACGCCATCTTGATCAGGAACAGCGGCATCGCGTCCACGGTCTGGCCGTACTTCTGCCGGCCCGTTCGAGAACGCCACTGGCTGAACACGATTCCAGCGACCGCGAGAATCGCGACGAGCAACGTGAAGATATCCGCCCCACCCAATGGCCCGAGTCCCACATTGCCCATGAAGCCGGGCAGGAAGCCGTTGGACAGTGTGCGTACCGGTCCGGGGAACGGCCCGATGCCCTGGTTGCCGAGGACGATGAGAGTCACTGCGCGGAAGACGAGCATTCCTGCGAGGGTGACGATGAACGCGGGAATGCCGAAGTACGCGACCCAATAACCCTGCCAGGCACCGATCAGACCGCCGACGATCAACGTGATCAGCACCGCCAGTGGCCACGGAACGTTCTGTTGGACCATGAGGACACCGGCGATGGCTCCGGTGGCCGCCACCACCGATCCGACGGACAGGTCGATATGGCCGGCGATGATGATGACGACCATGCCGATGGCCAGAATGAGAATGTACGAGTTCTGCACCACCATGTTGCTGATGTTCTGCGGCACCAACAGCTGACCTCCGGTCAGCACGGTGAAGAGCACGATGATCAGCGCGAACGCGATGAAGATTCCGCTCTGTCGGAGGTTTCGCGTGAGCAGCCCCCGAACGGTCGACAGCTGGTTCATCGAAGTACTCCTGTTCCACGGGTCATGAGATGCATGAGAGATTCCTGGGTTGCGTCCTCGCGGTCGACCTCACCGGTGATCCGGCCGGCGGACAGCGCGTAGATCCGGTCGCACAGACCGAGAAGTTCCGGAAGTTCGGACGAGATCACCAGCACTGCCTTTCCGGCGTCGGCGAGTTGGTTGATGATCGAATAGATTTCGAATTTCGCGCCGACGTCGATTCCTCGCGTCGGTTCGTCGAGGATGAGCACGTCGGGATCGCTGAAGATCCATTTGCTCAGCACGACTTTCTGCTGATTGCCGCCGGAGAGTTTGCCGACCACGGCGGAGACGTTCGGTGCCTTGATGTTCATGCTCTTGCGGAAGCCCTCGGCGACTTTGTATTCCTGGTTGGCGTCGACGAAGCCTCCCGTCACCAACTTGTCCAGCGCCGCGGTGGAAATGTTGCGCTTGATGTCGTCGATCAGGTTCAGCCCGTACCGTTTCCGGTCCTCGGTGGCGTACGCGATGCCGTGATGGATGGCATCGTTGACGGACTTGACGTGAATTTCCTTGCCGTACTTGTAGAGCCGTCCCGAGATGTCGATCCCGTAGCTTCGGCCGAAGACGCTCATGGCCAACTCGGTACGGCCGGCACCCATCAGTCCGGCGAGGCCGACGATCTCACCGCGCCGCAGCGTGAGGTTCGCCTTGTCGACGACGGTTCGGCCCTGCTGGGTCGGACTGTGCACGGTCCAGTCCTCGATGCGCAGAACTTCCTCTCCCACAGTCGATTCGTGGGGCGGAAACCGGTGCTCGAGATCGCGGCCGACCATCAGCGAGATGATGCGATCCTCGGTGACGTCCGGGTCTCGCATGTCCAGCGTCTTGATGGTCTTGCCGTCCCGGATGATCGTGGTCCGGTCGGCAATGGCCGCGATCTCGTTGAGCTTGTGCGAGATGATCACGCACGTGATGCCCTCGTCCCGTAGACCGCGCAACAGATCCAGCAGATGTGCGGAGTCGGAATCGTTGAGTGCCGCAGTGGGTTCGTCGAGAATCAGCAGGGTCACGTCCTTGGACAGTGCCTTGGCGATCTCGACGAGTTGCTGCTTGCCGACGCCGAGATCGCTCACGACGTTGACGGGATTCTCCCGCAGCCCTACCCGGTTCAGTAGGGCTGCGGCCTCGGAATTCGTTCGGTTCCAGTCGATGAACCCGCGCTTGGACCGCTCGTTGCCGAGAAAGATGTTCTCGGCAATGGAGAGATGCGGACTCAGTGCGAGTTCCTGATGGATGATGACGATGCCCTCGGCCTCGCTACTCCGGATGTCGGAGAACATGCACGCCCGACCGTCGAACACGATGTCGCCGTCGAATGTGTCGTGTGCGTACACACCCGACAACACCTTCATGAGCGTCGACTTGCCTGCTCCGTTCTCGCCGCAGATCGCGTGGATCTCGCCGCGATTCACCGAGAGAGTGACATCCTGTAGCGCCTTGACGCCGGGAAATGTTTTGGTGATGCCGCGCATCTCCAGAATCGGGCTCGTCATCGCCGAACTCACTTCAACTGATCCTCGGTGTAGTAGCCACCCTCGACGAGCAGCTTCTCGTAGTTGTCCTTGTAGACGATCTCGGGCTGCAGCAGGTACGCCGGAACGACCTTCTCGCCGTTGTCGTAATCGGTGGTGTTGTTGGTCTCGGGAGTCTGACCGTTGAGCATGGCCTGAGCCATCTGGATCGTGACCTCGGCCAGCTGGCGCGTGTCCTTGTAGATCGTGGAGTACTGCTCACCGGCGATGATCGACTTGACCGACGGCACCTCGGCGTCCTGTCCGGTGACGACCGGGTAGGGCTGACCGGCGGTTCCGTAGCCGTTGCTCTTGAGCGCGGACAGAATTCCGATCGACAGACCGTCGTACGGGGAGAGCACCCCCTGAACCTTCTGGCCCGAGGAGTACGTCTTGGTCAGCAGGTCTTCCATGCGCTTCTGTGCCGTCGCCGGATCCCAGCGCAGGGTGGCAGCGGTTCCGAAGTCGGACTCTCCACTACCGATCTTCAGAGTTCCCTTGTCCAGGTACGGCTTCAGGGTGTCCATGGCACCGTCGAAGAAGAA
This sequence comes from Rhodococcus sp. IEGM 1354, assembly GCF_030056855.1. Taxonomy (NCBI): domain Bacteria; kingdom Bacillati; phylum Actinomycetota; class Actinomycetes; order Mycobacteriales; family Nocardiaceae; genus Rhodococcus; species Rhodococcus sp. IEGM 1354. Next base: position 151,266 of record NZ_JASHKT010000003.1, read on the forward strand.
GGTGGCGTTGTTGTCGTCGGGCGAACCGGCGAAAACCTCGATGTTGAGCGGGCCGGCGGGCGCGTCGGCCTTGTCGGTCCCGTCCTCGTTCTTCAGCCCGAGGCCGACCAACAGTGAGGTGGCCTGGTCGACGCCGACCTTGTAGTTGTCGAACGTCGCGTAGTAGTCGACGTCCGGGGAGTTGCGGATGAGCCGGTCGTAGGCGATGACACCGATGCCGTTGTCCTTGGCTTCCTGCAGCTGGGTGGTGATGGCGGTGCCGTCCACCGAGGCCACGATCAGCAGCTTCGCGCCCTGGGTGATCTGGTTCTCGATCTGGTTGACCTGGGTGGGAATGTCGTTCTCCGCGTACTGCAGGTCGACCTTGTATCCCTGGCCCTCCAGCGCGCTCTTGAGGTTGTCGCCGTCGGCGATCCAGCGGGCGGAGGATTTCGTCGGCATGGTGACGCCGATCAACGCACCTGCGGTGCTGCCGCCCTCGGCCGGAGCCTCGTCTGCGGTCTTGGTACTCGATCCGCACGCGCCGAGCGTGAGGGTGAGGGCCACCGCGGCCGTAGCCATGGATAGCTTTCGAAACTTCATCGTTTCTCCCTGTGTTGTGAGGTAGACCGTGAAGCGGAGGCCGTCGGGTGGTCCCGTGTGGTTCGCATCACATCAAAACGAAAGTGTGAGCGATAACATCGGCATTGTCAAAGAATTCTTTTTGCACCCCGCGTGAGCAGTGTGAGCGCTAACATCTGCCGTCGACGACTCTCGGCAAAGCGCCGAAGTTGCGGCCCGTCAGTGCAGCTCGTGCACTGACTGCTTACCGCTCTTGAGCCAGCGGCTCGGCAGCCGGCCGACCAGCTCGCCGAGCGGATGCACCGCCGCCGAGAGGATCTCCACGGAATCCTGCAGGATGTCGATCGAGATACTCATGCGCTCGATGTTCGGAGCTACGGACGTCAGCGTCTCGGAGAGTTTGACCAACTGGTCCAGCGGCCCGCCCTTGGCCGTCAGACGCTCGACGGCACCGTCCTCGGCCAGCATCGTCTCGAGGATGCCGTTCTCCGCGATGGCCCGTTCGATCAGACCGTCCTGACGCGTCAACACCTCGAGCGGACCGTCCTTCGCCGTCAGGCGCTCGAGGGGGCCGTTGGTGGCGGTGATCCTGTCCAGAAGACCGCCTTCGGCGAGCAACCGCTCGAGCGGTCCGTCCTCGGCGAGCAGTCGGTCCAGCGGTCCGCCGGGAGCGAGAATGCGTTCGACCGGCCCACCCGGAGACAGCAGACGCTCGAGCGTGCCGTCCTCGGACGTGAGTCGATCGACGACGCCGCCCTGGGCGAGCAGGCGGTCGAGTGGCCCGCCCTCTTTCAGGGCGTTGCCCAACGCGCGGTCGTCGGAGGTGAGCTGGCCGAGCTGGGTGAGCAGCTGCATCGTGCCGCCGCGGGGATTGGCGAGCGACGCCACTCCGGCCGTGCCCGACGCGCCGGTGGCCAACGCCATCCTGGTGGTCGCCAACGCGACCTCTGCGACGCCGATCGCCTGCTCGGCGATGGCCAGACCGGCCCGTGCAGGCAGTGTGATCGCTGACACCCAGTTCATCGTTTTACTGTAACTGCTTGTAGCCGGGAAAATCAGTGAAGAACCTTCAGCCCGACGACGCATCCGACGATGCCGACCAGAAGCGCGACTTTGAGCAACGACGCTGCTTCGGCACCGGTGATCATCGCGTACGCGACGGTCAGGGTGGCACCGATGCCCACCCACACCGCATACGCGGTTCCGGTGGGCAACGACCGCATCGCGACCGCGAGACCGATCATGCTGAGCACCACTGCGACACCGAAGACGACCGATGGTCCGAGTTTGGTGAAGCCCTCGGATTTACCGAGTGCAGTCGCCCAGATCGCTTCGAGAACGCCGGAAACGACGAGAATCAGCCATGCCATGAGAAATCACCTCTCGGCACCGTCTTGTCGCTGTTCGGGTACGGCGCGCCTCGTCCGATTGTCGGAAGTGACCTGTACGACGGTACCAATTTTTCTTCGACGGGGACGCGAATCTTCCGGTGTCAGTACGCGTACGTGTTCGTCGGCGGGTCGATGCGCCGGGCCGTCGAGACCGTCATCGTGGGGGTGAAGGCGGTGGCTTCCGTCGCGGTCGATGCGTCGACGGTGCCGGTGAGCTGCAGCCAGGTTCCGTCCGGAACATCATCGAGGACAGTCGAATTCGAGTCCAGGTGAATTCGGATGGACCGCGCGTCGGCCGCGCAGCAGATGATCAGGACACGGGCGAGGTCGAGACCGTCGGTTGTGCCGTCGACGCGCGGCGACCCACCGTTCGCGGTCGCCACGGCGAATCCGGTGACACTGATCTCCCGGCCGTCGAGGCTGCCCTCCGAATCTCGGACGGCCCGCTGTACGACGTCGAGCAACGGGACGTCCGGGGCCTGCCCGTCGGGTAACGGCGGGAAGGGTGTCTTCTCGTGGGTCGAGACGGCGTCGACGGACCGGTCGCCGACCGCCGAGACACCGAGCGCGGGCGGGGCGACGAGGAGGATCACCGCAATCGGCACGAGCAACAGCCAGTAGGGGCGCGCGTCGTGATCGTGACCGTCCGTCGGCCCACCGCGCCGGATGTCGGCGACGATCGAGGCTGCCGCGAGGACGACGATCAGCACGCCCGCGATCAGCAGATACGGATGCAGTGACGGTTTGACGTACCGGACGAAGCTGCCGTCGAGCGAGATCTTCACGATCGCTCCACCGAAGAGGAACAGCAGGACGTTCTGCACCTCGCGCTTCATCGCGCGCCGATCAGGAATCCGCCGACGACCGAGGCGCACACGATCGCCACGACGAAGGTCAGTGGTGCGAACCGGATGACGAAACCGCGCCCGAAGCTGCCCGCCTGCATCGCCATCAACTTCAGATCGACGGCCGGACCGACCACCAGAAAGACCAGACGCGGCAGCAGCGGCAACATCGACATACTGGCCGCGACGAACGCGTCGGCCTCCGAACACAGCGCCAGCAGAACCGCCAGTACCGCCATCACCACGATGGACAGCAGCAGCTGACCGGCCAGGTGCGCATAGACCCGATCGGGAATCACCAGGTGCAGTGCCGCGGCCGCCGCAGCGCCGAACACCAGAAACGCCCCGGCCTGCAGCAGGTCTGCACGAGCCGACTCGCGGAACGTCTCCCACTTCGAGCCTTCGTGATCGTGACCTCGATCCGCCAGCCGCGCGGTGATCCACTCGGCCTTGCCGAATCGCGTCCACAGCCAGCCCATCACCACAGCGGTGGCGAGCGAGGCGAGGAACCGGGCGAGAACCATCGCCGGCTCACCAGGAAAGGCCACCGCAGTCGACACGAGAACGACGGGGTTGATCGCCGGTGCCGACAGCAGAAATGCCAGAGCCGCCGACGTCGGCATTCCCTGATCCATCAACCGCCGGGAGACGGGAACAGCTCCGCACTCGCACCCGGGCAATGCCATCCCGGCGAGTCCGCTCACACCGACCGCCGCGGGCTCGTTTCTCGGGACCACACGTCGAAGCACGGCCGGGGAGACGAACGCGGCGATGCCCCCGCTGACGAGCACGCCCAGCACCAGGAACGGCGTCGCCTGCACGAAGATCCCGGTGAAGACGGTGGCTCCGGTTCGCAGGGCAGGGGAGGCGGCGACCCACTCGGCGAGGTACGGACCTGTCGCGATGCCCAACACGAGCAGAGTTGCGAATACGTGCATGGAAGTGACCGTCGGCCTGCGCCTCGGGCGGCGATCGGTGTTCGCAGGGAGCATCGCGCTCCATCATGCCCTCTCTTGGGGCCCCTCTCTGTCGGGGCTCACAGCAACCTCACAGCGAGAGTCCAGCGGACGAGCAGCAACGCGCGCGATGATGGACACCGTGAGCGAAACCCCCGAAGCGCGTGTACTGATCGTCGACGACGAACCGACCATCGTCGAGCTGTTGGCGGTCAGTCTCAAGTTCCAGGGATTCGAGGTCGCGACGGCGTCCTCCGGCCCCGAGGCCCTGGACAAGTCGCGTACCTTTCGGCCCGAGGCACTGATCCTCGACGTCATGATGCCGGGCATGGACGGCTTCGGTCTGCTGCGCAGGCTGCGTGCAGACGGAGTGGATGCTCCGGCGCTGTTCCTGACAGCGCGAGATTCCGTGGAAGACAAGGTGACCGGTCTGACGCTCGGCGCGGACGACTACGTCACCAAGCCGTTCAGCCTCGAGGAAGTGGTGGCTCGGCTCCGGGTGATTCTGCGCCGGTCCGGTCGGACCGAGGAGACCGAATCGTCCCGAGTCGCGTTCGCGGACATCGAACTCGACGACGACACCCACGAGGTGTGGAAGGCAGGCGAGCCGGTCTCGCTCTCGCCGACCGAGTTCACACTGCTGCGGTACTTCATGGTCAATGCCGGAACAGTGCTGAGCAAGCCCCGCATTCTGGATCACGTGTGGCACTACGACTTCGGCGGTGAGGTGGGAGTGGTGGAGTCGTACGTGTCGTATCTGCGTCGTAAGGTCGACACGGGCGATACCCGATTGATCCACACGTTGCGGGGCGTCGGCTACGTCATGCGGCAGCCGCGGTGACCGGCCTCCGCTCACGGCTGGGGGACATCCCGCTGCGCTTCACTCTGGTTGCTGCCCTGCTGCTGTTGGTCGGGCTCGGACTGCTGGCATCGGGTGTCGCGGTGACGTCCTCGTTGGAGACGTCGTTGATGCGTCGCCTCGATCAGCAGTTGGTCGAGGCATCTCGGGGTTGGGCGCAACCGGACTCCCGCCCACTTCCACCCATCGGCGAGCCCAATCCTGGTCGCCCGCCGTCGAATTTCTACGTCCGGTCCGTGGCGAACGACGGCACCGTACGGGGACCCATCAACGATGTGGCAGAAAGTGTTCCGGATCTATCCGGTGTCACCGCCGATCGCCCGACGACGGTCGGCTCCGAGAGCGACCCAGGGAAACAGTGGCGCGTGTTGACGGTGACCAACAGTGACGGATCCACCACTGTGGGAATTCCGCTGGGTCCCAATCAGCAGACCGTCAGCCGACTGATGGTGCTCCAGTTGTACATCGGAGCAGCGGTATTGGTGGTGTTGGGTGTGGTGGCGTACTTCGTGGTGCGGCGCAGCTTGCGGCCGTTGCGTGAGGTGGAGACGACGGCAGCTGCGATTGCCGCAGGCGATCTGCACCGGCGGGTGCCCCACCGCAGTGAGAGAACGGAAGTCGGTCGACTGTCGGCGGCATTGAACGGAATGCTCTCGCAGATACAGCGGGCGTTCGCGGCGACCGCCGCCTCGGAAGAAGCGGCGCGGGCGTCCGAGGATCGGATGCGCCGGTTCGTCGCCGACGCCAGCCACGAACTGCGGACTCCGCTGACGACCATCCGGGGATTCGCCGAGCTGTACCGGCAGGGGGCGATGAGCGACATCGCATTGTTGATGACGCGGATCGAGGGCGAATCGGCGCGCATGGGACTGCTCGTCGAGGATCTGCTCATGCTCGCGCGACTCGATGCCCAGCGTCCCCTAGAGGTACGTCGAGTAGACGTGCTCACCATCGCCGCCGATGCCGTGCACGATGCGAAGGCCGTCTCGCCCGCACGCGACATCTCGTTGAAGGTATCGGCAGGACCAGGTATTCCGGAGGTCGCCGGCGACGATGCCCGGCTGCGTCAGGTGTTGGCCAACCTCGTGGGGAACGCAGTGCGGCACACGCCCGAGTCCGCGTCGATCACGGTGTGCGTGGGCACCACCGAGGAGTCGGTGGTACTCGAGGTGCAAGACACCGGCCCTGGGCTGGGTGAGGAGGAAGCAGCTCACGTCTTCGAGCGCTTCTATCGCACCGACTCGTCCCGGACCCGTGAGAGCGGGGGCAGTGGTTTGGGCCTGTCTATCGTCGCAGCACTGGTCGCCGCGCACAGTGGAACCGTGAACGTCCGAAGTAGCCCGGGACAGGGCGCAACTTTTCGGGTCGAACTACCCCGAACCGACGGTTGATTCACTGGCTGCGCGTGCATTCTTGCGTTCGGCGATCCTGGTGTACGCGGCAGCAGCGAGAGGCGCGGCCACGAGCATCGACACCAGCCGGATCACCTGAACGCAGGCGACGAACGTGACGTCCGATCCCGTCGTCGCGGACACCGCGAGTACTGCGGCCAGTCCGCCGGGCGTCGTCGCGAGATAGCCGGTCAACATGCTGACTCCGGTGACGGCGGACAGCGCCCAGCCCAGGAGTGCGCAGATCAGACCGATCGTGAGTACGAGCAGCGCGGCCCACGGGAAGATGCGCCCGATGGCCCGCAGGCTGGCGACGGTGAAGGCGAGTCCTGCTTGCCATCCGATGACGATGAACGCCAACGGCAGCAGTACTTCCGGGACGGAGATGTCGACGGGCCAGCCGAAAAGCTCGCAGGCTCCGGCGACGATCAGCGGTCCGAGTGTGGCGGGGGCGGGGAGTCGGATCGTCTTCGCGAGCAGGATTCCGACGACGACGGCACCGACCAGAAAGGCCGTGCCGATGTACCACGGTGTCGTCGACGCCTCGTCGGAACCGGACGTTCCACCGGTGTCGGTGTGAAAGGCGAAGGTGACGATCAACGGCATCGTGACGACCACCAACGCCACGCGGAGATACTGGACCACGGCGACGATGCGCTCGTCACCACCGAGCTCGCGGGCGACCGAGACCAGACCTGTTGCGCCACCGGCAATCAGCGACAGTGCTCCGGTCACCGGATCGACGTCGCGGTGCAGTGCCAGCAGAGCGCCGCAGCCGGCGCTGACGATCAGGGTCGCCAATCCGACGGTGACCGCGGGAATCCAGTTCTCACCCAGCGCAGCGAGGGTGTCGGTGTCGAGCATGAGTCCGATCGTCACCGCCAGCGTGCCCTGCGCAGCCATGGACGCAGGCCGGGGCACGGCGGCCGGCCCCAACCCCGTCAGTGCGAACACCACGGCGACGACGAGTGCGGCGAAGAGCGACGGTGCGGTGAGGCCCAGAGCCGCGAAAAGGGCCCAGCCCCCGACGGATACGGCCGCGAGGCCGATCCATCGGAGGCTGTGCCGCACTACGGTCGTCGCCTTGTCGGCAACACTCACGCTCCGGACTTGACCAGTAGAACCGGAACCGGAATTTCGAGCAGCAGGCGCTGAATCGTCTGTCCCATCAGGAACTTGCCGACTGCAGAGCGGTGCCGGGAGCCGACGACGAGGATCTCGGACTTCTGCTCCTCCACCAGAGTCAGCAGAGTGTTCACCGCGTCGGGATCGGGGCGACCCACCGCCACGGTCCAGGCCACGGCCTCGGCGTTGTCGATGTCGGCCAGGGCGGTCTCCACTGAGGTGGAGACCGCAGCGGTTTCGCCTGCCTCGGCGGACGGCTCGGCCGATCCCGACAATGCGTGCAGGACGACCAGATCGGTCTCTCTGATCCGAGCTTCTCGAACGGCGGCCGCGAGTGCTGCGCGGCCCTCGGGCGAATTGTTGTGCAGTACGCCAACAGTCATGACGGTGTCTCCTTCAGGAAGGTGGGGGGTGAGAGATCAGCCGAACGGAATCTGACCGAGGACGATGCCGACCGCCAGCATCGCGAGGGAGACGACCACCGCTCGCCACAACACCTTCTTGTGGTGATCGGCCAGCGAGACTCCGGCCAGGGTCACCAGCAGCAGGATGGCCGGAACCAGCGGGCTCTGCAGGTGGACGGGCTGACCGGTGATGGAGGCGCGGGCCATCTCGACCGGGTCGATGCCGTACTTCTCGGCGGTCTCGGTGAGCACCGGCAGGATGCCGAAGTAGAACGCGTCGTTGGTCATGAAGAACGTCAGCGGGATGCTCAGGATGCCGGTGATGACGGCCAGGTACGGGCCCATGCCGGGCGGGATGACGTTGAGCAGCCACTCGGCCATGGCCTCGACCATGCCGGTGCCCTGGAAGACGCCGGTCAGGATTGCCGCGGCGAGCACCATGGCGACGACGGAGACGATGGAGGACGAGTGCCGAGCGATCGCGTCGCCCTGTTCCTTGACCTTAGGGAAGTTGACCGTCAGTGCGATCGAGGCAGCGATCATGAACAGCACGGGGATGGGAAGAATGTCCATGACCAGGATGACGAGGAGAACGACCGTCAGAGCAGCGTTGAACCACAGCAACTTCGGACGCAGAGTGTCGCGATTGGGGTCGAGACCGTCGAAGAACTGACCCGATTCGCCGGAGCCGTCCGAACCGCCGGTGCCCGATCCGTTTCCGCCCTTGCCGCCCTTACGGACACTTCCGCCGCCGCCGGAGGCCACCAGCTCGGGTTCGTAGATCAGCTTGCCGATGCGTCGACGCTCCATGATGCCGAGGTGAACGGCGAAGAGCAGCACGATGATCAGGCCGACGATCATCGACGGAACCATCGGAACGAAGACGTCGGACGGGGAAATTCCCAGAGCGGATGCAGCACGAACCGTCGGGCCGCCCCACGGGATGATGTTCATCGTGCCGTTGGCGAGTCCGGCGACGACGGTCAGAATGACCGGGCTGACACCGAGTTTGAGGTACAGCGGCAGTAGTGCGGACGTGACGATGATGAAGGTCGTCGAGCCGTCGCCGTCGAGCGAGACGACCATGGCCAGAATGGCTGTTCCGACAACGAGTTTCATCGGGTCGTTGCGTACGACACGCAGGATGCCGCGCACCAGCGGGTCGAACAGTCCCACGTCGATCATGATTCCGAAGAAGATGATCGCGAAGAACAGCAGGGCCGCGGTGGGGGCCAGAGACTTGATGCCGTCGGTGATCATGTCACCGATGCCGAGTCCCGCGCCGGCCAGCAGACCGAAGATGACGGGGACGAGGGTGAGTGCGACGACGGGCGTGGCTCTCTTGGTCAAGATCAAGAACATGAAGGCGGCTACCATGAGGAAGCCGAGTATCACCAACATCGTGCACTCCTTCTCGAAATGTGTGAGGTGGGTCCGGTTGGACTACGTGTTGTGACTGAAGTTACGTAACCGGCATCACATGTTCGCCGTTGTGCGCACTACCCGCGCAAGCAACGTAAAGAGCCTTTTGCGCATTGTGCTCGAGAAGCTCTCGCTCTAGCCTTGGCTGGTGCGATTGAGGACTCAAGTGCTGCTGCTGCAGGCCGCGTTGGTTGCGGTGGCGCTGGCAGTGGCGTTCGGAGTGTTCGCGATCAGCAGTGGCGAACAGGCCAACGAGGAGTACGGCGAGCGCGCCCTCGCGGTGGCGCGGACGGTGGCCTCCGACCCCGAGGTTCGTTCGCTCGTGGGGCAGTTCTCGGCCGCGGACACCGCGGGCACCGATGCTGCGCCGGCGGGAGTGCTGGCAGGCGGCGCGCTGCAGCGGACGGGCGAAAGTGCCCGGGAGCGCACCGATGCTCTGTTCGTCGTCATCACCGACGACCGGGGACTGCGCCTGGCGCATCCGGATCCGACCGTCCTGGGACAACGGGTGAGCACCGATCCGTCCGGTGCGTTGGCCGGCAACGAGGTCGTCGAATCCCAACGCGGCACGCTGGGCGACTCCGTCCGTGCCAAAGTGCCCATCCTGGCTCTCGGCTCGGCAGACGTCGTGATCGGCGAAGTGAGCGTCGGTATCTCCACGACGGCAGTGCGAACCGAGCTGGTGAAGGATCTGATCAACGGCGCACTGGTCACCGGAGCAGTCCTGCTGTTGGGTGTGCTGGGCTCGATTCTGCTGGCGCGCAGGTGGAAGCGGCTGACCCTGGGCCTCGAACCCGAGGAACTCGCCGAGCTGGTGCGTGAGCAGGAGGCGGTGCTGCACGGCATCGGCGAAGGCGTGGTGGCCATCGACCCGGACGGCATCGTCACCGTCGTCAACGACGAGGCGCGCACCTTGCTCTCGATCGAGGGGAAGCCGGGAATGCGCGTGGAGGACATCGGTCTGACGCCCAGATTGCTCGAGGTCATCGAGATCCCGACCGGCGAGCCGGTACTCGCGGCCGTCGACGAGGTCGTCGTCATCGCGGCTGCGCGAAAGGTGTTGCGTGACAATCGAGATCTGGGAACGGTACTCACCGTGCGCGATCGAACGGACGTGGAGGCGCTGACGCGTCAACTCGACGCGGTGCAGTCGATGTCCGCGGTGCTGCGCGCTCAGCGACACGAGTTCGCGAACCGGATGCATCTGGTCAGCGGGCTGCTGCACGAAGGCCACCCCGATCGTGCGTCGGAGTACATCGACGAGATTCTCGGTGTCGGACCGAGATCGGAGGCGGTCGAGGGGATCGACGCCGTGTCCGATGCCTACCTACGTTCCTTCCTGACCGCCAAGGCTGCACACGCGCGCGAGAGTGGTGTACGGCTGGTGCTGGGGGAGAACACCTGGGTCGGTGGGGAACTGGTCGGACCGGTGGACGTCACCACCGTGCTGGGGAATCTGGTCGACAACGCGATCGACGCGGCCCGGCTCGGTGCACGTCGACCTGCCGAGGTGGAAGTGGAACTAGTGCAGGAAGATTCGACCCTGCATATCGTCGTCGTCGATTCGGGTGACGGCGTTGCGTTGGCACCCGAGCAGGTGTTCGTCGAGGGAGTCTCGACCAAATCGACGGCGGACACGCCGGGTGGCCGAGGCGTGGGACTGGCACTGAGCCGACAGATTGCGCGAACCCGTGGCGGAGAGGTGACGTTGGCCGATGCCGGCGGGCAGATCACCGCCGACAACGACCGCGGGGGCGCAGTGTTCATCGCCTCGATTCCCGACGCACTACTGATCGAAGAGGTGACGCAATGAGAGTTCTCGTCGTCGACGACGACTTCCGGGTCGCAGATCTGCATGCCGCACTGGTGAATTCGCTCGACCGGTACGAGGTGGCCGCAGTGGCGACGAGTATCGCCCAGGCGCGCGAGCTGCTGACGACACAGTCGTTCGACCTGGCACTGGTGGACGTCTATCTACCGGACGGGTCCGGTATCGACCTGGTGCGAGAACTACCGTGTGACGCGGTGGTGCTCTCCGCTGCTGCGGATCAGGCCACGGTGCGCTCGGCGATGACTGCGGGCGCATGGACGTATCTGATCAAGCCGTTTCCACGCTCGGCCCTGGTCGATCGCCTCACCGGATACCTCGGCTACCGGGGCGCGCTCGATCGTTCGGACGAACTGACTCAGGCGGACATCGACGGTGGGCTCGACGCCCTCCGCCCGCGCGCCGCGGCTCCGTTACCGGCCTCGCAATCTGTCACCCGAGACCTGGTGCTCGACGCGGTGCGCGGAACGACCGAGCCCATGTCGGCCGGAGAAGTCGCTGCGGCCATCGGTATTTCGCGAGCGACGGCCCAGCGGTATCTGGCCACCCTGGTGTCCAAGGGGCGGTTGCGAATGCAGCTGCGGTACGGATCGACCGGGCGTCCCGAGCAGGAGTACTCGCTACCGCCGGGTGCGTGACATCGCCACGACCGCAGCTCCGACGAGCGAAATGGCCGCGGTGATCAGGGCTGCAGTGTTCCAGCCCGTGACCAGAGCGGCCGCGGGATGATCGCCGGCCGGCACGGCGACCACAGCAACCACGGTGACCCCGATCGCAGACCCGACGTAGCGCGCGGTGTTGTTGGCCCCGCTGCCCATACCGCCGCGTCCGGGCGGGACGCTGGCCACGGCCTCGCGTCCCAGCGCGGCGTTGAGGACGCCACTGGCGACGCCCGCCACGAGCAGTCCCGGCAGCAGCCGTGGCCAGGAGGCGTCCGCGGCGAGGCCCGTCAACATCACCATGCCCACTGCCACTCCGATCAGGCCCGCAGAGAGCTGGGTGCGGCCGCTGACGGCAGCCGGAATTCGCCGAGCCAGTAGCGCGGTGACGACCGAGGTCGCAGACCACGCGAACAGCAGAACCGCTGCCCCGAGGGCATCGATGCCGAGCGCGGTACCTACGAACCCGGCCATGTACGACATCAGTGCGATGATCCCGCCGCCCGTCGCCAGCGCGGCGACCGTGGCGGCGAGAAACGGTGGATGCCGAAACAACGTGAGATCGAGCATCGGGCTCGCACTGCGCAATTCGAGCCCGACGAAGGCCAGCAGCAGTAGCGCGGCGAGAACGAACAGCACGATGGGAGTCACGGCGGTCCACCCCTGCCGTCCCTCGACCAACGCGGCCAGCAGTGCGCCGATGCCCGTGGCCAACAGCACCGCGCCCACCGGATCGAGGCCGCGCGGGGCGTCGGACATGGATTCTTCGACGCGCAGCTGTGCGACGACGGCGAGCACGAGAGTGGCGATCGCGAGGACCACGTACGCCTCACGCCAGCTGGCCCACCGGTCGAGGAGCGCGGCGAGCAGCGGTCCGAGCGCGATACCGGCCCCGACGCTGGCACCCCAGACTCCGCTGGCCTTGGCGCGGACGGGCCCGGCGGGGTGAGTGTGCGCGATGATGCCGAGGCTCGATGCGACGACCGCGGCACCGCCGAGGCCCTGGAGGATGCGGGCCAGCACGAAGATCAGGGTGTTGGGAGACACTGCACAGACGATCGCGCCGACGGCCAGAACGGCCGCGCCGAGCACGAAGGTGCGGCGACGGCCGAAGTCGTCTGCGACGGTCCCGGTGGTGAGCAACGCGGCGGCGAGACCGATGCTCATCGAGCTCAGAATCCAGGTTCGTCCCGCTGCGTCCGACATCAGGTCCAGCGCGGTGCTGTTGATCGTCGCGAGCGGAGCGGTGAACGCCATCAGCGTCAACAAGGTGCCCGATGCGGCGACGGCCAGTGCGCGGGTGCCGTTCGTCGTGCCGGCGGGCGTAGGTGCAGTGTCGGTCATCGTCGTCTCTCTGGTCTGGTGATCGAACTGTAAACGGCCATCCTGGTTCGGTCAACAGACTGTACGATCGGCGCATGGCACTCGGAACCGACTACGCCCGCCAGGACTGCCCCCTGGCCCGCGCGCTCGAATTCGTCGGCGAGCGCTGGACCATGCTCATCGTGCGCGACAGCTTCTTCGGGGTCCGACGCTTCGGCGACTTCCAGGTCCACCTCGACATTTCCAAGGCAGTTCTGGCTCAACGGCTCGGCACCCTGGTCGACGCCGGACTGCTCGACCGGCAAGCCCGAGCCCATGGCACCGGCCACGACGACTACGTTCCGACGCACGCCCTCGAAGGACTGTGGCCGGCCGTCTACGCCCTGAGCTACTGGGGCGAGGAACAGAACCCGAAGCCGACGGGTAGACGTCGCCGATTTCTGCATGCGACCTGCGGGACAGATCTGGGACCACTGGGACTGTGCCCCGAGTGTGGCGTCGCACCCGGGCCACGCGACGTCGACACCGACGTCGGACCGGGTTACGACCCGGACATCCGATCCGACGCGGTATCGACGCAGCTACGAACGCGTCGACGGCTGCTGACGCCTCTGCGCTGAGTCGTCGACGCGGCAGGTGTCAGTTCGGGACGTGCGCCTCGTGGCCGAGTTCGCGCAACGCCGCACGAAGCTTGTCGGCGGCCTCGTCCTGTGACTCGGGGGACGGATTCGGATCCGCGCCGGAAATATCGAAATTGCCCATGTCGTACGCCGGAAACACGTGCAGATGCAGGTGCGGCACCTCGAGACCCGCGATCAACAGCCCGGCCCTGGGCGCGTCGAACGCCGTCCTGACAGCCTGACCGATGATCTGCGCGACGGCCGTGATCTTGGCGAACACAGCACCGTCGACGTCCTGCCACTGATCGATCTCCGCACGCGGAACCACCAACGTGTGTCCCTGAGTGACGGGGGCAATCGTCAGAAACGCCACGACGTCGTCGTCCTGCCAGACGAACCGTCCGGGAATCTCGCCTGCGATGATCTTGCTGAAAATAGAAGCCATGGGAACAGAATGCCCTACGAGCTCGTCTCCCAGGTGATTGCCAGGTTCGTCGCAGCCTGGGTCCAGCTGCACACACGAGTGTTGCCTCATGACAACGAACTACCTCGCCCGAGCAGCAGGCCACCGGCCCGGCTCGAACGCAACGGCCACGCTCGAGGTGGTCATCCCGGTGTACAACGAAGAGGCAGATCTCGAGCAGTGCATTCGTCGACTGCACGAGCATCTCTGGGAAAGGATCCCGTTCCGGTCGCGGATCACCATCGCCGACAACGCAAGTACCGACGGCACCCTCGCGGTGGCGCATCGGCTCGCCGCCGAGATCGACGGAGTTCGGGTTCATCACCTCGACGAGAAGGGACGTGGGCGGGCGCTCAAAGCGGTGTGGCTCGCGTCCGACGCCGACGTCGTTGCCTACATGGATGTCGATCTGTCCACCGACCTCAACGCCCTCATGCCGCTCGTCGCCCCACTGCTCTCGGGTCACTCGGACCTCGCCATCGGCTCTCGGCTGAATCGGTCGTCCCGGGTCGTTCGGGGGGTGAAGCGCGAATTCATCTCGCGCAGTTACAATCTCATCCTGCGCACCTCGCTGCGTGCCCGCTTCTCCGACGCCCAGTGCGGCTTCAAGGCCATGCGCACCGACGTCGCTCGGAAACTGCTCCCACTCGTCGAAGACACCGGATGGTTCTTCGACACCGAGCTGCTCGTCATCGCAGAGAAGGTCGGCCTACGGATTCACGAGGTGCCGGTCGACTGGGTCGACGACCCCGACAGCAGCGTCCATATCTTCGATACTGCCGTCAAAGATCTGCAGGGATGCTGGCGCGTCGGTCGTGCCCTCGCGACCGGGGTGCTCCCCGTCGCCGAATTACGTCGAAGCCTGGGACGTGAGCCGCTCGTGGCCGGGGTACCGCACGGAATGATCGGGCAATTGGTGCGATTCGGGATCATCGGTGTCGCCAGCACCGTGGCCTACGCACTGCTGTACCTGGTGCTGCATCCCGTGATCGGGGCACAGGCCGCGAACTTCGCGGGACTGCTGATCACCGCGGTACTGAACACGGCAGCCAACCGTGCCTTCACGTTCGGCGTCCGAGGGCCCGCCGGCGCGGGCAAACACCAGCTGCAAGGTTTGGCCATCTTCGGTTTCGCGCTGCTGGTGACCAGCGGCTCGCTCGCGACACTGCACGCCTGGTCCCCGGACGTGTCGCGGCACGTCGAACTCGCCGTTCTCGTCGTCGCCAACCTCGTGGCCACCGTGTGCCGATTCGTCGCACTGCGTTGGGTCTTCCGCAGTTCGGAGTCCACCCGTTCGGAGTCGGCCGGTTCGGAGTCCGATCCTTTGGGGGAGAACCGATGACCACGACGATCGAAAGGCCGTCCGCGGCCACACCGACCGAGCCGGCGACCTCCCGGCGTTGGGAACTCCTCGGGTTGACCGCTCTGCTGATCGGCACCGGCGTGGCATACATCTGGGGACTCGGTGCCTCGGGTTGGGCCAACTCCTTCTATTCCGCTGCGATACAGGCAGGTTCGGTGTCGTGGAAGGCATTCTTCTTCGGATCCTCCGATGCCGCCAACTCGATCACCGTCGACAAGCCGCCGATGTCGCTGTGGTTGATGTCGTTGTCGGTGCGGGTGTTCGGGCTCAACACCTGGGCGATGCTGGTGCCACAGGCGCTGCTCGGAGTCGCCTCCGTTGCTCTGCTTCGAGCCGTCGTCGTGCGCCGATTCGGTGCGGCCGCCGGGTTGCTCGCAGGACTGGTGCTGGCGCTGACACCCGTTGCCGCATTGATGTTTCGGTTCAACAATCCCGACGCGTTGCTGGTGCTGCTGATGATCGCTGCCGTCTGGGCCATGCTGCGAGGCGTCGAATCGGGAAAGACCAAGTGGCTGTTGATCACCGGCATGTTGGTCGGATTCGGCTTTCTCACCAAACAGCTTCAGGTGATGCTCGTCGTCCCGCCGCTGGCCTTGACGTACCTGATCGCCGGGCCGCCCAAACTCGGCACTCGAGTGCTGCAACTGTTCGCCGCACTCGGAGCCATGATCGTCTCGGCCGGTTGGTGGTTGCTGATCGTCGAGTTCTGGCCGGCATCCTCGCGGCCGTGGGTCGGTGGCTCGCAGAACAATTCGATTCTGGAACTGACTCTCGGCTACAACGGGTTGGGCCGACTCAGCGGCAACGAGACAGGAAGCGTCACCCCGGGCGGCGGCGGTGGTGGTGGCGGGTCGATGTGGGGCGAGACCGGCATCCTCCGCATGTTCGACGCCTCCCAGGGCGGCCAGATCGCCTGGCTCATTCCCGCCGCATTGTTGCTGCTGGTAACGGGACTGGTGTTGCGAGGCAAAGCCCCTCGCACCGATGCGCAGCGCGCGTCGTTGATCGTGTGGGGCGCATGGCTGCTCGTCACCGGTCTGACGTTCAGCTTCATGGCCGGAATCTTTCACTCGTATTACACGGTGGCACTCTCGCCTGCCGTCGCGGCGCTGGTCGGTATCGGCAGTGTGATGCTCTGGCACCAGCGACAGCAATTGTGGGTGCGGATCGCGATGGCGCTCGCGATGGGGTCGACCGTCGCACTGGCGTGGGTGCTGCTCGGTCGCAGTGCGAGCTTCGTGCCGTGGCTGAAGTGGGCGATCCTGGTCGTCGGAGTGGTGGCGGTGGTGGCACTGCTGATTCCGGCGCTCACTCGCGGCAAGCTCGCCGCGGTCGCGATTCTCACGGTGATGTTCGCCGGACTGGCCGGGCCGACGGCGTACGCGGTGGACACGATCGGCACCCCGCACACAGGATCGATCGTGTCCGCCGGGCCGAACACCGGCATGCGCGGATTCGGCGGCATGGGTGAGGGCCGACGCGGACAACGTGGAATGCAGCTCCCTCCCGGTGCACAGATGCCGGCCGGAATGCAGCCGCCGGCGGGCCTCCCGGGTCAGGCCGGCCAGCTGCCAGGCGGTGCCGAGATGGGAGGTATGGGTGGCGGTATGGGTGGTCTGCTCGAGGGCAGTACCCCGACCGCTGCGGTCACCGCGATGCTCGAACACGACGCCGGTTCGTACACCTGGGTCGCGGCGGCCATCGGTGCCAACACCGCGGCGGGCTATCAACTCGCCACCGAGGATCCCGTCATGCCCGTCGGCGGTTTCAACGGAACCGACCCGTCGCCGACCCTCGCCGAGTTTCAGCAGTACGTCGCCGACGGCCGAATCCACTACTTCATCGGAGGCGGCGGTATGGGTGGCAGGGAGTCGGGTTCCTCGGCCGAAATCTCGGCATGGGTGACCGAGAATTTCACCGCGACCACCGTCGACAACGTCACGCTGTACGACCTGACACAGTAATCTCGCCATCCCCGACGGGCCCCGCATCACGACAGGTGCGGGGCCCGACGGCGTCGAGCAGATAGTCTGATGCACTGTGCGCGTACTCGTCATAGGTTCCGGTGCTCGTGAGCACGCCCTTCTACTTGCGTTGAAGGCCGACCCGTCGGTCGACAAACTGTTCGTGGCTCCCGGCAATGCGGGCACGGCCACGCTCGCCGAACAGCACGCCGTCGACGTGGCATCCGGTGAGGCGGTGACAGCACTGGCCACGAAGCTCGAGGTGGATCTCGTTGTCATCGGGCCCGAGGTGCCCCTGGTTCTCGGAGTGGCCGATTCTCTGCGCGAGGCCGGCATCGCCACATTCGGCCCGTCGGCCGACGCCGCACGCATCGAAGGATCCAAGGCTTTCGCCAAAGACGTCATGGCAGCGGCAGGCGTGCGGACCGCACACAGCGAGATAGTCGACTCGCCCGCACTGCTCGATGCCGCCCTCGACCGATTCGGCCCCAACTGGGTCGTCAAGGACGACGGACTCGCAGCAGGCAAAGGCGTCGTCGTCACCACCGACCGCCTCGTCGCCCGCGACCACGCCGCCGAACTCCTCGAAAACGGTCACCCGGTACTGCTCGAGTCGTTCCTGGACGGCCCCGAGGTGTCCCTGTTCTGCCTCGTCGACGGCGAGACCGTGGTGCCGCTGCTGCCCGCGCAGGACCACAAACGCGTCGGCGACGGAGATACCGGCCCCAACACCGGGGGCATGGGCGCGTACACCCCACTCCCGTGGTTGCCCGAGGGCGCGGTCGACGAGATCGTCCGTGACGTGGTGAAACCCGTTGCGGCCGAAATGGTGAAGCGTGGCGTGCCGTTCTCGGGTCTGCTGTACGCCGGTCTCGCGATGGGTGCCGACGGGCCGGCCGTCGTCGAATTCAACTGTCGCTTCGGCGATCCCGAGACCCAAGCCGTACTCGCGCTGCTCGACTCACCCATCGGCGAGGTGTTGAACGCGACGGCCACCGGCACGCTGGCATCACTGGCACCCTTGAGCTGGAAGGACGGCGCGGCCGTCACCGTCGTCATCGCCGCCGAGAACTACCCCGGTCGACCGCGTACCGGTGACGAGATTCTCGGCTCCGAGGGCGAAGGCGTCCTGCATGCCGGCACCGCTGTGAAGGACGGCGCGGTCGTCTCCGCGGGCGGACGCGTGCTGAGCGTGGTCGGCACCGGATTCGATCTCACCGCCGCCCGCGACGATGCCTACTCCCGCATCGCCGGAATCCGATTGCCGGGCAGTCACTTTCGTACCGACATCGGCCTGGCTGCCGTGGAGGGTCGTATCTCGCTGTAGGTCGATGCACGCGAAGCAGGTGTGCTGAGTGCCGTCGTGCACAGGATCCCGAGCGTCGGGGCTGAGAATGGACGCTGAGCCCAGTTGCTGGGGCTAGGTGTGCTGAGTGTCCACTATTTGCCATAGCACACGGGATTCCGATCGTCGGGGCTGAAAGTGGACGCTGAGCCCAGTTGTCCACAGGCATTCGCGTTGTCCACATTTCCCGGATCGGGCTCCCGCAAACAGTTCTCGAGCGCAAAGCTCGTCGACCATGGGGGTATTCACGAGGCAGCAACTACTGGACAGTGGCGTCAGCTCAGGGGCAATCGACTATCGGGCCAGGGTCGGCACACTGACCCGGCTGTTGCCGGGCGTCTACTGCACAGGAGAGCCGTCGTTCCGCGACCGATGCGTCGCCGCGACGCTATGGCAACCGGATGCAGTGCTCAGCCACCTGACTGCGGCGTGGTGGTGGAACCTGATCGATGACGAACCCGAACAGGTGCACATCACCGTGCCCCGCAGCACGCGAGCGCGGTGCCCTTCGTGGCTGCGCGCGTATCGTCGCACCATTCGAGAGACGAGTTTCGTCGACGCCCTCCCTGTCGTGACGATCGAGCAGTGCATCGTCGACGTATCGGCGTCACTCGGTGGGGCAGCCCTGGAACCGTTCGTCGACGCAGCGCTCAGCGGGTCCGTCAGCAAACGTGGGCTGGCGGCGCAATGCGCGAAGTCGGCCGGAATGGCAGGGGTCACCGAAGCGAAGAAGCAGCTGCGACAGTGCTGCCCACGCACGCTCTCCGAACCGGAACGACTGGTGGCCCGCGCACTCACCGCGGCAGGCTACTTTCTCGAGATCAACGCGGCGGTGGGGCAGTACTTCGCCGATCTGTTGGACCGTCGAGCCCGGGTGATCATCGAAATCGACGGCCGTGAATTCCACACCGCGCCGGGGGTGTTCACCAACGACCGAGTGCGCCAGAACGCACTGCAACTCGATGGGTGGCTCGTGCTGCGATACTCGGCCGCGCTGGTGATGACCGACCTAGACGCCGTGGTGCGCCAGATCATCGAGACCGTGCGACGTCGCCGGAAGGCACTGAGCTGAGTGTCCACCATGTGTGGTCGGAGGCGGGATCCCGTGCCCGCCGTGGAATTGTGGGCACTGAGCTCGCCTGTTCGGCCCGCACAATCCCGTGCCTGCCGCGAAAATGTGGACACCCGAGTCAGTAGTGTCGAGCGAATGCACAGTGAATCGCAGCGATCGAAGGTCGAGCCGTTCCACGTGATGGATGTGTTCGCCGCAGCGGCCGAGCGGGCGCGCACTCACGGTGATGTGCTCTCACTGGCCGCAGGTCAGCCGTCGACCAGGGCTCCCCAGCCGGTGTTGCGCGCCACCCGAGACGCTCTGGATGCGCATCTGCTCGGGTACACCGAGACACTGGGCATTCTGCCGCTGCGCCGAGCGATCGCCGAGTATCACAGCACGCGGTACGGCATCACCGTCGAGGCCGACGACGTGGTGATCACCACGGGTTCTTCGGGAGCATTCACGTTGCTGTTTCTCGCCGCGTTCGACGCGGGGGATACCGTCGTCATGGCCAGGCCCGGCTATCCGGCATATCGAAACACGCTGGCGGCGTTGGGCTGTCGCGTCGTCGAACTGGATTGTGTGGAGGAGACACGGTTCCAGCCCGCCGTCGCGATGCTCGACGAACTACCCGAGCCGCCTGCCGGTCTGATCATCGCCAGCCCGGCCAATCCCACCGGCACGATCATCGACCCCGACGAACTGGCCGCTATCGCGCGCTGGTGCGACGAGCACGGAACCCTGTTGATCTCCGACGAGATCTACCACGGCATCTCCTACGGCGACGCGCGCACGTCCAGCGCGTGGGAGACGTCGAAGGAATCCGTCGCGATCGGATCGGTGTCCAAATACTTCTCGATGACGGGGTGGCGCATGGGCTGGATGCTGCTTCCGGCTCGATTGCGCAGGGCCGTCGAACGTTTGGCGTCGAACATGACGGTGTGCCCGCCGGCGATTTCGCAGGTGGCGGCCATCGCCGCGTTCACCGAAGAGTCGCGCCAAGAGTTGGATTCGCATGTCGAGCGGTACGCCGTCAACCGCAGGATCCTGCTCGACGGTTTGCCCGCGTTGGGTATCACCGATCTGGCTCCCGCCGATGGTGCCTTCTACGTCTACGCCGACATCGCGCATCTCACCGACGACTCGCGTGGTTGGTGCGCCCGAGTGCTGGCCGAGACCGGTGTCGCGTTGGCACCCGGGGTCGACTTCGACACCGTCCGCGGGCACCACACGGTGCGATTCTCGTTCGCGGGCACCACCGCGGACGTCGAAGAAGCATTGGAGCGACTACGTCGCATGTGAATCAAAACTCGTAGCAGGCTACGAGGCAGGAGTGGAGCCTGCGGAACGACAGGAAAGCGCTGCGCTCACATGCGGCGCAGCCGCTCCAACACCTCGTCGATGTCGGCGGCGGACACGTCGCGATGCGTCACGAAGCGCACCTTGCCGGTGACGGTGACCGCGGCGATACCCAGCTCCGCCAATTCGGTCACCGTCCGAGCGGGATCGGCAACGGCGGCGAGCACGATGTTCGTCTGTGGTTCCGCGACCTCCCAGCCTCGTTCACGAAGTCCCCGTGCCAGCGTCGACGCATTGGTGTGATCCTCGACGAGATCGCCGATTCGATCCAAGGCGACGAGCCCGGCCGCAGCCAGAACTCCGCCCTGACGCACGCCGCCGCCCAACATCTTTCGCACGCGCCGGGCCTCGTGGATTCGAGCGGCGTCGGAGACCAACATCGAGCCGACGGGTGCACCGAGCCCCTTGCTCAGGCACACCTGCACCGTGTCTGCTCCGGCGGTCAGCGACGCGATCGGAACATCGAGTGCCACAGCGGCATTCCACAACCGGGCCCCGTCGAGGTGAATTCTCAACCCCGAGTCATGTCCGGCAGCAACGAGTTCGGACCATTCGTCCGGTCCGAACACGGCACCGCCGGCAAAGTTGTGGGTGTTCTCGAGCGACAGCAGCGTGGTCCGCAGCGAGAAGTACGGCCCTGCGCCGCCGGCCTTGGCGCGCACCGTCGACGCGAGGGGTCGTCCGGGGCCACCGTCGTGGGGAAGTGCCTCGGGCATCCCGCCCGCCAGCCACGCGGCGGTGCCGAGCTCGGAGCCCAGAACGTGGGCGTGTTCGGGGGCCAGGAAGCGGTCTCCGCGCTGCAGATGCAGCATCAGCGCGATGATGTTGCCCATCGACCCCGATGGCACCCACAGCGCCGACTCGAAGCCGAGCAGATCCGCCACTCTCTCTTCGAGCGCCGCCATCGTCGGATCGTGGTCGAGGACGTCGTCGCCCACTTCGGCGTCGGCCATGGCTTGTCGCATGATCGAATCGGGTCGGGTGATGGTGTCGGAGCGAAGGTCGATAGGTCGATGAGCCACGAACACTGACAATTCCATAGCGCGAAAGCAGTCCGACGAACGGTTGCGAGCTGGCACGATGACTGGAATGTCCGCAGGTCCGACCGAGTCGCAGCACAAGGTGTCGGGTGCGACTCCGAAGGGAGTGCGCCGCCGCCACGCTCTGGCGTCGGCGGCTGCAGACTTGCTGGTCGAGGGTGGATTCGACGCGGTTCGGCACCGGTCGGTTGCTGCTCGCGCCGGCCTGCCGTTGGCGTCGACCACCTACTATTTCGAGTCGCTCGGCGACTTGGTGGCCGCCGCGGTCGATGTCGTCGGGACCCGCGAGATCGACGTCATGCGCGGACGTATCGACGACGAGGGCAAGTGCTCGCAGAAGATGGAGTCGACGGTCGATCTCATCGTCGACCTGCTGATCGGGCCGCAGGGTGGCCATGAGCAACTGGTCGCGAGATACGAGCGGTTCATCGCGTCGGCTCGGCATCCCGAACTGCGTGAGGTGCAGCTGCGGCTACGCGCCCAGATCGACGACCTGCTGACCGATGTGCTGCGGCGATCGGGGCGCACGGTGCAGGAAGAGCAGCTACGACGGCTCGTGGCAGTCGTCGACGGCGCGGTGGTGGGCGCGCTCAGCGAAGTGGATCCCGATCCCCGTGAAATGGCGCGCAGCATGCTGTTGGCCGTCATCGACATCGTGGCACCGGCGGAACAGGTGTCGGCCGATTGACTCAGGCCCCCTCAGGTCGGAATCAATCAGGCCGGCGCGTTCAGCCCTAGGTCGTTCTCGCCCGAGTCTGTGTCTCGGATCGGCGGCACCTCGCACACGCCGTCCTCGCAGACGGGGCCGTGGTCGTCGCCGACCATTTCCAAAGGGCCGCTCATGCGCCGGCCGCGGCCTTCTGCAGGACGTCGGCGAACACCGACGGTTCCTGTGCGCCCGACACACCGAGCCGTCCGTCGATCACGAAGAACGGCACACCGCTGATCCCGTAGGCAATGGCCTGCTCCTTGTCCGCGCGCACGGCGGGCAGGAACTCCTCGGACTTCAGCGCCTCGACCACCTCGTCACGATCGAGACCGATCTCCGCGGCCAGGTCGGCGAGGTCGTCGACGCGTCCGACGTGGCGGCCCTCCTCGAAGTAGGCCGCCAGCAGCCGTTCCTTCATCTCGACCTGCTTGCCCTTCGACTTGGCGAAGTGCAGGAGCTCGTGTGCCTTGACGGTGTTGGTGTGCTGCAAGGCGTCGAAGTCGTACGCGAGCCCCTCGCCTGCGGCCAGCTCGGTCATCTGTCCCAACATCTGCGTGACCTGGGCGGCCGGCATACCTTTGTGGGAGACGAGAAAGTCGACCTCGCTGCCGTCGAAGTCGACCGGTGTGTCCGGTGCCAGCTCGAACGAGTGGAACTCCACCTCGAGCGTCCCGCCATCGGCGATGAACTCCGCAGCGCCTGCCTCGAAACGGCGCTTACCGACGAAGCACCACGGGCACGCGATATCGGACCAGATGTCGACCTTCACTGTTCGGCTCACGGCGGCTGCAACATCGGAATGCGGTGCGGTTATTCCACGCTGCGGCGAGGCTCGGTCCGACGGCCGAATTCGAGTCCGACCTCATCCGAGACCGACAACTGCGCCACGTAAGCTGGATGCTCGTGAGCATCCCGAATGTCCTGGCCACCCGTTACGCAAGCCCCGAACTGGTGGAGCTGTGGTCTCCGGAATACAAGATCACGCTCGAGCGGCAACTGTGGATTGCCGTGCTGCGCGCACAGTCCTCGCTCGGAGTCGACGTGCCCAATGCCGCGATCGCCGATTACGAGGCTGTCGCCGATCAGGTCGACCTGGCCTCCATCGCCGAGCGGGAGCGCGTCACCAGGCACGACGTGAAGGCTCGCATCGAGGAGTTCAATGCCCTCGCCGGTCACGAGCACATCCACAAGGGACTCACGAGCCGCGACCTGACCGAGAACGTCGAGCAGCTGCAGATCCTGCGGTCTCTCGAGCACGTCCACACCCACGGTGTCGCCGTGGCGAAGCGGCTCGCCGAACGCGCCGCCGAATACTCCTCCCTCGTCATGGCCGGCCGTAGCCACAACGTCGCCGCCCAGGCCACCACGCTGGGCAAGCGCTTCGCGTCGGCCGCCGACGAGCTGCTGCTCGCGCTGTCCCGGCTGCAGGAACTGATCGCGCGTTACCCACTGCGCGGCATCAAGGGCCCGATGGGCACCTCGCAGGACATGCTCGACCTCTTCGGCGGTGACTCCGCGAAGCTCGTCGCACTCGAACGCATCGTCGCCGATCATCTCGGCTTTCGGCACACGCTCACCAGCGTCGGCCAGGTGTATCCCCGCTCGCTCGATCACGAGGTCGTGTCCGCGCTGGTCCAGGTGGGTGCCGGGCCGTCGTCGTTCGCACACACCGTCCGTCTGATGGCGGGCCACGAGCTGGTCACCGAGGGCTTTCAGCCCGGCCAGGTCGGTTCGTCGGCGATGCCGCACAAGATGAATACCCGCTCGTGCGAACGCGTCAACGGCCTGCAGGTGGTGCTTCGCGGCTACGGATCGATGGCCGCCGAGCTCGCCGGAGCGCAGTGGAACGAGGGCGACGTCTTCTGTTCCGTCGTGCGTCGCGTCGCGCTGCCCGACGCGTTCTTCGCCATCGACGGTCTCATCGAGACCTTCCTGACCGTGCTCGACGAGTTCGGCGCGTACCCCGCCGTCATCGCCAAGGAACTGGATCGCTACCTGCCGTTCCTCGCGACGACGAAGGTGCTCATGGCCGCCGTACGTGCAGGCGTCGGCCGCGAGACCGCGCACGAGGCGATCAAGGAACACGCCGTCGCCGTCGCGTTGGCCATGCGTGAGCAGGGACTCGAGCCCGACCTGCTGGATCGGCTGGCTGCCGACGACCGCCTGCCGCTCGACCGCGCTGCCCTCGATGCGGCGCTGGCCGACAAGACGGCCTTCGTCGGCGCTGCAGACGCTCAGGTCAGCGCGGTCGTCTCGGCCGTGGAGCGGTTGATCGCGAAGTTCCCGGCCGGTGCTGCCTACAGCCCGTCGCCGATTCTCTGAGTTCTCTGTTGTGAGTGGAAACTCGTAGTGGGCTACGAGTTTCCACTCACATCAGGACGTCAGGCAGGTCTGCGACGGAATCGATCACGTGATCGGGTTCCATCGCGAATTCGTCGGTGATGCGTCGATCGAGCACGTCCTGACGGAACTTCCCGGTACGAACCAGGACACCGGTCATGCCGACGACCTGAGCGGCGAGGACGTCGTTGTCGAGGTCGTCGCCGACCATGACGACGTCGTCCGGGTCGACGCCCATCCGCTCGGAGGCCGTGCGGAAGCCCAGGGGAGCGGGCTTGCCGATCGCTTTCGCGGCGTGCCCGGACGCTTGCTCCATCCCGGCGAGGTACATGCCGGTGTCGATGCGCAACCCGCCACCGGTACTCCACATCAACGATCGATGCATCGCGACGACGGGAATGCCGCGACACAGCCAGTCGTACACGCGACTGAGGCGCTCGTGCGTGAATTCGGGGCCGGCACCGCCGACGACCACGACATCCGGATCCTCGGACGACTCGTCGACGAATTCGATGCCCGGCATGTCGGCCGCGATCTCACCGTTGTTGATCATGACCACTCGGGCGTCCGGGTAGTTCTCACGTAGATGATCCGCGGTGAGCGACGCGGCGGTGACGATCTCGTCGGAATGGACGTCGAGTCCGACGTCGCGCAGCGCCGCCGCTATCTGCTCGCGCGTCTTCGAGGTCGTGTTGGTCAGGAACGCGCGTGCAATGTCGTTGTTGTCCAGGTACTTCAGCGTCGCAGCTGCTCCGGGTACCGCCTGCCACGACGTCACAAGAACGCCGTCGATGTCGAAAAGAACCCCGCCGATACCCATCGGCAAACAGTAGTCGGGTCGAGTGAGTCGTGCAGTTCCAGCGGTATCGGTGTCGTTCTCGCAGTCCGAACTCACGCCTAGGCTCGATGCCGTGAACCCCTACACGATTTTCTCCGAGATCATTGCCGGGACCGCCGAGGCGTCGCGCGTCCACGAGGACGACACCGCGATCGCGTTCATGGATATCAGGCCTCTCACCACCGGGCATGTGCTCGTGGTGCCCAAGCAGCAGTATCGGACGCTGGCCGAGTTGCCGCCCGAGGTCGGTGCGCATCTGTTCGTCGTCGGGCAGAAGGTGGCAGCCGCTGTGCGAGCGAGCAATCCGCGCGTCGCCGGTGTGAACCTGTTCCTCGCCGACGGCACGGTGGCAGGTCAGGAAATCTTCCACGTCCATCTCCACGTCATCCCGCGCATGATCGGCGACGGATTCGGCCTGCGGGCTCGGCCGTCGTCGCCGCACCGATCCGAACTCGACCGACTGGCGGCGGAGATCGCGGCTGCCCTGTAGTGATGACGAACGAACATAGAACGGGACCACCGGCAGCGATCACCGATGGTCCCGTGGGTGTGCTCGATACGACTACTCGGCAGTGACCTTCTGCGCCTTGGACAGTGCATCGGCGTAGACGTTGATGGTGTTGGTGTAGCGGCTGTAGCTCTTGTTGGCGCCGTAGTCCCACAGCACCATCTGCTGCTTCTCGACGGCGGAGATGGTGTCGAAGCCGGGGTAACGGCTCGGGATGTCGGCAAGCTTCACATCGGATGCATTGGCGACGTCGTGGTACACGAACGCGACATCGGCATCGACACTCGAGACGTTCTCCCAGGACACCTTCTTCCAGTAACCGTCGTCGGTGCCGTCGGGTGTGTACATCTTCAAGCCCCAGCTCTCGTAGTCGCTGAAGTCCGGATCCGCGGACGGGTCGAGTACGTAGGCGACATCGAGGGGCCAGACTCCGACTCCGGTGAGGTCCTGGCGTTCGGAGGCAACTTTCTTGAAGTTGGTGACAGCAGCGTCGTAGTCGGACTTGATGTCTGCCAGTTGTGGGGTGTCGAGGTCGACGCCGAGCGACGACGCCAGTCCGGCGTAGTTCTCGATGGTCTTCGCGGTCGACGTCGTGTCCAAGGTGACCCCCAGGGTGGGAGCGATCCGATCGATCGTGTCGGCCTTGGACGAATCGGCCGTCGTGGTCAACTTGCCGAACTGGCCGAATCTCGGGTTGAACTCACCGATGACGAGATCCGGGTCCAGGCTGGCGGCTTTCTCGAAATCGAAGGTGCCCCAGGTCTCGCCGACCGATTCGATGCCCGTCAGATCGGAGCAACTCAGAATCGGGCTGGTGCCCATCGGCGTCGTCGACCAGATGGCGATCGGCTTGATTCCGTACGACATCAGCGCAGCGGCGGATTCCTCGTCGGCGATGATTCTGGTCGGTTGTGAATCGAGGGAAACGGTACGTCCGCGGCCGTCGGTGTACGTGAACGGTCCGGACGCTCGGTCGACCGAATCGACGCGGTCGTTCGCACTGCACGCGGCGGGGTTCGCGTTCAGGTCGACGGTCTGGGTGCCGGCGTCGTCGCTGCCGGTGGTGCCACTGCTGCACGCGGCAGCAGCGAGGAGCACGAGAACCGCGATGCCTCCGGTGAGGGTGCGGGGTGCGGAGCCGAATCTGCTCGAAGTATGGGCTCGGGAGTCGATCATGTGTCTGCTTTCGTATTCGATCGTGGATGGTGGGACTTGCCGAAGGGGGTCATCTACTCCTCTCGAGGATGTACTGGGCGACGGCAGGGCCGATGGCATTCCATCCGCGTGCCTGCCCGAGTGCGAGGTGCGGTAGATCATACGGATCTACTCGAAGTTCACCGCGGATTCGCTCCCGCCACAACAGTTCTCGTTGCGCACCGAAGTCGGGGTCGAGCCCTTCGGTGGCGGACACGAGGAGTGCGTCACCGTCGAACGGTGCGGGGTCTGCCGATGCCGTCAATCGGAGGTGGCGGACATGAGCCGACACGAGTCGCTCTCGGGTGGTCTTGTCGAGTGCACCGAGGAGCGAGTCGCTGCGCACGTAGGCCGCGATATCCTCGCGCTGGGACTCCGCCTGCTCCTGAGCCGGTGCATCGGACGGAACGATGAACGAATCCAGTAGCACGAGCGACGCAACGGTCTCACCAGCAGCACGAAGCCGCGTTGCCACCTCGTGGGCAATCTGGCCACCGAACGACCACCCGAGCAGGTGGTATGGGCCCGATGGGGATACCTCGCGCATTCGGCGGTACTGATCGTCGACCAGGGCGTCGAACGTCTCGAGTTCGATCTCGCCGTCGGATAGATACGGATCCTGCAGTGCCACTATCGAAGTGGGGCTCGGAAGGAAACGCACCAGACCCATGTACGACCACGCGAGACCGCCTGCGGGCTGGAAGCAGAACACCGTGTTCGGTCCCGCGTCGCGAAGCCGCAACACGGGATCGAGCATCGTGCCGGACTCGGACCCCGATGCGGCGATCTCGGCGAGTGCAGCGGGAGTCGGCCGGGCGTAGATGTCTCGAACTCCGACGGAGCGACCGAGCACGGACTCGAGTCGCCGCGTCAGCCGCACGACGAGCAGCGAATGCCCGCCGAGTGCGAAGAAGTCGTCGTCGCGGCCTACCCTGGCCGCTCCGAGAATCTCGACGAAGATGTCGGCGATCGCCTGTTCGAGTGCATTGTCCGCATCGGCCGAGTCCGCAGCCGAGGTATCCCATTCCGGTGCAGGCAGTGCGCGGGTATCCAACTTGCCGTTGACCGTCAGTGGTACATCGTCGACCACCGTGATGGCGGACGGAACCATGTATGCGGGAAGTTGCCGACGCAGAGCGGCTTTGACGCTCGCAATGTCGATCGTGGTGCCCTTGTCGGGGACGACGTACGCGGCCAGTACAGGATCCCCGGCGGATCCGGTCACGGTGACGACCGCAGCCCGAGCGACACGATCCTGCGCGGTCAGGACATTCGCGATCTCGGCCGGCTCGATACGGTAGCCGCGAATCTTGACCTGATCGTCGGCTCGACCGAGATAGTCGAGTGTCCCGTCGGGACGTCGTCTCGTCAGGTCACCGGTCCGATACATCCGCGCGCCCGGTGCGCCGAACGGGCAGGCGACGAAACGGTCCGAGGTCATGGCCGGCATCGCGAAGTATCCCCGTGCCAATCCCGCTCCGGCCAAATACAATTCGCCGACTGCTCCGATGGGTGCAGGTGACAGTGTGGAATCGAGAACGTATGCCGCGGTGTTCGCGATCGGTCGCCCGAGGCTCGGCCGCTCGGTGTCGGCGACATCGGCACCGAGTGCATTGATCGTGTATTCGGTCGGGCCGTAGAGGTTGTAGCCGTCCACGCCGGGGGCGGAGCGCAACGCACCCCACAGTCCGTCTCCGACGGCCTCTCCACCGAGCGAGACGAACACCACGCCCGTCGCTCCGGAATCGACCGACCCGGACGCCGAATCCCGGCAACGCTCGCGGTCCAACAGTCCTTGCTCGACGAGATGCTCTCCGTACGTGGGCGTCACGTCGAATGCATCGATCCGGTGCTCGTCGTAGTAGCCGAGCAGTTGTTCCGGGTCACGTCGCAGGTCCTCGTCGATCACGTGCACCTCGTGGCCCGCGAGCAGCCACAGCAGCTGCTCCCAGGAGGCGTCGAACGAGAACGACGTGGTGTGCGCGATCCTGATCCGTCGTCCGCCCTGACGGAAGAGGACGGGCTCGAAGATGGCTGCCTCGTGGTTGTAGAACATGTTCGTCAGACCGCGGTACGGCACGGCCACGCCCTTGGGTCTGCCGGTGGAGCCGGACGTGAAGATGACGTACGCGAGTTGGTCGAGATCGGTGTGTGCGCCGCGATCGTCGTCGGTCACGGCCGCGCCGGACGCCTTGTCGACTGCGTCCCGCGAAAGATCCAACAGGAGGGTGGTCGGTGCAGTACGCAGATGTTCCGGCAGCCGATCGACGAGAGACGAATCCGTCAGTATCACAGCGGGTTCGGATACCGCGAGCATGTGGCCGATGCGGTCCTGAGGGTGCTCGGGGTCGATCGGCACGTACGCACTGTGTGCGGCGAACACTGCGAACAACGCGACCACCATGTCCTCGGACCGGGGCAGCAACAACGCAACCCGACGGTCCGGTCCGGCTCCCAGCGACAGCAGGACACGGGCGGTTCGGTTCGCTCGCTCGACCAGCTCTGCATAGGACAGGACGACGTCGCCTGCACGGACCGCGGGAAACGATGCAGATTTCTCGGCCTGGCGCAGTAGAAGGTCGTACACGGACAGTTCCGGAACGGGACGCGCCGTGTCGTTGAAGCGGCGCAGCAGCAGGTCCCGTTGCTCGACGGACATCGGATCGCATCGCGCGACGAGACCGTCGATATTCTTCGTGATCGCGTGGAGCGTTCGCGTGAACGTGTCGATCCACTCGCGAACGGTCGCCTCGTCGACGACGTCCTCCTGGAACATCACCCGCAACCCCGCAGCGGGGTTCGAAGCCGACCCGGCGTCGGGGTTGACCACTATCGACAGCGGATAGTGCGTCGCGTCGCGCAGCGTCACGTTCTCTACGCGCACCCGGCTGCCCGGCGGACCGAACGGAGTTTCCGGTGAGATCACCGGAGTGTTCTGGAAGACGAACAATGTGTCGAACAACGCGCGGTGTCCCGACATCTGCAGTAGCGCAGACAGAGTGACGTACGGATGCGTCAGATGAAGGAGCTTGTCCTGCTGAGCTTTCCGAAGCATCTCGGCCACCGTGTGCGACGGGTTCGAGGTGAATCGCGTGGGAAGGGTGTTGAACAGCAACCCGATCGTGGTGTCGATTCCGTCGATCTCCGGTGGGCGTCCCGACACCACCGACCCGAAAAGTACGTCGTCGGTACCCAGGATGCGACGCAGTGTCATTCCCCAGGCCGCTTCGAACACCGTCGAGAGCGTGACGCCCGTGGTGGCGGCGACTTCTACAAGGCCCTGTGACACCTCCGGATCCACGGTGACGCGTAGATCCCGAGAGTTCGACGACGACGTCGCACCGAGTGATTTTCGGCGCGGAGCGACGAGGGTGGGTTCGTCGATTCCCGAGAGATAGCGCTGCCATTCACGCTCGGCGGCCGGCAGGTCCTGTCGCGAAAGCCATCCCAGGTATGTGCCGAAAGACGCAGTGAACCTACGGGATTCGGCATCCTGGTCGGTGTAACTGTCGAGGACGGACATCAGGAACCGCCAGATGGACCAGCCGTCGAGCAGAATGTGCTCCGCCGTGAAGACGAGGTGGTGCCGGGTGGGTCCGTCGGACAGTAGACCGAAGCGAAGAAGTGGCGGGTCGGCCGCGTCGAACGGAATCGACGCCTGTTCGCGGGCGGACGCGTCCACGTCACTGCCGTCACGGTAGGTCCACGGGACGTCGAACGTCTCCGGAACCACCTGTACCGCCCGATCACCGATCTCGGCGAAACCCACTGCCAAATTGGGGAATTTGTCGATCGATGCCCGTGCTGCCGCGGCGAGCCGGGTTCGATCGATGTGTCCCGACAGGTCGACGACTGTTTGCGAGACGTAGACGTCGGCCTCGCCCTCGCTACCGGCGAGCAGGTGGAACAACAGTCCGGTCTGGAGGGGCGAGAGCGGCCATACGTGTCGCACCGGTCCGAAACTCCGACGCAGTCGAGCCGAATCCACGTCCGACAGCAGGGGAGCGAGGTCCGCCGAATCCCCGTTGCGCCGCGCATCGGTGAGCGCGGTCCGCAAGTGTCGGGCCCAGGTTCGAGCGGCCTCCGCAATCGGCCGCCCGCCGAGAGCCCGGACTGCTGCCGTGACGCGGGCATGAATCGACGAGCCTGTCGTCAACGCGAACACCGGTACGGAGCTACGCAACTCGGGCGTCTGCGCAGGTCGGCCCAGCACGAGAGCAACGGTTGCTCGTGGCATCTCCTCGAACACACCGACCGTGTGTTCGCTCGTGTATGCGGCCACGTCGTAGGTCGACGGGTCCGGATCGTCCCTGTGCGCATTCAGAAATTCGTCGATGCTCCTCTGGGCGTCCGCCGAACTCAGAGAGAACGGATACCGTCGACGCAGATGTCCGACCGTACGGGCATGTCCATCTCGGTCGGGTTCGTCGATCTCGACCAGCCACGCGTCGCCGGCACCGAGATCGGTGAGAGTGCGGGCCACGGTGATCAGAGCGGCGGCGCGAGTGCGGTCGATATCGAGCGCATCCGCGGTGTCCCACACGTCTGCGTCCGCCGTTTCCGGTTCGCCGGCTCCGAACTCGGTGAAACTCTTGTCCAGCACGTCGTCGACGAAGTCGAGCCAAGCCTCGGCATGCTCCACGATCTCGAGATCAGCTGCACGAGAATTCAAGTCGCGCAGATAGTCCGCGAAGTCGAGAGTCGAGTCCACCGCGACGGGTGGCCACGATTCGGCGTCGACGAACAACGGATGGGCGCGTAGTACGGTGCCCGACTCGCATTCGGTTGCCGTGACCGGTCTCGAGCCGACGTCGACGGTCCCGTCGAGCGAGCGTGCGATCGCATCGTCCACCGAGGCGATCGCGACGTGCCGTCCACCGTCGTCGTCGCGAACCAGGGTCATTCGCAGAGCGTCGAATTCCGCCAGCAGACGGTAGGCGGTGGCCGGAGACCCGCCCGGCACGGTCCATTCGACGCACGCGGCGTCCGAGATTCCGGCATCGAGCATCCTCAGTTGCGCCGGTGCGAGCCGGGCGGTGCCGGACGACCCTGGAGTGGTCGGTACGGCAATGTCGGCCACCAGAAGTCGCGGGTGACGAGTTCCCTGCACGAGGACGGCGTGGACACCCGAGAGCAGCGCCCGCGCGGTCGTCTCGGTGAAGAGGTCGCGGTCGTAGACGAGGGTGAGCGAGCGTCGGCCGTCCGCTGTGAACCCGATTCCGAACGTGAGGTCGAACTTCGCCGCCAGGGATCCGCCCCCGAAAGCCGAACGGGTGCCGACGTGTCCGAAGTTCGGACGGATCGGGCGATCGTCGACGTCCGCGATCATGACCTGGAACAACGGGTTGACTCCCGGGGTCCGCGGCGGGTCGAGGGTCGCGACGACTGCCTCGAACGGTACGTCGCGGTGGTCGTACGCCTCCAGATCGCTCGAGCGCACTCGATCGACCAACTCGGTGAACGTCAGCGTGTCGTCGACCGCCGCCGAGAGCACGACCGTATTGACGAAAAAGCCCACTGTGCTTGCCAACTGCGCATCGCTACGACTGTCCACCGCGGTGCCGATCGGGACGATGTCACCGGAACCTCTGGCTCGCAACACCATTGCGACGGCGGTGTGCAGCAGTACCAGTGGGGTGACCGCATCGTCACTGGTGGATCGATCGATGGCGTCCGACAGCTCGTCCGACAACGGAACGGTCACCAGTTCTCCGGTGCCGCCGGCGTCGGCTCGGCGTTCGAAGTCGCGCGGGAGCGCAGTGACCGGCGGTACGTGGCCGAGTCGCCCGACCCAGAAGTCGAGGTCTGATCCATCGGTTGCGGTGTCACGCTGCCAGCGGGCGAACTGCGCATACGTCGCGGTGCCGGGTGCGGTCTCCGGCCATGGATCTCTGTCGTTGTCCACACGGCGGCCGTACGCCTCCGCCAACTCGTCGACCAGGATCTTCACCGACTCCTGATCGCACGCGATGTGGTGCAGCGTGATGCGTAGTCGGGTCGCGTTGCAGGACAGCCGGATCGGCAGCTCGGACTGCAGATCGATCGGCGTCGGAGTCGTGACTGTCGGTTCGACGCGGAACTTGTCGGCTACCTCGTCGACCGACAGGACGTGTTGGGTCCAGTCGCCCGAGCCGACCGGATACACCGTACGCAGAATGGGATGTCGTGCAACCAGATCCAATCCTGCCTGCCGCAGGGCGACGGGATCCAGAGGCTCGTCCGGTTCGAGATCGAGCGTGAGCAGATACGCCGTGGACGGGCCGGCCAGGCTCTCCAGGAACAGGAGCTGTTCTTGCCCGAACGACACGGGTGCGTCGTCGGCGTCCGGGTAGTCACCGGGTCTGCCGACATGCGTGCCTGCACCGAAATCGATCGCTGCGCCCAGTGAGGCCACCGTTCGATGGTCGAACAACACGGGTAGACCGACCCGCACACCGAATTCGGCGTGCAGTGCCACCGCCAGACGTAGGGCCAGCAGCGAATGACCACCGAGAGAGAAGAAGTCGTCGGAAACGCCGATGTTCGGCACGGACAGCACCGCCGCGAAGACCCGGCACAGACGCTTCTCGATGTCGGTGCGGGGAGCGTCACGGCCCGCAGGGGTCGCTGTCGGTTCCGGGAGTGCTCTGCGGTCGAGTTTGCCGTTCGCGGTGACGGGAACGTCGTCGAGGATGGTCATGTACGTGGGGACCATGTACTCGGGGAGCTTGCTCTGCAACCACGACGTCAAGATTGTCTGCAGCTGTTCGCGATCGATGCCTTCTCGATCCGTCGGGATCGCGTACGCACTGAGCACGTCTCCCGAGTCTCGGTGCAGGACTGTGACTGCGGCGTAGCGAACCGAGGGGTGGTCGGACAAGGCCGATTCGATGTCTTCCAGTTCGAGTCGCATGCCGCGAATCTTGACCTGGTTGTCGGCCCGACCGAGGAAGTCGAGTGAGCCGTCCGACCGCCACCGCGCGAGGTCACCCGTTCGGTACATCGCCGACCCGTCGGCCGCGAACGGGTTACTCACGAACCGTGCCGCGGTCAGCGACGGCGCGTTGCGGTATCCGCGTCCGAGCAGCGACCCTGCTGCGTAGAGTTCGCCGCCGCATCCGATCGGGACCGGTCGAAGTTGCGAATCGAGAACGTAGAGTTGGGTGTTGGGGTTCGGTCGACCGATGGACGTGGCGATCCGGTCGTCCGCGTCGTGGTAGATCACATGGGAGACACCGATGGTCGCCTCGGCCGGGCCGTACCCGTGGTAGAGGGTCGTGTCCAATCGATTCCGAAAGCGGGAGAACAGATCCGGGGTGAGAACCTCCCCGCCGCACCAGACGTGCCGCAACCCGGACAGGACGTTGTCGGTGTCGAGGTGCAGCAGTGACTCGAGCATCGACGACACCAGATAGACGAACGTGACGCGTTCTCGGGCGATGGTGTCGAGGAGATAGAACGGGTCGCGCTCGCCGCCGTCCTTCGCGACGACGACGCGGCCACCGCACACCAGCGGAAGAAGGATCTCGTTGATCGAGATGTCGAATGCCAGCGGTGCCTTGAACAGTGCCGCGTCGTCCGGGCCGAAACCGAGGATGTCCGTCCGCTGCCAGTTCAGGCGCTCGGCGATCGCGCCGTGTCGAATCATGGCACCCTTCGGGCGGCCGGTGGAGCCCGACGTGAAGATGACGTAGGCCAACCGATCGGCCGAGAGGGCGTCGAACTCACGGCGGACCTGAGTGTCGGTGAACTGCCAATCGTCGAGGCTCACGACCGTCTCGTGCGGCACGACGGCCGGATCGTCGAGGTGCGCCGAATCCGGATGCGAGAGAACGACTCGCGCGCCGGAATCGACGAGTACGCGTTCGCGCCGGTCCCGTGGCCAGGACGGGTCCAACGGTACGAACGCGCCGCCTGCCCGCAGGACGGCCACGAGCGAGACCACCATTTCCGCCGAGCGCGGCATGCTCAGGGCCACGACGTCCTCGGCGCGAAGGCCGTTGGCGACGAGCGTGGACGCCAGCTGCTCGACCATCGTGGCCGCACGTTCGTAGGTGATGTGACGCGTACCGTCGACGATGGCGATGCTGGCGGGCCGATCACGTGCGCGCTCGGCGAACATGTCGGGTACCGGGGTGCGGTCGATCGTGGACTCGGTGTCGTTGAAGGCGTGCACTATTCGTGATCCGGTCGGTTCGTCGACCAATGTCAGTTCGCTGATCGGCCGAGCGGGTGCGGAACCGATCGCGGCCAACAGAACGGCCAGTGCGTCGAAGCGCGTGTCGATATCGGAGGCACAGGAGCTGTCCCCTCGCATCTGAACCGTGACGGGCGCGGACGGCCCGATGCAGGTCAGGACGAACTCGAGATCCTGGAACGGCCCCACACTCAGCGCCTGTCCCGACCAGCCGATCCCGTGCGAATCCACCTCCCCGACAATGATGTTCGCGCCAGGACCGAACGAGCGGCCGGTTGTGCTCGGCCGGCCCGGCGCGCGATCGCGGATCATGTCTTCGCCGCGGTAGCGGCGGTGGGGATGCGATTCGGCGAGCGAACTCCTGATCTTTCGTGCGACGTCGGCGACGCTGTCGAGCGGCTCGATATGCACTGTCAATGGATGAGTCGTCGAGACGGTACACGGTTCGGAGCGCAACACGTCCGTGGTCCGCGCAGAGGTGGGCACCGTCAGGGTCACGTCCCGTTC
This sequence comes from Rhodococcus sp. IEGM 1354, assembly GCF_030056855.1. Lineage (NCBI taxonomy): Bacteria > Bacillati > Actinomycetota > Actinomycetes > Mycobacteriales > Nocardiaceae > Rhodococcus > Rhodococcus sp. IEGM 1354. Next base: position 187,510 of record NZ_JASHKT010000003.1, read on the forward strand.
TCCCGACCAGCGGTGCACGAACGCCGCGTAGGAGGCGAGATAGACGTGAGCCGGCCGTACGCAGGCCGATTCGGCAAGGGCACCGAGCGCACCGACGAGGTCTGCGGGCAGGTCCGTTCTTCTCTCGTATGCCGACCCGGTGGGGTGTGCAGGCACCGGCAGCAACGTGATGGGAGGCGTGGCCGCAGCAAGCCGGGTGCGCCAGAACTCGCGGTCGCGCAGGAACTGCTCGGACTCGCGGTACGAAACATCCTCGGCCACAGCGTTGTCGGCGAGCCATGGGCTGCGGTCCGTGTCGCCGTGGACGTACGTGTCGGTGACGGCGGTTGCGAGCATCACCGCACCGGCGGCGTCGAGAACGATGTGGTGTGCGCGGAAATACCACACGTGATCGTCGTCGCTCGACACCAGAACCGAGCTCATCAGCTGATCGAATTCCAGATCCAGAGGGGTGCTCAGATCCTTCGCGGCAAGAACTGCTGTCGTTGCTACGGCATCCTGCCCACGCCCGTCGACCAGCGTGGTGACGATTCGAGCGTCGGACGAGATGCGGACGGGCCTGCCGTCGTCGTCGGTGGTGAAGCGAGACCGGCCGCCTCGGTATCGGTCGAGTACCGAATCGATGGACGTGAGCAGTCGTTCGACGTCGAGGTCCGACGGAAAGGAGATCTCGAAACCGATGTTGAATGCGGCGCTGGTCGGGTCGGCCTGATGCGCCAACCACATGTCCGTTTGCGCTGCGGACAGTGTCGTGCCGACCGAACGAGCTGCGTAGGTGGCGTCATGCACGGAGTTGAGCTCCTTCGTCGGAGGTCGGGCGGTGGTGTGAGCGGACGTCCTCGGGCGACCGGCCGGCGGCAACAGCCGATACGGCCGCGGCGAGGTCCCGCGCTGTGGTGTCGTCGCCGATCAGTGCATGGACGGCCACCTCGACCTGTGGTCCGTCGGACGAGGCGACTGCCTCGATGCGGTATCCCCGTCCCGACGACGTGTCGAGAGGTTCGGCCGGCGACCCGTCCGGAGGCACGATACGGGCGCGCCACAGCGTCTTTCGGCGAGTGTCGATCGCCAACCGGAGCCCTTCGTTGCGTTCCCGTAGCGACCCTTCGATCTCGGCGAGTTCGTCGACAGACAAGAGGCGAGGAACGGGCATGCGGACGGTGTGCACGCGGTCGTCGATCCCGGCGCTCTTCGCTGCGCGTACTGCGTGGGGCAGCGGAACCGGGGTTCCCGGGACCGACGCCGTCGAGCGCGCGGGGGAGTAATTCTGCGCGGTTGCAGCGCTGCGCCGGGCGATGTCGGCCAGAGTGCGAAACTCGAAGACATCGCGGACGGTGAACGACAGACCCGTTCGAGTGGCCTTCGCGGCGAGCAGAACTGCGCTGATGCTGTCGCCGCCCGAACGGAAGAAATCGTCGTCGAGGCCGATGCGTAGCCCCAGCTCGTTCTCGGCGATGGTCAGCAGTGCACGTTCGGCATCCGTATCGGGCACACGGCGATCACGAGTCTCGGATTCTGGCTCCGGCAACGCTCGGCGGTCGAGCTTGCCGTTGACGGTGACGGGCAATGCACTGAGCGGGACGATCGCTGCCGGCACCATGTGCTCGGGCAGACGCCGACGGAGCCGCACGTCGATATCGGCAGGCAGAGAGCCGGCTGCGCCGGTGACCACGTACGCGACGATCGAACCGTCGCGCACCACCGCGACGGCCGTCTCGATGTCGGGGTATTCGTCGGTGATGGCAGCGGCGACCTCGCCGAGCTCCACCCGCTGCCCGCGAATCTTGATCTGGTCGTCCGCCCGTCCGAGAAATTCCACGTCTCCGCTGCGTCGCCACCGGGCGATGTCGCCGGTGCGGTAGAGACGAGCACCCGCCGACCCGTGCGGATCGGCCACGAATCGCGATGCGGTGAGGGACGGGCGCCGGTGATATCCGCGCGCGAGTTGAATCCCCGCGATGTACAGATCTCCCGCCACGCCGAGAGGAACCGGACGAAGGTGGGTGTCCAGTATGCGGAGGCCGGTGTTGTGCACGGGCTTTCCGATCGGGACCGACGACGACGGATCGACGCCGGCGACGGTGTACGCGGTCACGTCGATCGCGGCCTCCGTAGGGCCGTACAGGTTGTCCAGACGTGCGCCGGGAAGAGCCTCCCGAGCCCGACGTCCCAGATCCGCGGGCAATGACTCTCCGCTGCAGATGATCCGACGAAGCGAGGTGCACGCGGACGCATCGGTGGCGGTGAGAAACGCGTCGAGCATGGGCGGGACGAAGTGAATCGTGGTCACCGATTCTTCTCTGACCACTCGGCCGATGTACTGCGGGTCACGATGCCCGTCGGGCTCGGCCACCACGGTCGATGCACCGACAGTGGCGGCGAGGAAGAACTCCCACACCGACACGTCGAAGCCCGCAGGAGTTTTCTGCAGAACGACGTCGTCGGTGCCGAGCCGATACTCGTCCTGCATCCATCGAAGGTGTCCGACGATGGCCCGGTGTGTGTTGACGACACCTTTCGGACGCCCGGTCGACCCCGAGGTGTAGATGACGTAGGCGGCGTCGTCGGGTGCCGGGCGAACCAGCGTCGTCGACGGTACCGCGGTCGAGGACTCGAGCGGATCCACCACCGGCGTCGTGCCATCCGCGAATGCGACGTCGCCGGGGTGGCCCACGATCGCGGTCGGCCGAGCATCCTCGAGGGTGAACCGAAGCCGATCCTCGGGGTAGCTCGTGTCCAGAGGCAAATAGGCTGCCCCGGAGCGAATCACAGCGATGATCGACACCACCAGTGCGAGCGAGCGGGGAACGGCGACGGCGACCACCGAGCCGGGCCGTGCTCCGAACTCGGACAGTCGACGAGCGAGAGCCGTGCTGCGATCGGTCAGTTCACGGAACGTCAGGTCCCTGCCGGCGAACCGAACGGCCACCGCCTCCGGACGGAGTGTGGCTCCGCCGTCGAGCAGATCGATCAGGGTCGAGTCGTCGGTCGGGAACGCCGTGTCGTTCCATCGAGCGACGGCGTCTGCTTCAGCGGTTGTGGGACCGCCCAACTCGGCAATCGAGACTGCCGGATCGGCCGCCAGCGCAGTGGCGGTGTTCACCAGCCGTTCCAGCAGTGCGAGGGCAGTGTCGTCGTCGAACACGTCCGTGGCGTAGTCGATCGTCACGGTAAGGCCGTCGACGCCCTCGACGAACTCAACGAGCACGTCGAATTTGGCGGTGTGCGTCGACACGGCCTCCGGTTCCAGAACCGAATCTCCCAGTGTCAGTTCGGAAGACCTCCGCGGTGGCACCTGGTGCACCACCATCACGTCGAACAGTGACTCGGAGCCGGATGCGGCGACCACTCGCTCGAACGGCACATGAGCGAGGTCGTATGCGTCGAGCGTCGCGCCGCGCACACGGTCGACGACGGTCCGAAGGCTCGGCGATCCGGACAGGTCGACGCGGAGGACGACGGTGTCGAGGAAGTAGCCGATGGTGTCCGGGGCCCCGACGCGGGCTCGGGTGGACACCGGTAGACCGATGCAGACGTCGTCGCCCGCCCCACTGCGGGCCACGGTCACTGCTACTACGGCCGAGGTGAGCATCGACATGGTCGTGCCGCTCTGCGTCGCAACGGACTTCAAGCCTGCAGTGACGTCCCGGGACAGGTGCTGTTGCACGCTGCCCGCAGTTCGGGTGTCGGTTCGGCGGGCGCGTCTGGGCCGATCGAGGGGCAGTTCGGTCGATTCGGGTGCCCCGCTCAGAACCCGCATCCACGAGTCGACTCCGGAATCGGCGTCGACGACGGGTTCTCCGATATCCGCGTACTGGGTGGCAGCGGCGGGCCAACGGGGACGGCGTCCCTCCGAACGTGCGGAGTATGCGAACGTCAGGTCGTCGAGCAACACATCGCGTGACCACTCGTCGAATGCGATGTGGTGCAACACGATCACGATGTGCTTCGGGGTGCTGAATGCGCGGATCGGGATGTCGGTACCGAGGTCGAACGCAGTCCGCACGAGTTCGGTGACGTCCTCTTCCGAGGAGACCAGGATGGTGTCGGGTACAGGCAGAACTTTCGCAGTGGGTTCTCCGGCCGGACTCGGGTACACCGTCCGCAGAATGTCGTGCCGCTCCACCACGTCTCGCAGCGCCGCAGCGAGCGCCTCGGCGTCGACCGACTCGGGTCTGCGCCACACGAGCGGAACGTTGTAGGTTGCTCCAGCGCCGCGGACGTTCCAGTCCATCCACATTCGGAACTGGCCCGGTGTGAGCACCGATCGATCACGCCGGGTGGTGTCTTCGGACTTCTCGACGACGCACGGCGACGTGGAGTCGCACAACCGGGCCACCGCGTGCACGGTCGGTTCGGACATGAACGTGCCCAGTGGAATCCGAACTCCCAGTTCGCGGCGAATACGCCCCAGTACGGCGATGGCACCCATCGAGTTGCCGCCTGCGGCCAGGAAATCGGTGGTGCGGCCGGCGCTGCGGACGCCGAGCGCGTCGGCGAACGCCGCGGCCACCGAGCTCTCGGTCTCTGTCCGGGGAGGTTCCTCGGAGACCTCGACACGAACGGGGTCGGGCAACGCACGCCGGTCGAGCTTGCCGTTGGCGGTGGTCGGCAGCGAGTCGAGACGCACATAGGTGGCCGGAACCATGTGTCGCGGAAGAGTGGTGGCCAACGATCGGACGATGTCGGCGTCGGGGATATCGGCACCCGCGTCGGCGACGACGTACGCGATCAGCGAGCCGTCGCGGACCGCCACCGCAGCATTGTCGATACCCTGCACGGTGACCAGCGCATCCACGATCTCGCCGAGCTCGATCCGCACGCCGTTCACCTTGACCTGGTCGTCGTCACGTCCGAGGTACACCAATTCGCCTGTGGCCGACCAGAGGGCGCGATCGCCCGTTCGGTACAGCCTGCTCCCGTCGGCAGCATTCGGATCGGCGACGAACCGCCCTGCTGTCAACGCGGGCGCACCGGTGTAGCCACGCGCAAGCTGAACGCCACCGAGGTAGAGATCGCCGGGTGCTCCGGGCGGAACCGGTCGCAGTGCGTGATCGAGGACGTACGTGTCGGTATTCCTCATCGGTGTTCCGATCGGCACCGACGCGCTCTCGTCGTCGCGGCGAACCCGGTGTGCGGTGACGTCGACCGCGGCTTCCGTAGGGCCGTAGAGGTTGTCCAACCTGATGTGCGGCAGTGCGTCGAGGGCCCGTCGGGCTGTGGTGCGCGGCAGAGCTTCTCCGCTGCACACGAGCAGACGAAGTGCGGGGTGGGGCCCGTTGTCGAGGGAAGTACCGACGAGATACTCGGTGAGCATCGACGGAACGAAGTGGGCGATGGTGACCTCGGCATCGTCGATGAGGCGATGAAGATACTCGGGATCGGTGTGACCGTCGGGGTCGACGACGACCAGGGTCGCGCCGGTGATCAAGGGTAGGAAGAACTCCCACACCGACACGTCGAAACCAGCTGGGGTCTTCTGCAGGATTCGGTCGTCGATTCCGACGTCGTATCGATCGCGCATCCACTCCAGTCTGTTCACCGCGGCACGATGAGATACTGCGGTGCCCTTCGGTTTTCCGGTGGACCCGGACGTGTAGATCACGTAGGCCGTGTTGTCGGGACGCAGCAGTGCAGGTGCGGGGCGGGTACCGGTGACGGGGACGTTCGACGGGTCGAGGACGGGGGCGTCGGTGAACGGAACCGAGGATTCGATGCTGAGTACGACGCGTGGATCGGCATCGTCGGCAATGTATCTCAGCCGCTCCTCGGGCAACCCCGCGTCGAGGGGGAGATATGCGGCACCCGCGCGGTGCACGGCGACCAGGGACAGCACCAGCTCGTAGGAGCGCGGCACATGAACCCCCACCACGTCATCCGGTCTCACACCCGCGTCGAGGAGAGCGTTCGCGAGGGCATCGGCGTCGCGGTCGAACTGCGCGAAATCCACCGTCCGACCTCGGTGTACCACTGCAATGCGATGGGGGTGTTCGCGGATGGTGTTGGAGACCAGTTCCGGCAGAACGGCTTTGGGTATCGCGGCGCGCTCGCCCTGTGCCCAGGTGTCGGCCACGAGAGCGATGTCGGAGGGCTCGGCAAGGGTGCGCCTGGACACCGGGACCGACAGATCGTCCGCAAGAGTTCGAAGTGCGTGGGCGAAGCTGCGCGCGTACTGTCCGGCGAGGTCGGCGTCCACGACGTCGCTTGCGTATTCGACCGAGTACGCCATCGACGATCCGCGATCGTCGACGGTGAACGTGACCGGGAACTTGGCGGTCGCGGTGCTCGGTGCCTCGCGGCGACCGGCCTGCGCTCCCAGGCGCAGGCGAGTGTCCTCGCCGGTGCCGGAGAGGAGGACCGTCATGACCGACGGGACGGTGGTGTCGGTGAGTCCGCACTGCGAGACGACGTCCTCGTACGCGAGTGCCTGGTGATCGAATGCGGCGAGATCCGCGGATCGGACGCCGTGCAGGAATCGATCGAGAGTCTCGTCTCCGACAACCCGGGTGCGCAGTATCAGCGTGTTGAGGAAACACCCGATCGACGCGTCGAGCGCGGAATCGGTGCGTAACGACACGGGGGCAGCCACCAGGATGTCCGTGGCACCGGTCATGGCCGACACGGCAAGTGCGGTGGCGGCGTGGCACATCATGAACAGACTCACGCCTGCGTCGGTTGCCGCGCGGCGGAGAGCATCCGCGTCCGCGGTCGAGACAGCGAAGTGAAGCGTCTCGCCGGCGTCACCCACCGCTCCGGTTCGTGGCAGCGGTGCTACGGGGGGATCGGCCAGGGTCCTCTTCCAGTGAGCGAGCATGCGCGACGCTGCGGACGTGGGGTCATCGGATGGCCCGAGTATGTCCTGCGACCAGGAGGCGAAGTCGTCGTACTGTACTGCGAGAGTGGGTAACTCGGGCTCGACGCCCTGTGTTCGTGCGGCGTATGCGACTGCGAGATCGGAGCGGAAGACCGATTCCGATCGGTCGTCGGTGGCGATGTGATGGAACGCGACGGTGAGGCGGTTGTTCGTCCGGTTCCACCAGGCTCGGACGGGTGGCTCTTCGGTCACGTCGAACACGATCGACTCGGGGGCCGGAGACACATCGGTCACCTCGAGCACGGAATCGACTGTGTCGAGAACGACCGGCCGTTCGTGATCGGGGTAGACGGTTCTGAGTATCGAGTGTCGATCCACCACGTCGAGCAGGGCCGCACCGAGTGCCGTGCCGTCGATCGGGCCGTCGAACTGCCACTCGACCGGAACCGTGTACGACGCGCTGTGCGGTGCCCACTGATGCAGTGCCAGCATTCTGCGTTGTGCGTCCGACAGAACCGGCTCGGACACAGTGTCTCTGGGCATGAGCGGCACCGTCGCCGGTGCCGCGTCGGCGAGCCAACGAGCCAGCGCTGACGGGGTCCGGTGATCGAACACGGCACTGATGGGGACGCTCTGACCGGTGCGTCGTGCCAGCGACTGGCCGAGGCGCACCGCGAGAAGCGAATCGCCGCCATGGGAGAAGAAGTCGTCGTCGGCACCCACTCGATCTCGACCCAGCACATCGGCGAAGGCACTGCACACCGTCGCTTCACGCGGGGTGGACGGAGCGCGGTAGTCCTCGCTTCCGGCGAGTTCCGGTTCCCCGAGTGCACGACGATCGAGCTTTCCGTTCGCAGTCAGCGGGAACGAGTCCAGAACGAGAACACCGCTCGGAACCATGTATTCGGGCAGATTGTCCGCGGCCCAGGATCGAATTCGCTGCGCGTCGGTTTCGGCTCCGGCGACGGGGACCACGTACGCAGCAAGGTAGTGCGAGCCTGCGGGTGTGGTGCGCACCGTAACCGCGCAGTGGCGTACGTCCGGATGGCCGGCAAGTACCGACTCGACGTCTTCCAGTTCGAGTCTCATCCCGCGGATCTTGACCTGGTTGTCGACGCGGCCCGCGAACTCGAGCGTGCCCTCCGGCGTCCAGCGCGCCCTGTCGCCGGTGCGGTAGAGGCGGCTACCGTTGTCGGAGAACGGGTTCGCGATGAAGCGGGATGCGGTCGACGCCGGGGCGTGAACGTAGCCGCGGCTTAGAAGGTAACCCGCTGCGTACAATTCGCCGTCGGTGCCGATCGGAAGCGGGCGAAGGTCCTCGCCCAGCACGTACAGCGCGGTGTTCGGGTTCGGTGCACCGATGGAGGTCGCGATGCGGTCGGCGGTGTCGGAATACACGACGTGCGAGACGCCGATCGTTGCTTCTGCCGGCCCGTAACCGTGGTACAGGGTGGTGTCCACTTGCGCTCTGAAGCGCGTGAACAGTGAGGGCGTGAGTACCTCACCGCCGCACCAGACGTGCCGTAGACCTGTCAGCCGCCCCGCACGGTTCCCGGTGTCGGAGGCGTCGATGTCGAGCAAGACGTCGAGCATCGACGACACGAGGTACACGAACGTCACGCTCTCGTTCGCGATCAGGTCGAGCAATCTGTCCGGATCGCGCTCGTCACCTGGGCCTGCGATGACCACCCGTCCACCGCTGGCGAGCGGAAGCAGGAACTCGTTGACCGAGATGTCGAAGGACAGTGGTGCTTTGAACAGGGCAGCGTCGTCGCTCCGGAAGTTCAGCAGTCGATTCATCTGCCAGTCCATCCGAGCGCAGATGGCGTCGTGACGGATCATCGCGCCCTTGGGTTTTCCCGTCGATCCCGAGGTGAACATGACGTACGCCAACGACGATCCGTGGATGTCCACCTCCGGCCTCGTGTTCGCATGGTGCGCGTGCACCCAGTTCTCGAGGTCGACGGGCACCGACGCGACGGAGTCGAGCGCGTCGCTGTCGAACCGGATGCACAGGAAGCGGATTCGGGCCTGCGCGGCCACCTCCTCGCGCCTGGCCAGGGGCCACGACGGGTCCACCGGTACGAACGCTCCGCCCGCTGCCATCACCGCGAGGGCCGCCACGACGGTCTCGGCGGAGCGGGCGATGCCGATGCCGACCGTCTGTTCCGGTCTCAGTCCTCGGGCTGACAATTCGGTCGCCAACTCGTCGACCCGTCGCTGCAGTTCGGCGTAGGTGATACGGCGGGCGCCGTCCACCACCGCGACCGACTCCGAATGCCGACGCGCAGATTCGCGAAACACGGCGGGCACCGTGCGCTCCTGCGTCGGCTCCGCCGTGTCGTTGAACGAATGCACGATGGTCTCGTACTCGCTGTCGGACAAAATGTTCGGTGCCGACACGGGAGTGTCGGAACGGAGCGCGCCGAGGAACGAACGGAGCCGATCGCGGTGCACACGGGCCGAGGTCCCCGGACCCCGTACATCGATCACGGTGCCGAGACCCGGCTCGCTCTCGACGGCGAAGTCGACGTCGTGTACTGGTCCCAGGCGGACACCCCGCATCCGAATCTGCTGATCTCCGAACGAGATCGGGGTTCTCCAGATCATCACGTTGATGCTCGCGCAGTGCGTGAGCGAGCCTGCCGCTCGACCGTGAGCGCGTAGTGCATCGAGTTCGGGGACCAGCGCAGCGTCGACGTCGGACAGACGGTCGGACGGCTCGATCGTGACGCGCATCGGATGGGTGCGGGAGAGCATTCCCAGCTGCTCTCGCCGGACGGAGTCGGTCCGTGTGTGCAGAGCCGTCGACACAGTGACCGTTCTGCGGCCCGACACTCGGTACACGTACATGAGCACGGCCGCGGTCAGTGTGCGCGCGTCGGCGGGCAGGTCGATGTCCGACTGTGCGAAATCCAGGGTGTGACACCCTGTTTCCGTCGGATCTGCCTTGTCCGCCAGGGCCACAGCATTCTCGACCCGATCGGCTCGACGTGCGATCTCCTCGGAATCGATGCGTGCGCGGTCGCTACCGAGGTACTCCAGTTCCTCGTCCAGAAGCATCCTCGACGACCACGTCGGAGGCTTGCCGCCGTTCCAGACGTCCGCCACTGCGCGAGTGAGTGCGCGCACCGCATACGCGTCGACGACGATGTGGTGGTAACCCTGGTACCACCGCAGGTGGCCGTTGCCCAGATCGAACACCGTGTGCGTGAACAGTGGGCCGTCGAGCGATCGGACGGTGTCGAGGTCGGATCGGATCGCCTCGTCGGCGGCGGCCGGATCACATTCGACGCGTTGGACATTCACCGTCGGCGGTGTGAGAACCTGACGTACCTGCGACCCGTCGTCGGTGAACACCACATGCAGGGTGTCGGCCGCGCGGAGCACGGTGTCGATGCTGTGCACCAATCGCGTCGCATCGGCGTCGGACATCTCCACCAGGTCCACGACCCAACCGATGTTGAACTCCGCGCTGTCCGGGCGCAGCTGCTGGGCCGTCCACACGTCCAGCTGCGACGGCGTCAGGTCCAGTGATTCTCCACGGGCGCTCTGCATTCGGTGTGCTCCTCGACTTCGTAGATCCGGCGGACTGTTGATCTCGGGTGTCGGTCAGCCCGGGTTCTGCACCCCGACCGCGTCCGAGCCCTTCCACGCGCGCCAGAGTTGCGCGTACGGGCCACCTGCGTTCACGAGGTCTTCATGGGTGCCGTGTTCCACCACCCGCCCTGCGTCGAGGACGGCAATGGCATCGGCTGCGGCTGCTTGAGTGAGCCGGTGGGCGACGACGAGTGTCGTTCGTCCGCGCGTTGCGGCGTACGCGGCTCGTTCGAGTGCGCGCGCTCCCGAACTTCCTGCTTCTGCGGTGGCCTCGTCGAGGACGGCGACCGGGGTATCGACCAACACGAGACGGGCGAGGGCCAACTGTTGCTTGCGGTGAGCGGTCAGCGAGTACCCGTCGTCGCCGACGACGGTGTCGATGCCGTCGGGCAGTTCGCGCACCCACGACGCCGCACCGACGACGGCGAGTGCGTTCCAGATCCTGTCGTCGTCGTGGACGTCACCGAGCGCCAGGCGCAGGTCGTCGACCAACGGCCCCGCGGTGACGTGGACGTCCTGGCTCAGGATCGACACGTAGCGGCGCAGTTCCGCTGTTCCGAGATCGTGCAGCGGCACTCCGCCGATGGTCACCGTTCCGGAGTCGGGCTCGATGGATCCCGCCGCGACGAGTGCAGCAGTGGTCTTGCCTGCACCGGTGGAACCGACCAGTGCCAGCGATGTCCCGGCGGGCACCGTGAGGCTGATGCCGTGCAGAATCTCGTCGCCGGAGACGTACGAATGCCGAACTCCGTCGAGAGCGAGCGTGTACTCGGACGGAGCGGCAACCTGGGGGCGGTCGGGTAGAGCGATGTCGACGACACCGACAAGTCGATTCAGACTTGCACCGGCGGACTGGATTTCGTCGAACAGGAACAAGATGGTGCCGAGGGGGTTGAACAACCGGTGGAAGAGCAGCACTGCGGTAGTGACGGCACCGATCGTCACCTCGTCACGTGAGAACAGGAAATATCCGACGACGAGCAGAATCGACAGGCCGAAGAACTCGGCTCGGTTCTCTCGGCCGACGAAGCGTGTGAACAGTCGGAACACCGAAATGGCCAGTGTGCGTGCCTGGTTCGATGCCGATTCGATCTCGGCGAGGCGGAGGTTCTCGGTTCCGTACGCCCGCACCGTGCGAAGTCCGTGAATACTGCTGGTGAGTGCTTCCGACCGGTCGCCCATCGCCGCCCTCTCGGCGGCGTACAGAGGGCCACTCCGCGGCAGGTACCAGCGAAGTGCGAGCAGATACAGCGGCAGTGCGAGCATTCCGGCGAGACCGAGGCGGTAATCGAGACCGAACATGGCCACCACCGATACCGCGACGAGCAGAGCGGCCGAGATCATCGACGGGACCACGTCTCCGGCAGCACGGGTGATCCGCGCAACGTCGTCTCCGATCCGAGACAGGAGGTCGCCGCGCCCGGTCCGTTCGACCGTGCCGGGGGGAAGGTTCAGAACGCGTTCCAGAGCCGATTCACGAAGTCCCGCAACGATGGTCTCGCCGAGCCGGGAGACGGCATAGCTCGTCCCACCGGAAAACGTTCCTGACAGCACGGCAGCCACCGCGAGAACCGCCACGATCGGGAGGATGGACCGCGGCGTACCGCCGTCGGTCACTTCGTCCACCAGTCGACCGAGAACGAAGAACGGCACCAGAGCGGCCAGCGAGGACACGATCCCGGTCACGAGTGCACCGACGAGAGCGCCGGGATGCTGACGAATCCGTGCGCCGAGCCACTGCCGGGACCGACGCGCGTCGGCGATCGGCAAGCGGTGTCGATCCTGCACGTTCGCGTTCGTCATCGTAGAACCGCCTCTGCGTATTCGGCGTTGGTTGCAGTCAGATCGGCGTGTGTCCCGGTGTCGGTCACGTGTCCGTCGCGTAGGACGAAGACGACGTCTGCAGTGGCCAGCAGCGCCGGGGACGACGTGACGACGACCGTGGCGTCGTCGCGATCCGCCGAATGGCGCACTCTCCGAAGGCCATCGGCGATGGCCTGTTCGGTCACCGCGTCGACCGCAGTGGTCGGTTCGTGCAGCACGAGCACGGGTGGACGCGCATACAGCGCCCGGGCGAGCGCCAGGCGCTGGCGCTGCCCTCCGGACAGATTCTGTCCCCGGTCGTTGACTCGGTGCTCGAGTCCGTCCCGGTGCACGGTGGCAACCTGATCGGCAGCCGACGCCGACAACACGGCGTCGAGGTGCTCTCGATCCGTGCCGGCTCGGAAGCCCACGATGTTCTCGATCAGCGAGCCGGCGAAGAGGTCGGTGGTATGCGGCTCGGCCAGCACCCTCGTTCGGAACGACTCGCGCGAGACCTCGCGCATGGACACACCGCCGAACATCACGTCGCCCGAGTACTCGTCGGAGGCGACCTGCCCGCCGAGAACGGTGGCAAGGGCATCTCCATCCGAGGGATCGAGCGCGATCACCGCGGCGAATTCCCCTGGGCGGACGTCGATGTCGATGCCGGTCAGAGACCGAAAGGTCACGTTCCGCAACGACAGACCCGTCGGCACCGGTACCGATTCGGGTCCATCGGACAGTAGAGAAGGGGCCGAGAGCACCGTCGACACCCGTTCGGCGGATCCGCGAGCACGCGCAACCACTGCGGGCGCGGAGGTCAGCAGGGTGAGCGGCTCGATGAGGAACTGAGCGAGACCGACCACCGCGATCAGCTCCCCGATGGAGATCCGCCCGTCGAGTGCGAACCATCCGGCCAACGATGCGACGCCGGCGGCGATCAGCGCGCTCACGGTAGTCGTGACACCCCGTTGAAGGGCGAGCGATCGGACGGTGGCGAGAGCTGCGTTCAGTGCTGTTGCGCTCGCCGCGCGGTAACGAGCAGACGCGGCGTGCTGGGCACCGATCCCCTGCAGGGATCTCAGACCGACCACCAGGTCACCGGCCATCGCGGTTGCCTTCGCCACGCGAGATTGCTGCACCACCGTGCGTGCAGTGATCAGAGGGGTCGCGAGTCGGAGCAGTGCCATGAACAGCGGCGTGCCCAGCAGCACAGCAAGGCCGAGTGGTACGTCGATGACGAACAACGCGACGGCCGTCGCGAGCACTGCAGTTGCTGCTGCTGCCATGCGCGGAAAGAGATCGAGGAACCACGCTGCCTGTTCGGCGTCGCTGCTCGACACGGTGAGCATCTCGCCGTCGGACATCGGAGTGCGCACCCCGCCGGTGGAGAGGACGCGACCGGACACCTCCATGCGCACCGCGTGGGCTTCGCGTTGGAGTGCCAGGTTCAGCTGACGCATACCGACCTGAAACGCTGTCGTGAGCGCGATGAAGAGCGCGGCCAGGGCGGCGATGGACCAGAGCAGTTCCGTCGGCCCGCCGTCGGCGATCCCGCGGTCGATGATCACGCCGAGGGCCAACGGCACGGCCGTCTCGGCAATCTGGTGTGCGCACAGCAGGAGGGTTCCGACGGCGAGTCGTCCTCTGTTGCGGGTCAGTGTGCGACGAACGATCCGGCGCGCGGTCAACGGGGCCGGGTTCGCCTGCGCGGTACGAGCGGTCACGGGACCGCGGTCAGGTAACCGCCGCCGCTCGGAAAGTACTCCAGAGCTTTGTGGTCGGTACCGTCTTCGGTTCGCACCCGGTCGATGACCAGTGCGTGGTTTGCGCCGCGGTGGGCATTAGGACCGGCGACGATGGCCATGCCGTCGCCTTCGGCGATGAACACTCGGCCCGGAGTGCCTCCGTAGATCCCCTGCGAGACATGAGCTTCCATGATGTAGACGCGCTCGCCGCGATAATGTGTGAACGCGTTCGGGTACGGGTCGGACATCGCTCGAATCAATCGGTCGATGTCGGTTGCGTCCCAGGACCAGTCGATCAGACTGTCGGTCTCGTGCCTCTTGTGGAAGAACGTCCGCTCGGACAGGTCTTGTGGGCGCCACTCGGCTGTGCCCGCTTCGATGCTGTCGAGTGACTCGAGGAGAACCTCGGGAATGAGATCTATCGTGGCCAGTACCAACTCCGTCGCGGTGTCCCTGGGGCCGATCGGTACCGCTGCCTGCGTGAGGATGTCGCCGGTGTCGAGTTCGCCGTCCATGCGGTGGGCGGTCAGTCCGACCTCGGGTGCACCGCTGATCAGAGCCCATGCGACGGGGGAGAACCCGGTGAATTTCGGAAGAAGTGAGTCGTGGAGATTGAGCGTTCCGTGGGGCGGGTGATCGAAGATCTCCGGCGGTAACCACGTGCGCCAGTTGTTGGCGACGATGATGTCGGGGGCCCACTGACGAATCCGGTCGACGAGCACGTCGTCGGGCCGTCGTGCCAGGTGCACGGGCACGTTGTGACCGCGTGCCAGGTCCTCGACCGAGTCGGCCCAAATGCTTTCGTACGCTTGATCACTGGTGGGATGAGTGACCACACCCACCACGTCGTGCCGCGACTCGATCAGCGCCTGGAGCGTTTTGTGGCCCCAGGTCTGATAGCCGAACATCACCACTCGCATGACGAGCCTTTCCTCGGAACGGTTACATCGAACGTCGGTCACCGGAGTCGGCACGGCTGTCGCGCAACCGACGGATCCGACGCCTCAGCGAGGGTAGCCTAGCCTAGCTTCGAAATGGGCGGCACGTTCGTGCTCGAGTGAGGTGAGCCTTGCCTCATGGTGCTACTTTGTCAGTCGCCTCGCCCCGTCGGGTGTGGGACGCAGTGAGTGCGTGGTCGAGTGGAGAGGTTCCGAAGAACGATGAAGGTTCGTACGAAGTGGATGAGGAGCGCCGCGTCGATCGCGCTCGCCGGAGGGCTGACCATCGCCCTCGCCGCCGGATGCAGCAACGACACCGAGGAGACATCGGCCGCCGACTCCACGACGTCTGCGCAGGAGTCCGCATTTCCGGTCACGATCGACTCGGCTCTCGGATCCGCGACGATCCCCGAGGCACCGAAGCGGATCGCCACCTGGGGTTGGTCGAACCAGGACGCGATTCTCGCCCTCGGCGTCGTACCCGTTGCGATGCCGACCTTCGACGGTGCCCAGTACGGTGCGGACGACCGCGGCGTTCTGCCGTGGGACGCGAAGGCTCTCGCCGACCTGGGCGGCGACGCGCCCACGCTGCTCTCCGGTGACGGCACCGGAGCGGCTCCGGTCGAGCAGTTCGCCGCCGCCGCACCGGATCTGATCTTCGCGCCGTATTCCGGGCTGAGCCAGGACGAGTTCGACAAGCTCTCCGACATCGCGCCTGTCGTCGCGTACCCGGACGAGCAGTGGACCACCTCGTGGGAGGACCAGCTGTCCATCGCGGGCAAGGCGTTGGGCAAGGAGAAGGAGGCTGCCGACCTGGTTGCGGGGGTCGATGGCTCGATCGCCGATGTGGCCACGAAGTACTCTGCGCTGCAGGGCAAGACGGTCACCGTCGCGCTGCCCAACGCACCCGGCACGTTCGCCGTCAGCAAGGACGACGACGTACGAGTCGAGTTCCTCGAGCAGCTCGGTCTCGTCAACGAGCCCACCATCCAACAGGCCGACCCGGCCAAGGACCCCGAGGCCGTGTACTTCGAGCTCAGCCTCGAACAGGCGTCGTTGCTGAAGTCCGACGTGCTGTTCGTCGTGGCGTACGACAAGGACTCTCTCGCAGGGTTCCTGGCCGAACCCGCCGTGGCCTCGCAGCCCGTACTGGCGCAGGGTCGTACCGCCTCCACCGAGGCCCTCAGTGCCGACAAGAACTTCGCGTTCGGTGGCCTGACCGTGCTGACGATCCCGTACATCCTCGACGACGTGGCCTCGGCGCTGAACACTGCCGCCGAGAACGTGCAGGGCTGACAACGCTCGGGGCCCACTCGACCGAGCCCGGGCGTATTCGTTTTCGACGACAGGAGCGTGTTTCACCGTGGCAAGGTCTCATCGACTCCAGGTCGTCTTTCCCGAAGTTCTGCGCACGGCAACGGTGATCGAAACACGGCAGCTGGGTTCGGGTATGCGCCGGGTCGTGTTGGGTGGGCCGCAGCTGCGGGAGTTCTCGCACGGCGACCACCGGTTCCCGGCGTTGCGCAGCGAAGGGTTCGACGACTTCGTTCGGTTGTTCTTCCCGGCGGAGACCGACGGCACGGTGGTGCTGCCGACCCAGCGCGAGCGCACCGTCGAATGGCCGCGTGACCCTCGTCCGGTGACCCGCAACTACACCGTGCGCAGGGTGGATCCCGAGACCGCGCAGGTGACTCTCGACTTCGTCACCCACGACACCGGCATCGCGTCGACGTGGGGTCGGCGTTGCCGCGTCGGCGATTCCATCACGCTCCTCGGGCCGGTGCGGTCGGGCCAGGCCCCGGCCGGTGTCGACTGGGTGTTGCTCGTCGGGGACGAGACCGCGTTACCTGCCATCGCTCGGTATCTCGAAGAGGCGTTGCCAGGTCAGCGAATTCGAGTGTTCGTCGAAATCGCCGACGTCGAGCGAGAGTTGCCGTTGCCGACGGCCGCCGATGTCGAGATCACGTGGATCCACCGGGACGGAGTCACCGCCGGCACCGGCGATGTGCTCGACAGTGCGGTGCGGGCGGCACCCTGGTGGGACGGAACGGTGTTCGCCTGGGTGGCAGGGGAAGCGACCGCTCTCAAAGGAATCCGACGGTACCTGCGCGAGGATCGCAGGCTGCCGCCGGAGATGGTCGACGTCACCGGGTACTGGCGTCGCGCCGAGGTTCGGACCCGCGCCGACGATCCCGAACTGCCCGACCTGAGCGCCGGCGAGTCCGAGCCGTTCGACCGGCTCGCCGAACGTGCGGAAATCCTGTCGCCCTTCGCTATCAGGGCGGCGAACACATTACGTATTCCGTTGCACGTGTCCCGAGGGGCGTGCTCCGTCGAATCGCTGGCAGAAGCGACCGAGACGGACGCGCGCGCTCTCGCGAAATTCGTGCGCTACCTGCGTGCCGTCGACGTCCTCGCCGAGAACTCCACCGGTGATCTGATTCTCGGCGATATCGGTGAAGCGATGCTCGGCGACGACTGGATCTCGCACTGGCTGGACCTGGACGGCATCGAGGCACGGGTGGAGCTGTCGATCACGGGTCTGGTGGACAGCCTGCGCACCGGCAACGCCAGCGCAAGCCTGCTGACCGGCAACACGTTGGCCGAAGACCTCGAGGCGTCCCCGCGGCTCACCGAACTGCATCACAACCACATTGCCGACGAGGCTGCGTTCTTGGGTCCTGCTCTGGTGCAAGACTATTCGTTCGACGCGGTCTCCACCCTGTTGGTGACGGGCGCAGGATCCGGGGTGGTGCTCGGTTCCGTTCTCTCCCGGTACGACGGTGTATCGGTGGGCGTACTCGGGTTGCCCAGCGAACTCGACCTGATTCGACGTGACCTCGGCAAATGGCCCGAACTCGAAGAGCGAGTGGCGAATTACCCGCAGAGCGTGATGTCCGAGCCGCGTATGGAGCACGGGAACGGATTCGACGCGTATCTGTTGCTCGAGGTCACCGGACACTATCGAGACGACGACCTCGCACTGCTGTTGCGCAACGCAGCAACAGGATTGGCCGACAACGGAAAACTGGTGGTCGTCGAGCGACTGTCCGACGACGGGTCGTTCGACGAGGACCAGTCGGAATTCGACCTGCTGATGCTCTGCATGCACGGTAGCGGTGTACGAACGAAAGCCGAATTCGCCTCCGTGGCAGCCGCTGCCGGGCTGACGGTCACGGCGTCGACCTCGGTTGGCTGGGGTACGACGGTGCTCGATCTGGAACGTGCTCCCTGACACCCTCGAAGCCGTTGTGATAGCGCAAGAGTTAGGTTAGCGTTGCCTACTGAAGGCGTGCGCGGATGCTCAGGCACTTTCGTTGCGCGCACAAACGCGGTCACGGACCCATTCACCGTCAGGAGCGCTTGCACAATGACTGTCGACGACAACTCGCGAGAATACGACCTCACCGAAGACATCGAGTACGACATCGTCGGAGTCGGCTTCGGGCCCTCCAACCTGGGCCTGGCCATCGCGATCGAAGAACACAATCGACAGTGCGCACCGGCCGAGCGCCTGACGTCGTGCTTCGTCGAGTCGAAGGGCGAGTTCGCCTGGCACCCCGGAATGTTGCTGCCGGGAACCACGATGCAGATATCCTTCCTCAAAGACCTTGCCACCCAGCGCAATGCGAGCAGCGAGTACACGTTTCTCTCGTATCTCTCCGAACGAGGCCGGCTCAACCACTTCATCAATCTGCTGACGTTCTTCCCCAGCCGGCTCGAGTTCCATGACTACCTGTCCTGGGCCGCAGGCAAAGTCGACGCCACGGTGCACTACGGCACGCGGGCGTCCGCGGTCGTCGACACCGGTGACGGTTACGGCGTCCGCACCGAGGGGCGGCGAACCGGAACCGTCCGCGGCCGCAACATCGTGCTCGCCGGCGGCTTGACCGCTGCCCTGCCGGACGGGGTCAGCGCGTCGGCGCGGCAATTCCACAACCACGACCTGCTCGGCCACCTCGACCGGCTGCCGTCACGGAACCACCGCACGTTCGTCGTCGTCGGTGCCGGGCAGAGCGCAGCCGAAGTGGTCGACTACCTGCATTCGAACTATCCGGACGCGTCGGTGCATGCGGTACTGCGCAAGTACGGGTACAGCCCGGCCGACGACAGCCCCTATGCCAACCGCATCTTCGATCCGACGGCCGTCGACGACTTCTACTCGTCCTCGCATTCTCTGCGCGATCAGCTGCTGCACTATCACCGCGGAACCAACTACTCCGCCGTCGACCTGCCCCTGATCGAGGAGCTGTACGCGCGCGAGTACGCCGAGCGGGTCAGCGGAGCGCGACGGCTGTTCGTGCACGGAGCCTCCCGACTGGCCGATGTCACGGAGGAGGCGTCGGGCGTGCAGGCATCGGTGGAACACGGGCCGACGGGACTGGCCGAGGACGTGTTGTGCGACGCTGTCGTCTATGCCACCGGCTTCACGTCCCTCGATCTGCCCGACATCCTCGGGCCGTTGTTCGACTCCGTCGAATTCGATGCGCACGGTCCTCGCGTGACACGGGACTACCGGCTCGTCACGCGTGGATCGAGAACGGGTTCGATCTACCTGCAGGGCGGCACCGAGCACACCCACGGTCTGACGTCCTCTCTGCTGTCCAACATCGCTGTCCGCAGCGGTGAGATCGTCAAGTCCGCGGTGGGTGCGAGGGTGCGTTCGGTGGTGTGAATCGGGTGGGCACCACTGCGGGCGACGAGCCGGAACAGAGCGATGTTCCGGCTCTCGTCGGTGGTCTGGCCCGAACCGATGCCGGCAGGACCGCCGGTCTGGTATTCGTCGTCGCCGTCCTCGCCGTTGTGTGCCTGGCGAGTATCGCTGTGGGAGCCGAGAACATCGCTGTCGGTGAGGTGTGGCACGCACTGTGGTCGTCCGACGGTTCCACCGACGCCGTGATCGTCCGCGAGCTCCGAGTTCCGCGGACCGTGCTCGGTGTGCTCGTCGGTACCGCGCTCGGCGTCGCGGGCGCGCTGATCCAGGCGATGACGCGCAACCCGTTGGCCGACCCGGGCATTCTCGGCGTCAACGCCGGAGCGGCGCTCTTCGTCGCCATCGCAGTCGGAGTGTTGGGCGTGACCGACGTTCGCTTCTACGTGTGGTTCGCGTTCGTGGGTGCCGCTCTGGCCACCGTTGCGGTGTATGCGCTGGGTTCGGTGGGACGAGCGGGCACAACTCCGATTCGCTTGACGCTCTCCGGTATTGCCCTCGGTGCGGTGCTCGGCGGCATCACCTCCGGGATGCTGCTACTGGACCCGGACTCCTTCGCGAGGATGCGGTTCTGGGGCGCAGGCTCGTTGGCGGGTCGAGGTCTGGACATCGCGGCGGCGACCGGCCCGTTCGTCGTACTCGGGCTGTGTCTTGCGGCGCTCGTCGCGCGTCCGCTCAATGCGATCGCACTGGGCGACGAGCTGGCACAGTCGTTGGGAGCCAATGTGCTTCGGACGCGGACCGTCGGTGTGATCGCGGTGACCCTGTTGGCCGGAGCGGCGACCGCGGCGGCGGGACCGGTCGGGTTCGTGGGGCTGATGGTGCCGCACATGGTGCGCTGGTTCGTCGGGCCCGACCAGCGTTGGATTCTGATCCACACCGTGTTCGCGGCGCCGGCACTGCTGTTGCTCGCCGACGTCGTCGGCCGAATCGTCATCGAGCCGGGGGAGTTGCAGGTCGGTATCGTCACCGCCTTCGTCGGGGCTCCCGTTCTGATCCTGTTGGTCCGCCGAAAGAAGGCGAGCGGGCTGTGACCCGGGCACCGCGCGCCGGAGACATCGACTTCGGCAGAAGGGTGTGGATCGTTCGCACAGTGCTGGGTGTACGAATCGACGTTCGTACTGTCCTCGTCTGCGCGGCACTGCTGGTGCTGACCGCCGTTGTTGCCGTGCTCGCGATCGGCACCGGCGACTACCACGTTCCGCCTCGCCAGGTGCTCGCTGCGGTGTTCGGCGACGCCCCGCGCATCACCGAGATCGTCGTGATGCAGTCGCGGTTCCCCCGGGTTGCCCTGGCATTCCTGTTCGGAGCTGCCCTGGGGGTGTCGGGTGCGATCTTTCAATCGTTGACGCGAAATCCGTTGGGGAGCCCGGACATCATCGGCTTCTCGACCGGCGCGTACACCGGCGCTCTCGTCGTCATCCTCACCCTCGGGGGCGGTTACTACCGGACCGGAGCGGGCGCGCTCGTCGGGGGACTGGTGGCCGCCGCCGTGGTGTACGTGCTCGCCTACAAGCGCGGCGTGCAGGGCTTTCGATTGATCATCGTCGGTATCGCGGTCAGTGCCGTCCTGGCGTCCGTCAATACCTGGCTCGTGGTGAAAGCCGATGTCTCCGAGGCAATCGCAGCCGCCGTCTGGGGCGCGGGCACACTCAACGGGTTGGGGTGGCCGCAGGTGGTTCCCGTTCTGGTGGCCCTGGCTGTCATCACCCCGGTGGCGACGACGCTGTCGACGCGGCTACCGGTACTCGAGATGGGTGACGACGCGGCGAAAGCGCTCGGAATTCGCGTCGAGCCGACGCGTCTGATGCTGGTGATTCTCGGGGTCGCCCTCACGGCACTGGTCACGGCCGCAGCGGGGCCCATTTCGTTCGTTGCGCTCGCCGCGCCGCAGTTGGCTCGGCGACTCACCGGTACCTCGTCGGTGGCGATGGTGCCCGCGGCATGCATGGGCGCTCTGCTCCTCGTCGTCAGTGACGTTGCAGCGCAACGGGTGTTTGCACCCACTCAACTTCCGGTCGGTGTGGTGACGGTCTGTGTGGGCGGCGCGTACTTCGTCTGGTTGTTGGCACGAGAAGGGCGGAAGCAATGACGACGAGGCCACGCCTGTACGCGGACGGCATCACCGTCGGATACGACAAGCGAATCATCAGCGAGAAGTTGACCGTCGACATTCCCGACGGCAAGTTCACCGTGATCGTCGGGCCGAACGCCTGCGGTAAATCGACACTGTTGCGCGCGCTGTCGCGGCTGCTGAGGCCGACGGGCGGAGCAGTACTGCTCGACGGCAAGTCCATCTCGTCGTATCCGGCGAAGGAGGTCGCCCGCCGACTCGGGCTCCTGCCGCAAACCTCCATCGCGCCGGACGGCATCTCGGTGGCCGATCTCGTTGCGCGAGGCCGCTATCCGCATCAGAAGTTGATCCGGCAATGGTCGACGGCGGACGAGGCGGCAGTGGTGGCGGCCATGAATGCGACCGGAGTGACACCGTTGTCGGCCCGTCCGGTCGACGAGCTATCCGGTGGGCAGCGGCAAAGAGTCTGGGTGGCAATGGTTCTCGCGCAACAGACACCGCTGTTGCTCTTGGACGAGCCGACGACGTTTCTCGACATCGCGCACCAGATCGAACTTCTCGATCTGCTCGCCACGTTGAATCGGGAGAACGGCAACACCCTGGTCGCGGTGTTGCACGATCTCAATCACGCCTGTCGATACGCCGACCACATCATCGCGATGAAGGACGGCAGCGTGGTCACCGAGGGCCCACCCGCGCAGGTGGTCACCGCCGAGCTGGTCGAGTCGGTGTTCGGACTGCCGTGCCGCATCATCGACGATCCCGAATCGCACACTCCGTTGGTGATACCCAAGGTGGCCGCTGGCAGGCTAGGCAAGGCTTAGTTTACAATCGAGGAGATGGCCGCCGAGTTCGGATCCCGAGTCAGCCCGAGGGTTCTCGCACAGTCGGACGAGAGATGTATCGAGGACGAAAATGACCGATCAGCAGCGTGGTTTCCACTACGCCGACGTCGTTGAGGTAGAACAGCTCACCGTGCACATGGTGCGCGTCACCTTCGGCGGCGAGCATGTCGCCGGTTACCGCACGATCGGAGCACCCGACGAGTGCGTCGGGGTCTACTTTCCGCGCGACGGCGAGTCGGCACCGCCGCCGATGACCGAGGTCGACGGCCTGTGGTGGTTCCACGGCCTCGAGAACGCGCCGGAGGGCCGGAACTACACGATCCGACGCGTCGATCCCGAGCGCGGACAACTGACCGTCGACTTCTTCGCACACGAGGGCGGGGTCGCGGCCACCTGGGCCCAGCAGGCCGCCCCCGGACAGACGGTGCTCCTCACCCGTCCGCGGTCGTGGTACTCACCGCCCGCCGATGTCGATTGGCTACTGCTGGTCGCCGATATGACCGGGGTTCCTGCGCTGGGTCGGCTGATCGAGCAGTTGCCCGCAGGCACCCGCGCACACGCGATCGTCGAGGTACTCGAACGTGGTGACATCCAGACGTTCGAGACGTCCGCCGACGTGACGTTCGATTGGCGTATCGGATCCGGGAACGGTGACAGCGCCAGCGTGCTCGACGACGCCGTGCTCGCCTACCCGTTGCCCGAGGGGCGCGGATACGTGTGGTTCGCCGCAGAGGCGTCGTCCTCGCGTCGGGTGCGCAAGTACTTCCGCAAAGAACTGGGTTACGACAACAAGTATTTCGACATCATCGGATACTGGCGCGCAGACTCGGAGAAGTGGCTCGAAAAGTACAAGCAGTACCAGGAAGAGGCGCTCGCGGTGTACAACGGCGTCATCGAATCCGGCCGCACCGAACAGGAAGCCAGCGAGGCATTCGACGCGCTGCTCGAGCGAGTCGGGCTCTAGCGCCGAAATTCGTAGTCGGGCAATTCCAACGTCGCCGCGTCGGGACCGAGGAATCTGCTCGTGACCGCCTGGACCGGCTTCGATCCGGCCACACGCAGCACGGTGCGGAAAGCGGCAACTCCCGCAGCGGTTTTCGGATGCGCGACGCGAGGCACGCCCGGCGGCAGCTTCTGGGCCTGCTCGACGAACGGACGCATGCGTGCCTCGAAGGCCTCGAACCCGGCGCGATGATCGTTCGCCCGCGCAAGTTCACCGGCGAGGACGTACGCGCCGGTGACCGACAACGTGGTTCCCATTCCGCTCAATGGTGTTGCGCACCAGGCGGCGTCGCCCAGCATGCCGATTCTGCCGTTCGACCAGCGCGGAGCATGCACCTGGGCGAGATAGTCGACGTAGAGCTCCGAATCCGGTCCGAGAGAATGCAGGATTCTGGGCACTTCCCAGCCGACGTCGGCGAACGTCGCGCGCAAGGCGGCGATGACTTCTTCGGTGGATGCGCTTTCGTACCCGCCGTCGTCCGACACCCAGGACAGGCTGAAACGCGTCGTGCCGAGGTTGTCCGGGCGCAGATTGGCGACTCTGGATCCGGGGGCGTTGCACCAACGCCACCAGCCGTCGTCGCTCGGTGCCTTCGGTAACACCCCGTAGGCGGTGTACAGGCCGACCGGAGTGGTCTTCGCTTCGTCAGGAAACGCGAGTCCTCTGCTGCTGGAACGGATTCCGTCGGCGAAGAGGACGAGATCGAAGCGCTCGACCGAGCCCGACGCGAACGTGACGTCGACGCCGTCGGCATCCTGAGCCACGTCGACGACGCGATCGCCGTACCGGTACTGCGTTCGCGGGCCGGCAGATTCGACGAGAATTCGCGCGAACTCGCCGCGCAGAATCTCCATCTCCGCCGTCGGCCCGTCGTGTGATCCGTCCCCGGCCGGAAAGGCCGCGATGGTGGCGTCGGAATCGTCGACGAATCTGGTGCCCTTCTCGGTGGTGCCGTTGGCCAGCAGGGTCTGCTCGAGGCCCATGCGTCGCAGCACCTCGCGTCCACTACCGCGGACGTCGATGTTCTGGCCGCCCAGGCGCAGCTGCGGACTGCGCTCGACGACGACGACGTCGTAACCGGCTTTGTCGAGCCAGTAGGCGACAGTGGGGCCGGCGATGCTGGCACCGGTGACGAGCACGCGTTCGGTCATCGGGCGGGAATGCCCGGGCGGCCGGTTCTTCAATCCGAGGGGGAAAGTAGCTGAGCCTCACCTTGGTGGTGTACTTTCTCGAATTGTCCGTTTAACCCGTTTTCGTCAGGAGAACCGTGTTCACCGTTCGCCGTTTGGCCCTGCTCTCGTGCAGCGCAACTCTCGCCCTCGGTCTGGTCGCATGCAGCTCGGCCGACTCCTCGGGCGAAGGCACGTCCACCTCCGAATCCGCCACCGCAGAGTCCGCCCTGGTGGTGTACTCCGGCCGCGGTGAAGAACTCGTCGACCCTTTGATCGAACGCATCGGCGGCGGTATCGAGGTCGACTACTCGGGCAACACCAACGCCCAGGCCGCGAAGATCCTCGAAGAGGGGGACGCGACTCCGGCGGACGTCTTCTACGGTCAGGATGCAGGTGCTCTCGGCGCTCTCGACGAGCCGGGCGCACTCGCACCGCTGCCCGAGGACATCCTCTCGCTCGTCCCCGAGCAGTACCGCGGCACCGATGGCACCTGGGTTGCCACCTCCGCACGGGCCCGCGTGCTGGCCTACAACTCCGATTCGGTGCAGGCAGCAGATCTGCCCACCGGTATCGACGGACTGCTCGACCCACGCTGGCGCGGACAGATCGGCTACGCACCGACCAACGCATCGTTCCAGGCATTCGTCACTGCCCTGCGCGTACAGCGCGGCGAGGAGGGTGCCCGCACCTGGCTCGAAGGGTTCGTCGCCAACGAGCCGGTCGCGTTCGAGGGCAACGGTCCGCTGCTGACCGCCGTCAACGACGGTCAGGTCGCCACGGGACTGCTCAACCACTACTACTGGTACCCGTTCAAGGACGAAAACGGTGCCGACGCTCCCGTCGAGCTGCACTACTTCGAGCCCGGCGACCCCGGCGCGCTGATCAACGTCGCCGGTGCCGGTGTACTTGCTGCCTCGGACAACCAGGAAGCGGCATTCGATTTCGTGCGCGAGCTGCTCTCGACCGAATCGCAGACGTACTTCGCCAACGAGACCGCCGAGTACCCCGTCATCGACGGTGTCACCTCGGACTACGACCTGCCGCCGCTGTCCGACCTGGGCTCGACCGACCTCGACCTGGGCCGGCTCTCGTCCCTCGAAGCCACCCAGACCCTGCTCACCGACGTCGGAATCATCTAGTCGGTGCTCGATTCCGGGTTCGTGTCTGCACTCCAGCCGCTTCGGCGGCGCCACTTCGGCGGTCGTCCCGTTCTCGGGACGGCCGCGTTGTGCGTGGGAGCGCTGACGCTGACACCCTTGGTCTACCTGTTCGTTCGAGCGTTCGACGGCGGAACCGAGAAGGTCCTGCGGCTGCTTCTGCGGCAACGCACGCTCGACCTCGTTGTCCGGACGACGACGCTCGCCCTCACCGTGGTGGTCGCTTCCGTCGTGGTGGGGACGCTGCTGGCCTGGTTGACCGTACGGACCGATCTACCGGGTCGACGCACCTTCGCGATGATCCTCGCGGCTCCGCTGGCCATCCCGTCGTACGTCTCCGGTTATCTGTGGATTGCCGAATTCCCCTCGTTGGCAGGCTTTTCCGGTGCCGCGCTGGTGCTCACATTGTCGTGCTTCCCGCTGGTGATGCTGCCGGTGTCCGCGGCGTTCGCCACCGCTGACCCGTCGTTGGCCGAGGTCTCTCGCACCCTGGGTCGCGGGGCGGTGCGGACCGCGTTGACGGTCGAGTGTCGCCGCGTCGTTCCGGCTGCGGCAGCAGGTGCACTGCTGGTGTCGCTGTACACGATCAGTGACTTCGGGGCGGTGGCGCTGATGCGGTACGACGCCTTCACTCTCGGCATCTACAGTGCCTATCGCGGCGGACTCGATCGCACCGCGGCCGCTGTTCTCGGGCTGGTCCTCGTGGTGGGCGCGTTGGTGTTGACCCTCCTCGAACGGCGTGCCCGACGCGGGGCCACGGCGAGGGTGGGATCGGGAACCGACCGGATGGCCGAGCCTGTGGTTCTGGGCCGGTGGCGCGTGCCTGCTCTGGCCGTTGTCGTTGCAGCCCTCGGTGTTTCGGTGCTGGTACCGATTCTGGCCCTGGTGCGGTGGCTGAGTCGATCGTTGCGCTTCACCGTCGACTGGTCGGACGTGCTGGCTGTCAGTGCCAAGACAGTTCAGTACTCGGCGACCGCTGCTCTGGTGGTGGCCGTGCTCGCGTTGCCGGTCGCGTTGTTCGCGGCCCGTTCCACGTCGAGGGCCGCCCGCGGTGCCGAGTTGTCCACCTACATCGCGCACGGACTACCGGGGATCACGGTAGGGCTCGCCACGGTGTTTCTCGGAATCAGGTTCCTACCGTCGTTCTATCAGACCGCAGTGCTGCTGGTGCTGGCGTACGTGGTGCTGTTCCTGCCGTTGGCCGTCGGCAGCACCCGATCGGTCGTCGAGGCCACTCCGGTTGTGCTGGAGGATGTCTCACGGACCCTCGGGGCAGGACGCGTGCGCACCGACCTGCGGGTGACGATTCCTGTCGCCGCGCCCGGCATCGCGGCCGGAGCCGCTCTGGTGTTCCTGACCGTCGCCAAGGAACTACCGGCGACGTTGATGCTGCGCCCCCGCGGTGTGGACACGCTCGCGACCACGCTGTGGTCCACCACCGAGGCATTCCGCTACGGCGAGGCGGCCCCCTACGCCCTCGCATTGATCCTGATCTCCGTCGTCCCGACGATCGTCCTGACGCGGGCGCTGCGGCGTACGACGCGAAAGCGAGTGGCACTGTCATGAGCATGGTGATGTCCGATCTCGTTGCCTCGTACGGCAGTACGACGGTGCTGCACGGAATCGATCTCGACCTCGGCGACGGTGAGATGCTCGCCGTGCTCGGACCCTCCGGCTGCGGCAAGACGACTCTGCTGCGATCGATCGCAGGCCTGCACCGTATCGACGCGGGCCGCATCACCGCCGATGGGCGCGACCTCTCCGTCGGCGGGCGTGTCCAGGTGCCGCCGGAGAAGCGAGGGGTAGGCCTGATGCCGCAGGAAGGTGGATTGTTTCCGCATCTGACGGTGCGCCGGAACATC
Source organism: Rhodococcus sp. IEGM 1354 (assembly GCF_030056855.1). Classification (NCBI taxonomy): domain Bacteria; kingdom Bacillati; phylum Actinomycetota; class Actinomycetes; order Mycobacteriales; family Nocardiaceae; genus Rhodococcus; species Rhodococcus sp. IEGM 1354. The sequence goes on from NZ_JASHKT010000003.1 coordinate 215,237, forward strand.
GAATTCGGTTTGCGCACAGGGTTCGTGCGGCCGTACCTGTCCGGCCGTGCCGAACGGGCCCGCCGCGTCGACGAGATGCTCGAGCTCGTCGGACTGCCCGACGCCGGTGCGGTCCGACCCAGCGAACTCTCGGGCGGGCAGCAGCAGCGGATCGCGTTGGCGCGTGCGCTGGCCCCGGCTCCCTCGGTGGTGTTGATGGACGAGCCGTTCGCCGCTCTCGATGCGGGTCTGCGGACCTCGATTCGGCAGGACGTGCGAGAGTTGTTGCTCACCAGCAAGACCGCGTCCATTCTCGTCACCCACGATCGGGCCGAGGCGCTGGGCACCGCGGATCGGGTTGCGGTCCTGCTGGGTGGGCGCTGCGCGCAGGTCGATACGCCGCGTGCACTGTACGAGCGCCCCACCACGCCGGCTGTGGCGAGCTTCGTCGGCGACGCGTACTACGTCGACGCGGTGGGCCACGGCGATTTCGCCGAGACACTCCTCGGACGAATCGAGACCACCACTCGCGCAACAGGAGACGGGCAGGTTCTGCTCCGCCCCGAGCAGTTGGTGGTCTCGGATCCGGAGGACGGTTCCTTCGTCGTCGAGCACGAGTTCTTCACCGGCCCCGAGTCCTCGGTGACTCTGCGGCACAGAGCTACCGGGCTGCGACTTCGGGTCATCGCCCGGACCTCGGATCGATTTGCCCCGGGTACAGCCGTCGCGGTTTCGGTGACAAGTCCGGTGCACTGGTTCGAGGGATCTGCAGACTAGGTTCGCAACTCCACCAGCGGGATCGGATCCTCCTGGCCTGGCCAGGTGCCGAACAAGTGCGGCAGTTCGGTGGCAGTGGTGTCGATGACGCGACGGACATGCAGGCGGGGCGACGTCGACGGGTGCCCGCCGGTACCCCGGACCCGCGTGGTGGATTCACGTACCGTTCGAGAACCGTCGGGCGAGTGCACCACCAGTTCCGCCTGTTCGGCACCGTCGACGATGGCCGCGGTGGTCACCGCCACATAGACCGGATCGCCGACGCCGTCGTAGACCCAACGCTGACCCAGTACCGAATGTTCCATCGTGGCAACGAGATACGCGTCGGCTCCGTCCAGTGGGGCGTTGCGGTACGTCAGGGGTACCTGAAACACCGTGCCCGACGGCGTCCGCACGAGGTGGGTTTCGACGCCGACGTCTCCGGCCGGATCGTCGAAACGATACGCGCCGACGGCCTCGAGGTCGGTGATATCCCGACCGGCCCACCACTCCTGCGTCGGAATCCAGGCTGCGATCGCGTCCAATTTCGCGGGAACGAGCGTGGCGCGATGAATGATGGACATGTAGAGAACGCTACTTTGCTGTTCGTTTCGGCATGAGGACCGCTGCCGCGGTCATGATCACGGCCGCAGCGAGAACCCCGATGAAGACCAGATGAATGGCGTCGGAGAGCTGTTCGGGTTCGGGGTTCTCGGACACGCGGGAGTTGACGATGGCACCGAACACCGCGACACCGACCGCGCTACCGATGGAGCGGGCGAACATGTTGGTGGAGGTGACCACGCCGCGCTCGGCCCAATCGACGCTGGATTGCGCTGCGATCAACGTAGGGCTCGCGATCAGGCCCATGCCGAGTCCGATGACGAAACAAGAGGCCGCCACGTGCCAGATCGGGGATTCGGCGTCGAGCAGCGTTGTCAGTACCGCACCCACACTGCCGATCGAGCCTCCCACCACGGCGGTTGCTCGGAAGCCGAATCGCAGATACACGCGACCGGACTGAGATGCCGCAATCGGCCAGCCGAGGGTCAGAGTGGACAGGGAGAAGCCGGCGACGATCGCTCCGGTGCCGAACACGCCCTGCACGAAGGTCGGTACGTAGGACGTCAGCCCGAGAATCAGCGCCCCGACGAGCAACGAGATGACGCTGCTGACCACCAGCACCCGCCGGGTGAACACCCACAGCGGCAGGATCGGCTCCTCGGCGCGGGACTCGACCCACGCGAACACCGCCAGCAGCAGGAAGCCCACGACGAAGATCGCGATGCTGATCGGCGAACCCCACGCCCAGGACTGGCCGCCTTCGAGCAGGCCGAGCAGCACCATCGCTGCGCCGACGGTCAGCAGCCCGGCACCGAGGTAGTCGATCTTCGGCTTGGTGCGTTCCACGGCACCCTCGTCGAACTTGCGCCACAGCATCACCGCGGCCAGCGCGCAGAGCGGAATGTTGACGAAGAAGATCCAGCGCCACGTCAGGAACTCGGAGAAAATTCCCCCGAGGGCCGGGCCGAGTACCGAGGAGATCGCCCATACGCTGGCGAGGTAACCCTGCACCTTGGCGCGCTCGGCCAGGGTGTAGATATCGCCGGCGATGGTGATGGCCATCGGTTGCACGGCACCCGCGCCGAGACCCTGGACCGCCCGGAAGGCGATGAGTGCGGGCATACTCCAGGCCAGCCCGCAGAGGATCGAGCCGAGCAGAAACACCGCGATGCCGAACAGCATGATCTTCTTGCGGCCGAACAGGTCGGCCAGTTTTCCGTACAGCGGCACCGATACGGCCTGCGCCAGAAGATAGATCGAGAACAGCCACGGAAACTGCGTGAACCCGCCCAGGTCGTCGACGATGGACAGCACCGCCGTGGCGATGATCGTCGCGTCGAGAGCGACCAGAGACGTGCTCAGCATGAGCGCAACCAGTATCGGTCCGCGTTCGGAGCGGAATCCGACATCCGACGTCGTGTTTTTCGTTGCCACGGCTATCAGTCTGATGCCTGCCGGCACCCCCGCGGCCACCGGCCCAGATAGTGTTGAGCACCGTGCGACCATCATTGAGTAGCTACGAGCATCTGGCCGGCGGCAAGGTCCGCGATCTCTACACCATCGACGACGCGCATCTGCTGCTCGTCGCGAGCGATCGAATCTCGGCGTACGACCACATCCTCGACACCCCGATCCCGGACAAGGGACGTGTGTTGACGGCGATGAGCGTCTTCTTCTTCGAGGAACTCGGCGGTGTGAACCACCTGGCCGGCGATCCGCTCGACGAACGCATCCCCGCCGAACTGCTCGGCCGTGCGTTGGTAGTGAAGAAGCTGAACATGGTGCCGATCGAATGCGTCGCTCGCGGCTACCTCGCCGGGTCCGGGTTGGCGGACTACAACGCGACCGGAGCGGTGTGCGGCGTCGAACTGCGGCCCGGCCTGATCGAATCGAGCAAACTCGACGAGGTGATCTTCACTCCTGCCGCCAAGGCCGAACTCGGCGAGCACGACGAGAACATCACCTTCGACCAGGCCGTCGAACTGGTCGGTGCCGAGCTGGCCTTCAAGCTCCGCGAAGACACCATCGAGATCTATTCGCGTGCAGCCAACTTCGCTCTGGAACGCGGAATCATTCTCGCGGACACAAAGTTCGAGTTCGGTACCGACGCCGACGGCAACCTCGTGCTCGCCGACGAGGTGCTCACCCCCGATTCCTCGCGCTACTGGCCTGCTGATTCGTACGAAGAAGGTCGCGTTCAGCCCAGTTTCGACAAGCAGTTCGTTCGGGACTGGCTGACCGGCGAATCCGGCTGGGACCGTGCGTCCGACACCCCACCGCCATCGTTGCCCGACGACGTCGTCGCCGCAACGCGCAGCCGTTACATCGAGGCCTACGAGCGCATCTCGGGCCTGAACTTCGACGATTGGGTCACGCCATGACGATCACCCCTCCCGTTGCCAAGAAAGTGCCGCTCGAGCGCACTCATCACGGCGACACGTTCATCGACAACTACGAGTGGCTGCGCGCGAAGGAAGACCCCGAGGTGATCGCTTACCTCGAGGCCGAGAACGCGTACACCGAGCAGCAGACGGCCGGTCTGGAAGCACTCCGCGGCAAGATCTTCGACGAGATCAAATCGCGCACCCAGGAGACCGACCTGTCCGTGCCGACGCGCATGGGCCAGTGGTGGTACTACTCGCGCACCGTCGAGGGAAAGTCGTACGGCCTCCAATGCCGTTGCCCCGTCGACTCTCCCGACGACTGGACACCGCCGACACTGTCGTCCGATGTGGACGTGCCGGGGGAGCAGATCCTGCTCGACGCCAACGTCGAAGCGGAGGGTCACGACTTCTTCTCGCTCGGGGCATTCTCGATCAGCCTCGACGGCACGTTGCTGGCGTACTCGACCGACACCGAGGGCGACGAGCGGTACACGCTGCGTTTCAAGAACCTCGAGACCGGTGAGCTGCTCGCCGACACCATCGAGAACGTCGCGCCGGGAGCCACCTGGACCGCCGACGCCACCCACGTGTTCTACCTGACGGTCGACGAGTCCTGGCGTCCCGACACCGTCTGGCGGCACACCCTCGGCAAAGCCGAGGACGTCAAAGTGTTTCACGAGCCCGACGAGAGCTACTGGGTCGGATTCGGTTCCACGCGCAGTGAGAAGTACCTGATGATCTGGGTCGGCTCCAAGATCACCTCCGAGTGCCTCGTCCTGGAATCCACCGATCCCGAGGGCGAGTTCCGCGTCGTACTGCCGCGCACGGACGGCATCGAGTACAGCATCGAACACGCCGTCGTGGCCGGTGAGGATCGCTTCCTGATCACCCACAACGGCTCGGTCAACGGCTGGGGTACCGAGGGGGAGAAGGCCGAGAACTTCCTGCTCGCCGAGGCCCCGGTGAGCGATCCACTCGATCAGCGCATTCTGGTTCCGCATCGCGATGACGTCCGAGTCGAGGACATCGACGCCTTCGCCGGACACCTGATCTTCACCTACCGCCGAGAAGCGTTGACCCGCATGGCGATCTGGCCGCTGACCGACGAGGGATACGGCGAGTACCGCGAGCTCGAATTCGACGAGGAGCTCTACTCCGTCGGTGCGGGCTCGAACCCGGAATGGGATCAGCCGTTGCTGCGGATGGTCTACACCTCGTTCATCACGCCCGGTCAGGTCTACGACCTGGATATTGCGAGCGGGGAATTGCTGCTCCGCAAATCGCAGCCGGTTCTCGGTGAGTTCGACGCCGGCGACTATGTGCAGCATCGAGAGTGGGCGACCGCGCCGGACGGAACACAGATTCCGCTGTCGGTCATCGCTCGCAAGGACGTCCCCGAGGGGCCTGCGCCGACGCTGCTGTACGGCTACGGGTCGTACGAAGCATCGATGGACCCGTCGTTCTCGGTGGCGCGGTTGTCTCTGCTCGACCGCGGCATCGTCTTCGTCGTCGCACACGTGCGCGGCGGCGGCGAGATGGGTAGGCACTGGTACGACCAGGGCAAGACGCTGCAGAAGAAGAACACCTTCACCGACTTCATCGCTGCCGCACAGCATCTCATCGACACCGGCCGCACCTCACCGAAGCATCTGGTCGCCGACGGTGGCAGCGCAGGCGGACTGCTGATGGGAGCGGTGGCCAACCTTGCACCCGAGCTGTTCAACGGCATCCTTGCCAACGTGCCGTTCGTCGACCCGCTCACCTCCATCCTCGATCCGTCGTTGCCGCTGACGGTCATCGAATGGGACGAATGGGGAAACCCGTTGGCGGACAAGGAGGTGTACGAATACATGAAGTCGTACAGCCCCTACGAGAACGTCGAGGCCAAGGACTACCCGTCTATCCTCGCGATCACGTCCATCAACGACACCCGCGTCCTCTACGTCGAGCCCGCCAAATGGGTTGCGGCCCTGCGTGCCACGAAGGCGGGGGACTCGGATCTGCTGCTCAAGACCGAAATGAGCGCCGGACACGGCGGCGTGAGCGGTCGTTACGAGAAATGGAAGGAAGCGGCCTTCGAGTACGCCTGGATCGTCGACAAGACCGGTGCCCATGTGAGTGGAAATTCGTAGCCTGCTACGAATTTCCACTCACATGCGGCGCCAGCCGCTCTAACGCCACACATAGCGGACCTGCGGTCGCCCGGCCTTACCGTATTCGGTGTGCCGGGTGACCAGGCCGTCGTCGGCCAGTCGTTCGAGGTAGCGCCAGGCCGTCACCCGGGACACTCCGACGACTTTCGCGGCCTCGGAGGCGTTGAGGCCGTCGACGGATTGCTTGACGGAGGCGGTGATGCCGTCCATCGTCTGTGGGGCAATGCCTTTGGGGGTGGAGACGCGTTCGTCGGCCGTGCGCAGGTGTGCCATCGCACGGTCGATGTCTCGTTGACTCGACGCGTTCTCACCGGCGGGTAATGCATCGTGGAATTCGCGGTAGCGCTCGAGCTTGTCTCGAAACGCCGCGAACGTGAACGGCTTGAGCAGATACAGCACGATGCCGTGGGCCACGGCCGAACGCACTACCGACAGATCACGTTCGGAGGTGATGGCAATGACGTCGGGGCTCGGACGCAGGCCGCCGAGGGCCGCTGCCACGTCGATGCCACTGGCGTCGGGCAGCCCGATGTCGAGCAGCACCAGGTCGACGGGTTCGGTGCTGGCGAATCTCATGGCCGCAGCGCCTGTGTGCGCCACCCCGGCAACCTCGAAGCCCGGGGTGCGCTCGACGTACGTCTTGTGGGCCTCGGCGATGAGCGGTTCGTCGTCGACGATCAGTACGCGGATCACGACGTCGCTCCGGGGATGGTCGCAACCAACACCGACCCGTACGTCACTTCCGAGGTCAACGTGCCACCGTGCCGCGTGATCACCTGCGTCACCAACGCGAGGCCGAGTCCGCGAGATCCGGATTTGGTCGAGTATCCGCGCCGGAGAGCAGCTTTCAGGGTTTCCGGTGGCATGCCGGGACCGCTGTCGGCCACTCGGACGACGAGTTCACCGTCGGCGTCGCGAACCGTCACTTCGACCCACGGCTGGTCGGATTCTTTCGAGGCATCGATCGCATTGTCTATCAGATTGCCCACCAGCGTCACCAATTCGCGAGCAGTCAGAACCCCTTCGTGCTCCATCGCCGTGTCGTCGGTGATCGTCAGCTCGACGCCCTGTTCGGCAGCCTGGCTGACCTTGCCGAGCAACAGCGCCGCGAGCGCAGGCTCGCCGACCGCGTTCATCAACCGGTCGATGAGCGTCTGGGAGAGTTCGAGGTCGGCCGTCGCGAATTCGACGGCTTCTTCGGGCCGACCGAGTTCGACCATCGTGATGACCGTGTGCAACCGATTCGCCGCCTCGTGCGCCTGCGAGCGCAGTGACTCTGCGAAACTGCGCACCGAATCCAATTCGCCCATCAACGAACGCAACTCGGTCTGATCGCGAATCGTCAGGACGTTACCCAGGCGTTTGCCCTCCCACATGACCGGATCCTGGTTGACGACGAGTACGCGGTCCTTCGTCAGATGCAGCTCACCGCGGACGATCCCGGTGTCCATTTGTTGCATCGACTCCGGCAACGACGTCAGCGATACCGGCCCGTCCGGTAGGTCGAGAAGGCGTCGGGCCTCGTCGTTGACCAACTCCGCCTCGTCGCTGCGTCCGAACACCAACAGGCCCTCGCCGATGGAATGCAGAACGGCGTCGTGATGCTCGTACATCGTCCGCAATTCGGCCGGAGCCATTCCCAATGTCTGACGCCGTAGCCTGCGGCTGAGCAGCGTCGAACCGGCCGCAGCGACGACGAAGGCCGCGAGCACGACGGCGAGGATCAACGGCAGGCCTTGCAGGAACTGATCGCTGATCTTCTGGCGGGTGACTCCAGCGGACACGAGACCGACGATCTCGCCGTCGGTATCGGTGACGGGTGTGACCGCCCTGATCGACGGGCCGAGAGAGCCCACGTACGTCTCGGTGAACGTCTCGCCGAGCAGTGCGCGATCGATGTTGCCGCTGAACGGTTTACCGATCAGGTCGACGGTGGTGTGCGTGAAGCGGGTGCGATCGGGAGCCATGACGACAATGAAATCGACCCCGGTGACCTGCCTGATCTTCTCCGTTTCCGGCTGCAGACGAGACGTCGGGTCGTCGGATTCGATGGCCAGCGGCGTCGACGGTTCGTTGGCGATACTCACCGCGATCGCCGTCACCTCACGTCGGGTGGCGTCGTCGCTGTTGGACCTCTCGTTGAGGATCGTCAGTATCCCGCCGGCGAGAACGACGACGGCCATGACGACCAGTTGCAGGACCAAAACCTGGCCCGCCACGCTCAGCGGCCGCTTCGAGAACAACACATTCCTTTCGGACAAGAAACATCGATGTGAACAGAATGAACGTATAGGTGACTCCAGTCACTGGGTGCAGCAACATCATCTCTCAGCAGGGGTGACCCACCTCACTCCACCCGCGACAGTTACGAAGTCCGCAGTTCGACTCGCGCTTCACTTGAATCAGAAGGAACATTCATGACAACCATCGATGCGGAGCGGTTCGACAATCCGCCCACTGAGCCCAAGAAGAAGCGCGACAAGACTCACTGGCTCTACATCGCGGTGATCATCGCCGTCATCGCCGGAGTCATCGTCGGCCTGGTGTGGAAGGACTTCGGCGTCTCGCTGGCTGTGCTCGGCACGCTGTTCGTCAGCCTGATCAAGATGATGATCAGCCCGGTCATCTTCTGCACCATTGTCCTGGGCATCGGTTCGGTCCGCGCGGCAGCCAGTGTCGGTCGCGTCGGCGGCTTGGCCCTGGCCTACTTCCTCAGCATGTCCACCATCGCGCTCGGTATCGGCATGGTCGTCGGCAACCTGATCCAGCCCGGTGACGGTCTGGACATTCCGCCCAGCGGCGGAGCCGATGAACTGGTCAAGACGGCCGAGGCGGCCGGCGGCACGATGGACTTCATCGCAGGCATCATTCCGACCTCCCTGCTGTCGTCGCTCACCGCAGGCTCGGTACTGCAGACGTTGTTCGTCGCCATCCTCGTCGGCTTCGCCCTGCAGGCCATGGGCAAGAGCGGCGAAGGCATCCTCAAGGGCATCGGTGCAGTACAGAAGCTCGTCTTCCGCATCCTGACGATGATCCTGTGGCTCGCCCCGATCGGTGCCTTCGGTGCCATCGCCGGTGTCGTCGGCAAGACCGGATTCGACGCGGTACTGCAGCTCGGCACTCTGATGCTGGCCTTCTACGTCACCTGCTTCATCTTCGTGTTCTTCTTCCTCGGCCTGATCTTGAAGTTCGTTTCCGGCTTCTCGATCTTCAAGCTGGTCAAGTACCTGGCCCGTGAGTACCTGCTCATCGTCGCCACCAGCTCGTCCGAGTCGGCCCTGCCGCGTCTGATCGCCAAGATGGAACACGTCGGAGTCGAGCGCACCACCGTCGGCATCGTCGTCCCCACCGGTTACTCGTTCAATTTGGACGGCACCGCGATCTACCTGACGATGGCCTCGATCTTCATCGCCGACGCCATGAACCTGCCGCTCTCGATCCCCGAGCAGTTCTCGCTGCTGCTGTTCATGATCATCGCCTCCAAGGGCGCAGCCGGAGTCTCCGGAGCCGGACTGGCCACGCTAGCCGGCGGCCTGGAAAGTCATGCCCCTCAGCTGCTGGACGGCGTCCCGATCATTGTCGGAATCGACCGCTTCATGTCCGAAGCCCGCGCCGTCACCAACTTCTCGGGTAACGCCGTTGCCACCTTGCTGGTCGGCACCTGGACCAAGACCTTGGACAAGGAACGAGTCAACACGGTGCTCGACGGCAACCTGCCGTTCGACGAGGAAACCATGGTCGACGACCATTACCCCGAAGACGACGCACCCGCAGACAAGCAGGTCATCATCGAAAAGAACGCCGCCAAGGCATAAGAACCTGCCGGGCGACGCGCATCCCTCCGTCGCCCGGTTCGGAAGAACGCAAGTACGGCCCTGCCACCAGCGGGGTCGTACTTGCTTTTGTGCGTCGGTTCCATTCTGTCGGTACTCACAGGTAAGTTCGGATGATGACTGAAGTTCAGAACATCGGCATCAACACGCTGGGTGGTGCGCCCACCTCGCTCGACGAGTACGCCGGACGGGCCGTCCTCGTGGTCAATGTCGCATCCAAGTGCGGACTGACCCCGCAGTACGAAAAGCTGGAGAAGCTCGCCAACGAGTACTCCGCCAGTGGCCTGTCGGTCGTCGGGGTGCCGTGCAACCAGTTCGGTGGCCAAGAGCCCGGCACCGCCGAAGAAATCGAAACTTTCTGCTCCACCACGTACGGCGTCACGTTCGCGATGACCGAGAAGGTCGACGTCAACGGTGACAACCGGCACCCGCTCTACGCCGAACTGACCAAGACCGAGGACGCCGACGGCACAGCCGGAGACGTTCAGTGGAACTTCGAGAAGTTCCTGATCTCCCCGGATGGCGTCGTCACCAACCGGTTCCGCCCGCGCACCGAGCCGGACGCACCCGAGGTGCTCGCCGCGATCGACAAGATCCTGCCGAAGGAAACGATCGCCGTTTAGCTTCTGTCTGCATCGACGTCGAGCCTCGTTCACGCTGGTGTGCGAGGCTCGAGTCATGTCTGGACGCCTGATCGTGTCGGTGAGCGGAATCAAGAACGACACCTACGAGCATGCCGCCGAGTTCGCGCGAGAACTCGACGGACGGGGCGTCCCGCTGTCGCTGCTCGTCGCACCGCGCCTGAAAGACAAATACCGTCTCGCAGCCGACGTGCCCACCCAGGAGTGGTTGCGGGCCCGACGCGACGGCGGCGACGCCATCGTTCTGCACGGCTACGACCAGGCCGCGACGAAGCGTCGACGCTCCGAATTCTCCGCACTGCCGCGTCACGAAGCCCGACTTCGCCTGATGGCAGCCGACCGCGTGATGGAACAGACCGGCCTGCGTACCCGAGTGTTCGCAGCGCCGCGCTGGATCGCCTCACCCGGGGCCATCGAGGCACTGCCCGACGCAGGATTCCGAATGATCGCCTCGCTCAACGGTATTCACGACATCGACCGCGACGGCACCATCCGGTCTCGGGTATGGGGAATCGGCGAAGGCTTCAAAGCCGAACCCTGGTGGTTCAAAGCCCTCGTGCTCGGGGCCGGCCGCACCGCCCGACGCGGGGGAGTGGTGCGCCTGGCCATCAGCGCCAAACAACTCGGACGTCCCGCGCCGCGACAGGCAATCCTCGATGCCATCGACCTCTCCCTGCACCACGATGCCGCAGCCGGAGTCTACGAATGGATCCCGCGCACCAAAGCCCGCGTGGCCTGACTCCTCGCTGCCTCACCGCCGCCCCGCCCCAACCCCCGCCCCGCGTCAATGGACCATTGCACTCCCCAGACGTATGCACAGTGCCATTGACGTGCAGAGGGTAGCTGCGTGAATGTCACACTGCAGCGCTCAGACGTATGCGATGGTCCATTGACGCGGACGGGAGCGGTCGTAGACTCGAGAGCGATGAATGCCTCGTGTGTGACCCTGGACGACATCGTTGCCGCGCATCGACTGCTGCGTGATCGCAATCCGCTGGTGCAGTGTCTGACCAACACGGTGTCGGTGCAATTCGTAGCAAATGCTCTGCTCGCAGCAGGTGCAGCCCCAGCGATGGTCGACAATCCGGAGGAAGCGGCCGGCTTTGCCGAGATCGCCGACGCGGTACTGGTCAATCTCGGAACACCGACGGCCGCGCAAGTGGAAAGTTCGCGTCTGGCATCGGCTGCCGCGCGAGCAGCGGGTAAGCCGTGGGTACTCGATCCGGTGGGCGCAGGCGGTCTTCCCTGGCGAACTCAGGTGGCCGTCGAGCTACTTGCCAACCGGCCCAGTGTGATTCGCGCGAATGCGTCCGAGGTGATGGGACTCGCGGGCGCTGAGGGTGGATCGAGAGGCGTGGATTCGTCTGCGCACGTTGCGGATTCCGTCGACGCGGCGCGTTCGCTCCTCGACCGAGCCGAGGTCGTGGCGGCCTCGGGGGAGGTCGACCACATCTTCGGGCATGACTCCGTGGTGAAGATCGGCGGCGGAAGCGCACTGCTGCAACGAGTTACGGCCACCGGATGCGCATTGGGTGCGCTGACGGCGGCGTACTGCTCCGTTTCTCCGTCTGCGTTGATCGGTGCCGTCGCCGCGCACGCGCACGTGGCGGCCGCGTCGGAGATCGCTGCTCGCTCGACGTCGCGGCCGGGAACCTTCGCTGCTGCATTCTTGGACGGACTCGACGCGGTTGACGAGTCGGCACTGCGGGAATTGGTTCGGCTCGACTGACGAGTGCAACTGGCGCTCCACTCGGCGGCGACATCCGCTGATCTACCGCAGAGCGCACGACGAGTGGAGCAATAATCGCCTGCGCCGTGAATGTAACGACCCCTTGATCGAAATGTGATGTAACGGAACATGTTTACGAGGGGACATACCTGGCGTCGGGCAAATCGAACCAGGTGGTCTTCATGAAACGACTTCTACTCCTCGTAATCAGTGCAACAGCCCTCTTCGGCTGCGGCGGAGCGGAGCAAGGAACCCCCTCGGCGTCGCCGTCCTCGGCGGTTCCGCCGACCACCCAGGCAACCACCCAGGCAAGTCCGGCACCGGTGACACCCGACCCGGCCACCGTCACCGAAGGAACGCAGCCGCAGCGAACGCCCCCCGAGGAGGCCAGCGACCTGGTTCCCATGGGTCCGTCGGAAGCCGAGCCGCTGTGCCTGGATCTGACGTGGGGGCCGGTACCGCAGGCGGTGGACTCGCTGCCGCTCGTGTTCGCAGATTCACCGTGGGTCGCCACCGACATGGGCGATCCCTGTGCGTCGTTCACCTGGGTCGAAGCCCTGCCGTACGGGGCAACGGTGAGCTCGCCGACGCATCTGCTCTTCTTTCACGACGCCGAGTACCTCGGCACTGCGACGTTGGAGCCGTACGGGTTCACGTCGGTGGCGGCGCAATCCTCCGACACGATCACAGTGAATTACCGCTGGCCACTCGCCGGTGACGCGAATGCGAACCCGACCGGCGGACCCGCCACGATCGACTACCAGTGGGACGGAACGCAAGTGACCATGATCGGCACCCTTCCGCCCGAGGTCACCGGCTAGATCGAGACGGACGATTCCTCGGGTAGTTCGCGGATTTCGGCGTCGGACATGTCCTTGAAGCGGCCGTAGTAGATGCCCCTCGCCTGTTCGGCAACGACGGCCTGGTGAATGGGGAACGCCATCCTCGGTGCCACCGCACGGAGGAATTCGACCGTCTCGGACAGCTTCGACCACGGCGCTGCCGCGGGCAATGCCAGTACCTCGACCTGTTGCTCGGGAACGAACAACGAGTCACCCGGATGGAACAGTTGCCCCGGGTTCTCCGGAGTACCGAGCAGATAACCGGTGTTGTCGATCTCCGGCAGTTCCGGATGGATGACGGCGTGCGTGCCGCCGACGCCGGTGACGGTGATGCCGCCCACGGAGAAGGCCTTGCCCGCCGGGGCCGCGTTCCACTTGCCCCCGAGTTGGCCTGCCGTCATGGGATCGGCATGCAGCTCGGCGCGGGGATTGGCGTCGAGAAGTGCAGGAAGGCGCTGCAGATCGACATGATCGGGGTGCTGGTGAGTGACCAGGATGGCGTCGAGCCCGGTGATCCCCTCGAATCCGTGAGAGAACGTGCCGGGATCGAACAGCACCGTGGTGCCGTTGAGTTCGACCAGAACGCAGGAATGTCCGAAGTGTGTCAGCCGCATGCACTCCACAGTAAGCGCGGTTTCGCTCCGCTGGCCAGGGCTGCGTAGACTCCCACCTGCCGGTAACTGTCTTGCTGTACGTATTTCAAGGAGCGCTTTCGTGGCCCGAGTCGTAGTCGATGTCATGCCCAAGGCCGAGATTCTCGATCCGCAGGGTCAGGCCATCGCAGGTGCGCTGGGCAGGCTGGGAGTCTCCGGTGTGTCCGACGTTCGTCAGGGCAAGCGCTTCGAGCTCGAGATCGACGATTCCGTCGACGACTCCGAGCTCGAAAGAATTGCGGAATCGCTGCTCGCCAACACGGTGATCGAGGACTGGAAAGTGACCCGCATCTCATGAGCGCCCGCGTAGGAGTCATCACTTTCCCCGGAACTCTCGACGACGTCGACGCATCCCGCGCCGTGACTCTCGCCGGCGGCGAGGCCGTCAGCCTGTGGCACGCCGATGCCGATCTGAAGAACGTCGACGCCATCGTCGTCCCCGGCGGATTCTCGTACGGCGACTATCTGCGGGCCGGTGCGATCGCCCGCTTCGCTCCTGTGATGGAGTCCGTCGTCAAGGCGGCAGAGGGCGGGATGCCGATCTTGGGTATCTGCAACGGTTTTCAGGTGCTGTGCGAGGTCGGACTGCTTCCCGGTGCGTTGACGCGCAACGAGGGCCTGCATTTCGTGTGCCGCGACCAGTGGTTGAAGGTCGAGAATGCTGGTACGGCGTGGTCGTCGCGATACGAGCAGGATGCCGAGATCCTGATTCCGGTCAAGAACGCAGAGGGCCGGTTTCAGGCACCGCAGAACGTGCTCGACGAGCTCGAAGGCGAAGGCCGGGTCGTGTTCCGCTACAGCGGCACCAACCCGAACGGTTCGCAGCGCGGTATCGCCGGCATCTCGTCGGCAAACGGTCGAGTCGTCGGCCTGATGCCGCACCCCGAGCACGCCACCGAGCCACTGACCGGTCCCAGCGACGACGGCCTCGGCATCTTCTACTCGGCACTGGACGCGATCGTCAACGCCTGATTTTCGTGTCGGTGGGTGGGTCTAATCTTCCGCCATGACACTGACCCTGGGCATGATCACGTTCGATTCCACCGACCCGGGCCCGCTCGCCCGCTGGTGGGCCTCACAGGTCGACGGATCGATCGTCGAGGAGAACGACGGCTGGTTCTACGTCGTCGCCCTCGCTTCGGCCCCGTATCGGCTGGCCTTCCAGAAGGTCGACGACCCGACGCCGGGTAAGAATCGCGTCCACCTCGACGTGACGACCGAGAACCTCGACGACGAGGTCGCTCGGCTGGTCGAGTCGGGTGCGACCGAGATCCAACAGCACACCATGGGTGACTTTCGCTGGGTGACGCTGAGCGATCCCGACGACAACGTGTTCTGCGTATCCAGGGCGCACTGAGCGGCAAGGTGCTGCTGGCAGTTGCGGGCCGGTCTGCACGTCGCGCACTGGCGCAACCGCGCGAAACCGAGGACACTGACGGCGAGAGCGAGCAGGAGGACCCGCGATGACCACCACCGACGAACGCAACATCAAAGCACCGCGGCCAACGGTCGCCGCTGCCGCTGCCCGCGCGTACATCACCATGGCCGAACGCGATCAGCAACCCGTACCCGACTGGATTCGCGACGCTGCAGCGCGACGACCGACCATTCCACCGCCCGAATAGCGGGTCTACCGGCACGTCATCGCAGTCAGGCCGCGCACGCTCGCAGCTCCGCCAAAGTGGACTCGAAAATACCCGTAGGCCCATGCGTCACATCGCAGTACTCGCCGTCTCGCCAGAAGAACACCGAGCGCGACAGTGGGCTCGGTGTATCGCGAGAGAACACGTCGGCCAACTCGGCGAGTGCGGCGGCTGCCGAGACTGCGTCGTCGGCGTCGCGGGGCCGGTGAAAGGCGAATTCGTACGCGTTGGGGACTGCGAAAAGTACGCCGTACAGGCATTCGCCCAGATGCGACGAAATCAACGTGGTCATATCGGCGATCTTCGACGCAAGATAGATCGAATCGCCGTCGAGCACCTCGATGCAGACCCCCTCTCGTTCGAGCAACTGCGCTCCCTCGAATTCGATCGCGGCAGTGTTCTTCCGACCCGCGGCCCACGCAGCGTCGATGTCGCGACCCTCGAAGTGACTGTCGGACAACGTCAGAGCTCGATTCGGAGACGACAGATTCAACACCCGCCTCGGCGCATCGGGTGCCGCGAGCAGGGGAACCGAGTAACGGTACGAACCCACGGATTCCAATACGCACGGCGCAACGACGCGTTCACGGAGCTTCGAGTAGAACTCGTCGTCGGACAGGCCGGCGATGAACGCCGGAGCGGACTCGCGCATTGCCTCGATCATGACCTGGACGTGGCCGCCGATGATGCCGTCCCACGCCGACCGGGGTGCACCCGAGCAGCGGGCGAACACGTTGTCGAGCGGGAAGCGTGCACCCGACTCTGCACCGAGCGTGGTGGCGTCCTCACGGTGCACCACCACTCCGCGGGTACGAAATGCTTCGATGGTTTTCATTCGCACGATGGCGAGTGTGGTTGCGTGAGCGGCGTGTTGGTTCGGTATCGGCTCGATCTTCATGTTTCTCCCCCGGTCGGTGTGTGCTCTCGGGGTGTTCGACGCGGCGGCTGACACAATGGTTCCCATGTCGTCCTCTGCCTCTGCTGCCGGTCTCTGCAACTTCGTCGACGTCTCACCGTCCCCGTTCCATGTGTGTCGGACGGTATCGGTGCAACTCGAGGACGCCGGGTTCGTGCGTCTGGACGAGACCGATGCCTGGCCGACGGAAGCGGGCCGCTACTACCTGATCCGCGGCGGCTCACTCGTTGCCTGGAGCACCGAGCGCATCAATTCGGGTCGTTCCGCAGGCTCCACTCCTGAGGGCCCCTTCCGCATCGTCGGCGGACACACCGACAGCCCCAATCTCCGGGTGAAACAGCATCCTGATCTGGAGTCGGCGGGTTGGCAGATGGTCGGGCTGGAGCCGTACGGCGGTGCCTGGCTCAACTCCTGGCTCGATCGCGACCTGGGTATCTCCGGCCGGCTCAGCGTGCGTGACGGCAACACCGCCCGCGAGGTACTCGTCAAGGTGGACGAGCCGATCCTCCGAGTTCCGCAGCTCGCGATTCACCTGTCCGAGGACCGCAAAGGTGTCACGCTCGATCCGCAGCGACACGTCAATGCCATTTGGGGAGTGGGTAATTCGCCACGGTCCTTCGTCTCCTACGTCGCCGAGCGAGAAGGCGTCGATCCCGGTTCGGTACTGGGCTGGGAACTGATGACACACGACCTGGCACCCAGCGCGGTGGTAGGCGTCGAATCCGAGTTGGTCAGTGCGCCGCGTCTGGACAATCAGGGCACCTGTTACGCCGGAACGCAGGCTTTGCTTGCGGCAGTGGAGAATCCGACCGACGTCACTCCCGTGTTGGCTTTGTTCGACCACGAGGAAGTCGGCAGTATGTCCGACCGTGGCGCGTTCTCGGACCTGCTCAACACCGTGCTCGAACGCATCGTGCTGGGGCGCGGCGGCGGCCGCGAGGAATTTCTGCGCACGATGGCCGGATCCATCTGTGCTTCAGGCGATATGGCGCACGCGACACACCCGAACTACCCGGATCGGCACGAGCCCGCCCATCGCATCGAACTCGGCGGGGGGCCGGTACTCAAGGTCAACCAAAACCTGCGCTACGCAACCGATTCCGCGGGTGCAGGTGCATTCGCGCTGGCCTGTGAGCAAGCCGACGTACCGCTGCAGCGCTACGTCCATCGCGCGGATCTACCGTGCGGATCGACCATCGGGCCCATCACCGCGTCACGCACCGGGTTGTCGACAGTGGACGTCGGCGCAGCGCAGTTGGCCATGCACTCGTCGCGAGAGTTGATGGGGGCCGGCGACGTGAAGTCCTACGCCGACGCGCTGGCGGCCTTCCTCGCCCCTGCGCAGTAGCCGGTCGGTCAGTCGCAAACGCGCGCGCATTCGTTAGGTGCGCGGAGTTTCGTGCCCGATTCCGGGGCTGTTTCGCTCGCGTTTGGCGAACGCGCGCGCGTTTGCGAAATCCGGGGGGGTGAACCAGCGACCCGGAAGCGAACCCGAGACCAGCGACCCGAGGGCCTAGAGCGGATCGAGTTGCAGGCAGGCGTCTGCAGCGAGCCAGAACAACTGTTCGCGCACCGTCGTCGCCTTGGTCCAGCCGCGGTGGTCCCAGTCGGCGGCCAAGGAGTCGCCTGCGTAGAGCAGTTGCGCGAATCGGACTCCACGGAATCGGGCGACTGCGCAGAAGGCCGACGCTTCCATGTCGACCGTTCGGCAGCCTTCCTCGACGCGGCGCGAGACTCGGCCGCGGGTTTCGCGGTAGAGCGCGTCGGTGGTCCAGGAGCGGCCGGTGACGAAGTCGATGCCGGCGTCGGTCAGTACCGACTGGAGTACGGCCACTCCGGCGGGATCGGCGTCGACCACTCGGCCCGGCGGCAGGTAGTGGAACGAGGTGCCCTCGTCGCGGACGGCGCTGTCGACCACCATGACGTGTCCCATGCCCAGGTCGTCGGACAGCGCTCCGGCACCGCCGACGGCGACGAACTGCGTGCAGCCCATCGCGATGGCCTCTTCGAGGAACAGGGCGGCCAGCGGTGCGCCGACTCCCGGGTGGAAGACGGCGAGCTTCTGTCCGCCTCGTTCGATCTCGTAGACGGGGTGTTCGCCGTGCTCGGAGCGCATGATCGACACCACTCGGGCGTCGCCTTTCGCGCAGATGCTCTCGATCACCTCGGCGAAGAAACAGACGACGGCTTTCGGCGGTACGTCGACTCCCTTGGCTACCATCGACGGGTCGATGACGCCCGTTTCGTCCAGATCGTCCTCGGTCAGTGCAATGTCCATCAGGTGATGTTCGCACGAGGCCGATACGTCCGATGCCGTAGATGTCGGGGGCACCTTATAGACTCTCCCTGGCATTTCGCTCCATCGAAGGGACCTATTCCTCGTGTCCGCTAGCTCTGTACCCACAGACACTGTCTCGAACGCCGTCGCCACCCCCGACGTTGCGCAGCCGTACAAGGAACTCGGACTCAAGGACGACGAATACGTCCGCATCAAGGAAATCCTCGGCCGTCGGCCCACGGACGCCGAATTGGCGATGTATTCCGTCATGTGGAGCGAGCACTGCTCGTACAAGTCCTCGAAGGTGCACCTGAAGTACTTCGGTGAGACCACCACCGACGAGATGCGCAAGCCGATGCTCGCCGGTATCGGTGAGAACGCGGGCGTCGTCGACGTCGGCGACGGCTGGGCCGTCACGTTCAAGGTCGAGAGCCACAATCACCCGTCGTACGTCGAGCCCTACCAGGGTGCGGCGACGGGCGTCGGCGGCATCGTCCGCGACATCATGGCGATGGGCGCTCGTCCGATCGCCGTCATGGACCAGCTGCGATTCGGTGCTGCCGATGCACCCGATACGCGCCGCGTCCTGAGCGGCATCGTCGCAGGCGTCGGCGGGTACGGAAACTCCCTCGGCCTGCCCAACATCGGCGGCGAGACGGTGTTCGACGCCTCCTACGCCGGTAACCCTCTGCTCAACGCCCTGTGTGCCGGTGTCATGCGGGTCGAGGACATGCACCTGGCGTTCGCGTCGGGTCTGGGTAACAAGATCATTCTGTTCGGTGCCCGAACGGGTCTCGACGGCATCGGCGGCGTGTCGGTGCTGGCGTCGGAGACGTTCGATGGTGACGAGACCGGTGGCGGCAGAAAGAAGTTGCCTGCGGTTCAGGTGGGCGACCCGTTCACCGAGAAGGTGCTCATCGAGGCCTGCCTCGAGCTGTACTCCAACAAGCTGGTAGTCGGCATCCAGGATCTCGGCGGTGCCGGATTGTCTTGTGCTACTTCGGAACTCGCATCTGCGGGCAGCGGCGGTATGCACATCGAGCTGGAGAAGGTGCCGATGCGCGCCACCGGCATGACTCCGGCCGAGGTGCTCTCGAGCGAATCCCAGGAGCGCATGTGCGCCGTGGTGACCCCCGAGAACGTCGACGCATTCATGGCCGTCTGCAAGAAGTGGGACGTGCTGGCCACGGTCATCGGTGAGGTCACCGACGGCGAACATCTCCAGATCACCTGGCACGGCGATACGGTCGTCGATGTACCGCCGAAAACCGTTGCGCACGAAGGCCCGGTGTACAACCGTCCGGTGCAGCGCCCGGACACCCAGGACGCGTTGATCGCGAACAGCACGGCGTCGCTGAAGCGTCCGGAAACCGCGGACGAGCTGAAGGCCACTCTGCTGAAGATGATCGGCTCGCCGCAGCTGTGCAGCCGCCGATTCATCACCGAGCAGTACGACCGCTACGTCCGCGGCAACACCGTGCTGGCCGAGAACGCCGATGCAGGCGTCATCCGCATCGACGAGAAGACCGGTCGCGGAATCGCTTTGGCCACCGACGCGTCGGGCCGCTACACCGCACTCGACCCGTACCAGGGCGCGCAGCTGGCTCTGGCCGAGGCGTTCCGCAACGTCGCGGTCACCGGCGCCACTCCCAAGGCCGTCACCAACTGCCTGAACTTCGGTTCGCCGGAGGACCCGGGTGTCATGTGGCAGTTCCAGCAGGCCGTACGCGGTTTGGCGGACGGGTGTGTCACCCTCGGCATCCCGGTCACCGGCGGCAACGTCAGCTTCTACAACCAGACCGGCGCGGAGCCGATCCTGCCGACCCCCGTGGTCGGAGTGCTGGGCGTCATCGACGACGTCCATCGCCGCATCCCGACGGGGCTCGGCCTCGAGCCCGGCGAGACGCTCATCCTGCTGGGGGAGACCCACGACGAGTTCGACGGGTCCATCTGGGCGCAGGTCGAGCACGATCACCTCGGCGGCGTTCCGCCGAAGGTCGATCTCGCTCGGGAGCAGTTGTTGGCAGACATCCTGCTCGCATCCTCCCGCGACGGCCTCGTCTCGGCAGCACACGACCTGTCCGAGGGTGGTCTCGCTCAGGCCGTCGTCGAGGCTGCCTTGGCCGGCGAAACCGGTTGTCGCATCATCGTTCCCGAGGGCGCAGACCCGTTCGTGACCTTGTTCTCCGAATCCTCCGGCCGGGTCCTGGTCGCCGTGCCGCGCACCGAGGAGACCCGGTTCACCGGCATGTGCACCGCACGCGGACTTCCGTGGGCGCGCGTCGGCGTCGTCGACGAGGGCTCGGATTCGATCGAGGTCCAGGGGCAGTTCTCCGTGCCGATGACGGAACTGCGTGAGACGTTCGAGAGCACTCTTCCCAGACTCTTCGGCTGACCGAGGTGGGGGGACAGGTATCGGAGCGTCGAAGGGGGACCGAGCCCACACTCGAGCAGGACCAGCATCATCGGTATCACTTTCCGACAGTGGAGTTCTCGGCTCCGTCGCCGGAGAAGCATCCGTTCGTCATGTGGTCGTGGGGTCTGCTGCGTCTGGACTTCACCGGAATCGCGTTCAGCGCGTTGTTCTTCTGCTGGTCGCTGACGCCGTCGTTGCTCCCTCGCGGATGGCTGTTCCAAGGCATCATCGGCGGCATCAACTCGGCTATCGGGTACGCCTTCGGGGTGGCCGTGGGTTGGGCGGTGACGCGATGGTGGCTGTCGTCGCGCTCGTGGTGGCCGCTGCCGCGCAAGGTCGAACTCGCAGTCAAGGTCCTCGTACTCGTCGCCGCCGTCGCTGCGTCGATGATCATGCTGGCGGTCTCGGCGCAGTGGCAGCGTGAGCTCTCCGCGCTCATGGACGCGGAGGGGACCACCACGACGGGGTACTTCCGCACCGGGGCGTTGAGTATTGCCATTGCCGCACTGCTCATTTCGATCTCGCGGGTGCTACGCGACGTCGTCCGGTTGCTGGCCCGTCAGATCAATCGCATCGTGAAGATGCCGCGCGAGGTGGCCAATGCACTCGGCGTGATCGTTCTGGTGGTGTTGGTCGTCGCCCTGGTCCAGGGTGTGCTGTTGCGTGCGGTCTCCGAAGTGACCAACTCGGTGTTCAGTCTGCAGAACGACGAAACGCGAGAGGGCACAGAACAACCCGTCGCCGACGAGAGGTCGGGTAGCCCGAATTCGTTGGCTCCGTGGGACACACTCGGATTCGAGGGTCGCAACTTCGTCTCCAGCGGCCTGCGAGCCGACGAGATGGAACGGGCCACCGGACGTCCGAGTCTCGAACCGATCAGGGCCTACGCGGGGTTGGAAACCGCAGAGACTCAGGCCGAACGACTCGACATCGTGGTCGCCGAACTCGAACGCACCGGCGCGTTCCAACGCAAAGCGCTCATCGTCGTGCCGACCACCGGCACCGGCTGGGTCAACCCGACCGCCGTCGAGGCCGAAGAGCTGATGTTCGACGGCGATGTCGCCACCGTCGCCTCGCAGTACTCGTACCTGCCGAGTTGGATCTCGTTCATCGCCGAGGGCGACAAAGCCGCCCAGGCAGGCAAGGCGCTGATCGACAGAGTGCACGACCGGTGGCTGCAGGAGCCGGAGGCCACCCGTCCCAAGTTCTACGTCTACGGCGAAAGTCTGGGGACGAAGTCGGGTGAAGGTGCGTTCGACGGGTTGGCGGACATCCGCGCCACCACCGACGGCGTCCTGTGGGTGGGTCCGCCGAACGACAACCGCATCTGGAGTCAGTTCGTCAGCAGGCGTGATCCGGGCAGCCCCGAGGTTCGGCCGGTGTACTCCGAGGGCCTGACGGTTCGCTTCGCCGACAATTCGTCGGGCATCCCGCCGGAGGATCAGCCCTGGTACGCCCCACGAATCTTGTACGTCCAGCATGCGTCGGATCCGGTGGTCTGGTGGTCACCCGACCTGCTGTTCGAGCGTCCGGACTGGCTGTCCGAGCCGCCGGGGCCGGACAGACTGCCGAGCATGCGCTGGTTCCCGGTGGTGACGTTCTGGCAGGTGGCAGCCGACCTGACCAACGCTGCGGGCGTCCCCGACGGCCACGGCCACAACTACGGAACTCTCGTGCTCGACGGCTGGGTGGCCGTCGCCGCGCCCGAGGGCTGGACTGACCGCGACACCGAACGAGTCCGCGGTGTCATGGAGCAATTCGCCGGACGAGACGGTCCCGAGAAGTGAGAACCGCTCTGACGGCCGGAGTGGAGCCTGCGGAACGACCCATTCTGACCGGACTCGCGACAACGGCGTGGGGCACCTACCTCCTCCCCACGCTCGGTCTCGATGCCCGTGCGCGGGCGGTGGCCAACGCCTCGTTCGCAGTGGGTGTGGCCACTGTGTCTCGAAAGAGCGCGGACGAGCTCGGTCTGCGCAATACCGCTGCCGGCCTGAAGTGGGGCGCTGTGGCGGCGGCGATTCCTGTCCTCGGGTCTGCCGTCGTCGCCGCAATTCCGGCGCTGCGACGCCGCGTCCGACCGTCCGAGGACGATCTCGCGGAGTGGGTGCTGTTCCGAATTCCGGTGGGGACGGTGCTGACCGAAGAGTTGCTCTTCCGCGGTGTGCTCGACGCTGCATCGCCTGCCCTGTCGCCGATCTTCTTCGGACTGTGGCACATTCGACCCGCCCGCGCCGCCGGGGATTCCGTGGTCGGGACCGTCGCCGCGACGACCGTCGCCGGGGTGGTGTTCTCGTGGCTGCGTGCGCGGAGCGGCAGTGTGCTCGCCCCAGCTGCGCTGCACTACGCACTCAATGCGAGCGGTGCCGTGTTGGCGCATCTCGCGGCTACCGAACGCGAAAGGAGCTGACCGGCGATGCCACCGCACAAGGAGGTCGGGCCTGCCGAGGTTCGCGAGGCCGTTCTGGCCGTCGCGGGCTGGATCAGAGGCGAGGCCGAGAAGCCTCCGCGGGCACAGATCGCCGCCGCCGTGCGCACCACGGCCAGGACCCTCGGTCAGAACGCACCGGGGTCGTCGGTGGAGGTGCGGGTACCACCGTTCGTCGCGGTGCAGTGCATCGTCGGTCCTCGGCACACCAGAGGAACCCCGCCGAACGTCGTCGAAACCGATGCTCTGACATGGCTTCAGGTGGCTACCGGGACCCGTGATTTCGCCGAGGCGCTCGGCGACGGCTCGATCGACGCGTCCGGCAGCCGGGCCGTCGAGGTGGGTCGTTGGTTGCCGTTGCTGACCATCGCGTGACCGTCGAAATTCAGCGGCCGTTCGGTCGTCGGGAATCTCCTGGACACACGATGCGTTGTGTCAGCCCGTGTGCCCGTAGACTGGGTACGGCCCCCCGCCCCGGACCCCCTAGGGAGCAATGCCCGTGACCAACGCCGATTTGTCGGTCGACAGTCCGAATCTTCTGGTAGGCAAACCCATCGACGAGCCGGAGAACGAGCCGCGCGAAGAGTGTGGAGTGTTCGGTGTGTGGGCACCGGGCGAGGACGTGGCCAAGCTCTCGTACTACGGCCTCTACGCACTGCAGCACCGTGGTCAGGAAGCCGCAGGCATCGCGGTGTCCGACGGCTCCCAGGTGCTCGTGTTCAAGGATCTCGGCCTGGTCAGTCAGGTCTTCGACGAGCAGACACTCGGCGCGATGCCCGGGCATGTGGCCATCGGTCATTGCCGTTACTCCACGAGTGGTTCGGTGACGTGGGAGAACGCGCAGCCGATCTTCCGTACCACCACTGCCGGTACCGGTATCGCGCTCGGGCACAACGGCAATCTGGTGAATTTCGCCGAACTCGCCACCAAGGCTCGCGATGCGGGCCTGATCAGCGATCGGTTGCAGGGCAACGGCACGTCGGATTCCGATGTCGTGACGGCACTGCTGGCGCACAAGGCCGCCGACTGCACCATCGAGCAGGCGGCCATGGAATTGCTTCCGCTGCTCAAAGGCGCGTTCTGCCTGACCTTCATGGACGAGCACACTCTCTACGCCGCGCGTGATCCGCACGGCGTTCGGCCGCTGTGCCTCGGTCGCCTCGATCGCGGCTGGGTCGTCGCCAGCGAGACCGCAGCACTCGACATCGTCGGTGCGGCGTTCGTCCGCGACATCGAGCCCGGCGAACTGTTGGCGATCGATGCCGACGGCGTTCGGTCCTCGCGTTTCGCTGCACCCGAGCCCAAGGGCTGCGTGTTCGAGTACGTCTATCTCGCACGGCCCGACAGCGTCATCGGCGGTCGCTCGGTGCACTCGACACGGGTGGAAATCGGACGTCGCCTCGCCAAGGAGCATCCGGCCGAGGGCGATCTGGTCATCCCGGTGCCCGAGAGCGGAACTCCGGCAGCCGTGGGCTTCGCCCAGGGCTCGGGAATCCCGTACGGCCAGGGGCTCATGAAGAACGCGTACGTGGGCCGCACGTTCATTCAACCGTCGCAGACCATTCGGCAGCTCGGTATTCGGCTCAAGCTCAACCCTCTCAAAGAGGTCATTCGCGGCAAAAGGCTCGTGGTGGTGGATGATTCGATCGTTCGCGGCAACACGCAGCGGGCTCTGATCAGGATGCTGCGCGAGGCCGGTGCCCTCGAGATCCACGTACGTATCGCGTCCCCGCCGGTGCGGTGGCCCTGCTTCTACGGCATCGACTTCGCTTCTCCCGCAGAGCTGATCGCCAACGGTGTCGATTCCGAGGACGGAATCCTCGAGGGCGTCCGGCAGGCCATCGGTGCCGATTCATTGGGCTACATCTCCATCGACGGCATGATCGCGGCGTCGGAGCAGCCCGAATCGCGCTTGTGTGCAGCATGTTTCACCGGGAAGTACCCCATCGATCTGCCCGCGGACAATGCACTCGGCAAGCACGTGCTCGAGGGTCTGTTGGCGTCGGCCGCTGGGCAACCCGTGGACAACGACGCGAATGTGAGCGCTCTCAGCCGCCCTTGACCTGGTCTTTTCCGTAAGGGAACAGCAGGGTTTTCTCAATGCCACATATTGGAAACAGTCCATCGGTACTGTCCCGAGTTACATAGGACACACCGATTGGATAGAGGCTCAGATGACCCTGTCGCCCGACGACGGACGCATGCAGCGCTACAGCGCCGCATCACGAACGGCTGTGCGTAAGCACGGCAAGAAGACCGCCGCAGTGGCCGCACTGTCGGTACTCGCACTGACCGCCGCAGCGTGCGGTTCGGGACGCACCGATGCCGGTGGATCCGGCGACGGCGGCGGTGGCGGTGAGACCATCACGGTCGGCACCACGGACCAGGTCACCTCGCTCGACCCGGCCGGCTCGTACGACAACGGATCGTTCATGGTGATGAACCAGACGTATCCCTTCTTGATGAACTTCGCTCCCGGTAGCTCAGAGCTCGAGCCCGATGCGGCCGAGAGCTGCGATTTCGCGGAGCCGACCGTCTACAAGTGCACGCTCAAGGACGACCTGAAGTTCGCCAACGGCAATCCGCTCACGAGCGAGAGCGTCAAGTTCTCGTTCGACCGCATCGTCGCGATCAACGATCCGAACGGGCCGGCGTCGCTGCTGACCAATCTCGACAGCATCGCGACACCGGACGAGAAGACGGTCGAATTCACTCTCAAAGCGGCCAACGATCAGACGTTCCCGCAGATCCTCGCGACACCCGCGGGCCCGATCGTCGACCAGACGGTGTTCCCGGCCGACAAGGTGCTCGACGACGATGCAGTGGTTGCGGGCAAGCCGTTCGCCGGCCCGTACTCCATCTCGAGCTACGGAAAGAACTCGCTCGTGAGCTTCGTGGCCAACGGGGACTACAACGGCATTCTCGGTACTCCGAAGACGTCGTCGGTCAACGTGAAGTACTACACCAGCTCGGACAACCTGAAGCTCGATGTGCAGAACAAGGCCATCGATGTGGCGTGGCGTTCCCTCACCCCGACCGACGTCGAATCGCTGGGAGCCGTCGACGGCCTGACGGTGCACGAGGGACCCGGCGGCGAGTCCCGCTACATGGTCTTCAACATGAACACGATGCCCGGCAACACCCCCGAGCAGAAGTTGGCCGTGCGCAAGGCAATTGCGGCCTCGGTCGATCGCCAGGCGCTCTCCGACGGCGTCTACAAGGGCACGTACACCCCGCTGTACTCCGTGGTTCCGACCGGTCTCGAGGGTTCGAACAAGGCCTTCTCCGACGTCTACGGTGAGACCCCCAACAAAGACGAGGCTGCCGGGTTCCTCTCGGCCGCAGGCGTGGCCACTCCGATCCAACTCAACCTGCAGTACAACCCGGATCACTACGGCTCGAGCTCGAGCGAGGAGTACGCCGCGATCAAGAGTCAGCTCGACGCGACGGGCTTGTTCAACGTCAATCTGCAGTCCACCGAGTGGAGCACGTACACCAAGGAACGTGTCGCCGACGCGTACCCGGTCTACCAGCTCGGCTGGTTCCCGGACTACCCCGATGCAGACAATTACCTGACGCCGTTCTTCGGACCGGACAACTTCCTCCAGTCGCATTTCGAGAACCCGGAGATCACGTCACTGCTCGACCTCGAGCGCACGACGGCCGACGAGAACGCTCGGATGCAGATCATCGGACAGATTCAGACCGAGCTCGCGACCAACTACCTGCCCACCCTTCCGCTGTTGGAGGGCAAGCAGATCGCCGTCGCCACCGATGCGATCAGCGGCGTCGACGAGACCCTCGACGCCTCGTTCAAGTTCCGCTTCGTCACTCTCGCCAAGAGCTGACCGGTGCCCGCTACCGCACAGACGCCGGTAGGGGAGAAGAAAGCGCAGCAGGCGAGCGCGCCGTCACGATACGGCGCGCTCGCCCGCTATCTCGGGATCAGGTTTCTGCTGATCATTCCGACTGCCTGGATTCTCGTCACTGTCGTCTTCTTTCTCATGCGCGTGATCGGTGACCCGATCACCGCGGCCCTCGGCGGTCGACTACCCGCCGAACAGATCGCCCAGCGCAAGGCCGAGGCCGGATACGACCGGCCGATCCTGACGCAGTACTGGGAGTACCTGACCGGATTGTTGCGCGGCGACTTCGGCCGCTCCGCCACCGACAATCGCGCGATCGGTGATGTCCTGCTCGTCAACGGTGCTGCCACACTGGAATTGGCGTTCTGGGCGCTGCTCGTCGCGTTCGCGGTCGGCATCCCGCTCGGGTTCTACGCCGCCACCCACCGCGACCGGTTCGGTGACGCGTCGCTGCGAATCTTCGCGATCCTGGCGTACGCAGCTCCGGTGTTCTTCGTCGGCATGCTGCTCAAGCTGCTGTTCGCCGTCAAGCTCGGCTGGCTGCCGGTCGCCGGGCGAGCCAGTACCAATGTGGAACTGGCACTGCAGAACGTATCCCCGAAGACGAACATTCTGATCATCGATTCGTTCCTGTACGGCGACACCGGTTACACCGTCGACGTGCTCGAACACGCGGTTCTGCCCGCACTTGCGCTCGGCCTGCTGACGGCCGGCGTGTTCCTGCGATTGGTGCGAGTCAACCTGATTCAGACGTTGCAATCGCCGTTCGTCGACGCCGCCCGCGCGCGCGGGCTGAGCGAGGGCACGGTGACGAGGCGACATGCGTTCCGTAACGCCATGATTCCCATCGTCACCGTCATCGGACTGCAGATCGCCGTCCTCCTCGGCGGTGCCGTACTCACCGAGACGACCTTCGAGTGGCAAGGACTGGGGTACGAACTCGCCCGGTACCTGCAGGCCCGCGATTTCGTTGCGGTGCAGGGCATCGTCACGTTCCTGGCCGTGGTGGTCGCCGTCGTCAGCTTCGTCACCGACGCCATCGTCGCCCTCATCGACCCGAGAGTGAGGTTCTGATGAGCACCGAAGTCGTGCTGTCCGACGTCCCTCCCACCCGTCCGCACCGCAGAGGATTCCCCGGCGTCGCGTTCGTGAAGTCCACCTCGGGATTGCAGCGGGTCACACTGCTCGTCGGGTTGGCGCTGATGGTGGGGTTCGTGATCGCGGCGCTGTTCGCGCCGATTCTCGCGCCGTACGGTTTCTCGCAGACCAGCGACGCCGGTGCGGATTTCGCTCGCCAAGCCGCACCGTCCGCGGACCACTGGTTCGGTACCTCGGTTCGCGGCGAGGACGTGTTCTCGCGGGTGATCTACGGTGCCAGAACAGCATTGATGGTCATCGCGTCGTCGTTGATTCTCTCGCTGATCATCGGCGTTCCCCTCGGCCTGGCCTCGGGCTA
Organism: Rhodococcus sp. IEGM 1354; assembly: GCF_030056855.1. Lineage (NCBI taxonomy): Bacteria > Bacillati > Actinomycetota > Actinomycetes > Mycobacteriales > Nocardiaceae > Rhodococcus > Rhodococcus sp. IEGM 1354. The sequence continues at coordinate 243,774 of NZ_JASHKT010000003.1, forward strand.
CATCGGCCGCTGGTTCGACCGGGTGCTCGTGCTGTTCATGGACGCGATGTACGCATTCCCGTCTCTGCTTCTGGCCGTGGTCATCTCGATCGTCGTGGCAGGCGGTCAGTCGTCGAGTTTCGGCGGCATCGCCTCCGCGGCCATTGCCATCACGGCGATCTTCGTGCCCCAGTATTTCCGGGTGGTCCGCAACGCCACGGTCGCCGTCAAGACCGAACCGTACGTCGACGCCGCGCGGGTGACCGGAGCCGGCACGCCGCGAATCCTGTTCCGCCACATACTCGCCAACGTGGTGCAGACACTGCCGGTCATCATCACGCTCAACGGAGCCGAGGCCATCCTCACCCTCGCCGGGCTCGGCTTCCTCGGTTTCGGGATCGAGCCGACCTCCGCCTCGGAGTGGGGATACGACATCAACAAGGCCCTACCGGACATCTCCAACGGCATCTGGTGGACGTCGGTGTTCCCGGGCCTCGGTATCGTGCTGGTGGTGCTCGGTCTGACCATGGTCGGTGAAAGTGCAAGCGAGACACTCAATCCGCTGCTGCGCACCCGCAAGAAGTTCAAGAAGGCGGTGAAGGTATGACATCGAGTGTCGTGACTCCACGCGAGTCCGCGTTGTCGGTGCAGTCGTTGTCCGTTTCGTTCGTCACCGATGCCGGCGAAGTCGATGCCGTCACCGAGGTCTCGTTCGAAGTCTTTCCCGGTGAAGTTCTCGCCGTCGTGGGGGAGTCGGGGTCGGGTAAGTCCGTCAGTGTCCGCTCCGCCATCGGGCTGCTGCCCGATACCGCGCGGGTCGACGGGCACGTGGTTCTCGGCGGGCAGGACGTCACCACGCTGAACGACAAGGCGTGGGCGAGGCTGCGGGGCAACAAGATCTCGATGGTGTTCCAGGAACCGGGCAGTGCTCTCGATCCGTTGTTCACCATCGGGTATCAAATCGTCGAGGCGTTGCGCGCGCACACCCGCGCGGACGGTGAACGGATGGGCAGTAAGGAGGCCAAGGCGCGGGCCATCGAGTTGTTGACGATGGTGGGGTTGCCGAACCCCGAGCAGCGCTTCTCGTACTACCCACACGAGCTCTCCGGTGGCCAGAAGCAACGCGTCATGATCGCGATCGCCATCTCGTGTGAGGCGAAAGTCATCATCGCCGACGAGCCGACCACCGCCCTCGATGTCACGGTGCAGGCCGAGATCCTCGAGCTGCTACGCGATCTGAAAGACCGGCTCGGGTGCGCCATCGTGCTGATCACCCACAGCATGGGCGTCGTGTCCGATCTGGCGGACCGCGTCGTCGTCATGCAGAACGGCCGCGTCGTCGAGGAAGCGCCGGTGGTACAGCTGTTCGACGCCCCCAAAGACGAGTACACCAAGAAGTTGCTGGCCGCGGTGCCGACCCTTGCCGCAGTGGAGTCGGACAAGACGATCGACACGTCGGGCGAGCCGGTACTCGACGTCTCACAGCTGGTGGTGCAGTTCTCCGGTGGGGTCGGCTCCTCGGCATTCCGAGCGGTCGACGACGTCTCGCTGACCATCCACCGCGGCGAAACCCTCGGTCTGGTGGGCGAATCGGGCTCCGGCAAGTCGACGATCGGCAGGTGCGTTGCAGCGCTCCAGAAGCCGACCAGCGGCAGCGTGACGGTGATGGGGCAGAACATCGCCGGAGTGAGCGAGCGCAAGCTCAAGCCCTTGCGCAAGCGATTCGGCTTCGTCTTCCAGGACCCGTCGGCATCTCTGAATCCGCGGCTCACCGTCGGACAGTGCATTGCCGAGCCGATGATCGTGCACAAGTACGGCTCCAAGGATGCGATCGCGGCCAGGACCACCGAGCTGCTCGACGCCGTGCAACTACCGTCCGGCACCGACAAGCGTTACCCGCACGAGCTGTCCGGTGGGCAACGGCAACGCGTCAGCCTGGCGCGGGCACTGGTGCTGGGACCGGATCTGGTGGTCGCGGACGAGCCGACCAGTGCACTCGACGTCTCGGTCCAGGCGGCCGTGCTCGACCTGTTCGAGGCGCTGCAGCAGGAGTTCGGTTTCGCCTGCCTGTTCATCAGCCACGATCTGGCGGTGGTCGATCGCGTCGCACATCGGGTGGTGGTGCTGCGGGGCGGCCAGGTCGTCGAGCAGGGCACGCCGTGGAAGATTCTGCGCTCGCCGGAGGAGGAGTACACGAAGAAGCTGTTGGCCGCCATCCCGGGCAAGCGGCTGCACACGTGAATTCTTCCCGCCAGCGGGCACTCCGGTACCGTTAGGGCGCTATCTGCGCCGCTACGCACGCTTCGCGTGCTTGGGGGCGCTGACATGAACGAGTACACAGGCTGGAGCCGAATGACCGAGGAATCCCAACCCACGAGCGCAACTCACTCGGGCGGTGCCTCCTACGCGGCGGCCGGGGTCGATATCGCCGCAGGAGACCGAGCAGTTCGACTGTTCGCGCCACTCGCCAAGAAGGCCAGCAGGCCCGAGGTCATGGGCGGTCTCGGTGGTTTCGCCGGTCTGTTCGCGCTCAAGGGCGACTACCGCGAGCCGGTCCTGGCTGCCTCGACCGACGGAGTCGGCACCAAGATCGCCGTCGCCCAGGCCCTCGGCAAGCACGACACCCTGGGTCTCGACCTCGTGGCCATGGTCGTCGACGATCTGGTCGTGTGCGGAGCCGAGCCGCTGTTCCTGCAGGACTACATCGCCGTCGGCCGTGTCGTTCCCGAGCAGGTCGCGGAACTGGTCAAGGGCATCGCCGAGGGCTGCATCATCGCCGGTTGTGCGTTGCTCGGCGGCGAGACGGCCGAACACCCGGGGCTGATGGCCGACGGTGACTACGATCTGTCCGCCACCGGCATCGGCGTCGTGGAGGCGGACTCGATCCTCGGACCCGAGCGCGTGCGTCCCGGCGACGTCGTCATCGGCATGGGATCGTCCGGTCTGCATTCCAACGGCTACTCGCTCGCTCGCAAGGTGTTGCTCGAGATCAACCACATGGATCTCGGCGGACACGTAGAGGAGTTCGGGCGCACCCTCGGCGAGGAACTGCTCGAGCCGACGAAGATCTACGCCAAGGACTGCCTCGCGTTGGCGGCCGAGACCGACGTGCGCACGTTCTGCCACGTGACGGGCGGCGGACTCGCCAACAACCTCTCGCGCGTCATGCCCGAGGGTCTCGTGGCCGAACTCGATCGGACCACGTGGAGCCCGGCCCCGATCTTCTCCCTCATCGCGCAGCGCGGACGCGTCGAACGGGCCGAGATGGAGCAGACGTTCAACATGGGTGTCGGCATGGTCGCGATCGTTGCCCCCGAGGACGTCGATCGTGCTCTGGCGGTACTGACCGCACGCCACATCGACTGCTGGACTCTGGGCACGGTCAAGAAGGCTGCAGGCAAGGACGTCGCCGACGAGCGCGCACTGCTGCTGGGTAACCACCCGAGGTTCTGACCGACCGGTCACACCACGAACAACTGAGGGGGAGCCGCAGTGCGGCTCCCCCTCAGTCGTTCAGTGCACAGTTCTAGCGTCGCCAGTCCTCGTACTCGTCTTCCTCGACTCGGGAATGCACATCCGAGTCAGAGTGGATGCCGCCACGATGGGAGTTGGACGAACCACCGGAGAGCTCTCTTTGCAGACTCTCCAAGTCCGTTGTCGGCGAGCTGTACTTGAGCTCACGAGCGACCTTTGTCTGCTTTGCCTTAGCCCTGCCTCGGCCCATGGCGGTGCCCCCTCGCGGACTTGCGGGGCGGCCTGGGGAAATTTGGCGGCCCCGTTAGAGTTGGTATTTCTTCCTGGCACACACTCTAGCGCGCGAATCGCCGCGATGCGCATACGGCACCACGTGTCGATGCCGGGCCCGGCGGCGCGACACGCCCGGGGCACGGGTCCGCGCTGCCTGTACCTGCGCATATCCGTGCACAGGCAAACTATCTTCGCGATGCGACACGAAAACTACGTGCTGCGCGTCATGGCCTCCGCAACGATTTCAGCGCCGCCGCCGCATCGCGATACACCTTCGGCGCCAAATCGGGCTCGTCCAGAAGAGTCTGCATCGCCGCGCCGTCTCGTCCCTCGAAGAGCATCCGTACCGTCACCGCGTGCCGAGGAACCGATTCGACCGTCACCGAATCACCGGCGGCGAAAACCCCGGGCTCGAGCACTCGGAAGTACGCACCCACATCGCCCCGGGCCGTGAATCGGCGAACCCAGCCCGGCTCGCCCATCCACCGCGCGAACGTGCCGCAGGGCTTGCGTGCGATGGTTGCCTCCAGCGTCACCGTGCCGATGCGCCACCGCGTCCCGATCACCGCGTCGGTCACCGGGACGCCGCTGGTCCGTAGATTCTCGCCGAACCGTCCTGGCTCGACGGGCGCACCCAGCTGATCGGACCAGTACCGGGCTTCTGCCTCGTCGTAGGCGTACACCGCCTGATCGAGACCACCGTGGAACTTGGTGTCGGAACAGTGGTCCCCGCCGATGCCGAGCTCGTGCACATCCACCGGGCCGTGCACGGGGCGCTTGTCGATGCCGCTGTCGACGACGCCGCGCCGCCCGAACGGGACGTCGGCATGCACCACGCAGACCGCCGAGACGGTCCCGGTCACCGGCCGCGAAGGCGATCGACGGCCGCGCGGCCGGCCTGCACCTCGTCGTACGAGGGGATGGAGTCGGGGTCGATCGACGCCGCACACGGACCCGCCTCCAGGGCGGTGTCCACCGGAATCGTTCTCTTGACCAGCGCGAGGGCGACAGGCCCGAGCTCGAAGTGGTCGACAACGGTCCCCAGACGCCCCACCGCGCGGCCACCGGCCGTGACGGGGTCGCCGGTCTCGGGCCGTCCGTCGGCCGAACCGTCGAGATGCAGGAGTACCAGGTGGCGTGGCGGTCGACCGAGGTTGTGCACCCGCGAGACGGTCTCCTGGCCGCGGTAACACCCTTTCTCCAGATGAACCGCGCCGAACTCGGCTGCGCTGCCGATCCATCGGACCTCGTGCGGAATGGTCTTCTCGTCGGTGTCCACACCCACCCGCGGTCGCACCGATTCCACCCGCAACGCCTCGTACGCCCAGGTCCCGGCCGGGACAGCACCGGCGTCGCGGAGGCGAAGGAACCAGTCGCTCAGACCTGCGCGGGGGACGACGACGTCGTACGAGTTCGGACCCGGCCAGGGCATCCGCCGGACGAAACCGCCGCCGTCCACTGCCGACGCGCCGTAGATCTTGCTCGGAACCGGGAGGCCCGCCTTGTCCAGGATCGACGCCGCGTCGGATCCGAGGACGCAAAGAACGGCGAGTTCGTCGGCCTCACGGGGTTCGGCCTTGGCCCAGAAGACCATCTTCTTCAGGAACGACAGCAGATCCGGTCCCTGCGCATGTTCGGTGTCGATGTAGGTGACCCTGCCCAGATCGGTCTGAACGAAGTGATGCTCGATGCGGCCGTTGACGTCCAGGCTCAGGTTTTCGGCCGAGCTGCCGTCGGGCAGATCCGACACGAGTTGGCTCGAGATCGTGTTCAGCCAACTCGAGCGCTCGTCGCCGCTGATGGCAAGCACGAATCGGTGGGATCGATCGATGACGGCGGCCGCGCTGACGGCACTGCGTTGTTCGCCGAACGGATTGCCGTAGTGCCAAGCGACGCCGGCATCGACGCTGTCGTCGGGAGAGGGCACTGCGCCGGGGAGAGTGAGAAGAGGACTCGGGGTGATCGTCACAGGATCGGACACCACTCCATAGTAGGAGCACCCGGACACAGCCTTTAGGGTGGCGGCATGTCGGAGTCGGTAGTGGTGACGTTGGACGGCCGAGTGCACGACGCGGATCGGCCGTTATTGTTCGCCGACGATCTGGCGGCCGTGCGTGGTGACGGCGCGTTCGAGACTCTGCTGGTGCGTGGCGGCTCGGCCTGCGGCGTCGAGCTGCACCTGGCGCGTCTGGCCGTGTCGGCGGCGGCCCTGGATCTTCCCGCCCCCGATCCGGACGCCTGGCGCGCGGTGATCGAGCAGTCGGTCGGCCTGTGGACGGAGAAATCCACGGACGAGGGCGTTCTGCGGTTGGTGCTGAGCCGAGGTCGCGAGGGCGGCGGTGATCCGACGGCGTTCGTGACACTGGGACCACTTCCGGGGCGAGTGCGCACCGCACGGGAGAACGGGGTGTCGGTCATGACGCTCGATCGGGGCTACTCGGTCGATTTCTCCGCCGGTGCGCCGTGGCAGCTGGCAGGTGCCAAGACGTTGTCGTACGCGACCAACATGGCCGCGCTGCGCCACGCTGCCCGCCACGGCGTGGACGACGTGATCTACCTCAGCAGTGAGGGCAGAGTGCTCGAGGGACCCCGTTCGACGGTGGTGGTGGCGCGCGGTAAGACACTCGTCACACCGTCGGTAGAACAGGGCATTCTGGCGGGCACCACTGTTGCCGCCCTGTTCTCGGTGGCCGAGGCGGCCGGCTGGACGTGCGAGCACGGACATCTCTATCCGGCGGATCTTATTGCAGCGGAAGGTGTTTGGCTGGTTTCGAGCGTCACGCTCGCGGCGCGGGTGACGTCGATGAACGGCGTCGTTCTGGGGCGGCCCAGCCGCGCGGACGAGGTGCCCGAGATGGTCGATCTCGCGGTGGAGACCGTCCGGATGCTCTGAGGGCCCAACGGCCCTGTCGAAAGACTCTTCCCTACTACTACTCGTAGTAGTACATTCGAATCAGTCGCGGGCCAATGCCCTGACCTGCGGTGTTGCCCGTCACAGCTCGGGTGGAAGAGTTCGGAGTATCGATGGACGCGTTGGATGTCTCGCGGTGGCAGTTCGGTATCACCACCGTTTATCACTTCATTCTCGTACCCCTCACCATCGGCCTCGCGCCGATGGTGGCGGCCATGCAGACCATGTGGGTGATCACCGGCAAGGATTCCTGGTATCGACTGACCAAGTTCTTCGGCAAGCTGTTCCTCATCAACTTCGCACTCGGCGTCGCGACGGGAATCGTGCAGGAGTTCCAGTTCGGGATGAACTGGAGCGAATACTCACGATTCGTCGGTGACGTGTTCGGTGCACCCCTCGCACTCGAAGGACTGGTCGCGTTCTTCCTCGAGTCCACGTTCCTCGGTCTGTGGATCTTCGGATGGAGCAGACTACCCAAACTCGTTCACCTGGCGACCATTTGGCTCGTCGCCATCGGTGTCAACGCCTCGGCCTTCTTCATCATCGCGGCCAACTCCTGGATGCAGCATCCCGTCGGCGCGATCTACAACGAGGAAACCGGCCGCGCCGAGCTGACCGACATCTGGGCGCTGCTCACCAACAACACTGCGCTGGCAGCATTTCCGCACGCGGTCGCAGGTGCCTTCCTCACCGCCGCGACATTCGTGGCAGGCATCTCCGGATGGTGGATGGTGCGCGAGGCGCGCAAGAAGAAGGCCGAGAACGAGCTCGGCAACCTCCCGGCCAATGGGGTCACTCCGCAGGCTGCGCTCCCGGCCACCGACTCGCGCACGATGTTCCGATCGGCAGCACGCATGTCCTTCATCGTCATGATCGTCGCGGGTGGGGCGCTTGCCATCACCGGAGACATTCAGGGCAAGCTCATGTTCGAGCAGCAGCCGATGAAGATGGCCTCCGCAGAATCGTTGTGCGACACCGAAACCGGAGCCAGCTTCTCGCTCCTGACCGTGGGTACCCACAACAACTGCGAATCCGTGGTGCACCTCATCTCGATCCCCGGCCTCACGTCGTTCCTGGCGGAGAACGACTTCGGTGCCACTGTGCAGGGCGTCAATCAACTACAGGATCAATACGAGCAGCAGTTCGGACCGGGCAACTACAAGCCCAACCTGTTCGTCACCTACTGGGCCTTCCGGATGATGATAGGTCTGGCCGCAGGCTCCGCCCTGCTCGCTGTCGCGGGACTGTGGGTCACCCGAGGTGGCCGGATTCCCGACCAGAAGTGGTTCTCGTGGCTGTCTCTGCTGGCCATTCCGACGCCGTTCCTGGCCAACAGTGCCGGCTGGATCTTCACCGAAATGGGGCGTCAGCCATGGGTTGTCGCGCCCAACCTCTCGGGAGTCGATCAGATCCGGCTCACCGTCGACCAGGGTGTCTCCGACCATCCCGTCGGCCTCGTCGTCGCTTCGCTGGTGACGTTCACACTGCTGTACGCCGCTCTAGGAGGGGTTTGGTTCTACCTGCTTCGGCGCTACGTCATCGAAGGACCTCTCGACCACGACGCGCATCCGCACGTCGACCCACCGGAATCGGAAGACGATGAGCCCAAGCAGCTCTCGTTCGCGTACTAGGGGATAGCAATGTCACTGCCCGAATTCTGGTTTCTCATCATCGCCTTCTTCTTCGTCGGCTACTTCGTGCTCGAAGGGTTCGACTTCGGCGTCGGCATGCTCATGCCCCTGTTGGGACGCCATCCCGACGCGGCGACGGGGGAGAAGCGTCGTCGCGCAGTCCTCAACACCATCGGTCCGGTCTGGGACGGCAACGAAGTCTGGCTCATCACCGCCGGTGGTGCCCTGTTCGCAGCATTTCCCGAGTGGTACGCCACGTTGTTCTCGGGCTTCTACCTGCCGTTGCTGTTGATCCTGGTGGCGCTCATCCTGCGCATCTGCGCCATCGAATGGCGCGGCAAGATCGACGACCCGGTGTGGCGTCGACGCTGCGACATCGGCATCGGTATCGGCTCGTGGGTTCCGGCTGTGCTGTGGGGCGTCGCGTTCGCCAACATCGTCCGCGGAGTCGCGATCGACGAGAACAAGAAGGTCACCGCGGGGTTCTTCGACCTCCTCAACCCGTACGCATTGCTCGGCGGAGTGACGATGGCCGTGGTGTTCGCCCTGCACGGTGCCGTGTTCATTGCGCTGAAGACCTCGGGTGACGTCCACGAGGACTCGGTGAAAATGGCAGCGTGGCTGTCGGTTCCGGCAGTGCTCGTCGGTGGAGCCTTCGCGCTGTGGACACAACTCGCGTACGGAAAAACCTGGACCTGGGTACTCGTTGCGGTGGCAGCAGTGGCCCTGCTGCTCGTCGTCGCGCTGACGGCGAAAGTGCGCGAGGGCTGGGCCTTCGTCTTCACCTGCATTGCCATCGTCGCCGTCGTCGTGCTGCTGTTCGCGTCCCTGTTCCCCAACGTGATGCCGTCCAGCACCGATGCCGCCTTCGATCTCACCATCGCCAACGCGTCGTCCAGTCCCTACACGTTGAAGGTGATGACGTGGGCTGCGGCCTTCGCTGCACCCGTCGTCCTCGGCTACCAGGCGTGGACGTATTGGGTCTTCCGGCAACGTATTTCGAGCGCCCAGATCCCCGACTCGATCGGGCTGTCGGTGAAGTCGTGACCAACCCTCGGACACGGCCGAAGGGCCCGGTCGATCCGCGACTGTGGAAGTACTCGCGCTCCGCCCGTGGCTACGTGCTCGTCACGGTCGCGCTGTCGACCGTGGTCACCCTGTGCATCATCGTGAGTGCACTGGCAATCGGACGCGTGCTGGCCGGCGTCATCACCGACCCGTCGGCCAGATCGTTGGCCGCATGGACGACGGAACTGGCCGTGCTGGCAGGTGCAACAGTGGTTCGTGTGCTCGCGACCGGAGCGCAGTCGCGTTACGCACACCGGTCGGCCTCGCGGGTCGTCGCCGAGCTGGAAATCGAAGTACTGACGACGGCAACGCGTTTCGAGCCTCGCGAGCTCGACGCCGAGCGCGAGGAAGTGGCCGTCGTCGTGACCCGTGCCATCGGCGGACTACGGGCGTACCTCACCGGCTATCTGCCGGCGCTGGTGCTCGCCGTCATCGTCACCCCGTTGGTCCTGATCGTCATCCTCACACAGGATCTGACGTCGGCCGCCATCATCGCCGTGACCCTGCCGCTCATCCCTGTCTTCATGATCCTGATCGGCTTGCTGACCAAGGGCCGCGCGGCCGCCACGCTCACCACGATGACCAGGTTGTCTGCGCAACTGCTCGATCTGTTGGCCGGCCTGCCGACCCTGCGCGCGCTCGGGCGCGAGCACGGGCCGGCCGCTCGCGTTCGTGCATTGGGCGAAGCCCACCGTCGAACGACCATGCGCGCACTGAAGATTGCGTTCCTGTCGTCGATGGTGCTCGAGTTGCTTGCGACGCTCTGTGTAGCGCTGGTTGCCGTCGGCATCGGGCTGCGTCTGGTGTTCGGCGAGATGACACTCGAAGCCGGCATCATCGCGCTCGTCCTCGCGCCCGAGGTGTACTTTCCATTGCGTGCCGTCGGCACCCAGTTTCACGCCGCCGAGGACGGCGTCGAGGCGGCCGATCGGGCGTTCCGGGTGTTGGACCGGCGAACGGCGCGGCCGGGCGGTGGCCGCACCGTCGACGCGACAGCCGCTGACATCGAACTCGATGGACTCGGCGTTGCCAGTCGGGACGGAGCGGCACCGGCGGAGCTGAGTGCGCTGTGCCGGGCGGGCACCGTCACGGTCCTGATCGGACCGAACGGCGCAGGTAAAACGACTGCGCTGCACGCGATCCTGGGCTTGACTCCGCCGTCGACCGGCGGGGTGAGTGTCGGGGGAGTGCCGATCGCCGACCTCGAGCTCGAACAGTGGTGGGCGCAGGTGGCCTGGCTCCCGCAGCGGCCGGTGTTGGTGCCGGGCACGCTCTACGACAACGTGACCCTGCACGGAATCCCCGATTCGGCTGCACTGGAACTCGCTTGCCGCGCAGCCGGATTCGACGAGGTGCTTCGAGAACACCCCGAGGGTTGGGACACCCGCGTCGGGCAGGGTGGGGTGGGGCTCTCCCTCGGCGAGCTACAGCGCCTCGCACTGACGCGTACCTTCGTGTCCGATGCTCCGGTGATGCTGTTGGACGAGCCGACAGCACACCTGGATCCGATGAGTGAAGCGACTGTGCTGCAGGCGGTTCGAGATGCCGCCGACCGCGGCGTCACCGTGGTGATGGTCGGTCATCGGCGTTCGGTGCTGCATGCCGCCGACCGCATCGTCGAGGTGCGCAGCGACTCGACCACGAAGCGGGAGTTCGAGCATGTCTGATCTGCGACGAGCACTGGCGTTGTTGGAGCTGTCTCCGCGCAGAGTCGTACTGGCCGTGTTGGCGGGAGTAGCGACGCTGGGCAGTGCACTCGCCCTGGCGGCACTGTCGGCGTGGTTGATCACCAGGGCGTGGCAGATGCCACCGGTACTGGACCTGTCGGTTGCCGTCGTAGCTGTTCGGGCACTGGGTATCTCGCGCGGAGTGTTTCGGTATCTCGAACGCTTGACCACTCATGATGTGGCGCTGCGAGGAACGACGGCAGCCCGCACGAGGATCTACGAGAAACTGGCGAACGGGACCGGCGCGGTCGCTTTGCGACGTGGTGACGTTCTGGCGCGCACCGGTGCGGACGTGGACGTTCTCGGCGACGTCGTCATCCGGGCCGTCGTTCCCATCTGCGTGAGCGCGGTGATGATGCTCGCTGCCGTGGGCCTGCTCGCGGGGATCGCACCAGCCGCCGCAGCGATTCTCGCGGTGGCGTTGCTGATCGCCGGCGTGGGTGCACCGATGCTCGCGGCCCGCTCGGCGAGGATCGCCGAGGAAGCCGGTGCCGATGCCGACGTGCGCTTCGCCGAGACAGCCGTTCGGGCACTCGATCATGCTGCGGAACTGCGAGTCGCCCGGCGGTTGGACGCGACGCTCGCCGAAGCCGCAGGCGCAGCACAGGACTCGGTGGTTGCCCGCGATCGCGCGGCGCGTCCGTCGGCACTGGCCGATGCCGCACAGCCACTGTCGATCGGAGCGTCGGTGATCGGGTCGTTGCTGATCGGCATCGGGCTGTACGGCCCGGACGGTGGTACTTCGGGCGGTATGACCCCCATGGCCCTGGCGATCATCGTGTTGGTTCCGCTGGCCGCGTTCGAGGCGACCGCAGCGCTGCCCGCAGCGGCGATCGCACTGATGCGTGGCCGAATCGCGGCATCGCGCATCATGACCATGATCGATGCGGCTCCCCATGTGAGTGGAAACTCGACCCCTGCTACGAACTTCCACGCACATGCGCGGAGCGCGATCATCGGGCCCAGCGGATCGGGGAAGACGACGATGCTCCGGGCACTCGCGGCCCGGTTCGGCTCGGATGCAGCGCTGTTCGCCGAAGATGCGCACCTGTTCGACACCTCGATACTGGAGAACCTGCGAGTGGTGCGAGGCGACGTGGACGAACACCAGGCGACGCAGGCACTGCGACGAGTGGGTCTCGGACCGTGGCTCGACGCGTTGCCTCAGGGCGTCCACACGACACTGGTCGGCGGCGCGCAGGCGGTCTCGGGTGGCGAGCGTCGTCGACTCCTTCTCGCACGCGCATTGCTGAGTACCGCGCCCATCGTGCTGTTGGACGAGCCGACCGAACATCTCGACCGAATCTCCGGCGAACAGATACTGCGAGAGCTGCTCACCACCGACGGCGGCCTGTTCGGTGCCGGGCGAACAGTGGTCGTCGTCACTCATCAATTGCCCGAGAACACCGACGCCGACCAGGTGATCGACCTCGGAGAGCAGACTGCGAAAAAACCCTTTGCCGACTCTCGATCGCGGGCGTACGTTGGGAGTACACGAGAGAGGAGGTGGTCTGAAGTTGATGAACTCTAGGACGCGTGAGGTGGCTGTCAGCTAGCCGCAATCGCTGACGGATTCACTGCGAAGACCGCGCGAGCGGCAGGCGAATCCCAGGCAGCTACCCGGCCCCCGAGCCCCCGACCTGTCCGGTCGGGACCTGATATCAGGTATGGCTCGGGGGCCGTTCGCATGCGAACGGCCCCCGAGACCCGAAAGAGATTCTGTTTCAGCCGATGTAGCGGGTGAGGCGGGCCGACAGACGCGGTGCGAGCGGGCCGTCGGCGACAACGCGTTCTTCGACGTACGCCAGATCGCCGCCCTCGACGATTCCGTACAGGCGGCGAGCTCCGCCCACCAGTGCACCCGAGGTGCTGCGGATGACGACGTCGGTGGCAAGTTCCCAGGACGACTGGGTCAGGGCGTGACCGTAATACAGTTCGACGACGCCGGTGCTGTGCGTCAGTAGAAGTTCGACGACTTCTTCGTCCTTGGACCCCTTGACTCCGTCGCCGCCGCTGATGCGCCAGAACCCGGTCTCTCTGAGGTCGGGGTGCGCGTAGTTACCGTCGGAATCGAGTCTCCAGGAGCGCGATTCCCAGCTGAGGTAGCTGCCGCCGTCATGCGAGACGACGATTTGCTGGCCGAAGGGATAGTCGGTGTCCGTTTCGGGATCGTGCCCCTCGCCCTGACCGCGCCAGACGCCGACGAGTGGCAGCAGCGCCAGCATCGACGGGTGCAGATCGGGGCCGAGCCGCAGGTTCGCGGTGTCGTCCGGATGGGGGATGTCGGGCAGCACCGGGATGTTGCGCGCCGACGCTTCGGCGAACTTCTGCTCCGCAGCCGAAATGGCTTGGTCACCGCTGGTGATAGGGGTGCCCAGTCCGTCGTCGATGCTGTCGGGGTTGCCCGCGCCCGGATCCGTCACGACTCGTCGTTGACCAGTCGGTAGACGACATAGAGCGAGAACGCGATGATGGCTACTGCCGCAAGCGCCAGCAATACCTCGAAGAAGATGACCACGGAACCGAGTTTAACCCGCGGCGAGACCGGTCGATGACAACGGTCCGTTTCCGCGCTGTGGCATTGGTGACACACCGCCCTTTTTGCGGCCCGCAGTGCCCTGGATCACTCGTAGTGATGGCGAAATCGACGCGAGCAGGTACCTTCTTCCCGGGGGCGTCGGGCTCTCGACTTCGACAGCGCCGACGAATTCACTGTGTGTGTGCCGTTAAGGCTGTTGTCTCGTAAGGCTGTTGTCTCGTGAAGGCTGGGGAGGTCTCTGCAGAAATGCTGCGTCGTAAGCGTGTTCTGACATCGTCGTTCGGTTCCGTGTTGGTTCGATCGGCGGTTGTCACACTGGCGTTGGCCCTCGCAGCTCCTGCTGCTGCGTTGGCCGCACCCGACTCGGGATCGTCGGATTCGGGTTCGGCAAGTTCCGGTTCGGCCGACTTCGGTTCGTCTCAGGGCCCGAACATCGATCCCAACAATTATGCGCAGGACTGCCCGGACGTGCTGCTGTTGGCGGTGTCCGGAGCCACCGACTCGGACGCGGATCGCAACCCGCTCAACGAAGAAGCTCAGACGATCGCGTCGAACTGGGTCGGTAACGTCACTGTTCCGGTCGGTGAGGCCAACGCGGACAGCCCCGGCACCGTCGGCTGGCTCTACGTCCCGTATTCCTCGACCTACGGCTTCGACGTACTCGACAACGTGCCGACCTACCAGGAATCGATCGCCGACGGCATCGCGTCGACCAATCGGTTGATGGACGAGTACAAGACAAAGTGCGGTGAGAAGACCAAGTTCGCGCTGCTCGGGTACAGCGTCGGCGGCGAAATTCTCGATCGCGTGTCGATGGAACTCGGCCACCGTGACCCCAACGCTCTCGTCACGTCCGACGACGTCGTCGGCGTCGTCATGGTGGGGTCGCCCTACCGCCCGGCCGGAGTGCCGAACTTCGGTGACGAGGTGGGCCAGTCGCTCGGCGGCTTCATGGACCAGTCGCCGCGGGACTACGGGTCGATGACCGACAAGGTCACGTGGTCGTGTCGTCCCTACGATCTCGCCTGCGACTCGCCGGACAAGATCGAGCTGCTGCAGCTGGCGCTCGGCGTGCTCGGTCAGATGCGGTTGACGCTGCTCAACCCGGTGCAGACCGTTTCCGACTTCGGTCGGACGGTCGCCTCCATTGCCACCCGCGCGATCATCGACATCGCCACGAACAAGTCGTGGCTCGAGTCGGACGAGACGCTCCTGCAGGTTCTGGTCAAAGTCTCCGACCGCCAGTATCAGGTGGACGACGCGAAGGCTGCAGCAGCGCTGTCGCCCGACCAATTACTCGCCGATCTCAACTGGGCCCTCGGTCCGGGTGCCGAGACGGTGAAGGCGAAGTTGCGCGCCGAGGGCGAGGGCCTGGTGGAGAACAACAAGGGCATCGTCGACGTCGTGCTCGGCCCCTACCTGGCGATCGGCTTTCTGCAGCACCTGTCCTACTGGTACAACGACCCCAACGACGGCGTCGAGTGGGAAAGCGAGAAAATGGTCGCGTGGGTGACCGATCTCGCCCGAACCGAACGCGAGAAGAAGAACGCGCCTTCCACGGTCGATCCCGCCACGCCGGCCACCCCCGAGGCCCCTCAGCCTGCCCAGGAACCCCGGGTGCTACCGGAGCCGGGGACGCAGACTCGTGTCAGCGACCTCGGTGCCTTCCTCGAATCCCAGGGCATCCCGGTACCTCCCGGCATGTTCCCGCCGCAGTACTCCACGGTCCCCGAGCCGGCGCGAGCGGTCGGCTAGAGCAACAAAAAGAACCCCGCACCTGGTTGCCAGGTGCGGGGTTCTTCTATGTGTTCGGTTCGGTGACTCAGACTCCGACGGTGACGTCGGCCGAGTGCACGCCCGCGCCCTCGGGCGTGATGACGGTGTCGCCGTTGCCCGATGCGGACAACGCGCGCAGCGTCCACTGTCCGGGGGCAGCGAAGAAACGGAAATCACCCGTTCCCGACGCGACGACCTCGGCGGTGAATTCGCCGGTGCCGTCGAGGAGTCGCACGAACGCGCCCGCTACCGGCTCACCGTCGCCGGCGAGGACACGGCCGGTGATGACCGTTTCCTTCTCGACGTCGACGCCTGCGGGAATGGTCTGACCCTGCACGGGTGCTCCACACATATCAGTGAACCTCCAATTCGATGGGTGCTCCGACGAGGGAGCCGTACTCGACCCAGCTGCCGTCGTAGTTCTTGACGTCTTCCTTGCCGAGGAGCTCCTTGAGCACGAACCAGGTGTGGCTCGAGCGCTCACCGATGCGGCAGTAGGCGATGGTGGCCTTGCTGTCGTCGTAGCCCTTGGTCTTGTACAGCTTTTCGAGCGCCTCGTCGGACTTGAACGTGCCGTCCTCGTTGGCGGTGGTGCTCCACGGGATGTTGATCGCGGACGGGACGTGGCCACGCTGCTGAGCCTGCTCCTGCGGGAGGTGTGCCGGAGCGAGGATCTTGCCGGAGAACTCGTCGGGGGAGCGCACGTCGATCAGGTTCTTGTTGCCGATGGCGTCGATGACCTCGTCGCGGAACGCGCGGATCGACAGATCCGGTGCCTCGGCGCGGTACTGCGTGTTCTCGCGGCTGACGACGTCCTTCGACAGCGGGCGGCCGTCGAGTTCCCACTTCTTGCGTCCGCCGTCGATCAGCTTGACGTCCTTGTGGCCGTACAGCTTGAAGTACCAGTACGCGTACGCGGCGAACCAGTTGTTGTTTCCGCCGTAGAGCACGACGGTGTCGTCGTTGCTGATGCCCTTGGCCGAGAGCAAGCCGGAGAACTGCTCCTGATCGAGGAAGTCGCGGCGAACCGGGTCCTGCAGGTCCTTGCGCCAGTCGAGCTTGACCGCACCTTCGATGTGTCCGCCGTCGTAGGCGCTGGCGTCTTCGTCGACCTCGACGAAGACGATCTTCGGTGCGTTCAGGTTCTGCTCGGCCCAGTCGGCAGAGACCAGGACGTCGGAGCGAGCCATGGTGTTCCTTTCGGTCTTTCTTGTCGGATCAGGGGGTACTTGTCACGCGGCGGTGCGCGAGTTGCCGCGCAGTCGAGCCGCGAGGGGGTAGATCATGCAGCCCAGGCACACTGCGAACGCTGCGTTGAGAAACGCTGCGAAGAGCGCGAAGCCTGTCGCTACGGTGCCGACGACGGGAGCGCCGAGAGCGAATCCGAGGACTCCGACGGCGGCGAACACGAAGCCCACCAGTTGGGCGAACTTCAGCGGGGCCACCGGCTCACGTTCTGTGGTCGGTGAGCGCCGCGGCGCGACGAATGTCGCGTAGATCGTGCCGTACGGACTGTGCTTGGGTCCGCGGACGGCTCCGATTCCGAACACGATCGCCTGGAGCCCCAGCAGGATTGCCGCTGCGGGAACCGAGACCGTGCTCGCGAGGAGAACGACGACCAGAACTGCGGTGGTGATCCACGCGGCAAAGCGCGGACCACGGACGTCGACCTGGTCGATCGTGGTGGTGTGGGTGTCGGATGTCGACATCGAGAGGTACTCCTGTGCGAGGCCGGGGCACGGCTTGTCGCCGGTGCTCGGATGTGGATTTCGATCATCGGGCCGACATCACGCAAGGGCGTGGCGGCAGACGGAAATCAGCAGCAGCGACAGCAACAACCGCCCAGTCGGCACAGATCAACCGTGCGTCGACTGGTGAGCATGAGCTCGCGGCGGGAGAACACGAAGTGCATCCTACCCGTTACCAGGGGCGCGTCGTACCGCCCACCCGACCGGGTTGCGCCCTACAGGGCGTCGAGAGCCTCACGTAGAGCTGTCGCCGACGGCACGCCGGCAATTCTCGACCGTCGACGCAGATCGCTGTCGAGGACGAAGGTCGTCGGCAGAGACAGCACTCCGAGTTCACGGGCGAGAACAGGATGAGTATCGATGTCGAGTTCGACGTCGCGTGCATCGGTGCGATCGGAGAGAACCTGGTGCACCACACGACGCACGGCGGCACACGGTCCACACCAGTCCGCCGAGAAATGCAGGATAGTTGCGGTTCCCGAGGTGACGCCTGCATCGACGAGCAGCGGGCGAAGGTCGTCGGAATCGGTGGACGCGATGGTGCGTACGGCACCGGAACGACGACGCAGAATCAAACCGACAGCAACGGCAAGGACCGCCACGACCACCAGAACTGTGATCCCTGTCACGGCTTTTCGATCTCGTTGAGGTCGATGTTCACGTTCTCTCCCGACCCTTCGACGACGATCTGCGAACCCTCCGCGTAGACGTCCGTCGGCAGCAGTCCGAACGGCAGGCTCTGGCGTTCGATGGTCTTGGTGAACAGACCGAGAACTGTGGGCTTGGCGAAATCGGGAATCGTGAAGTCGGCCTGCCCCTCCGGCCCGAAGTAGAAGTCCGATGCCACGATGGCGACACTGTCACCTTCGAGCAGAAGGTCGGCCTGCACGCTGACGGTGGTCTGCAACGGTCCCACCGGAACCGTTCCCGTCAATACGACGCCACCGGCGGTGGTCTTGCCCGACCCGCCGGAGCCGCCCGTGCCGTCGGACTTGTCGGCCGGAGGTGCGGAAACCTGCAGGTCGACGATGCCGAGGAACCGCCCGAGGTCGGTTGCCTCGATGCGGACGCGGCCGTCGAGCTCGTCCACCGGGATGTCGCGGACGTTGTTGTCGATCAGATCGGACAGCGCGATGTGGACGCCGCGCAGATTGGCTTCGATGGTCGTCGAGCCGACGTATTCGGTCGGTACGTCCTGGGCTCGGATCTCGATGTTCTGATAGCGCCCGTCGGCGGCCTGGGTGAGAAACGGAAAACCGTGCACGATCACCTGGGGGTCCGAGGTGAGTTCGCCGCCGTCGCGGATGGCACGCGAGACGCGATATTCGGAGTAGGCCGCGGCCCCGAAATCGACGACGAGCGCGAGGGCCAACAGGCTGACGAGTCCGATGAGAAGTGTGCGCACCGGTCCATTGTGACCGAAGCATCGCGTACTGCCCGCTTCGACCGGTTGTACGGACAAGCTAGTCTGTGTCCTTGACGATCACTCGATTCCAGCCTGTGCTGGACCGGCCAGCGGTAAGAACGGAGACGCAGTGGAGCTCCTGTTGCTGACCTCCGATCCCAATCCGGAGGGCGTACTCCCGTCTCTTGCTTTGCTGGCCCACCACATCCGGCCGGTACCGACCGAGGTGTCTTCTCTCCTCGAAGCAGGTTCCGCCGACATCGCGCTGGTGGATGCGCGTACCGACCTGGCTGCTGCTCGCGGTCTGTGTCGGCTGCTCGGTAGTACCGGCTCGGCCATCCCCGTGGTCGCGGTCCTGACCGAAGGCGGCCTGGTCGCGGTGAACTCCGACTGGGGGCTCGACGACATCCTGCTGCCCGGCACCGGTCCCGCGGAACTGGACGCTCGGCTACGTCTGTTGGTCGGCCGGAGCGGCGGGGTCGCGAGTCCCGAGACGTCGGGCAAGATCACGCTCGGTGAGTTGGTCATCGACGAGGGCACCTACACCGCACGATTGCGCGGTCGCCCACTCGATCTGACCTACAAGGAATTCGAGCTGCTGAAGTACCTGGCTCAACATGCGGGCCGCGTCTTCACGCGCGCCCAGTTGCTGCAGGAGGTATGGGGCTACGACTTCTTCGGTGGCACTCGGACCGTCGACGTCCATGTTCGACGTCTCCGCGCCAAGCTCGGTACCGAGTACGAATCGCTGATCGGAACGGTGCGGAACGTGGGTTACAAGGCCGTGCGTCCGTCGCGTAACTCCAAGGGCGGTACGGCTCCGGACGCCATGGCCGGCGATTCCGACGATGCGGATTTCGAGTTCCAGCAAGAGAGTACGCTCTCGTAGATGAATTCGGATACTGCGTTCGACGTCCACCCCATCGACGGCGACGCACCGTCCTCGCGCGTCAGCGACGGTATCCACCGGATCCTTTCGCGTGCAACCGAAGTCGACGGTACTGCGCCTCTCTCGGAGCAGGCCGTCAAGGCCGTCGACGGGGGTGAGCGCGTCGTGCGATTCGTCGCCACCGACGCAGATCGAGTCGTCGGGTACGCCGGCGTTGCCGACGGTATGGCCGAGGCGGTGGTCGATCCGGAGTATCGCGGCCGCGGCATCGGTCGTCGATTGGTCACCAGCGCACTCGATCTCGGCTCCGACACGCGGATCTGGGCGCACGGAAATCTGCCCGCAGCGCAGTCCGTGGCGCGTGCGCTCGGGCTGACGGTGGCACGGGAACTGCTACAGATGCGACGGGCCGCGGCAGAGCCCGACCTGCCCGATGTGGTTGTACCGCAAGGCATTTCGCTGCGAACCTATCGTGGGCACCAGGACGATGCCGAGTTGCTGAGGGTGAACAACGCGGCATTCTCCTGGCATCCCGAGCAGGGCGGCTGGACCGATCGCGACATCGCGTCGCGGCGAGACGAGCCGTGGTTCGATCCGGCGGGCCTGTTCCTGGCGTTCGAGGAAGGCAGCGACCACCTGCTCGGATTTCACTGGACCAAAGTTCATGCGGCGGACAGCAACGACCCGGCCATCGGCGAGGTGTACGTGGTCGGTATCGATCCGCAGTCGCAGGGTCGCGGTCTCGGACGGGTACTGACCCTGGCCGGGCTGCACTATCTGCGCGGACGCGCACTGGACCAGATCATGCTGTACGTCGAGGCCGACAACACCGCGGCGGTGCACACGTACACCAAGCTCGGTTTCACGAATTACCACGTCGACGCCGCATACGCGCGGACCGTGTAATCGGACATTTCCAGCACGGTGTTCATCTTCCGTTCACCCACGCGGGGGTAAACGTCTACCACCTGCCTTTACCTTTCTCTCTGGGCGGCAACCTACGCTGCCTGGTGCGAGGTTTCTTCTGAGCCGGCACCTTCACAGTCTCGACGCGAACCTCGGGTTCGCGCCGCGACCACGGCCCAAGATTCCTCGGAGGAAACAGGTGAACCTCAAGCGCAACGGTGCTCTCATGAGTGCAGTGGCAGTCAGTGCCATGTTGCTGGCCGCATGCGGTAGCGACGCCAACGTCGCCACCACGGACGGTGCATCGCAGTCCTCGGCTTCGTGCGAAGGCAAGTCCCCGTTGACCGGTGAGGGCTCGTCCGCACAGCAGAACGCCATGTCCAACTTCACCTCGATCTACTCCGGCGTCTGCGCAGGCAAGGCCGTCGAGTACACCACCAGTGGTTCGGGTAACGGCCGCACGCAGTTCGTCGCTGGCCTCGTCGACTTCGCCGGCTCCGACTCGTCCATCAAGGACGACCAGGCCGCACAGGCCGCAGTCCGCTGCGCCAACAACCCGGCGTGGAACCTGCCGCTGGTCTTCGGTCCGGTCGCAGTGGCCTACAACGTCGACGGTGTCGACAACCTGGTGCTGAACCCCGACGTCATCGCACAGATCTTCACCGGCAAGATCACCACCTGGAACGACCCGGCCATCGCCGCACTCAACGAGGGCGCAACGCTCCCGTCGACCGCGATCACCCCGGTCTACCGCTCCGACTCGTCGGGCACCAGTGACAACTTCCAGCGCTTCCTCGCCGCATCCGCTCCCGAGGCATGGACGCTGAACCACAGCTCCGATTGGGCCGGCGGCGTCGGCGAAGGTGCCAACGGATCCTCTGGCGTCGCCCAGGCCGTGGCCGCTACCCCCGGCGCCATCACCTACGTCGAGAAGGGCTTCGCCGATCAGGAGAGCCTCGGCAAGGCAGCCGTCGACTTCGGTAACGGACCGGTCGAGCTGAGCAGCGAGACCGCGGGCAAGGCAATCGACGCCGCGAAGTTCAAGGGCGAGGGCAACGACCTCGTCATCGACATCGACGGCCTCTACGCCAGCAACGAAGCAGACACCTACCCGCTGGTCCTCGCGACCTACGAGATCGTCTGCTCGAAGGGCTACGACGCCGACACCACGGCCGCCGTCAAGTCGTTCCTGCTCAGCGCGGCAAACGAGGGCCAGCAGGGCCTCGAAGAAGCCGGTTACGTGCCGCTGCCCGACGCATTCAAGGAACGCCTGGTCGCCGCCATCGAAGCGATCGCCTGATCCTCGATAAACCCGGTTTCGCCTTCGGTTCGCGGTGACGCGGGCCGAAGGCGGACCACCCTGCATCGACACGAGACAGTGAGCGGTATGAGCGACACCCACTCGATCACCGGCATCCCCTCAGCGGCTACCGTGCCTACCACAGGTGCCGCCCACGAACCGGAAGAACCACAATTGTCAGACTCGAAAACATCGGGGACGGTCACCCGTCCCGGTGACAGGATCTTCTCCGGCCTGGCCAAGGGCTCGGGCATCTTCATCATCGCCTTGATCGCTGCGGTCGGCATCTTCCTGCTCTGGCGAGCGATTCCCTCACTGTCCAACAACACGGTCAACTTCCTGACCTACAACGGCGCGTGGGACACCTCGAACACCTCGGCAATGGTGTTCGGTGTACTCGACCTGTTCCTGGTCACCGTCACCGTGTCGTTGTTCGCTCTGATCCTGGCGATGCCCGTCGCGCTCGGCATCGCGATCTACCTGACGAACTACGCGCCCAAGCGTGTTGCCGGACCGCTCGGCTACGTCATCGACCTCCTCGCTGCGGTCCCGTCGATCGTCTTCGGCCTGTGGGGCCTGTACGTCCTGGCCCCGGCGATCAGCCCGTTCGCCGAATGGCTGAACTCGTCGCTCAGTTGGTTCCCGCTCTTCAGCACCGGCTCGGTATCGATCGCAGGCGGCGGCACCATCTTCACCGGCGGCATCGTCCTGGCCGTGATGATCCTGCCGATCATTGCCGCCGTCACCCGTGAGGTGTTCATCCAGACGCCCAAGGGGCAGGTCGAAGCGGCTCTCGCGCTCGGAGCCACTCGCTGGGAGGTCGTACGCACCACGGTCATTCCGTTCGGCAAGTCCGGCTTCGTCAGCGGTTCGATGCTCGGCCTCGGCCGCGCACTCGGTGAGACCATCGCGCTCTACATCATCATTCGCAGCACCCAGGCGACCTTCGGCGGAACGTTGTTCGACGGTGGTTCGACCTTCGCGACCAAGATCGCGCTGGCAGCGGGCGAGTTCAACAACCCGCTGCAGGCCGGTGCCTACATCGCCGCCGGTCTGGTGCTGTTCGTCCTGACCTTCGTCGTCAACGCCGGTGCCCGCGCCGCCATCGCCGGAAAGAAGGACTGACCCATGACCGCAACCATGGACAAGCCCGTCAAGGAGCCCACGTTCCAGGGCGTCAGCGCCCGGCGCAAGGCGTCGAACCTCGCGGCGACGATTCTCGTCAGCCTGTCGGTGCTCGTCGCCCTCGTACCGCTGATCTGGGTGCTCTACACGGTGATCTCGCGTGGACTGTCCGCCGTGGTCGCACCGGCCTGGTGGCAGAACTCGCAGGCCGGAATCACCCAGTTCATCGCCGGCGGTGGTGCGTACCACGCGATCGTGGGAACCCTCCTGCAAGGACTGTTCTGCGCCGTCATCTCCATCCCGATCGGCATCTTCGTCGCCATCTACCTCGTCGAGTACGGCGCAGGTACCAAACTGGCCAAGGTCACGACGTTCATGGTCGACATCCTCACCGGTGTCCCGTCCATCGTCGCGGCCCTGTTCATCTACGCGCTGTGGATCGCCACCTTCGGGTTCCAGCGCTCCGGTGTCGCCGTTGCCTTCGCCCTCGTGCTGCTGATGATTCCGGTCATCGTGCGCTCGGCCGAGGAGATGCTGCGCATCGTCCCGCAGGACCTGCGCGAGGCGTCGTACGCACTGGGTGTGCCGAAGTGGAAGACCATCGCCAAGATCGTCATCCCCACCGCGTTGTCCGGCATCGTCACCGGCATCATGCTGGCTCTGGCCCGCGTCATGGGTGAGACGGCTCCGGTACTGATCCTGGTCGGCTCGGCCACTGCTATCAACTTCAATATTTTCGAGGGGCCGCAGACGTCACTGCCGCTCATGATGGTCGACCTGCAGAAAGCAGGAACCGGCGTGCTCACCGCGGAGCGCATGTGGGGAGCAGCCCTGACGCTGATCCTGATCGTCGCAATACTCAACATCGGCGCGAAGTTGGTCTCGAAGTTCTTCTCGCCCAAGAACTTCTGACCCACCCGACTCCAGAGAATCCTAAGGAATCAGAACATGGCAAAGCGTCTCGATCTCAAGGACGTCAACATTTACTACGGCAAGTTCCATGCCGTCTCCGACGTCACTCTGGCAGTCCCGCCGCGCAGCGTCACCGCGTTCATCGGACCGTCCGGCTGCGGTAAGTCGACCGTCCTGCGTTCGCTCAACCGTATGCACGAGGTCACGCCCGGCGCTCGCGTCGAAGGTTCGGTGCTGCTCGACGGCGAGGACATCTACGGCAGCGGCGTCGACCCCGTCGGGGTGCGACGCACCATCGGCATGGTCTTCCAGCGGCCCAACCCGTTTCCGACCATGTCCATCAAGGACAACGTCGTCGCCGGGCTGAAGTTGCAGGGTGGCCGCAGCAAGAAAGAGCTCGACGAGATCGCCGAGCGCTCGCTCAAGGGTGCCAACCTGTGGACCGAGGTCAAGGACCGCCTCGACAAGCCCGGCGGCGGGCTCTCCGGCGGTCAGCAGCAGCGTCTGTGCATCGCCCGCGCCATTGCCGTCTCTCCCGACGTGCTGCTGATGGACGAGCCGTGCTCGGCCCTCGACCCCATCTCGACCCTGGCGATCGAGGACCTGATTCAGGAACTCAAGCAGGACTTCACGATCGTGATCGTCACGCACAACATGCAGCAGGCCGCGCGCGTGAGCGATCAGACCGGCTTCTTCAACCTCGAGGCAACGGGCAAGCCCGGCAAGCTGATCGAGATCGACGACACCGAGAAGATCTTCTCCAATCCGACGCAGAAGGCCACCGAGGACTACATCTCCGGCCGCTTCGGATAACCGCACACCGCACAGAGAACCCCCGCCGAGCGAAAGCTCGACGGGGGTTCTTTTGTGCGCCTGCCCTGGGGTCGAGATCGAGTGGCGTTGTCGCGCAGCGCTACTCGACCTCGAACGAAGTGGGTGCTACGAGCTGGGAATGTTCTGCTGGTGGAGGTCGGCGGGAAGCTGGCCGGTGACGAGGAAGATGACTCGGCGGCCGACCTCGACGGCGTGATCGGCGAAGCGTTCGTAGAAGCGGCCCAGCAGGGTCACGTCCACCGCGGCGGCGACGCCGTGGCTCCACTCACGGTCCATCAGCACCGTGAAGAGGTGACGGTGCAGATCGTCCATCGCCTCGTCCTCTTCCTGCAGCTTCGCAGCGCGCTCGGGATCGCGGGTCTCGAGCACCTCACGGGCCGACGCACCGATCTGCACGGCGAGGCGTCCCATCTCGGCGAAGTAGCCGTTGACGACCTCGGGGAGGGCATGGTTCGGGTGCCTGCGACGGGTGATCTTGGCGACGTGGAGTGCGAGTGCGCCCATTCGGTCGATGTCGGCGACGATCTGGATGCCGGCCACCACCGAACGGAGATCGCCCGCGACCGGAGCCTGCAGCGCAAGAAGCGTGAATGCCTTCTCCTCGCAGATCGCGCTGAGCTCGGTGATCTTGTCGTGCTCGGAAATGACCTGCTCGGCGAGAACCAGGTCTGCTTGGAGGAGAGACTGCGTGGCCTTTTCCATGGCCGCACCAGCCAGGCTCGCCATTTCTCCGAGGAGATCGGCGAGCTCGTTCATCTGTTCGTTGTAGGCGACGCGCATGAGCGCAGTTTAGTAGGTCACACCGACCAGTTCTCTGTCCCGAGGGTTAACGGGGAATGAATGGAGTCAGGCGCACGTGTCGTCGGCCGCGTTGGTGAACGACAGATCCTCGGGCAACTGTGCACTTTCGGTCGTTCCCTCCACCTGGGTGGGGTCGATCTGCGCACCGACCTCGGCCGGGTACTGGGTGTAGCCCGGGTAGTTGGAACCGAGGACCACTTCCACGACGTTGTTCAGGCTCGGAGCCAGTTCGGTGGCAGCACCGGGTATCGCCGACGCCACCGTCGCCGCAGCGGCTTCCTGATCCTGGGAGTACCGAACGACGGTCTGAGCGGCGGAGCCGGAGAAGTTGCCGACCGTGAGGATCTGGAACCCGTACGTCGCCAGCTGATCGGATGCGGTCTGTGCCATTCCCGCGATGTCCGACGCGTTGGACACCTGCAGCGACACGGTGCCCGGATCGACGGCCAGCAGCGGGGCGTCGGGAGCGGCGGGCGGCGGGGTCGGTTCCGGTGTCACCGGTTCGGCCCGTTCTTCGCCGGGCAGGGGTAGGTCGTCGATGATCGCCTGGAAGATGGCACCGATGGCGTCTTCGTTGGGGATCTCGTTGCCGTAGTCGTTGGTTCCGGTGGTGGGAATGGTCAGGAAGGTCACCGCGCCGGCGTCGACGTTCTGCAACGATCGGCCGAGTGTCACCAGATCCTGGGTCTTGACGTTCTCGACGAAGGTGTCGGAGGTGAACGCGTTGACGAATCCGTTCAGTTTGCCCGGGTCGAGAAGCACCTTGTTCGACAACGCCGATCGCAACAGCGACGACAGGAAGCGCTGCTGGCGCTTGATCCGGCCGTAGTCGCCGTTGCCCTCCGATTCGATGTTCCGGGCTCGGACGTAGTTCAGTGCGGTGCGTCCGTCGATGCGTTGGGTACCGGCGTTGGGCAGCACGTCTCCGAGTTCGTAGTCGACGAGAGGCTGAGCGGTACACACCTCGACACCGCCGACCTCGTCGACCATGGACTCGAAACCGGCGAAGTCCATGCCGACGAAGTGTCCGATCCGCAGTCCTGAGATCTTCTGAATGGTCTTGACCAGGCATTTCGGGCCGCCGAGGGCGTAGGTGGCGTTCAGCTTGTCGCCGTACGCCTCCGGGAACATCTCGCCCGTGTAGGTATTGGTGACGTTGTCGAACTGCTCGCACTCGGGTCGGGTCACGTCCAGGTCGCGAGGAAACGACACGGCGACGACGCGGCTGCGGTCGGCTGGAATGTTGACGAGCATGACGGTGTCCGATCGAGATCCCTCGGCATCGGCAACGGTTCCTGCGCCCACCTGCCCACTGGCACCGGCGCGCGTATCGGTGCCGACGATCAGGTAGGTCTCGTCTCCGTACTGGCCTGCGGCGTCGACGACGTCGGTCGAATCGGGGTCGAGCGCGGCGACTTGGAGGAATCCCTGATCGGTGTTGCGTAGATAGCCCCACACCACTCCGGTGAGTGCCACGGCGAGGATGGCGACGATCGAGACCAGACTTCGGCCGATCATGCGTATCCGTCGTCGTCGCCGTACTCGGCTCATCGCCAGACGCGTCAGTGCCGGCCGGTCGGCGGCGGGTGCTCCGACGGGTTCGGGGGCAGCGTGCGGCGGCGGGGTGGGCATCGGACGGTTCGCCCGAGCCGGCGGGGGAGTGGAGTCGGTGATCGGTGAGATGACCTCGGTGGGCTCTTCGACGTCCGGCCGTTCGGGGGGATCACGTCGGGTGGCTCCCGAACGAGACATCTTGTCGACCAGCTCGGCGACCGACACCGTGTCCGCGTTGCGCGGGGAGCGTTTACCCAGTCGGCCGCTGTCACCCGGCTTCGGTGGAGAATCGGAGTCTGTCGAGTCGGGTTCCGAACCAGAGGGGTCGGGTGTGGCGGGGTCGTCGGACCGAGGGGGACGTTGTCCGGAACGTCCGCCTGCGCCGGTTCGTCCGATAGAGGACAGCGGGCGCTCCCATGGGGCGCGACCCTCGGGCACAGACGGGCCCGACTCTCGATCGTCTCCCACGAATTCGAACCTGGCCTTCCATCACACGCATGTGCCGTCTACTCGGCAATCCAAGCCATAGTACTGACTCGAGCGGCGCGGTCCACTTCGTGCGAGACGGGCCCTGGTGAGGGGGTCGATCAGCCGCCGGAATGCATCAGATCTGCACCGGCGGGGACACACAGGTCCTCCGGATCGTCGAGCCATCCGTCGGGCAGCGACACTGCGCCGGGCGAGCCCTGCCGGCCGCGGGGACCCTCGGCGTCCTTGGGAAACGGAACGGTCGGATCCAGTTGCGCCAGAAGGTCGTCCAGTTCGGCGAGGGTCGACACCAGTGCCATCGACACCCGAAGATCCGAGCCGGCCGGAAAGCCGCGCAGGTACCAGGACACGTGCTTGCGCAACTCTCGCAGGCCTTTGCCCTCACCATGGTGCTGCGCGAGCAACTCGGCATGGCGCGCGATGATAGTGGCCACCTCACCCAGGGTCGGCGGCGTCGGCTCTGGCCGCCCGTTCAGGCGGGCACTGAGCTCGGCGAACAGCCATGGACGACCGAGGCAGCCACGCCCGACGACGACGCCGTCGCATCCGGTTTCCGCCATCATGCGGACGGCGTCGGACGCCGAGAAGATATCGCCGTTGCCCAGGACGGGAATCCCGGTGACGTGCTCCTTGAGTCGAGCGATCTCGTTCCAGTCGGCGGTGCCGGAGTACCGCTGCGAGGCAGTGCGGGCGTGCAACGCCACGGCCGCTGCACCCTCGTCGGCGGCGATCCGGCCGGCATCGAGATGGGTGTGATGGTTCTCGTCGATTCCGACACGGAACTTGACCGTGACGGGGATGTCGGTGCCCTCGGTGGCCTTGACCGCCGCAGCCACGATGCGGCCGAACAGGTTTCGCTTGTACGGCAATGCGGCACCGCCGCCCTTGCGGGTGACTTTCGGGACCGGGCAGCCGAAGTTCATGTCGATGTGATCGGCCAGGTTGTCGTCGACGATCATTTTCGCCGCGGCGTACGTGGTGTCCGGATCGACCGTGTAGAGCTGCAAGGACCGGGGAGTTTCGGTGGGCCCGAACGTCGTCATGTGCATCGTGGCGGGTTGCCGTTCGACGAGAGCGCGTGCGGTGACCATCTCGCAGACGTACAGACCGGACGTGCTGCCCGCGCGCTCGAGTTCCTGCTCACGGCACAACGTGCGGAACGCCACATTGGTGACGCCTGCCATCGGTGCGAGGACGACGGGGCTGCGCAACTCCAGGGAGCCGATCTGCAATGTCATGGAAAACAAGCCTTTGGAACGAAGGGAGAACTTTCGGGAGAAAAGGCGGTGCCCGGCACCGAAGTCGGTACCGGGCACACCAGTCGATCGAAACTCAGGACGCGCGTGCTTCGGCCTTGGCGCGTTCGCGAGCGAGCGAGCGATCTCGCATCTCCTCGAACTTGGTGGCCTGACGTTCGAGGTCTTCGAGGAACGCGGCGAGTTCTTCGCGCTTGTTCTCACCGCGGGCGGTGAAGTCGTTGCGCTCGAAGACGCTCCACTTGCGCAGCACGGGCCAGACGACGTCTTCGAGGTGCTGACGCAGGTCGTAGATCCCGTGCTTGGCCATCAACACACCGTTGCGGCGGAAGTTGGGCATTCCCGCGCCCGGCATGACGAAGTTCGTCACGATGTCGGAGACGGCGTCGAGGGTCTGGTCGGGTGCGATGTCCATCGCTGCGCCGGTGATGTTGCGGTAGAAGATCATGTGCAGGTTCTCGTCGGCGGCGATGCGCTGGAGCATGCGGTCGGCGATCGGGTCGTCGCAGACCTTGCCGGTGTTGCGGTGCGAGACGCGGGTCGCCAGTTCCTGGAAGGTCACGTAGGCAACCGAGTGGAGCAAACCGGTCTGCGAACCTGCGGGGGACGCGAAGCCGTTGGTCATGTGGATCATGCGGGCTTCTTCGAGGGCGACGGGATCGACGCCACGGGTGACGACGAGGTAGTCACGCATGACGATGCCGTGGCGGTTCTCCTCGGCGGTCCAGCGGCCGACCCAGGTTCCCCAGGCACCGTCCTGGGAGAAGTTCTCGGCAATCTCACGGTGGTAGGACGGCAGGTTGTCCTCGGTGAGCAGATTGGTGATCATCGCAGCCTGCGCGACGTCGGAGAGCTTGGACTGCTCCGGGTCGTAGTCCTTGCCGCCGAGTGCGGCGAAGTTGCGGCCTTCGTCCCACGGCACGTAGTCGTGGGGGTGCCATTCACGCGCCATCGAAATGTGACGGTTCACGTTGTCCTCGGCAGTGGGCACCAGCTCTTGCAGAAGCTCGAGCTGTGTCAGATCCCTCGCCATTAGATCGCCTCCATAGATTGCGTACGACCGGTCCAGCGTACGGCACCGTAGGTTCGGTGTGAACCGTGTCGCGGCTGTTCACTTGCTGTTCGAGCAGTCGTGACGACCGACATCGGCCGATGTGGGGATCTTCGCGACTGCTGCAGTTCTCCCTGCACGTCGCTGCGGACGGGCCGATCGTTACCCCGAGTGTACGGACCGGGTGCCGCCGAATGCAGTTCGGCGGAAAGGTGTGTGGTGCCCCCAGTAGGACTCGAACCTACGACCTGCGGATTAAAAGTCCGTAGCTCTACCAACTGAGCTATAGGGGCGCGGATCGAAAGTGTAATGGGCAGTGCAGCCGTGTCGGTCATGCACCCCCGGCACCGCGTTTCGGGGGTCAGCGCCCGAAACTGCTGCAGCCTTGCGGCGCGGGGATACCGGCCAGGCGGTCGTCGATCCAGGAGTACGCACCGGGAATGCCACTGATCGCGACGACGAGGTGTTCACCGAAGTACTCCTCGAGGCGTACGTCGGCACCGTGTGCGCACCACTCGTCGTACAGCGTCTCCGCACCTTCCCGGGGGATCCAGAATTCCTGACGGCCCTGGTAGATCATCGTGGGCACGGTGGGGGCGATATCACCGCCCATGCGGGTCGCGGCGATGATGCGTTCGGCGATCTCGGTCCGGTCGACGTTCGGCACGTCCGAGAGGGCCTGCGCCGGGATCGGTGCCACCAGGCCGCCGGGAGCGAGCAAAGTGATGCAGAGATCTTTGGCCACGGTGGCCAGGCGCAGTCCGTTGGCGTTCATCAGGGAAAACATCTCGGGATACTCGCGGGCAACTCCGAGCGCTGCGGACAGGAACAACGTCGACGCGACGTTGCCGTTCATCGACGTCAGCAGAATCCGGTAGTCGGTCGGTGGACCGCCGAAGGCCGCGCCCACCAGATTGACCTCCGGCGCGTACGACGGGGCGAGTTGAGCGGCCCATCCGGTGGCGATCGCCCCGCCCGAATAGCCTGTGACGGCAATCGGGGAGGACGCGGGCAACCCGAGTTCGGGAAGGCGCACCATCGCGCGCAACGCGTCGAGCACCGCATGGCCGGCCATGCGCCCGGCCGCGTACGCCTGCCGAGGACCCTCGTGATCGGTGACGACCACTGCGTAGTTCTTGGCGAGGAACGCCTGCACCGCTGGAATCTCGCGGGCGATACCTCGGGGCAGGGTCCACGACGGTGCACAGGTGTTGCCCAGTGAGTTGATGGCCATGTTGTACGCGACGACGGGACGCGTGCCGGGACCGGCCCAGGGCGCGTCGGGCACGACGACCGTCGTGGCCGCTGCGACGGGTCGGTCTTTGGAATCGTTTGTGCGATAGAGAATTTGGGTCGAGGTGACCGGGGTGAACAGCGGCCCCACGCTCACGCGTCTGGTGCCGAGAATCGATCCGGGCGGGAGTTGCTCGAATCCTGCCGGCGGGTCGAAGAACGGCTCGCCGAGTGGTGTCGGCAGGTAGAGGGCGGGATCGGCGACGGGATCGAGGAAGTTCGTCAGCGGATCGGCGGCGACTGTGTGAGCCGTCGACAACGTCAATGCCGACGACACGAGTAGTACTGTCATCGAACGACATACGCGGATCGATAGATTCATGGCGTGCACCCGTCCCCGATCGGCCGAAGCATCGTGTGTGATGCGCATCACGCTATGCCCGAGGCGGTGTACGTCGCCGACTATGGCGAGAACGTGTCGAAACCGTTATCGATTCTCCGCTGACATCGACTAGCGGACAGTACTTTTGGTGACCCTGTGGAGCGCTTTTTTCGTATTCGATTGACGAGCAACAGTTTTCATGCGCTAAGGAGCGATGCAAACGAACATGTCGCGAGAGATGCTCGTGCAGAATCTAATTCGATATTCAACTGCTTTTCGATGTGCGAGACCGGCGCGCACACCGGCGGCCACGCTGCGGAGTTCGTATCCATCCCCGGTATCGGTGCTCCGGCTCGAAGGACGATGTCGACGTGGCTCGAGTGGAAGTACGAAAATCGGCTCGAGTGCGCACCCCCTGCAGCGCACTCGAGCCGGGTGAACAATACCATTCGGCTTGTTTCAGTTACTCAACCGAATTTTCTGTCGGCTGCACGCGTCGTAGCGGACCGCAGGTGAGTCGAGTCGCGTGTCGTTCGGGTGAAGTACTCTCTACTTGTACTACCTGTGGATATGCAGGGCGCTTGGGCTCGGAGGCACGGAGTAAATGGCACAACAGGAGCGCGCACGGCGGACCCGGGCGGCGATCGTCGAGGCAGCGGCGGCGGAATTCGCCAAGCGCGGATATGCGGCTGCGTCCGTCAACACCATCTTGGAAGGATCGAACGCCACCAAGGGGGCGATGTACTTCCATTTCCAATCCAAGGAAGATCTGGCCCGAGCAGTGCTCGCGGCCGGACTCGACCGTTATGTCGCAATCTCCGAGAAATGGGCCGATTCGACCGCACATCCCTTTTACGTCATCAAGGGAATCGTCGACGACATCGCGCAGAACTTTCAGAACGACGTGATCGTGCGTGCAGAATTCCGGCTGATCGTCGAGCCCGAGTTCTACGCGGAGGTGCACTCCGGTGGTGGCCGGGTGTGGGGTGCACAGGGGTACGCGCAGGCCGAGAGGGCGCTGGCGATGGGAGACCTCAAGCCGCAGTTCGATGCGGCCAAGTTCGTGCGAGTGCTCGCCGCGTCGATGGCGGGTCAGCGTTACATGTCGGATCTGGTGGCCGACAACGCAGATCTACGCGAACGGTTCGAGGAGTCCGTCGAGATCGTGCTGCTCGCCATGGCGTCGGACAGCTGGTTGGCCGAACTCGAACTGCACGGGTGGGAGCAATTCGGCGAAAACGAGGCAAAAACCGCCTCTGACCTGCCGGTTTGAGATTTACAGCGAAAGTGTCCTAAGCTATCCCAGCTCCCAACGGAACGCCGTTGAGGGTAGCGTCGAAGCAATTCGGCGGGCCCCCTTCGTCTAGCGGCCTAGGACGCCGCCCTTTCAAGGCGGTAGCGCGGGTTCGAATCCCGTAGGGGGTACGCAGGAAAACATCGGATTGACAATCCGATGTGCAGTACAGCATTCTTCATCTCGCTCCGGCGAGAAGCAGATTTGCAGTTCGGAGAGTTGGTGCGCTAGAAATAGCGCGGCAACAACAGCAAGGCCCTGTGGCGCAGTTGGTTAGCGCGCCGCCCTGTCACGGCGGAGGTCGCGGGTTCGAGTCCCGTCAGGGTCGCAGAATCGGTGTGAAAGCACCGGCATTGCGATGGCATTGTTTCACCGGTGCCGCCCGGCCAGGTAGCTCAGTTGGTACGAGCGTCCGCCTGAAAAGCGGAAGGTCGCCGGTTCGATCCCGGCCCTGGCCACCACGGTTGTGATCGACAAACACGCACAGAGCCCCTTTCGACTTCGGTCGGGAGGGGCTTTGTCGTGTGCGGTTGTACCCACTGTCCCGTGACGGCGCGCGATTGCAACGTTAGGCTCGACAGGTGGATGTGATCGCTCGCGCGCAAGCCGATCTCGCACGTGGAGACACCATCGCCGCACGAAACGGGCTGCTCGACGCTTTGCCTCGCAACCCGTCGTCGCCGACGGTTCTGGAATTGCTCGCGTACACGTATCTCCTTCTCGGTGATCGTGCGGCTGCCGGTGCCGTGTGGTTTCTGACCGACAAGGCCGACGACGATCCGACGGCGTCCGCTGCGTTCGCGGCACTGCAGAAGCAGTACCGGTCGCCGCTGATGCTCGCCGGAGCGCTCCCCATCCACGCGCCCTCGGATTGGTATCCAGTGCGGGCTCAGATGCGCCTGGAACGACTGGGGGCCGCAATCGCAGCCAACGGGCAGAGCTGGATCCCACCGCGCGATGTCGTGTACTTCGACGAGGACGGAGTCGATTCCGACGACTTCTACGGCGCGCGCACCGTCGACGAGGACGATGCCGACGACGGGTTGGAAACGTCGAGCTACCGCACCGTGCGGCAACGTGCGATCGCAGCGACCATCGTCATTGCCATCGTTGCCACCTCTGCGTCGGTGGTGTTGGCACTCGTCTTCGGGTGATGGCGATTCTCGGAGGGGCGGTTCTCGAACGGGTCGCTCGAATCCGAGCGTAGAGTTCGTCGGAGGATATCGAGGCCGACGACCGAGGGCGACTTCATTTCATGGGCACAGCGAACGGCGCACCGTCACCGCGCGACGACAATTACGACGTCAATCTTGCCCAGGCGAGAGTGTTCGCGCGAGGACTGGCCGAACACATTCGGACGTGTTCGGCGGCCATCGAAATTGCGCAATCCAAAGCATTTCGGGCTCGCGCCGACCGTGCCGAGTCTCGCGCGAGGCAATTCGAGTCCGAGGCATCCACTCTGCGCACCGAGCTCTACGAGATGTATCGGCACATCGACGCGATGACGGCTCGATTCCCGGAACTGCGGACCGACCCGGCAGTGCGCGGATAGCGACCGCCGGATCAGACTGCGGCGGAACCGGTGACCAAGCCGAACGTGGTCTCGGCTCCACGCCGACCGAGCGCCGAACCCCACACCGAGTACACCGCGTCCGTCGTCGTGGACTGCTCGACGTCGCGCCCTTCGGCGACAGTGATCAGCGTGCGGGAGAGCTCGAACAGACTTACCCGGTGATTCTTCGCCGTGGTGAACAACTCGTCGATGGCGTCGGCCACCGAGCCACCGTGGATACCGATGAGCACTCCGGTCGCGATGTCGACGTCGGTACGAGAGGCGGGTGAATCGGGCAGTCTGTCGGTCATCTTTTTCCTCGAGATGGTGTTGTCGGTGCGGATGACCGAGTGGATTCTGCGTCGAGCGGGCTTCACTGTCTCACACCGACATGACTTTTCATACAGTCGGTTTCGCACGGACGTGCATGCGCTCGCCCTGAGGTCCGAACAAGCTCAGCAGCTCCACCGGTCGGTTACCGACTGCGCCGAACCAGTGCGGTACCCGGGTGTCGAATTCGGCGGCCTCACCGGCCTTCATCGTCAGATCGTGTTCGCCGAGAATCAGTCTCAGGGTTCCGTCGAGAACGTAGAACCACTCGTACCCCTCGTGCACCCGCGGGCGCGGCTCCTTGTCGTCGGGGCGAACCACCAGCTTGTATGCCTGTAGGCCACCCGGGCGGAGCGTCAGCGGAAGAATGGTCAGGTTCTCGCGCACGGTGGCCGTGGTGCGTACCCGGGGATCGGCGACGGGGGGAGCCGTCACCAGATCGTCGAGCGCCATCTGATGCGCGCGGGCGATCGGCCACAGCAGTTCGAGACTGGGTTTGCGGTCACCGGATTCGAGCCGCGAGAGCGTGCTGATCGAAATTCCGGTGGTGTCGGACAGCGCGGCGAGGGTGGTGTTCTTTTCCATTCGGATGCGCTTGAGGCGGGGGCCGAGGCCGGCAATGAGTTCGTCGAGGGTGGTTTCTGCATCGGTCATCGATCCATTGCAGTTTCGGCAAACGAATTTGTCAAGCTACTCACACGGGCGCGCGGGAATGCACAGGCGAAAACAGCCCGGAGGCGACGGCGGGAAGCTCATACTCGGTTGATGACCGCTCGTCCGGGGCGCCCGCAACGTACTGGTGTGGTCCGCGATGCCTACGGCAGTTCCGCGTCCGAGGCCTTCATGGTGGTGGCCATTGCAACGATTCTGGTCACCAGGGCGTATTTGGAGCTCACCCACTACCCGCAGGTCGGTGGCAAGTCGCTGCACATCGCGCACGCCCTGTACGGCGGGGCGGCGATGATGCTGGCTCTGTTGATCGGGTGGATGTTCATCGGGTTCGGCGTTCGGGTCTTCACCGTGGTGCTCGGCGGAATCGGGTTCGGGCTGTTTCTCGACGAGGTCGGCAAGTTCGTCACCAAGGACAACGACTACTTCTACGGCCCGTCGTCGGAGATCATGTACGTCCTGGTGGTGCTGCTGCTGGTGTTCAGCAGGATCGTGCGGGAGTTCCGCAGGCCCTCGCGGGACGAGTCACTGGCGAATGCGGCCGCGATCGCCGCCGATGGCGTCGCGCACGGTCTTCCCGAGCATCGGCGCGACTGGGCGCTGCGGATGGTGGCGCGAGCCGAGTCGGACGGAGCCGACCCGGACACCGTAGCCGGAATTAGACTGTTGCTCGGCACCTGCCGCCGGTCGACATCGCGTACCCACTCGATGCGCCAGTTCGTTCCACGGCTGATCCCCGCGTTCTTCACCAGTCCCCGTTGGGTTCCCGTCGTCGGCTGGGGGCTGGTCCTGATTTCCGGGGCAGGAGTCGTGTTCGGGATCGTCGAACTCGTCTTGGGTGACCTGCTGATCGATCGCCGAGACCTGACGATCGACGTCGACAGGATGGGCATCGCCAGCGGCATCCTGTTCGTCAGTGCTTGCATCACATTCGCCACGGCGCTTCCGGCGATGCTGCGGTGGCGAACGGACGGTCCCCTGTGGCCGTTGCGCACTCTCCGCGTGTCCGCACTGGTGTTCACTTTGCTCAACGCGCTCGTGGATTTCGCTCAGGAAGGGTTCGCTGCGCTGGGGAATGTGGCGGTCGGCCTGTTCGCGCTCGCGGTCATCTCGCACCGCATCACCGTCCGAGCCGACGAGATGGCCAGAATTACGGGATCGGTTGTGCTGCCGGAGGATCGAGACTCCGATTGCTCTCGAACCGTCGGACCACGCCGCTGAGCGGATCGACGAACTCGATGGAGCGAGCCAGTAGGCGGAGCGGATCGGAGTAATCGTCGTCGGCGACCTCGCGGAACGACGGGTAGAAGTTGTCTCCGACGATCGGGATTCCCAACGAGCACAGATGAACCCGAAGTTGATGCGTTTTCCCGGTGCGCGGGTGCAACCGATATCGACCGTACGACCCGAGAGTGTCGACCAGTTCGACGCGTGTCTCGGCATTGGGTTCGCCCGGTACCTCAACGGCCTGAAGAACGCCGCGTTCCTTGACGATTCGACTGCGCACCGTCATCGGGAACCGGAGTTCGCGAGCGAGTGGGGCGATGGCGTCGTACTGCTTGGTGATCGTGCGCTGAGCGAACAGCTCCTGGTACGGCCGGCGAGCCTGCTGTCTGACGGTGAACACGAGAACGCCTGCTGTCAGCCTGTCCAGACGGTGCGCCGGGCTCAGCTCGGGTAGGTCGAACCGGCGGCGGAGCAGGACCAACGCCGAGCGTGCGATGTACGCGCCTCGCGGCGTCGTGGCGAGAAAGTGCGGCTTGTCCACCACGAGCAGGTTCTCGTCGCGGTGCAGCACATCGAGGGAGAACGGCACGGCCGATTCCACCGGCGGGTCACGGTAGAGATATATGTCCGCGCGCGGGCCGGCGATCGTCGACGCGTCGATCGGTACGCCCGTCGCATCGACGACCTCCCCGCCGGACACCTTTTCGGTCAGCCTGGCCGCATCCTGCGGGAAGCGGGCACACAGATACTCGAGCACCGTTGCGCCGGTCGCGACGTCGGGCATCCGCACCCTGGTGGGGTCGAGGCCGTCGCGCAACGGAAGTGGGGCGGCAGGCATGCAACGACTGTAATCGGTACGCGCATGGAAACACCCCGGTCGGAATTCCCGACCGGGGTGTGGATTGCGGTGACGCCGTGCTGGTCCGATCTAGATGGTGACGACCATCTTGCCGGTGTTCTCGCCCTTCATCAGTCCGATGAAGGCGGCCGGAGCATTGTCGAGGCCTTCGACGATCGTTTCGTCGAATTCGATTGCGCCGCTTGCGAGCCATTCCGTCATCTTCGCGCGGAATTCCTCGGTGAGGTGCGCATACGAACCGACGATGAAGCCCTTGAGTGTCAGCTCTTTGCCGATCGCCAGCGCGAGGTTGCGTGGAGCGGGAGTCGGCTCGGTGGAGTTGTACTGAGCGATGGCTCCGCACATGGCAATTCGGCCGTGCTTGTTCATCGAACCGATGGCGGCTTCGAGGTGCTCGCCGCCGACGTTGTCGAAGTACACGTCGATGCCGTCCGGTGCCGCCTTGCGCAGCTGCTCGGCGACAGGGCCGTCGTGGTAGTCGAATGCCGCGTCGAACCCGAGCTCGAGCAAGCGGGCGACCTTGGCGGGAGACCCGGCACTGCCGATGACGCGAGAAGCGCCGAGCGCCTTGGCGATCTGGCCGACGAGTGACCCGACTGCACCGGCAGCGCCGGAGACGAAGACGACGTCACCCTCCTCGAACGAGGCAACTTCGGTCAGACCGGCGTACGCCGTCGTTCCGGTCATTCCCAGTGCGCTCAGGTATGCAGACGCCTTCGCGGCCGAGAGGTCGACCTTGCTTGCGCCGTTCGCCGGGACGATCGCGAGATCGCGCCATCCCTTGCCGTGCACAACAGCGTCGCCGGCTGCGAAACCGTCGGCCTTGGATTCGACGACCTCGCCGACGGCACCGCCGTCGAGCGGCGCATCGAGCTGGAACGGCGGGACGTACGACTTCACGTCGTTCATCCGACCACGCATGTACGGATCGACCGACATCACGATGTTGCGAACGAGGATCTGCCCGTCCTGCAGTTCGGGAAGGTCGACGACCTCCGCGCGAAAGTTGTCTTCGGTCGGCCAGCCTTCTGGGCGGGACGCGAGGTGAATTTCGTGTGCCTTCATGGTGTTTCCTCTTACTCGTCTTCGGTGACGGTGACGGTGACGTCGATGTTGCCGCGGGTGGCGTTGGAGTACGGGCAGACCTGATGGGCCTTGTCGGCCAGGGCCTGGGCGTTCTCGCGGCTCAGGTTCGGCAGAGTCACCTCGAGGGTGACTGCGAGCTGGAAGCCGCCTGCGTCGTTGGGTCCGATGTCGACGCGAGCGCCGACGGCCGAGTCGGTGACGTCGGCCTTGTCCTGACGCGCCACCATCTGCAGTGCGGAGTGGAAGCACGCGGCGTAGCCGGCTGCGAACAGCTGCTCGGGGTTGGTGCCGTTTCCGCTGCCGCCCATGGCCTCCGGGATGGCGAGATCGAGGTCGAGACGTCCGTCGGAGGTGCGGGCGTGGCCGTTGCGTCCTTCGCCGGTGGCGAGAGCTTCGGCGGTGTAGATGGTCTTCATGATTCTCCTTCTGTCGTGCGCGAATCGGTGTGATGCAGAGCGCTCGTCAATGCGTCGAGCGATTCCTTGAGCCTGACGAGATCGTCGACTCCCATGCCGGTCTTCTCGGCCAGCTTGCGGGGGAGGTCGAGTGCCTTCGCGCGCATGGCGCTACCGGTCTCGGTGAGGTGGATCTCGACCCGGCGTTCGTCGGTGCTCAGTCGTCGACGCTCGATGAAACCGAGACCTTCGAGTCGCTTGAGCATCGGCGAGAGAGTGCCGGTGTCGAGGTCGAGTTCGGCGCAGATCTCCTTGACGCCGCGCCCGTCCTTCTCCCACAGCACCAGCAGGACCAGGTACTGCGGATACGTGACGCCGAGCTCGTCGAGCATCGGGCGGTACACCGCGGTCGTAGCCCGCGATGCGGAGTACAGCGCGAAGCACACCTGACGATCGAGTGCGAGTTCGTTGGTCACGAGAAGAACGGTAGCGCACAGTTAAGTTGTGTGCAACCTATCTGCTCGATCTGAGTGGAACTTCGTGGCCTGCTACGAGTCGGGAGTGGAGCCTGCGGAACGACCAATCAGGCTCCGTCACTCACATGGGGGTCAGCTCTGCAGGGCGTTTTTCAGGCCGTCGAGCACGATGGTTGCCGCCGTGGGGCCGGCGTTGAGGTACCACGGGTCGTCGTCGACGCGCACGATGTGGTTCTGCGTTGCCGCGCTCATCCCGGTCCACAATGGATTGGTGGTGTACGACGCGGCGCTCGAATCGGCTCCC
Organism: Rhodococcus sp. IEGM 1354; assembly: GCF_030056855.1. Classification (NCBI taxonomy): domain Bacteria; kingdom Bacillati; phylum Actinomycetota; class Actinomycetes; order Mycobacteriales; family Nocardiaceae; genus Rhodococcus; species Rhodococcus sp. IEGM 1354. The sequence continues at coordinate 283,229 of NZ_JASHKT010000003.1, forward strand.
GCGTCCTGACTGGAGACGAATACCCAATCGGCGTTCGCCAATTGGATCTCTTCCTCGCTGAAGTCCTGCGAGGTCTTGTCGAATTGCTGGCTGGGCGGGCGCGCCAGCCCAGCGTCCGAGGCGATGAATCCCGCGAACGACGCGACGCCGAACACGCGGGCCCGGTCTGCGGTGAAGCGGACGAACGACACCGTCGGAGCGCCCCCGGATCCGCCGCCGTTGGAGACCGAATCACCCAGTGCGCGAGCGTCGGACGCGAATGTGTCCAGGAACCCTTGCGCCTGCTCGGTGCGTCCCAGTGCGTCCGCGAGAAGAAGGAAGTCCTGCTTCCAGTTCACGCCGGTGCCCTCGGTCAGTACGGTCGGCGCGATGGCCGACAGGGTCGGGTAGATGTCTTCCGAGCCGGTCTTGTTGGCCAGGATGAGGTCGGGTTCGGCGGCGGCGACGGCCTCGATGTCGACGCTCTGGCGGTTGCCCAGATCTGCCATCTGCGCCAGTCGGTCCGCGTACTGGGGGAACGAGAAGCTGATGTAGTCGGGCACCAGATCGGCTCCGTCGCCGTAGGCGGCACCGGTGGGGATCACGCCCAGGGTCAACGCGGCGTCGAGTTGGCCGGTGGCGATCACCACGATCTTTTTCGGTTCGGCGGGGATGTCGGTGGATCCGCCGAAATGCCCGACGGTGCGCGGGAACTCGCCGTCGGCAGCACCCGAACCCATCCCGTCGGGGATGCCGGTGGGGCCCGGTGCGTCCGATGCCGCGTCGGTGCTGGAGGTGGGAGAGGTGGCGGTGCTCGGCGTCTGCTCGCCGCTGTCGCCGCACGCGACGGTGGTCAGAGCTGCGACTGCGACAAGGGCAGTGGCGACGAGCAGACGTTTCACTTCGATCTCTTTCACCGAGCGGGCATGGATAGGTAACCCTAGCCTGGGGTCAGCACATGGATGCATCGCGGGAGAGTCTGTTACGGTGCTTTCCATGCAGCGCACGTATTTCTGGTTTAGCAGGCCGGCCCCGGGTGGGTCAGCCAGCGACGCCATGCGCTGACCTCCACCCCACGAGCCGGATACAGACCGGCTCGAAGTGCGCGTGGAGCATGCGGAGCCGGCCTGGGAACAGGAACCCCTCTCATGACGCTCTCCCTCGACACCCCGTCACTCGACGATCAGCGCACGATCAGTATCAGTCCGCTGGTTGCGCCGTCGGTCGTGCGCCGCGAGCATGCGGTGGACGACGCGATCTCGGCCAGTGTTCGTACCGGACGCTCCGGTGTCGTCGACATTCTCGACGGTCGCGACGATCGACTGATCGTCGTGGTCGGCCCGTGTTCGGTGCACGATACCGACGCCGCCTTGGACTACGCCCGCCGCCTCGCCGCCACGGCAGCCGAGCTGGGCGATCGACTGCACATCGTCATGCGGGTCTACTTCGAGAAGCCGCGGACGACGCTCGGCTGGAAGGGGCTGATCAACGATCCGCACCTCGACGGCAGCTTCGACATCAACGAAGGTCTTCGAGTGGGACGCCAGCTACTGCTGGACATCTCTGCGCTCGGCCTACCCGTCGGCTGCGAATTCCTGGACCCGATCACCCCGCAGTACATTGCGGACCTGGTCAGCTACGGTGCTATCGGAGCACGGACCGCGGCCAGCCAGGTGCACCGGCAGCTGTGCAGCGCATTGTCGATGCCGGTGGGCATCAAGAACTCGACCGAAGGTGACATCCAGGTCGCCGTCGACGGGACCCGCGCTGCGTCCGCGAGCCACGTCTTCCCCGGAACCGATCTCGACGGCAAGGCTGCCTTGATCAGGACCGTCGGCAACCCCGATTGCCACGTGATCCTGCGCGGCGGCGTCGACGGACCGAACTACGACGCCGAGTCCGTGACCGATACCGTTGCCCGCCTGCGTAAGTCGGGTCTGCCGGAGCGAGTGGTCATCGACGCCAGCCACGGCAACAGCCGTAAGGATCACAACAAGCAGGTGGACGTCGTCACCGACGTGGCCGCCAGGGTCGCGGCCGGCGAGCACGGAATCGTCGGGCTGATGCTCGAGAGTTTCCTCGTCGCGGGGCGTCAGGACCTCGAACTCGGCCACCGGGACGAGCTCGTATACGGCCAGTCCATCACCGATGCATGCCTCGACTGGGATACGACGGCAACGCAATTGGCCACTCTCGCGGCGGCCGTCGAGACGCGTCGGGCCTCGAACGCCGCGCGCTGACGCGTCGTGGATCAGCGAACCCCGCGCGGTCGAAATTGCACGCTGATGCGTGGACCGACCGCGCGGGTGGACTTGGGAATTGCATGCTCCCAGGTGCGTTGACAGGATCCGCCCATCACCACCAGGTCGCCGTGCCCGAGGGTGAATTTGAGAGAGGCACCGCCGCCGCGGGGGCGGAGCATGAGTTGTCTTGTCGCGCCGAGCGATACGATCGCCACCATCGTGTCCTCGGTGGCGCTGCGACCGATGTTGTCGCCGTGCCAGGCGACGCTGTCGGACCCGTTGCGGTAGTAACACAGTCCCGCGGTGGCGAACGACTCGCCGAGTTCGCTTCGGTAGTGGTCGTCGAGTGCATCGCGGGCCTCGTACAGTGCCGGGTGCGGCCAGTGCTCGCGTTCGGCGTAGTACCGAACCAGGCGCGGCACATCGACCACACGGTCGTACATCTGCCTGCGTTCGGCCCGCCAGTCGACGTCGGTGACCAGCGAGTCGAAGAGATCGCTGTCGGACAACCAGCCCGGGCGCACATCGACCCAGGCACCGAGTGTCAGCTCGCGGCGGGTGACGGACTGCAGTGACCCGACGCCACCGTCGTCGTCACCGAACAGCGAACCTTGCATCGCGAGCGACATGACTCGACTGTATCGAACAGGTGTTCCCATTGCCAGCGCCCGGCGGTATCGTGCTCGCATGGGTTACCGATTTCAGGTCGTCGTGGACAGTGTCGACCCGCATGCGCTCGCGACATGGTGGGCACAGACTCTCGGCTGGCAGGTCGAACCCAGCAACGAGGATTTCATTCGCGAGATGGTTGCGGCAGGCCACGCCCGAGAGGAGGACACAACCGTGTTCGACGGCGTTCTGGTGTGGCGAGCCGGCCAGGGCATCACCGATCCGGAATCTCCGGGCACCCCGCGCGTGCTGTTCCAGGCGGTACCCGAATCGAAGTCCGTGAAGAACCGACTCCATCTCGACGTTCGTGTCGGTGACGGACGCGAGGCGGTGGTGACCGAACTCGAAGGTCGAGGCGCGTCGGTACTGCATCGCGGGCAGCAAGGGCCCAGCACCTGGATCACCATGACCGATCCCGAGGGCAACGAATTCTGCGTCAGCTGATCGCCCCCCCCCGGGATGTCTATCGATACGCGCCGGGAGTCTGTCCGGTCCAGCGCTTGAAGGCCCGGCGGAATGCGCTCGGCTCGGAGAAGCCGAGGCGGGCCGAGATGTCGTCCACGCTGTCGCCGCGGCTCAACCCCGAGATGGCAGCATCGCGCAGAACCTCCTCGCGGAGCTGATTGATGGAGGTGCCCTCCTGACGGAGGACGCGTCGCAGATGCGGCGGGCTGATGTTGAGCATGGCCGCAATCTCTTCGGTGGCCGGCGTACCGCCTTTGAATCCGGTCTCCAGGGCCCTTCGAACCTGGCTCGACGCGGTGCTGTCGTAGTCCCTCGACGAGAACAGCAGGTTGGGTGACTCCGCAAGGTACTCGGCCAGTGTTGCTTCGGTCTGCACTATCGGGGCACGCATGAGCGCGGTGTCGAATTCCAGTGCGGCGCGGTCGGATCCGAACTGCACATGGGTTCCGAATATGGTGTCGTACATTTTTCCGGCCTCGGGCCCGGGCAACGCGTAGGGCAACTGAACCGACAGGAGTTTGACCCGGTTACCGATCAGCCACGCCGCGAATCGATGCAGCAGGATCAGCAGGAAGTCGGTCAGCAATCGTTCGGCGAGCTCGTTCGCTTCGGGGCTCAGGTCGGTCGTGGCTTCGACGTGCACCGTCAGGATCGTCGACTGCTCGGTTCGATCCAGCGTCATCGGTTTCACCGGAATGAGCACTCGCATGGTCTCGGACATTCGAATCAGCGCCGCCCACAGGTTCTCCGTGTGTATCAACGTCTGACACACCACGCGAAAGCTGCCGCGCCGCACGGGAACTGCGGCAAGTCCGAACAGTTCGTCGCCGGTCATCGCCCAGACGGCCTGGGTGAACGCGGTGACCTGTCGGGTGGTGAGCCGCTCCGCCGGGTCGGCGAGAATGGTGGTTCCGATCCCGGCCATCGACAACGGGTACGTCAGGTCCACTCCGCCGTTGGCCGCGAGGTCGACGGCTTGCCTGACGAAGTACGCCGGAATCGTCGGTTGCGCAGTCACAATCGCCGTAACCTCTCGGCGGCATCGGCGAGCACGTGGTCCTGCTTGCAGAAAGCGAAGCGCACCAACGAATTCCACGGCGCAGGCTCGTCGACGAAGGCAGTCACCGGTACCGCGGCGACGCCCACGAGATCGGGCAGGGTGCGACAGAACTCGTACGCATCACCGCGGCCGATCGGTGCGATGTCGGCACACACGAAATACGTTCCAGCACTGTGCTTGACGCCCGCGCCCGCCTCGATCAAGGCCGCGGACAGCATGTCTCGCTTGCGCTGCAGACCGTCGCGCATGGCGGCGATCCAGGCCTGCTCGTGCCCGAGTGCGTACGCGACCGCGGGCTGGAACGGGGTACCGCCGACGAAACTCATGAACTGTTTGGCGGCGCGCACCGCATCGATCAGCTCTTTCGGTCCGAGCGCCCACCCGGTCTTCCAGCCGGTGGCGTTGAACGTCTTCGCGGCACTGGACACGGTGACAGTCCGCTCGAACATGCCCGGCAGCGTCGCGATCGGGGTGTGCACGCCGTCGTCGAAGATCAGATGCTCGTACACCTCGTCGGTGAGCACGAGCAGGTCATGGGCGATCGCGATCTCGGAAATGCGGATCATGGTCTCGCGATCGAACACGGTGCCGGTGGGATTGTGCGGCGAGTTGACGATCAGCATGCGCGTTCGTGGGCTCACGGCCCGCGCGAGCGCGTCGGTGTCGACGGTCCATCCGTTGCCGTCGGTGACCAGGGGTACGGCCGTGCGAGTGGCACCGGCCAACGCCACAGCGGCCGCATAGGAGTCGTAGAACGGCTCGACCAACAACACGTCGTCGCCCGCCTCGATCAAGCCGAGCAGCGTCGCCGAGATGGCCTCGGTTGCACCTACGGTGACGAGAATCTGCGAATCGGGGTCGTATCGAAGTCCGAACCGCGCGAGCCGGTCGTCGGAGATGGCTGCGCGCAGGACCGGCATGCCCGGGCCGGGGGAGTACTGGTTGAGGCCGTTGGCGATGGCGTCGCGCGCGGCCTCGAGCATGGCCGACGGTCCGTCCGTGTCCGGGAATCCCTGCCCCAGATTGACGGCATTCTTCGCCACCGCGAGTGCGGTCATCTCGGCGAAAATGGTCGATGCGAACGGGCGCAACCGGGTCACTGTGCGCGACGGCAACATCTCGGACATTCCTGCAGCGTAGTTCACACAGCCGTCGCGAGCGTCGGGCCTGCGTCTGTACTGTGCCTGTCATGCGATTCGGAATGTTCGTGCCTCAGGGTTGGCGGCTGGATCTGGTCGGGATCGATCCGGCCCAGCAGTGGAGTGTGCTGCGCGAGCATGCCGTTGCCGCCGAAGCCGGACCATGGGAATCACTGTGGGTCTACGACCACTTCCACACCGTTCCCGTCGCGACGGACGAGGCGACGCACGAGGCCTGGTCGCTGATGTCCGCATTGGCCGCGTCGACCTCGCGTATCCGACTGGGGCAGATGTGCACGGCGATGTCCTACCGCAACCCTGCCTACCTCGCGAAAGTTGCTGCGACAGTGGATATCATCTCCGGCGGTCGGGTCGAGATGGGTATCGGCGGCGGGTGGCACGAGCACGAGTTCCGCGCCTACGGCTACGGATTTCCCTCTGCCGGTGAACGATTGGGTCGCCTCGACGAGGGCGTGCAGATCTTCAAACAAGCGTGGACCACCGGCGAGGTGTATCTCGACGGCAAGCACTACGAGATCGACGGTGCCGTGGTGCGCCCATTGCCCCTGCAGGAGGGCGGCATCCCGTTGTGGATCGCCGGTGGTGGCGAAAAAGTGACACTGAAGATCGCAGCGAAGTACGCGAACTACACCAACTTCGATGGAACCCCTACCGGTTTCGCTGCCAAATCGGCTCTGCTGCGCGATCATTGCGCAACTGTCGGCACGGATTTCGACGCCATCGTCCGCTCGGCCAACTACAACGTGGCCATCGGCTCCACTGAGGCCGAGGTGCAGGAGCGGCTACGCGCTCTCGAAGCTCGACTGACCGAACACGTCGGAGCCGAGAAGGCACACGAGGCATTGAGCGCATACCGCGGAATGCCTGCCGTCGGAACACCCGAGCAGATTGTCGAGAACCTGACCGAACTGCAGCAGCAGGGCATGACGTACGGAATCTTCTACTTCCCCGAAGCCGCCTACGACCGCTCCGGCATCGAACTTTTCGAGCGCGAGGTCATCCCGGCTCTTCGGTAGGTCGTTCCGCGGGCTCCACTCCCGGCTCTTCGGTAGGTCGTTCCGCGGGCTCCACTCCCGGCTCTTCGGTAGGCCGCGTCAGGTCCTCGGGCAGATCGGCGGGGTCCACGAGCAGCTGCTGGTTCTTGGCCTTGCGTACCTTCTCCGACAGTCCGATGTTGGCGTGCAGCAGTGCCCATTCGCCCTCGGTGATCTCGGCGGCGGCGCGTGCCAGGACGGCCGCGTCGGTGGTGCCCCAGGCGATCGGCATCGCAGACACCAGCTGCCAGGTGCGCCCACCGGTGTTACGGCCGCGATCGGCGAGCACCGACACCGCAGGCACCTCGGCGCCGCGTTCGACGGCGTGGCCGGGCAGCGCACGGACGACGCGCGTGATCAGAACGTAGTGCGGTTCGTCGACTCCGGGTTTCGCGACGTCGACCAGCGACAGCAACGTCGCGCCGCTCGGCAGCGTCTCGGCCACCACCGCCGGAACCAGATCGCCCCGGGTGTAGAGCGATTCGATGGATCCCATCTTCTTCGGTGCCCACACCATGACCCACAGGGACGTCGCCGCACCGATGCAGAACACGCCGCCGAGGATGTACGACCACGGCGTCGCGATCCAGAAGAACCAGACCCCCAGTGCCAGCAGGACCACTGCCGTGAGCGCCGCGGAGCTCCGCAGCCGGCGAAGTTCGGTGAACGTCTCGTTGACCGACTTCGCGTGGGCTACGTCTACTGGAAACTCGAATCGGCGCACACTGCTATTCCTAGCATGCCGCCGATCCCGACACGAAGCGTCAGATTGCCGGGCCGAGCAGGTCGTCGGCGTCGGTGATGCGGTATGCGTACCCCTGTTCGGCGAGGAACCGCTGACGGTGCGCGGCGTATTCGGCGTCGAGAGTGTCGCGCGAGACCACCGAGTAGAAGTGCGCCTGACCACCGTCGTGTTTGGGCCGAAGCAATCGGCCCAGTCGCTGGGCTTCTTCCTGCCGGGAGCCGAACGTTCCCGAAACCTGGACCGCCACCGATGCTTCGGGAAGGTCGATCGAGAAGTTCGCCACCTTGCTCACCACCAGCGTCTGGATCTCACCCTTGCGGAAGGCGTCGAACAGCACCTCGCGTTCCTTGTTCTTGGTCGAGCCCTGGATCACCGGCGCGTTCAGGGCTTCACCGAGTTCGTTCAGCTGATCGAGGTACGCGCCGATCACCAACGTCGGAGCGTCCTGGTGTTTGGCGAGGATCGATTTCACGACGGCGATCTTGGTGTGCGCCGTCGAGCAGAGCTTGTAGCGCTCCTCCGGTTCGGCGACCGCGTACGACATGCGTTCGGCGTCGGTGAGGGTGACGCGCACCTCGATGCACTCGGCCGGTGCGATCCACCCCTGCGCCTCGATGTCTTTCCATGGCGCGTCGTACCGCTTCGGGCCGATCAGCGAGAAGACGTCGCCCTCGCGTCCGTCCTCTCGGACGAGCGTGGCCGTCAAGCCGAGTCGGCGACGTGACTGCAGGTCGGCTGTCATGCGGAACACCGGTGCGGGGAGCAGGTGCACCTCGTCGTAGATGACCAGACCCCAGTCGCGGGAGTCGAACAGCTCCAGGTGCTTGTACTCACCCTTGGTTCGACGGGTGATGACCTGGTACGTGGCGATTGTCACAGGGCGGATCTCTTTGCGCTCACCCGAGTACTCGCCGATTTCCTCCTCGGTGAGCGACGTGCGAGCGATGAGCTCGCGCTTCCACTGCCTGCCCGCGACGGTGTTGGTGACCAGGATCAGCGTGGTGGCCTTGGCCCTGGCCATCGCCGCCGCACCGACCATCGTCTTTCCCGCTCCACACGGCAGGACGACGACACCGGAGCCGCCGGCCCAGAACGAATCCGCGGCCATCTCCTGGTAGTCGCGCAGCGTCCACTTGCCGCCCTCGGTGTCGAGCTCGATCGGGTGCGCTTCGCCGTCGACGTAGCCGGCGAGGTCCTCGGCGGGCCAGCCGATCTTGAGCAACATCTGCTTGACGTGGCCGCGTTCGCTCGGATGCACGATGACCGTGTCCTCGTCCACCATCGCGCCGAGCATGGGCGCAATCTTCTTGTGCCGCATCACTTCGGTGAGCACGGCGCGGTCCAGGCTGATCAGCACCAGACCGTGGATCGGGCTCTTGACCAACTGCAGCCGGCCGTACCGAGCCATCGTGTCGACGATGTCGACCAGCAACGGTTGCGGTACCGCATAGCGCGAGTAGTTGACCAACGCGTCGACCACCTGCTCGGCATCGTGACCGGCAGCGCGCGCGTTCCACAGCGCCAGCGGGGTGATGCGGTAGGTGTGTACGTGCTCGGGGGCACGTTCGAGCTCGGCGAACGGTGCGATCGCCGCCCGCGCTGCGCCCGCGAGTTCGTGATCGACCTCGAGCAACAGCGTTTTGTCGGACTGGACGATCAGCGGGCCGTCGGTCACGGTTCCTCCTAGAGACTTCTGCTGCGCCCGAAAGAGCGCAACTTCTCCATTGTCCACAGGTAGGGGCCCGCGTGCACGTGAGCGGTGACTCAGTCCACCAAGGCGACAGAGGTGATGCGGTGCAGAGTGAACCGTCGCACGCCCCCGGTGGCGGGGTCGAACGCGTCGAGTTGGCCGCCGCCGATGCTGATCGGATCGACGATGCGGTGGGTCGCGACGCCCTGCGCGTCGACGTACCCGATGCTGACGCTGCGCTTGACCTTCGCCGCTGTCTGCAGCAGCGTCATCGTCGCCGTGCTGCTCGCGCGAGATCCGTCGGCCCGCACCACCGCACCGCCGTTGCCCGCAGCGCGGTCTGCGGCACGCATCCCGCGTACCAACGACCCGAGCTGCTCGTCGGTGGGAACGGCCGGGGTACGGAACGTCTGGCGTGGCCGCCGCGCCGACACCCGCGAGCCGCGGGCTCGAAGATCGACGATCGTGCCGGACGAGTCCTCGCCCGCGGGCGCGAATCCGGCCCCGGCGAGTACCGACAGCACCTCGGCCAGCGGTGCCTGAGAGATCGCGACGGTCGGAGCGAGGGCGCGCAGGGCCAGCGACTCGGCGGCCGGAGAGGCCATCACCTCGGCGAGCAACGCCGGATCCTCGCACCGGACGAACGAGGCGGCCACGCCGGCGCGCAGCCGGCCGTGACGCCGAGCCACGTCGTCGATCAGATACGTCAGGGCCTGCGGAACGGGAGTGCGGGAATGGGTCGCGAACAACGAATGCAACTCCGAGGCCGTCAGGCCCACGTCGAGGGCCCGGCGCAGGCTCGTGTCGCTGATGCGATACATGGTCGCTGCGCCTGCCGACTCGACGTCGGCGACGAGCGCGATCCGATCCTGCAGATCCGGTTCGAGCGGCCCCGGTGCCACCAGAGTCAGGTCGGCCTGCACCAGCACGTAGTCGATCGGCTCGGGGAGTGCCGCGCGCATATCGGCCTCGGCGTTGCCGTCGTGCAGCAGGGAGCGTCCCGGCGTCGACATCGCGCCGCGCGCGACCACTCCCAACGCGGTCGCCTCGGCGATCACGTGCCCGACGGGTGTCACGCCGAACCGTCCGGACCACCGGGGTCGACGCCACGTCAGGGTGCGGGTGAGGTCGGCGGGCGTCGCGGCGTGCCCACTGCCGAGTTCGGCGAGCAGCTCCAGGATCATGCGTCGGTCCCGGGGCGCGGCCGGCGAGCGCACTTCGTCCGACAGTGCGGCAATGGGCTTGTCGTTGGGGTCTCGCATGCCGATCACCCACGGTGCTCGCGGGGTCTCGAGCCAGGCGGAGGCGAGAGTGTGCCAGCGGGCGGCCGGGGCGGCGGCGAGCCACGCGTCGACGGCGGGCGTCGGTGCCCAGTAGTCGTCGCCGGTGTCGGCGGAGGGGACGGGGTCCGGGGTTCCGCTGGAGATCAGGTGGGCGGCGGCGAGCAGTTCGACGACGATGCTCACGCGGTCGTCGTCGAGTCCGGTGGCCTTGGTGATCTTGCGCAGCTCGCGCACGCCGAGCCCGCCGGCCTTGAGGGCGGGAGCCGGCGACGCGGACAGCGCCTCGATGATCGCCACACAGTGCCGCCCGAGCTCGAGTGCCTCGCCCGCCGCGGCGGCGTCGACGTCGGTGAGCGCATGTGCCGTGGTGGTCAGCTTCGGCTCGGCGAGTGAGCGGGGATCCGTCATGGGCTCGCCGCGCAATATCTGACCGACCTGGACGGGGAGTTCGACGGTTTGCTCGTCCAACCAGATCAGCAGCCCTGCGGCGAGCAGTTTCTGCACGGGTCTGTCGGGTGGGGTACCCGGTGCGGCGTCTCGGGTACGGCCGGTGGGCGACGATCTGGCCAGGGTGTCGAGAAGATTGCGTTCGCCGTCTTCGAGTGCGGCCAGCGCTGTGGTGATGTGGGTTTCGGTGAGGGTGTCCACCGGGTCGAGAGCGCGGCCGATGCGCCACGGCACGGCGTCCGCAGCGGTGGCGCTGATCCGGAATCCTGCGGCGTCACCCCAGACGAGGAAGCGTTCGCGTAGTTGTGACAGCGCTTTGTCCACGGCCTTCGCCGGGGCACGCTTGGCGATGACGGACAGCAGAGTGGCCCTGGTGACCGGGCGCTCGTAGGCCTCTTCGATGGCCAGGATCTCGAGCACGGTCAGGGCCAGGGTGTCGAGGGTGTCCGCAGTGTGCAGGATCGACCGGCGTTGCTCGGCCCGGCCGGCGAGGACTGCCAGCGAGGCGGGCGGCGGCGCAGTCAGATCCGGACGCAACGACATGGCCTTGATCAGCTCCGCGTCGGTGCGAGCTGCGATCCACTGAGGCAGATCGGGAGGCATGTCGGTGTGTCGGGGCGCAGTCGTGTCGGTCATCGTCTATCAGATTAGAGACCTGGGCTGGTGCTCGCCGCAGGGCAGGTGTCAAAATGGGCCCATGGTGAACAAGTCGAAGAAGCCCTATGTCGATCCAGGCTGGCCGGAAACCGCTCGCGGTGACCACGCGGTGACCGAACTCTCGTCCGCTCGATCGGGTGGCTTGTCGCCCTTCGGCGAGGACACCGAGTTCCCGCTGCCCGTCGAAGACCTGCCCTACGCCCATCCGGTGACCGTCGTCAATCGCTGACAACGGCGCCCGAACACGAGAAAGCCCCCGACATCGTCACGATGTCGGGGGCTTTTCTCGTATGCGGCGGGTTCTTGCCTACTGGGGCAGGAACGCCTTGTTCGCCTGGTAGAAGCTGACGACCTGCGGATCGAGCTGGATGCCCTGCGCGGCGTTCTGGACGAACGACGCGATCTGGGGATCGTTGGTGATGTTCTGGACGGCGGTGACGATGCCGTTGACGACCTCGGCGGAAGCATCGATCGACGGGATCGACGTCAGATCGGGGAGGGCGGGAACTTCCGGTGCCTTGGGGGTGACCGGAACGCTGCGCTCGGTGGGTGCGCTGCTCAGACCGAGGCTCGAGGAGCAGGCAGGCCATGCGCCCCAGCCCTGCGAGTCGAGGACCTTCTCGGCGACTGCGATCTGCTCTTCACGGCTGGCCTGGTTGGCCGTTGCCGCGTACTGCTGTCCACCGTGTGCGTTCCAGGTGCTGGGGGAGAACTGCAATCCGCCCTGGAAGCCGTTGCCGGTGTTGATGCCCCAGTTGCCGCCTGCTTCACACTGTGCAAGGCGATCCCAGTCGGAATCCGGTGCCGCGTTGGCGGTGCCGGTGAAGGCGATGCCCGCGGTGCCCATGATGGCACCGGTGACGGCTACCTTTGCGACGGTCTTGCCAGTGGTGCTCGGCTTGCGATGACGTCCGCTCATACGAGTTGAAATCCTCTCCACACGCGCCTGCGAGGTCAGCTGTCGGGTTCGGGCTGAGAGGTAGCCCGGCCTTCTTGCTCTTCCATATCGGATGAGCAATTGGGCTTCACCCCAAGGGAACTAGGTGCGGCTTCGTGAGTCGCTACAAGTTCCCGGTTGTCCGTGGAGGACGTGGGTCCCCCGTCCTCGTCCCCTGGGTGATCGTCGAGGGTTGTTCCGGTTCCCGCGGGACGAGGTTTGGCGCTGCGGGCCGGAATTCGGCCGAACTTTCCGGCCGCTGCTGACCGTACTGAAATTCCCGGGTTACGTCACTATTTGGTAACTGTCGATTTTTTCGTGTGTCAGCGACCGTCCCGACGGTCTGATTCCGGTCGCTCGAATAGGCCCAGCTAGTGGCTGTTCTCGGTGATCGACCCCGTGCTGTTGCCGGTCTGTTACCGAAGCGTTATGTGACGGAAGTCACATCAACCGAGGGGGCCTCGAAAGGTCACCGAACCGCAACGATGTCTTTTCCCAGCGGCATCAGCGAGACCGGAATCAACTTGAGGTTCGCGATCGCGAGCGGAATACCGATGATCGTGATGGCCATGGCGATCGCCGTGACGACGTGTGTCAGCGCCAGCCACCACCCGGCGAGGACGAGCCACAGCACGTTGCCCACGAGGGCACCCGAACCCGCACCGGGCTTGTCGACGATCGTCGACCCGAACGGCCACAGGGCGTAGACGCCGATGCGGAACGACGCGATCCCGAACGGAATGGTCACGATCAGGATGCACAGCAGGAGTCCCGCGAAGAAGTAGCCGAGTGCGAGCCACAGTCCGCCGAACACGAGCCAGATGACGTTCAGGAGCAGTCGCATGATCTATCGCGCCCGTCGGCCGGAGAGCAGCGCGTACACCAGGGCGAGCACGAATCCGGCGGGTGCCGAGAACATCGCCGTCAGGTACAGGCCCAATGGCGGCTTGGCGTCGGAGAAGACCGGGAAGAACAGGATCGCGACGATGGCGACGAGGCCGATCGCGAACAGCACCAGCGCGATGCGCAGCAGTGCAGTACTTCGCTTGCGAGTAGATGAGTCCACACCACCACGGTAGTGCGCGGCGTTGCGTCGTGCGAAAAACCGGAATGCCCTATTCGGGGCCTGCGCGCTAGACTGGCGTATTCGCGTCCTGCGTTTTCGTGGGGCGCGAAACTTGTGCACACCGCAGGGTCCGGACATCGGGCGTGCGGATACGAAACCAACGACAGCAACAGATGAACGGGTGAGCTCAGTGCCGACCGGCAAGGTGAAGTGGTACGACGTCGACAAGGGATTCGGATTCCTCTCGCAGGAGGAAGGCGAGGACGTGTATGTGCGTTCGTCAGCGCTGCCCGAAGGCGTCGACGGCCTCAAAGCCGGCCAGCGCGTCGAATTCGGCATGGCTGCGGGCCGTCGTGGCCCGCAGGCGCTGAGCCTGAAGGTTCTCGAGCCTGCCCCGTCGATTCGCCAGAACAGCGGCAGCACCCGCCGCGAGCCCGTCGAGCGCAAGCACACGCCCGACGAACTGCACGGCATGGTCGAAGACATGATCACGTTGCTCGAAGCGACGGTGCAGCCGGAACTCCGCAAGGGCAAGTACCCGGACCGCAAGATTGCTCAGCGCATCTCCGAGGTGGTGCGCGCAGTCGCTCGCGAGCTCGACAGCTGATCGTTACGGACGAGTGCCGATGGACCAGATCGCGTGGCTGACGAAGCTTTCGGTATTGGTGTCGGTGTCGATGATTCCCGTGGGTAGCCGAACTTCGATGCCGAGCAACGTCCGGCCGCTGTCGTCCGTCGTCGGGACGGTGACGCTCAGCCGGGTTCCCGGCTGATTGAACTGGCTGTTCTGCACGACCGTCCCGCTGTCGTCGCCGTAGACCAGTGCCAGTTCCCACGGCGCGGAGTAGACGGCCTCGGGCATCGACAACTGCACCGTCGGGGCAGATCCCACCTGCATCTCGGCGGTCTCGCCGACGTTGGTGCACAGCGGGTCGCTCACGGCGCAGTACAGGTAGGGCTCGACCTGAACGGCTCGACCGTTGGCGTACGCGGTGACGACCGGTTCCTTGTCGGAAGCATTGCCGATCAGGACGGCCAGTACCGCGACGAACGCGACGGCGACGACCAACAGGCCGGCGGCGATCAGCGACGCGATCTTCTTGGTGCGGGGAGCCAGGTTCACTTGGTCACGTTTTCGCCGTAGGAGCTGTCGGATACTTCTTGTTCGACATGGTCGGGCCGGTTGCCGCCGAACCCGGGTAGCAATGATCTGCCGCGGTACGTCAGGAAGGTCTGCACGAGGCCGATCGTAAGCAACACCGACACGACCGTGAAACCGAGCCAGTACTCGGTGGGAAGCAACACCCCGAGGGTTCCGCCGAGAACCCAGCACAGCTGCATGACGGTTTCCGAGCGGCCGAATCCGGATGCAATGGACTCCGGCGGCAGATCGGACTGCAGGGACGCGTCGAGCGAGACCTTGGCCAGTGCGCTCGCACTCGACGCGACCAGGGCGGCCACGGCAGCGGTGAGCAAACTGTCCGTCACGGCTGCGACGACGGCGACGACCGTCACCGCAACCGTGCACCGCAGGACGACCAACGACGGTCGGCCGAGCTTGATCCTGGCACCGAGTGCGTTGCCGGCGAAGTTGCCGAGACCTGCGGCGGCTCCGACCAGCCCGAGCATCGCGGCCTGCTGCAGCGGCTCGTGTTCGGTGCGGGATTTGGCGACGAACGCGATGTACAGCGTGAGGAAGCCGGTGAGAATTCTGATCGTGCCGTTGCCCCAGAGTCCGACGATCACCGCACGGCCCAACGGCTGCCTGCGGTTCTTGGCGGCGGTGGTCGGCGGCGGGGTGCGCTTGAGGTTCTCGGTCGGGGCACCGCTGCCGGGGTAGTCGCTGCCGTGATGCTGGTCGGCGTGGTAGCCGAGGGTGGCCGGAACCTCGCCCTCGGTCACTTCCACCCAGGACGGGATGCGCATGCTCAGGTATGCGCCGAGCACGGTGATCGCGGCGACGAACCACAGTGCGCCGGGAGAATCGGCGACGAAGGCGATACCGCCGGCGACAGCCCCTGCCGCGATGGTGCCCCCGAGGAGTCCGAAGACGGTGAGCCTGGAGTTGACGCGGACGAGGTCGATCTCCGGTGGCAACACTCGCGGCGTCACCGCACTCTTCAGCACTGCAAACGACTTGCTCAGGACGAGCATGCCCAGTGCCGCTGGATAGAGCACCCAACTGTCGAAGTTGAACACCAACACCACCGCCAGCACGGTACGTAGGCCGAACGAGGTGGCCAGCGCGATGCGTCGGCCGTGCTGCAACCGGTCGAGCAACGGGCCGATCAGCGGCGCGATCAGCGCGAACGGCGCGATGGTGATGACCAGGTACAGCGCGACCTTCGTCTTGTCCTCACCGGTCGCCGCAGAGAAGAACAGCGTGTTGGCCAGTGCAATCGCCAGGGCAGCGTCGGATGCGAAGTTCGCCATCGTCGCGTAGGTCAACGCGGTCAACCCGGACTTGTCGGCCCCATCGGCTTTCGCAGCACGCTGGAACGACGCGATGCCCTTGCCGGTCAGCTCGCGCCCACGCATCGCCGCGACGCGGGTGACGGTGAGCTTCTTGGGCATCGGTGGTGGCTTCGGACCGCCGGTTCGGCCACGCGCCGCAGTGATCTGCTGCGTGGGCACCGGGTGCAGTGGCGGCAACGGTTGGCGGCGGCTCGGCACGTGGCCGCCGGCGCTGGGGTCGGCCGGTGGATAGTTGACGAAACCGGGATGCTCCGAGCTCTGTTCGTCAGCAGTGGAGTGACCGGTTTCGTTGCCAGCGCCCGAGTTTTCCGCACCTGGCGTGGTGTGGGGGAGTCGCGGATCGGTCACGTGGTCAATTCTGTCCTACGGCCGCGGGATCGGTGAATCGCACCTCGAAGATCTTGGGCCAGAATTTGCCGGTCACCAGGAATCGGTCGGTTCCGGGGATCTGGGCGATGCCGTTGAAGACGTCGGCTCCGTTGCGCTCGGTGGCCGTCATCGAATCCCACATCGGCTTGCCGTCGACGACGCCGGTGACGCGGCCGGTGGTGGGGTCGATGCGCATGATGTCGAAGGTCTGCCAGACGTTGGCGTAGATCGAGCCGTCCTCGGCACATTCGAGTTCGTTGAGTCGTTCCACCGGATTGCCGTCGAGTGTGACGTCGACGGTGTTCACGGTGTCGAAGGATGTGGGGTCACGGAAGGTCAGGGTGGACGTGCCGTCACTCATGACGAGCCGGTCGTCCGGCATTCCTTCACCCTGCGTGCAGAGCCCCCATCCTTCGCCGTCGTAGTTCACTCGGCGCTGCTCGGCCAGGGTGTCTCGGTCGCGGGCTATGGCGACTCCGTCTTGCCAGGTGATCTGCCACAGGGTGTCGCCGTCGACGGTGATGCCCTCCCCGAACAGGTCGGACGGCAGATCGACCCGCCCCAGCTCGGTCATGTTCTCGAGCGACGTGCGTCGGACGAAGGAGGAGCCCGCCAGCCCGGTGCCCTCGTAGAGCACGTCACCGTCGATCTCGAACCCCTGTGTGAAGGCGTCGTCGCCGCGGTCGTAGGAACGTAGAACCTGCGCGCCCAGCGTGGGCACCGAGTCCGACGTGATGGGGGTCGAGTCGCCTGGACCCGACGTCGACGAGCAGGCGGTGACGGTCAACAGCGACGTCACGAGTGCAGCGAAGGTACGAGCGCGAACGGTCATTGCATCCATGATGGCAGCCCGAACTGGGCGTCACCGAGTTGATGCGGCAAACTGAATGTGTGAGTTTCGTATCTTCTCCAGAGCTCGGATCCATCCGCCCCGTCTTGGCCGATGCCGTGGACCTCGCGCGGCAGGCTCTTCTCGAGCTGGGAGAGGGCGGTGTCGGCGAGTACCTCGGCGTGACCGTGGAGGACGACAGTGCCGCCACCCACCGCTTCGCCAGCGATCTCGACGGTTATCGCGGATGGCAGTGGGCCGTTGTCGTCGCTGCTCCCGACGACGCCGATCACGCCACGGTCAGCGAACTCGTGTTGTTGCCCGGTCCCGACGCGCTCGTGGCACCGTCCTGGGTGCCCTGGGACGAGCGCATTCGGCCCGGCGATCTCGGGCCGGGCGATCTGCTCTCTCCACGTCGAAACGACCCGCGATTGGTGCCGGGATACGTCGCGTCCGGTGACCCCGCCATCGACGAGGTGGCCGGCGAGATCGGTCTCGGCCGCACTCAGGTCACCAGCCTCGAAGGACGGCTCGATGCCGCCGAACGATGGCACGACGGCGACTTCGGCCCCGACAGCGAGATGGCCAAGGCCGCGCCCTCCACGTGCGGACTCTGCGGTTTCTATCTACCCCTCGCGGGATCGCTCTCCGCAGCGTTCGGAGTTTGCGGCAACGAGTTCGCTGCCGACGGTCATGTGGTGCACGTCGAATACGGTTGCGGCGCGCACTCCGATACCGAGCTGCCCACCGGAGCGGGCTCGCCGCAATTCGAGCCGTACGACGACGCAGCACTCGACGTCAGTCCGTCGCCGAGCAACGCGGCACAGTCGAACGCGATTACCACGAATGACTCTGTTGCAGAAGATGATTCGGAAGCAACCGTTTCCTCGGCCGAGACGGTAGCGGTGGCGGAGTCCGAGGTACCCCAGCCCGACGCGGCAGCACCCGAATCTGCAGACTCGGCCGCGGCAGAGCCTGCAGAGCCCGCGGTGGTCGAGACCGGGAACGACGCCGCTGACGCAGCCCCTTCTACTGACGCAGCCTCTTCTACTGATGACGCGTCTCCCGTAGTCGATGCCGAGGCGCCCCATGTCGGTACCGATGTCGAGCTCGGTGGCGCTTCCGGCGTCGATGATGTTGTGCAGCGAGAGGATTCGGCATCGCCGAGCTGATCGATCCTTTCGGTACCGGGTCGCTTCGCGAGTCGATTCTCGCGTCCTGGGGTTCCTCGCCCACGCGGCTGCGGGAGGATTCGGCATCCGAGGCCGATCTGGTGCGCGGGGGATATCGCGATCGTTTGTTGACCGAGCTGGCGCAGAACGCGGCTGACGCTGCGCAGCGAGCCGGCGTCCCAGGTCGGCTTTCTGTGTGGACCGACGAGGCGGATGCGTTGCATGTCGCCAACACCGGTGCGGCGCTGGATGTGTCGGGTGTACATGCTCTCACCGCGCTGCGGGCGTCGGCGAAGGCTGCAGCCGACCCGGGTGTCGGGCAGTTCGGGGTCGGGTTCACCGCGGTGCGATCGGTATCCGACGAGATCGAGGTCCGCTCGCGCGATGGCGGGGTGATGTTCAGCGCCGAGCGCACGCTGATCGCGTTGCGCGAGCGAGGCATGACTGTGCCGGAGTCGGGTGTGCCGGTGCTTCGGTTGGCGTGGCCTGTTACCACGCCGCCCGCTGCCGGGTTCGATACCGAGATCGTGTTGTCGCTGCGACCCGGTGTGGAGGAGGATTCCTTTGCCGGGGGGTTCGTCGACGAGGCCGTCGACTTGTTGCTCGAGCTCGACGCGTTGGCTTCCATCGAGATCGACGGTGTCGGCATCGACTGTGTGAGAACGGAACTCGGCGATGCACGTGTCGAGATCGCCATCGGTTCGCGAACGTGGCTGCAGTACACCACTTCGGCTGCCCGGTGGATCGTCCCGGTGGTCGACGGTCTACCCGTTCCCTCTGCGCCGGATGTGTTGCGGGCCCCGACGCGGTCGGACGAGTTGTTGTCGTTGCCCGCGTTGGTCGTTGCCGATGTACCCATGCAGCCGGATCGTCGACGGGTTCTGCCCGGTGGCTCTGTCGTCGAGGTGGCCCACGGCTATCCCGATTTCGTGGCGTCGTTGCCTGCGTCCGTGCGAGTGTCGTTCGTGCCCGAGGTCGGGTTCGCGCGCAGTGCGATCGACGGTGAGCTACGTGAGCTGATCTTTCGCCGGTTGTCCACTGCCCCATGGCTTCCCGCCGCCGACGGACCCGATCTCGTACCCGAACGCGCCCATGTTCTGGCCGATGCGACCGAGGAACTCGCCGCGGTGTTGCTCGATGTGGTCCCGAATCTGGTGGACGCCGCTCTGTCGGGCGCGCGGCACGCGTCGGCGTTGTCGGCGGTGGGAGTGCACCGCATCGGGTTGGCGCGGTTGGCCGAGATGCTCGGCGGGCAGGCCCGTGAGCCGGCATGGTGGCGGCGGCTGTACGACGCGTTGACTCCGCTCGTCGTCGACGGGGTCGCAGCGGAAGAGCTTGCTGCGCTCCCGGTTCCGCTTACGGACGGTCGTACGGTCACCGGTCCGCGGACTACCGTGGTCGGGTCGGACGCGTCGGCCGAGGTCACGTGGGTACGCCTGGTGCATCCGGATGCGGTGAGTCCGTTGTTGATTCGGCTGGGTGCGCGGGAGGCCACTGCGGCCGAGCTGTTGTCGGATCCCGCCCTCGAAGCGGCCCTCGACGATCTCGATTGGGACGGCGACGAGGTGGATGGCCTGGTGTCTGCAGTGCTGGCGATGGCGGGGGAGGCGGGAGAGCTTCCGGGGTGGTTGGGGAGTCTTCCGCTCGAAGACGACGAGGGTGAATTGCGCAGTGCGGACGAACTGTTGCTGCCCGGTGCGCCGTTGGCGAGGCTGTTGGTTCGGGATTCGCCGTTCGGTGTTCTGTCGGCGGCCTCGGTGGCCAGGTTCGGCGAGCGGGCTCTGCGCGCGGTGGGCGTCGGCTGGGGGTTCTCGGTGGTACGCGACGATTGTCCGACAGGGCCGGATCACGACCTGGACGACGAGCCCGCCTGGTGGTCGAGTCTGGCCACGAAGCCGGAAACCCTTGTTGCGGTGCGTGATCTCGACCTGGTCCGGTCGGATGCCTGGGCCGAAGCTCTGACGATTCTGCTCGACGAACCGGCTACCCGTGCAGCCTTGACCGACCGGGACGGGTACACGGCATGGTGGCTGCGACGTCATGCGCTGATCGACAACCGCTCGCCGATCACGTTCCGGGCACCGTCGGACGAGACGTTCGCCGGTCTGCTCGATCCGTTGGATCATCCGCGCGCCGACGAACTGCACGCGGTGCTCGCCGCGTCGACCTGTGAGAGCGTCGAGAGCGCGCGGGTGTTGTTGCGTGCACTCGAGGACCCCCAGCGACATCCGACGGCTGCGGTGATCGCGCGCACGCACACGCTGATCGCCGGTGCCGTCCGGGATCGACGCATCGACGTGGCGGATCTCGATCCACCGGATCGTGTGCGCACTCTCGGCGGCACCGTGGCCGATGCGTCGGACGGCTTGGTCGTCGATGCGCCGTGGCTGGCACCGGTCGTGCCACCGGAGGTGGCGGTGCTCTCGGACATGACCACGGCAGCTGCGTTGGCCGACGTCCTCGACATCAGGCGGGCGTCGGAGGCCATCAGCGGCGAGGTTCGCGGAGTCGGACGCGTCAGCTCGTGGGATCGAGAGCCCGGGGCCGTGCTGGCCTGTGCGGTGCTGGGGCTACCGCTGCCGACAGGTTCGGTGGTGGTGCACCGCGAACTGGTGGTGCGGTTGTCGGGGGCTGTCAGCGGTGACCGTGCGGTGCCGTGGTGGGTGACTGCAGACGGAACAGTGCATTGTGTGGAAAGTTGGGAGCGACCTCGTGGGGCCTGATCATGCCGTGCTGGAGTGGATGGTCGAGCATCGAGTCGGGTGGGTCACGACGATGTTCTGGATCATCACCACGGTGGGGAACACGTTCATGATGTTCGTGTTGTCCTCGGCGGCATGGGCTGCGTTGCTGACGTCCAAGAGGACTGTCGACGCGTGGATGGTCGCGGGGTCGATGCTCACCGGGTGGGGGCTGATGAATGCGCTCAAGTTTGCATTCGAGCGGGAGCGCCCACCGATTCCCGAGCGGCTGGTGGAGATTTCGAGCCATTCGTTTCCGTCCGGCCACGCGACGATGTCGATGTTGCTTGCCACGGTGGCGATCGCGGTGATGCTGCGATCGTCCACGCCGTGGCTGCATCGGCCGGTGCTACTGGCGTTGCCTGTGGTCGCGGCCCTACTGATCGGATTCTCTCGGATCTATCTGGGTGCGCACTGGACGACGGACGTGCTGGCCGGCTGGGTGTTCGGTGCCGTGTGGGGGCTGGGTTGGATCTACGCCGAAAAAGCGATCAGCGCGAGAAATCCGAGCGCTGCGCGATGACGAGGAGCTCGTCACGCATGGCCGGGCTGGAGACAGCGTTGGCGCGTGCGTAGAGGGCGCGGAGCGAGCGGACGTGGTTGCGGCGGTTGCGGTACTGAGCGACGAACTTCATGGCCTGTGCTTTCGTGGATCAAAGGTTATCGAAACTGACATAACCTATGCTCCACGTTAACTCTGTGTTACTCAACCGGCTGAGGGGTTAGTTTGCCCACGTCAGAAGGGTTTTCGTGATCGGGCTAACGTGATCCTGATCTCAATCGAGGCCGCGTTGGGCGGTTCTGCTGCCGCGTCGTGACGCGGCTCTCTGCGCGAGGAACAGAGCGAACCCGAAAGCGCCGACCGCGATACCGGACCAACACGTCGCCACCGCGTCGTCGCTGCGGTCGCCGGTGGCCGTGAATACGACCAGCGCGACGATCCAACCGAGGATGCCGATCGTCAACACCGGCACCGGATCGGTGAGGCGGGGCGGGATCTGCGGGACGTCGGCCACGAATTCACGCTACGCCACCATATTTCGCCAACCCTCGCGGTGTGCTTTATCTTTCACTCATGCCTATGTCGTCGCGATTACTCGACAACTACTTCAAGATCACCGAGCGCGGCTCGACTGTGGGTTCCGAGGTTCGCGGCGGTGTCGTCACCTTCGTGGCGATGGCCTACATCGTCGTGCTCAACCCGCTGATCCTCGGTAGCTTCTCCGCCGACGACGCAGCTGCCAAGACCGACGTACTCGGCAACATCCTGCCCGTCGCCCAGGTTGCCGCCGTGACGGCACTGGTCGCCGGCTTCATGAGCATCGCGTTCGGCATCATCGCCAACTACCCCTTCGGTATCGCGGCCGGCCTCGGCATCAACACTCTCCTGGCCGTCACCATCGCTCCTCAGGTCAGTTGGCCCGAGGCCATGGGCCTGGTCGTCATCGACGGCATCATCATCGTGCTGTTGGCCGTCACCGGCTTCCGGACGGCGGTGTTCAACGCGATTCCGCCCGAACTGAAGGCCGCGATCGCCGCAGGCATCGGTGCCTTCATCGCGTTCATCGGTCTCGTCGATTCCGGCTTCGTACGCCGGATCCCCGACGCCGCAGGCACGACGGTTCCCGTCGGCCTCGGCATCGACGGGTCCATCGCGTCGTGGCCGACGGTGATCTTCGTGTTCGGGTTGTTGCTGATGGGTGTGCTCGTGGTGCGCAAGGTCCGCGGCGGTCTGCTGATCGGCATCGTGGTCACGACGGTGTTGGCGGCCATCATCGAGGCGGTCACCGACGTGGGGCCGTCGAACGGCGTCGACCCCAAGGGCTGGAACCTGTCCGTGCCGCAGCTGCCCAGCGTTCTCGTGCAGTCGCCGGACCTGTCGCTGGTGGGCAATGTCGACCTGTTCGGTGCGTTCACCCGCATCGGTGTGCTGGCCGCGAGTCTGCTGGTGTTCACGCTCGTCCTCGCGAACTTCTTCGACGCGATGGGAACCATGACGGGTCTGGGTAAAGAGGCAAATCTCGACAAGGACGGCACGCTGCCCAACATCGGCAAGGCGTTGGTCGTCGAGGGTGCCGGAGCGATTGCAGGCGGCGGCGCGTCTGCGTCGTCGAACACGGTGTTCGTCGAGTCGGCCTCGGGAATCGCGGAAGGCGCACGCACCGGACTGGCCAACGTCGTCACCGGCCTGCTGTTCCTGCTGGCGATGTTCTTCACCCCGCTCACCGCTGTCGTCCCCATCGAGGCGGCAGCGCCGGCGCTGGTGGTGGTGGGTGCACTGATGATCGGCCAGGTTCTCCACATCGACTTCAAGCGCTTCGACTACGCGCTGCCGGCCTTCCTCACCATTCTGGTGATGCCGTTCACGTACTCCATCGCCAACGGTATCGGCGTCGGTTTCATCACTTGGGTCGTACTCGCCGTCGGTTCGGGCCGGGCGAAGACGGTACATCCCCTGTTATGGGTCGTGGCGTTGCTGTTCGTGGCGTTTTTCGCAGTCGGTCCCATCACGGATGCGGTTACCTGATACTAGGTCGGTAGCAGGGCGTATTCTCTGCGCTGTGACGTCGGGAAACAGTGTGAAAGACAATCGGGAATTGGCAAGCGACTTGTCGCTTGCGGTGGTGAGGTTGACTCGCCACCTTCGAGGTAGGCGAGTGGACTCGCAAGTGTCGCTCACTCAGCTGTCGGCTCTGGCCACGCTGAGTCGAGAGGGCGACATGACGCCTGGCGCGTTGGCGGCTCGGGAGCGGGTGCAACCCCCGTCGATGACGCGGGTCATCGCGTCGTTGGCCGAGCTGGGTCTGGTGGAGCGCACGCCGCACCCCACCGACGGGCGTCAGGTGATCGTGTCGTTGTCCGCGGCAGGCAAGGAACTGATCGCAGACGAGGCCAGTGCGCGCGAGGCGTGGATGACCGCGCAGCTGGCAGGACTCGGGCCCGAGCAGCTCCACACGCTCCGAGACGCGGTGAACATCATCAGCGCATTGGTCAGCGACTCCGAGTAGTTACCTAGGTTTATTATTTGACCTGTGGCTCCAGTTTCACGTAAGTCCGGCGCGACGATGTTCGCTGCTCTGAAGACTCGCAACTACCGATTGTGGGCGTCGGGGCAGATCGTGTCGCTGGTCGGAACGTGGATGCAGCGGGTGGCCCAGGACTGGCTCGTGCTGACGCTGTCCGACGGCAACGGCTTTGCCGTCGGCATCGTCATGGCCCTGCAATTCGGGCCGACGCTGTTTCTGTCGGTGTGGGGCGGAGTACTCGCAGACCGGTACGACAAGCGCAAACTCCTCATGATCACCCAGGTGTTCGCCGCAGTCTGCGGTCTGGTGCTCGGTGTGCTCGACGTCGGCAACATGGTCGAGCTGTGGCACGTCTACGTCATCGCCTTCATCCTCGGCTGCTCGTCTGCCATCGACGCGCCGGTGCGGCAATCGTTCACCATCGAGATGGTGGGCAAGGAAACTCTGTCCAACGCGATCGCGTTGAACTCCATGACGTTCAACATGGCGCGGATCGTCGGGCCTGCGGTGTCCGGAGTGCTCATCACCCTCGTCGGTACCGGCTGGGTGTTCCTGATCAACGCGGTGTCGTTCGCCGCGGTGTTCGGTGCCCTCCTGGCGATGAACGTCGGTCAACTCTTCCGTGTCGAACCGACTCCGCGCGCCAAAGGGCAGGTGCGGGAAGGCTTTCGGTACGTCTGGGGGCGCGGAGACCTTCGAGTGTTGCTGGCGACGGTGTTCATGGTCTCGACGTTCGGTCTCAATTTTCCGTTGAGTCTGTCGGTGCTGGCGCGCAATACGTTCGGCAGCGGAGCCGACGCATACGGGTTGCTGTCGACCACCCTCGCGGTCGGCACGTTGGCGGGAGCGACCCTCGCGGCCCGGCGCGCCACGGCTCCGCGGTTGCGGCTCTTCATCGGTGCCGTCATCGCGTTCGGGCTGTTCGAGCTGCTCGTGGGGTTGATGCCCAATTACGTTCTCGTGGCACTGCTGTTGGTACCCACCGGCGCGTTGACGCTGACGTTCACTACGTCGGCGATGAACATACTGCAGATGTCGGTGCCGTCCGACATGCGCGGCCGCGTGATGGGCATCTACATGCTGTGCTTCCTGGGCGGAACTCCGTTGGGCAGCCCGGTGCTGGGCTGGCTCGCCGACGCCCTCGATCCACGCGCACCGCTGTTGTTCGGCGGTGTCATCTCATTGGCGACGGGGCTCTTCGCTGCCGTGTATCTGCTGCGACACAACAACTTGCGGATCACCGTGGTGCCGCCCGCCGACGGTCACCGGCTGCCCACCCTCGACACGGTGGCCGCAGCCGCCAAGGTCTGACGCTCGTCAGATCCAGCCGTGGCGTCGGGCCAGTGCGCAGGCCTCGTGCCGGTTCGCCGCCCCGAGTTTCGCGGCCGCCGCAGACAGATAGTTGCGGGTGGTCCCCGGCGACAGATGCGCACGCTGTGCGATCTCCGCTATCGATGCGCCGTCGGCGGCGAACTCGAGCACATCGGCTTCCCGCGGTGTGAGCGGTGAGTCCCCGGCTCCGATGGCTTCCGCGGCGAGCGTCGGGTCGACGTAGCGCCCGCCGCCGTGCACGGTGCGCACCACCTCGGCCAGCGTGGCGGCCGAGGTGGTCTTCGGTAGAAAGCCCCTGACGCCGGCTTCGAGCGCCTTCTTCAGATACCCGGGCCTGCCATGGCTGGTAACGATGATCGACGCGCAGGCGGGCAGCGTCTCGGCAATCTTCTGGGCCGTCTCGATGCCGTCGATCCCGCCCATCTGCAAGTCCAGCACCGCCACATCGGGTGCCAGGTCCGCCGCAACCGTGAGGGCCTTCTCGCCCGAATCGGCCTGTCCGACGATCTCGATGTCGTCCTCCAGATCCAGCATGGTCGCCAACGCCGATCGAATCAGGTTCTCGTCGTCGGCCAGAAGAACTCGAATCATGGTGTGGTCCTTCCGTTCTGGTGCGATGGGGGCAACACTGCGGTGAGGGTGAACTCCTCGGCTGTCTGCTCCGTACGCAATTCCCCTCCGACCGCGACCAATCGTTCGCGCAGTCCGCTCAGACCCGTGCCGTCGTTGCGGCCGCTCGGCGCACCGGGGTGGTCGTTCGTCAGTCGAATACTGCTGTCGATCAATTCGATTCGGCAGTAGGTGGCCGCGGAGTGGCGCAGTATGTTCGTCACGCCTTCGCGGACCACCCAGGCAGCCGCCTCGGCCGCGCGCTCGGACAGTGCCGAGGTCTCGCCGATGAGCTCGGTGGATATTCCGGCCGCAGACAGGAGCGAGCGGGCACCGTCGAGTTCGCCGGCAACATCGATCGATCGATAGCCGCGCACCAACTTTCGGGCGTCGGTCATCGATTCCTGGGCCAACGCGCGAACCTCGTCCATCTGCGTCGCAGCGCGGTCGTCACCGCGGCGAGCGAGCGTTGCGGCGAGTTCGCTCTTGACCGCGATAGCCGAGAGTGCGCGCCCGACGACGTCGTGCAGATCGCGCGAGAACCTCAGGCGCTCCTCGGCAACGGAGAGTGCGGCAGCAGCGTCGCGGGTGGCGTCGAGTTCGGTCACGATGCGCAGCAGCCACGCCGACAGTTGCACGGTGATGGCCATGAAAGCGATGAAGAGGCCGAGTACGACCGTTTCCAGCGCCGGGGTTCCCACGGCCGCGGCAATCGCGGCGGCGGCCACGGCTGCCGCGAGAGACCAGCGCAATCGAATCAGGGTAGCGACGGCGGTGGTGACGAGTACGGCGGCCCAGAGTGCGTTGCTCGTCGTCCCTCCGGCAACCAGCACCGCAGCTGCGACGGCCATGATCGCCAACGGGATTCGTGGGTTGGCCGTCGACTCGCCGCCGAGTGCCGGGGTGCGCTGAACGACCACGAAAGCGGCGGCGGCACACACCGCTGCCGCCACCGTCGACCGATAGTCGTCGTACTGAAGCGTCGTCAGCATCGCGCCGACGGCGACACCGACGGTGATCAGCAGGAACGACTGGCGGGTGTAGACGCGTACCTTCTCCACTGCACTGCTGTCGTTCCAGCCGTGCAGTGGATTGAGGTACTCGTACAGCTTCATGATCTCCAGCCTTGCAGACGGACGACGACAGGTGCGATCAGGACCGCGGTTCCCAGCGGAAGTGTGTCCGGGCGATCAGCAGGCTGCCGAGAATCCAGGCCAGCATGACCACCGAGGGCATCCCCGCCTCGGCGAACGTGGCGGCGAACCCGACCGACGCGTCGCCGGGAGTGGTGGTGCCGAACCAGCCGAGGTTCAACAGGTCCGACACGGCCGCCATCGGGGTCAGCTCGACGACTCGGCTCAGTGAATCCGGGAGAACGTCGCGCAGCATGGCCGAGCCGGCCATGGCGATCAGAATGACCGGCAGGCTGGTGATCTGCGCTGCTTCCGCATTACGGGTGAAGGCAGACGTGATCAACGCCAGTGCGGCGAACAGTGCCGCGCCGCCGAGGAGGGCAACAGCGACGAGCAGGACGTTTGTGGGAATGGGCCCACCGAAGGCCAGCACTACAGCACCGACGATCAGGCCCAGTGCGACGGTGAGGACGAACGAGGGGACCGCCGGCCCCAGCAGAATCTGAATGTCCGAACTTTCGCCGGTGCGAAGTCGCTTCAGCACCAACTCGTCTCGACGTGTGGCGTAGATCGAGAGCATGTTGTAGTAGACCATGAACACCAGCAGGAACAGGGCGAAGAACTCGAGTGCCGCTCCCACGCCCACGTCGGTCAATCCGTCGTCGCCCCGACTGCTGATGATCAGCATGACCACCGGTAGCACGAGAGGTATGACGGTCGCGTTGAACAGTAGTACTCGGTTGCGTCCGAGCAGTGTGAATTCTGCTCGCGACAGGGCGGTCATCGTGCTCATGCGCTCATCACCTCGGTCTTGTCATCGGCTGGTTCGTCGATAGGGGAATTGTCGAATTCGTCTGCGATGGAGAGGAACACGGTCTCCAGCGATGCTGCTCGGGCGTCGAGACCGTGCAGGGTCACCCCGCTGTCCCGAGCCCACAACAGCAGATCGGTCAACGTCTCCTGAACCGAGGACGTCTGGATCGAGACCGTCTCTCCCGAGACGTCCATGGATGTGCCCGGCAGCGACGGCAGTGCCGTTCCGGGGGCCTTCAGTTCGATCTTCGCCGGATGGTCGGCGACCACCTCGTCCACGGTGCCACTGCGAACGACTTTGCCGCGGTGCATGATCGCGAGTCGATCGCACAGCGATTCGGCCTCGTCGAGGTAGTGCGTCGTCAGCATGATCGTCACGCCGGAGTTCTTCAACTCCTGGATCAACCGCCATGTGTTGCGGCGACTTTCGGGATCGAGGCCGGTGGTCGGCTCGTCCAGGAACAAGATGCGCGGACGGCTGATGATCGCGCACGCCAGGTCCAGCCTGCGCTGCTCGCCGCCGGACAGGAATTTGACCCGCGTATCGGCACGGTCGGCCAGGTCCACACGACCGAGCACCTCCGCCACCGGCAGTGGCTGGCTGCAGGTGCCGGCCCACATCCGAAGACTCTCGGCGGTGGTCAGATCCTGAGGCAGGCCGCCCTTCTGCAGCATGATTCCCAGAGCCGGCCGGACCTTACGGCGATCGGCCACCGGATCCAATCCCATGATCCGCACCGTGCCCTTGCTGGGGCGCGACAGGCCCTGAATCACTTCGAGAGTGGATGTCTTGCCCGCACCGTTGGTGCCCAGCAATCCGAACAGCTCACCCTCCGCGATATGCAGATCGAGAGCCTGGACGGCCTCGTACGCGTTCTTGCCCGATCCGTAACGGCGCGTCATCCCGTCGACGTCGATGATGGTCATGAGCGCTTCTCCCAGTGGCGAAGTCCGATGACGAATCGCACGCCCATGAAGGCGACGATGACGCCGAGTGCGACGAACGCCGGAACGGACGGCCCGACAATCGCGAACAACACGGCGATGATCGCGAGACTGATGATGATGACGACGATCTCACGTGCCATCGTCGGAGCCGGTCCGAGCTCCATCAGATCGGTGAACAGATTTCCTTCGTCTGGTTGCTTCATGACTACGAGTTTGCTCAGTCGACACCACCGAAAACAGTGCAGCGCATCATGACCTGAAGTGACACCGTCACGGTCCAGCCATGACAAACGTCATGCGCGCGTGTCTCCACCCGATCTCCACCCGTGGGTCGATGTGCCCCCACCTCGATCTCCATAGCGTTGCTGCCATGAACATTGCAACGATTGCTCTCATAGTCCTTCTGGTCGGATACCTGCTGGTGCGGCGCATGACCGGCCAGCTCATGGAGGCCCGGCGCATGCTGGTGCTGCCGGCGATTCTCGCCCTTGTCGGGTTGGCATCACTGAATTCGACGGACCTGTCGCCCATGGCGATCGGGTTCTTGCTCCTCGGCTGTGTCGTCGGAGCCGTGTTCGGGGTGGTCCGTGGCTACACCGTCCGGATCGCCGAGCGGGACGGAGCGGCATGGATGCGTTACTCGTTCGCGTCGGTCGGCCTGTGGGTGGCCGCGATCGCGGTGCGCCTCCTCCTCGTGCCGGTGGAGAATGTCGTGGATCCGGCAGCAGCGTCGGTCGCCGGGCAGGCCACCATGTTGGCCGTGGGGGTCGGATTCCTCGCCGAGTCGGTCGTCGTGCTCTACCGAGCCATGCATTCCGAGGCCACCATCGTGTGGCGAGCCGACAAGTCCGGCAACCACACGTTGTCGCCTACGCTGGCCGACATGCACAGTCGGGTTCGCGAAGGACGGGCGAAGATTCGGTGACGTCGGCACCCACGCCGGACGTACGGTTACCCGCACTCGACAGCTTCCGGCTGTCGAGTCGGCCGTATGTCACGGCCGTCGTCGTCGTGGCGGCGTTCGCGACGTCGGATCTGCACGATCCGCTGGTGCTCACGCTGCTCGTCCTCAACAGTCTCGTACTGGCGGCCTCGACGGTGTCGCGACGGTCGACCGGTCTCCGGCTCTCGCTCGCCGGGTCCGGCATCGCACTGGTCGCCTCCGCCGCGATTCTCCCTCTGGGCGGAACCGGAGTCGCAGCAGCGTTTCCGTTCCTGTTCGCCGGACATGCCGGGTGGCGGTTCAAGCCGTCGATTGCGTTTCCGTATGCGGTGTCGCTCAGCGTGGCGTGCGCGTGCGCGCTGTGGATCGCCGATCACCACGGTGTCGACGGATGGCCTTGGGCCGCAGGTCTTTTCGCTGGTTGGCCGGTGCTGATCGGGTATTCACGACGCAGTCGTCTGGACGCACTGCGCAATGCCCGGCGCGCCACCGACGCCGAATTGCGCGAGCATGCCCTGGCCGAGCGAGCCCGCATCGCGCGCGACATTCACGACGTTCTCGCGCACTCGCTGTCCGGGGTCAACATGCAGCTCGAAGTCGCCGACGCGTTGCTCGACGCCGGTCGCGCCGACGAGGCCAGAGCCGCGGTGGGCAAGGCGCAGAGCCTCGTTCGCGAGGGCCTCACCGAAACCCGCAGGGCCGTTCAGACTTTGCGTCAGGATGTGCTGCCCCTGGTGCCGACGATGGCCGCTCTGGTGGACGCGGACGGGAACTTCCGGGTCGAGGGCGAGGCTGTCGATCTCGATACGCCGCAGTCGCAGTTCCTGGTTCGGTGCGCGCAGGAGGCGTTGACCAATGCCCGTACTCATGCTCCCGGAGCGGCAGTCGACGTAGTGCTTCGCTTCGCGGCCGA
This sequence comes from Rhodococcus sp. IEGM 1354, assembly GCF_030056855.1. Classification (NCBI taxonomy): domain Bacteria; kingdom Bacillati; phylum Actinomycetota; class Actinomycetes; order Mycobacteriales; family Nocardiaceae; genus Rhodococcus; species Rhodococcus sp. IEGM 1354. Next base: position 313,967 of record NZ_JASHKT010000003.1, read on the forward strand.
ACGAGTGGAGCTCTTCGTGACCAACGGCCCGGCCCAGTCGCCGCCGAAACCGGTCGACAGTACCGGAATGGGTTTGGTCGGCATGCGCGAGCGCGCCGCACTGGTCGGCGGGTCGGTTGCGGCGGGTCCGGACGGGCGGGGTTGGACGGTCCGTGCCACAGTTGCTGTGCCGCAACCACACTGAAGACAACACGAAGGTGAGGGTATGAGCATTCGGATAGTGATCGCCGACGATCAGGCGTCGGTGCGCGAGGCGCTGGCGACGATGCTCGATCTGATCGACGACATCACCGTCGTCTCGACCGCGACGGACGGCGACAGCGCGGTCGCCGAAGTGCAGGCCGCGATGAGTACCGAATCCCTCGATGTCGTGCTGATGGACCTGCGGATGCCGGGTACCGACGGGATCGAGGCGACCCGAATATTGAAGGGGCTCTTCCCCGACCTACCCGTGGTGGTGTTGACGACCTTCTCCGACGAACGCTCCATACTCGATGCGCTCGGTGCGGGCGCACGCGGCTATCTCACCAAGGACGCCGGACGGGTCGAGATAGCGGCGGCATTGCGGGCGGCGGCAGCCGGGCAGTCCGTACTGAATCCGGAGGTACAGGCGCGCCTGCTCGGAGCCGTCGAGCACTCCCGTCCGCCGGAAATTCCTGCTGGTCTGACTCCGCGTGAGGTCGAGGTCCTACGCGCGATCGCGGCCGGTCTGTCGAACCGCGAGATCGCCCAGCAGATGTTCGTCAGCGAGGCGACGGTCAAGACACACATCAACCATCTGTTCGCCAAAGCCCGACTACGAGATCGAGCGCAGGCCGTTCACTTCGCCTTCACTCACGGTCTCGCGGGGTAGTCGCGTCAGAAACCCCAACCCATGACCGCGGGACGGTTCGTACCGAAGGTCAGATCGAGCGCGTGCAGCGATTCTTCGTTTCGGGCGGTGAGGCGGTTTGCTGCGGCGAACAATCGGGCCCGGTGGGTACCGAAGTAGATGCTGGCGAGCACGTCGATGTCGAGCTCGATGTCCGGCTCGGATTCCACCCGGGTGCAGGTGCCCCGCCCGTCGGTGACCGTCAGCGAGTAGGTACCGCCTGCGTCGAGGAAGGGATCCCGGACGGCGATGGTCAGTGATGTGTCGAGGGCATAGGTGCGCGCCTCGAGGGCAGCCTCGACATGCATGATCCGGGCCCACAGAGCGTCGTGGTGAGCGGTGACCTTCGGCAGCCGGTTGTTGGTCAGCAGGAACGGCAGTGCCTCGTCGCGTGCCTGCCGTACCTCGATGGTGTCTACCAGGTCCACACCGACGAGGATCTGCCACAGCGCGGCGTAGGCGTCGTCGGTCACCGCGATGAATTCCTCCACCACGACCCGGCTCGGGTTGCGTCCGCGTCGGTAGGCGACGTATCCGTCGGGATGTACGACGAAGAACAGTGCGGTCAGCCCGCCGCGTCGATTCTCACGATCAGCGAAGAATCGTTCCCACCGAATCGGCGGCTTCGGCTGCGCGCCCGCGGTCTGCTGCTGCCACCGGTGGTAGATATCGGGGAGCAGTTCGGTGGCCTCGGCCGATTCGATCAGGCGCACCCCGGTCGCCGGGGGAGCGTCCTGCCGGAACTGAGCGAATCGACGGTCGATCGAGACGCTGATTTCCTCGGTCACCGGGCCGTACCCGAAGCGCCCGTAGATCGTCGCTTCGCTGGCCGTCAGCAGGGACAACGGTGCGCCGGCGTCGTTCAGGGCGCGATGCTGCTGGGTGAACATCGATCGCAGGATGCCGCGTCGGCGATGTGTCGGCGCGACGGACACCCAGGACACTCCCGATGCCTCGACCTGAGCTCCGCCGGGAACGGTCACCGACATCGGGAAGTGCATGGCCACACCGACCGGAGTCTCACCGTCCCACGCCAGGTAGACGTGCTCGGACTTCGTCAGGATCTGCGTTTCGGCCAGGTCCTCGGCGTTCTGGTGCTCGCCGAACGCATGGGCGTCGAGCAGCGCGACGGCATCCCAGTCGTCGTCGGTGGCGGTACGGATGGTGATCGATTCGTCGGTAGTCATCGCTCACAACTTTTCCATACCGGTGTGGTGGTTCGCCGAGGGACTGCCAGAAATGCCGGGTGAGAAGATGAGCAGGTGGTGCATGTAATCGACATCGACGATCCCGCCGATTCCCGGCTCGACGACTTCCGCGACCTCAATTCCTCGGACAGGCGCCCCGATCTGCCCGAGGGCAAGGGGTTGGTGATCGCGGAGGGCGTGCTTGTCGCGCAGCGCCTGCTGAGCTCGCGTTTTCCGATGATCAGCCTGTTGGGTGTGGATCGACGGCTCGACGCGTTGCGCGAGGACCTCGCCGATTCGGACGTTCCGTTCTATCGGACGTCGGCGGAGGTGATGGCCGAGGTCGTCGGCTTCCACCTCAACCGTGGCGTGTTGGCGGCGGCGAACAGACCGCCGGCCCTCGATCTGGACGAGGTGCTGGCCGGCGCGAGCACGGTGGCGATTCTGGAGGGCGTCAACGATCACGAGAATCTCGGGTCGATGTTTCGCAACGCGGCGGGCCTCGGGGTGGACGCGGTGCTGTTCGGTGCCGCCTGCGCGGATCCGCTGTACCGACGGTCGGTGCGGGTATCGATGGGGCATGTGCTTCGCGTGCCGTTCGCGAAGGTGCCCGAGTGGCCGCGTGGCCTTGATCGCGTGCGGCGACACGGCTTTCAGCTGATCTCGCTGACGCCGAACCCGAAGGCGGTGTCTCTGGCGACGGCGATGACGGGGGAGAAAGTCGCGTTGCTGCTCGGTGCCGAGGGTCCCGGCCTGACCGAACATGCCATGCGCGCCACCGATGTTCGCGCTCGGATTCCGATGGCTCCCGGTACCGATTCTCTCAATGTCGCGACGGCTGCGGCGATGGGCTTCTACGAACGGGTGCGTCTGACGTGAGGGATCCGGACGTCCGCTGGACCGGTGTTCCGGTTGCCGTGATCTCGGCGATCCTCGTCGCGGTGGCACTGACGGCGTTTGGCTTGGAATTGGCCAGGGTTCATCCGCTGCTCGCGATCGGCCTCAACCTCGTCGTCGTGGCAGGCGCAGCCCCGACGGTCATGCGGTGGCTCGGCGTTCCGGTGTGGCGCTGGGCCGTATACGGGGCGAGCGCGGGGGCGGTACTGAGCTTCGTTGCGCTGGCGGCCCTGGTGTTCTGAGACGACACCGACCGCGGGCAGGTTTGCGCACTACCGGCGACGATCGGCGGAATCCCGTCGACCGGTGATCGTTGCGTGCAGTGAAGCCCACCCGAGCCACTATTTGCGGGAGAACCAGCGCTTCTTCGGTCGCGGTGCGGATTCGGCCGAGTCCACTGCGGGTGCATTCTGGACCGGAACGTTCTGGGGCTGCGGTTCTTGCCCCGGCACGTACATGGTGAAACCGCAGACAGGCAGCGCATTCGGGTCGAGCTCGCCGGGCCTCGGGGCACCGGTGTAGCGGAAGCCGAGCCATTCGGCGTTGGCGGCTTCGGCGAATTCCTGGGGGTGGAACGGCAACGACTGCGGATCCGGCATCACTCCGGGCGGATAGATCAGCGGGTGGTCACCGGCCCAGAACGGACGCTCCCACACCAGAGGCAGGCCCACGTCCTCGTAGATGTAGACGGGGGTGGCGCTGAACGAGCGTCGGAATTCACCGCGCTCCCAGTAGGCGAACGCACCCCAGGCATGCTCGGGGTCCGAGGCAACGAGATAGGTGTGCTCGGAGGCCAGAGGGCGGGTGACGGATTCGGGAAGTGTCGACGGCGTAGGCACCGACAGGTTGGATCCGCAGACGACGGTGACGCCGGGGTAACACCCGATGAACACGTGATCGTCGTCCACGCCCGCCGAGGTCGAGATGGGTCCCTGTTCGAGGGGGACGGCCGTGAGATGGGGGTAGAGCCGTCCGACGAGCGCACTGGCGGCGTTCCAGTCGGAGGTGGTGGCTTGTCGCAGTACCGATATGGGATCCGGTGCGTCCACGTACCAGATCGTTGATGCTTTGGCCCCCACTACCGGCACCTCTCTCTCCGTGACTTCCATCGAAGCCTACGGTGTGGGTGTCGGCACTCCGACATCGCGCGGCACATCGGTCACACGAAGAACTCAGTTGTGACCGCTGCTGCGCACACCGAGCAGGACGTCTTCCCACGATGGCATGGCCGGCTTGCCACGCTTGTCCTTGCCGCTGGTGTGACCGGCGGCAGGCTTGGGCGCGGGCCTGGGCTCCCTCGCCACCGGTTCGCGCGGCTGCTCGGGCTCGGGAGTCGGCGCATCGTCCACCTCGACCTCGATGGTCTCGGCGTCGATCTCGCTGTCGGCGGTGGTGCCGTAGTACTCGTCGAAACTCTGCTGCGAGGTCTCGTCGACGGAATCTTCGGCGGAGGTGAGAGCACGTACCGGGGCCAGGCCGCGGAGTTGACGTCCGAAGTCCGGGTCGATCAGTTCGCGTGCGGTGTCGTCGAGTGGTGCGATGGTGCCGCCGTGACCGTCGGGCAAGAACTGCCAGTGCGCTTTGTTGGTGGTGCGACCTGCCTGCCACTTCAGCTGGGCGACCCACTTGTTGTCCTCGTCGCGCCAGGCATCCCAGGCCGCGTCGTCGAGGTTGTGTCCGCGAGCGCGGAAGGCGAGGGTGACGATGTCGAGCAGGGTCTGCACAGCCGGGCCGTCGTGCCGCAGCGGATGTCCGGCCTGGGCCATCGACGCTGCCTGCGAACGCTCGAGTAGTACGGGGTGCGCGAACACCTCGACTCGGCTGATGGCCATTCCGGAATCTGCGGCGACCTGTTCGATGGTCGCGCCGCTGCGGATACGTGCCTGGATTTCCTTCGGCCGGAGCAAGCTGTCCATTTCGATCTCAATCTGTCCTAGTCGAGCGATGTCTCCGCGTGAGGCTGCGCGGAGTTTGTCGTCGGCTGGAAGCCGGAATCTGTCGCCGGTTTTGGGATCTGCGCACACGACGAACTTTCCGTCGGCCTCGAGACCCACCACACGTAAGTCTCGCACCTTGACCTCCTCATCGCGCCGGCTCGCGATACCGTCGAATTCGAGCCTAGTTCACCTACCGTATTCGGCGGGTGTCCGACACGCCTCGCGGCGGCGGCGTCGGTTTCTTCCTCAGAGAGTAGACAGCTGCGCGCTCGGTTGCACCCGATCGGCCGAAGCCGACCCGATCCGATTGTGCGACAACGGCATTGAATCTCGACGAAGAAAGAACACGCCGAGTCCGAGTCCGATGGTCAGCGCCAAGGCGTGGCCGGCAGCGGTGAACGAGGGATCCGTGATCGCGCCGACGGCGACAACGGCGATCCACAACGCGCCCCACACTGCGCGCCATGGCATCGTCAGGTATCGAATCAGCGACCCCGCCACCGCCGCCGCGGCATAACTGACCCCGACGTCGACGGCCACGGCCAGCGAGTCGGCAAACCAGTCGACGTGAATGCCGACGAAGAGCCCGACTGCCACCAGTGCCGTCGCGCCGATGTGCCCGGCACAGAACGTGAGTAGAAACCGGCGCCATCCCGAGACCCATTCGGCGACGGCGAACAGGATCGCGACCGAGGCGAGCCACCACCAATCGGGCCGGCCTTCGGTGAGGAAGGCACTGGTGACGAGCGTGGCGAGATGACCGTCGGTGAGATTGTGCAGGTTGGTGCTCGCGGCGTGCAGCACATGCCAACGATCGTGCGGCCCGATCTGCCCGAGAGTGACGGTTCCTGCGGCGGTGAGCAGGCAGTACACGAGCGTCACCCGCAGTCGTAGAACAACGGAGAGGAGCCTGGACATACGAACGCTCCCTCCGAAGTCGTTACGCTTGCGTAATTGATAGCAAGTGTAGGCCTCGGAGGGAGCGCTGTAGCTGTGAGTTGGCTGCCGACTAGCTCAGCGTGGACACGACCCAGTCGATGCTCTTGGTCAGTGCGGTGATGTCGTCCGGCTCGATGGCGGGGAACATACCGACACGCAGCTGGTTGCGGCCGAGCTTGCGGTACGGCTCGGTGTCGACGACGCCGTTGGCGCGCAGGATCTTGGCGACCTGGGCCGCGTCGACCTTCTCGTCGAAGTCGATCGTGCCGACGACCTGGCTGCGGTGATCCGGGTTGGTCACGAACGGCGTTGCGAATTCACTCTTCTCGGCCCAGTCGTACAGGCGTGAGGACGAGTCCGCGGTCCGCTTCGTGGCCCAATCCAGGCCGCCGTTGCCGTTGAGCCATTCGATCTGGTCTGCGAAGAGCAGAAGCGTTGCCACGGCCGGGGTGTTGTACGTCTGGTCCTTGCTGCTGTTGTCGACGGCGATCGGCAACGACAGGAAGTCCGGAACCCAACGGCCACTGGAGGCGATCTCGTCGACGCGGGCGAGCGCGGCCGGGCTCATCAGCGCGACCCACAGTCCACCGTCGGCGGCGAAGCACTTCTGCGGAGCGAAGTAGTAGACGTCGGAATCGGCGACGTTCACCGGCAGACCGCCGGCACCGGAGGTGGCGTCGATTGCGACGAGGGCGTTCTCCGAGCCGGCCGGACGGCTGACCGGGATGGCCACGCCTGTGGACGTCTCGTTGTGGGCCCAACCGATGAGGTCGACGGACGGGTCGGAGGTGGGCTCGGGTGCACTGCCCGGCTCGGCCTTGACGACGATCGGATCGCCGATGAAGGGGTTGTTCTTGGCCACCGAGGCGAACTTCGAGCTGAACTCGCCGTTGGTCAGATGCAGCGACTTCTCCCGGATGAGGCCGAACGCAGCGGCATCCCAGAACGCGGTGGTACCACCGTTGCCGAGCACGACCTCGTAGCCCTCGGGCAACGAGAACAGGTCTTTCAGGCCACTGCGCACGCGTCCGACGACGTCCTTGACGGGCTTCTGGCGGTGGCTGGTTCCGAACACGGACGCACCGACGTCGACCAGGGACTGCAGCTGCTCGGGGCGAACCTTGGACGGGCCGCAACCGAAGCGTCCGTCGGCGGGAAGAAGATCGGCGGGAATGATCGGCAAATCGGCCATGGAGTAGCGCGTCCTAGCGTCGATGGAATATGGCACCCACAGGGTAGTCGGCCAGTGCCATGGCTTCGACTACCGGATCAGCTCCCAGCCGTCGACGGAGTCGGGGGTGCGGGGTTCGGGGCCGGTGTAGAGGGCGGCGGGGCGCACCAACTTGCCCAGGCGCTTCTGCTCGAGAATGTGAGCGCACCAGCCTGCGGTGCGTCCGCAGGTGAACATCGCGGGCATCATGTGCGCGGGCACCTCGGCGAAGTCGAGGATCACGGCGGCCCAGAACTCGACGTTGGTCTCGATGGCACGATCGGGGCGGCGTTCGCGCAGTTCCGTCAACGCGGCCTGTTCGAGCGCGGCAGCAACCTCGTAGCGCGGAGCGTTCAGTCTCTTGGCGGTGGCGCGCAGAACACGAGCGCGAGGGTCCTCGGCGCGGTAGACGCGGTGCCCGAAGCCCATGAGCTTCTCTTTGCGGTCCAGGATCCCGGTGATCAGCGCGCGGGCGTCGCCGGTCTTCTCGACCTCTTCGATCATGGGCAGCACGCGGGCCGGCGCGCCGCCGTGCAGCGGACCGGACATCGCGCCGATGGCACCGGAGAGACATGCTGCGACGTCGGCCCCGGTCGAGGCGATGACGCGGGCGGTGAACGTCGATGCGTTCATGCCGTGTTCGGCGGCCGACACCCAGTAGGCGTCGATGGCGGCGACGTGGGCGGGGTCGGGCTCGCCCTTCCAGCGGACCATGAATCGCTCGGTCACGGTGGCCGCCTGATCGATGCGGCTCTGGGGCACTGCGGGCTGGTAGATCCCGCGAGCGGACTGCGCGACGTACGACAGCGCCATCACCGAGGCGCGGGCCAGGTTGTCGCGGGCGGTGCTGTCGTCGATGTCGAGTACCGGCTGATACCCCCAGATGGGAGCGAGCATCGCCAGGCCTGCCTGGACGTCGACGCGGACGTCGCCGGTGTGGATGGGCAGGGGGAACGGTTCGGCCGGCGGGAGACCACGGCCGAATTCGCCGTCGACCAACAGTGCCCACACATCACCGAAGGTGACGCCCTGTGCAACCAGTTCCTCGATGTCGACTCCGCGGTAACGCAGTGCGCCGCCGTCCTTGTCGGGTTCGGCGATGTCGGAGGTGAAGGCGACCACACCTTCGAGACCGGGAACGAAATCTTCGGGAACGTGTTGAACAGCCATGGTCTGTGGACTCCCTCGTCGCGACTGCGCCCGGCTCTGCGCCACATCCGGGCGTGCTTGCGGAAACCATAGCGAGCTTTTACGCGGGAGTAGCGTCTGGGTTCGTGTCTGCAGACGAACAGCGCCTGGCCACCATGCGAGTGGACTACGGCGAGCCCAAGGATCTCGACGTCGACGCCCTGAACGACGGCTGGTTGCCACTGGCCCGACAGTGGCTCTCGGACGCCGTTGCGGCGAATCTGCCCGAGCCCAACGCGATCGTGCTCGGCACGGTCGACGCTGCCGGTAGACCCGCGACCCGCACCGTCCTGTGCAAGGACCTCGATGCGGAGGGCGTGGTGTTCTACACCAACTACGACTCGGACAAGGGCCGCGCATTGGCGTCGACGCCGTACGCGTCCATCACCTTTCCGTGGATCGGCATCGCCCGTCAGCTCACCGTCCGCGGACCGGTCACCAGAGTCGATCGAGACACCACCGAGGCGTACTGGCGGACGCGACCGCGCGGCTCACAGCTGGGCGCATGGGCGTCCGAGCAATCGCGAACCGTCGTGTCTCGCGACGCTCTCGCCGCGCAACTGGCCGAGGTCACCGCGACGTTCGACGGGCGCGAGGTGCCGGTACCGCCGAATTGGGGCGGCGTCCGCGTCGAACCGGAGATCGTCGAATTCTGGCAGGGTCGAACGAGCCGGATGCACAACAGAATTCGAGTGATGCCGGCGAGCGGTGTGATCGAGCGACTGCAACCGTGAGCGGGCTGCGCGGCATCCTGGCCGACACGACCCCGCTGAAGACTCCCGCATATCGCCGCCTGTGGTTGGCGAACATCGTCACCGTCATCGGCGCGCAGTTGTCGATCGTTGCTGTGCCGCAACAGGTCTATCAGATCACCCTGAGCTCGGCCTACGTCGGCTTGACGGGCGTGTTCGCTCTGGTGCCCCTCATCGTGTTCGGGCTGTGGGGTGGGGCGCTCGCCGACGTGATGGACCGCCGAACTTTGTTGATGATCACCACCTTCGGCCTGATCGGAACATCGGCACTGTTCTGGTTGCAGGCGTTCCTGCAACTGAACAACGTGTGGATCGTGTTGGTGCTGTTGGCAATTCAGCAGGCCTTCTTCGCCGTCAATCAGCCGACCCGCAGTGCGGTGCTGCCGCGAATCCTGCCGGCTGCGCAGTTGCCCGCCGCGAACTCACTGAACATGACGGTGATGAACTTCGGTGCCATCGCCGGCCCGCTCAGTGCCGGCATCCTCATCTACTACATCGGACTGGAGACGCTCTACCTGATCGACACCATCGCACTGTTCGCCACGCTGTGGGCGGTGATCAGGCTGCCGGGCATTCCGCCGGCCAAGTCCGGTCAACGCGCCGGATTACGTTCGGTGTTCGAGGGTTTCGCGTATCTCGCGACCCAGAAGGTGCTGCTGGCGTCGTTCGTCGTCGACATCATCGCCATGGTGTTCGGGATGCCTCGGGCGCTGTTCCCGCAGATCGCCCACGACAGTTTCGGGGACCCGGCCTCGGGTGGGCCGGTGCTCGGCATGCTGTTCGCGGCGATGTCCGCGGGAGCGGTGCTCGGTGGAGTGTTCTCCGGTTGGCTACCGCGCGTGCAGCGTCAAGGCCTGGCGGTGTTGATCTGCATCGTCGTCTGGGGCGTGGCGATGATCGGATTCGGGCTCGCCGTCGGTGCGGCGACCGACGGAGCGACGACCGTTGCCCTGTGGTTCGCACTGGCGTTTCTGGCGCTCGGTGGTGGTGCCGACATGATCTCGGCGGCGTTCCGCAGCACGATGCTGCAGACGGTGGCGACCGATGAGATGCGCGGCCGACTGCAAGGTGTCTTCATCGTCGTCGTCGCGGGAGGCCCGCGGATCGGCGATGTTCTGCACGGCGCGGCAGCGGCCTCGGTGGGGACGGCCGCGGCCGCCGCCGGAGGTGGTGTGCTGGTCGTCATCGGTGTCTCGATCGCGGCTCTCGCGCTACCGGCGTTCATTCGCTACCGAGTCGGCGCAATCGTCGGTAGCAAGACGGTGGACGACACCGTCGTGGACAATGGCTCGCATGGCTCCCACAGCTGAGGCGCAGACGTATTCGGTGACGAGCGGCAAGTATCGCGCCGACGTCGCTGCTGTCGGAGCGGGCCTGCGGGTCCTCGAGTACGACGGCTCACCGCTCACCGAAACGTGGGAGGCAGGCACCAAGCCGCCGCTCTCGGCCGGACTGGTGTTGGCCCCGTGGCCGAATCGGACGGCCGACGGAACGTTCACGTTCGAGGGCGTCGAACATCGGTTGGAGATCACCGAACCGGCCCGCAACAACGCGAGCCACGGGTTCGTCCGACGGGTGGAGTGGACTCTCGGCGAGCACACCGAGTCTCGCGTCGAGCAGAGTGTGGACATCGGTACGCACGAGGGCTGGCCGTTCTCTTTGCGATTGACCGTGTCACACGAGCTGTCCGACGACGGTCTGACGGTGACCGCGTCGGCGACGAACACGGGCGAATCGGCTGCGCCGTACGGAATGGGATTCCATACGTACGTGCGGGTGGGGGACGTACCCCTCGACGAATGCACGCTCGAACTCTCCGCGGGTACGCGGCTGCCGCTCGATCCGGTACGCAATCTGCCCGTGGGGCTTTCGGTGCCGACGGCCGATACCGAGTACGACTTTCGGCAGCCTCGGAACCTCGAGGGCGTGCAGCTCGACACTCCGTTCAGTGCCTCGGTGCCCGACGGCGACGGCCGTGCGAAGCACACACTGCGTGGCCCCGACGGCACTGCGACGGTGCTGTGGACCGACAGCAGCTTCGGTTGGGTGCAGGTGTTCACCGCCGATCCCGCCAACGACCAGGCGTACCCGGACCGGGGACGTGCGTTGGCGATCGAACCGATGACGTGTCCGCCCGACGCCTTGAATTCTTCGATGGATCTGATCGTGCTCGACCCGGGGCAAACCTGGTCCGGCAGCTGGGGAATGGAGTACGAGAAGTGACGATTCTGGTGTGCGGCGAAGCATTGGTGGATCTGGTGCCGGTGCACGAGGGGCCGCTGCTCTCACCGAAACTCGGCGGCGGGCCGTTCAACGTCGCTATCTCGATCGGTCGGTTGGGGTCGCCGGTTGCGTATCTCTCCCGCATCTCCCGTGACTCGTTCGGGGAGCAGATCCTGGCGAGTCTGCGCGATGCAGGTGTCGACATCTCGTGGGTGCAGCGTGGTGACGAGCCGACGACGTTGGCGATGACGACTCTCGCAGAAGACGGCAGCGCCGAGTACTCGTTCTACGCCGACGGCACGGCCGATCGACTCGTCGCCGACCCCGGTGATCTGCCCGACGAGATCAGTGTCCTGTCCTTCGGCACGTTGTCGCTGCTGTACGAGCCCGGCGCGTCGGTGTACGCCGAACTGCTGCATCGAGCTCGGGCCGCGGGCAAGCTGACGATGCTCGACCCCAACATCCGCCCGGCCGCCATCGACAGCACCAGCGGCGACATCACCGCCGACGGGTTCCGCGATCGTTTTCGCTCGTGGTTGCCGAGCATCGACATTCTCAAGGTGTCCGAGGACGACTCGCACTGGCTGGGACAGGGGACTCAGGGCACCACCGTCGACGACTGGCTCGCGGCCGGGGTGACTGCGGTGGTGATGACCCGCGGCGGGGACGGTATCTCGGTGTTCACCGCGTCCGGGAAGACGAAGGCCACGGGCGTGACAGCAGCCGAGGAGGTGTCGGTACCGGGCGTCGCCGTCGACGTGGTCGACACGATCGGCGCTGGTGACACCGTGCACGGCGCACTGTTGAGCTACCTGGAAAAAGAGACCATCATCACATCGAAAGCGGTACAGGAGATGACCGGGGAGGATTGGCGGCAAGCTCTTTCGTTCGCTGCCAAGGCAGCCGCGATCACGGTTTCACGACCCGGTGCCGACCCTCCCTGGGCGTCCGAGGCACCGAGAGACTAGTTTCACTAGCGACGTAAGAACTGTCCGTTTTAAGTACGTGTCCGTTACACGAGTTCGAGAGGGACCATTCGTGCCCGCTGAGAATGATGCCAAAGCCACCCTCACCTACCCCGGTGGCGAATATTCCATGTCGATTGCCGAGGCCAGTGAAGGCAACAACGGTATCGAGCTGGGAAAGCTGCTGGCGACCACCGGCTACACGACGCTGGACGGCGGGTTCGTCAACACCGCGTCCACCAAGTCGGCCATCACGTACATCGACGGTGACGCGGGGATCCTGCGCTACCGCGGTTACCCGATCGAACAGCTTGCGGGCAAGTCGTCGTTCATCGAGGTCAGCTACCTGTTGATCTACGGGGAGCTGCCGTCCGAGGACGAGCTCGAGACGTTCACCGACCGCATCCGTCGCCACACGTTGCTGCACGAGGACCTCAAGCGTTTCTTCGACGGCTTCCCGCGCAACGCCCACCCGATGCCGGTGCTGTCGAGCGCGGTCAACGCACTGTCGGCGTACTACCAGGATTCGCTCGAGCCGAACGATCCCGAGCAGGTCGAGCTCTCCACGATCCGTCTGCTGGCCAAGCTGCCCACCATCGCGGCGTACGCCTACAAGAAGTCGGTCGGTCAGCCGTTCCTGTACCCGGACAACTCGAAGAGCCTGGTCGAGAACTTCCTGCGCATGACGTTCGGCTTTCCCGCCGAGCCGTACGAGGTCGATCCCGAGATCGTCAAAGCACTCGACATGCTGCTCATCCTGCACGCCGACCACGAGCAGAACTGCTCCACGTCGACGGTCCGCCTCGTCGGATCCTCGCAGGCCAACCTCTTCACCTCTATCTCCGGCGGCATCAACGCGCTGTGGGGCCCGCTGCACGGCGGTGCCAACCAGGCCGTGCTCGAGATGCTCGACAAGATCAAGGCCGAGGGCGGCGACGCCACGGACTTCCTGCGTCGGGTGAAGAACAAGGAAGACGGCGTCAAGCTCATGGGCTTCGGACACCGGGTGTACAAGAACTTCGATCCGCGCGCGACGCTGGTCAAGGAAACCGCACACACGATCCTGGGCAAGCTGGGCAACGGCGACGAGCTGCTCGAGATCGCACTCAAGCTCGAAGAGACCGCGCTGACCGACGACTACTTCGTCGAGCGCAAGCTGTACCCCAACGTGGACTTCTACACCGGCCTGATCTACCGCGCGATGGGCTTCCCGCCGCGCATGTTCACGGTCTTGTTCGCGATGGGCCGTCTCCCGGGCTGGATCGCGCACTGGCGCGAGCAGAACGAGGACACCACCGGCAAGATCGGCCGCCCGCGCCAGATCTACACCGGCTACACCGAGCGCGACTACCAGGACGTCAGCTCCCGCTAGCTGTTGCACAACAACGCCGCCGCGCCCACCAGGGTTCGGCGGCGTTGTCGTTTACGTCGAGTTCGCACTTACGCGGGCGATATGGCCATTCTTGGCTGCATAACTGCGATCTCGCTGCGTGACGGGTGCGTTCGCGCGCCGAGTTCGAGGTTAGGGACGGATTTGGGCCAGAATTCGTCCATAACTTCGAGTTCGCGGCACCGTCAGGCGTCGAAGTGCTTGCGGTTCTTCAGTACTGGCAGGTTCTTGCGCACGGCGTCGACCAACTCGGTATGGATGTCGATCGTCAGCATCCCGGGTGTCGCGTCGAGTTGGCCTAGGATCTCGCCGGTGGGGGAGCAGACGATACTGTGGCCGAGGCCCAACGGGGCATTGCCTTCGGCGGCACCGGGTTCGGCCTGATCGCAGGCCGCGATGAACGTGGTCGAGTCCAGGGCACGTGCGCGGGCGAGCAGGGTCCACTGCTCCACTTTGCCGTCACCCGATCCCCAGGACGCGGGTACCACGACGAGTTCGGCACCGAGATCGCCGAGTTTCTGGAACAGGGCAGGGAAGCGAATGTCGTAGCAGGTCGCGAAGCCCACCCGAACTCCGGCGATATCCGCCACAAGTGGGTCCGAACCCGGTGCGACGGTGTCGGATTCGGCAAATCCGAACGCGTCGAACAGGTGGATTTTGTCGTAGCTCGCCTCGATACCCGGGCCGGTGACGAGCAGTGTGTTGGTCACTCTGTCGTCGGGCGCGGGAGTGAACATGCCGGCGACGACGGTGATGCCGGCATCGGACGCGATTCGACGAACGGTCTGTGCCCATTCGCCGTCGAGTGGCTCCGCGAACTTCCGGATGGGTCCGCCGAAGCAGCGCATCATCGCCTCCGGGAACACGACGAGGTCCGAGCCCGCGTGTGCCGCGGCGCGGGTGTGGGTCTCGATCAGGTTCAGGTTTGCGCTCGGGTTTTCGCCACTGGTGATCTGGGCGAGGCTGACGCGGATCGTCTCACTCATGGCTCCATCGTATGCCCTCGCCCTGTGGCGCTGTGACCAGCAGGAACGGCGACTGTTCGGGTGCCAGCCTTCGGTTGCACCCGTCTACGACGTAGAGTCGAACTGCTATATGCCCACAGCAAGACAGTCGGCGTCCGGGGCCGGCACAACCGCAGGAGACTTCAGTGACGAAGCCAGTGATCGAATTTCAAGCCGGACCGGCACCGTTGGATCTGGTGACGGTCGACCTCGTCGAAGGTGACGGCGCAGAGGCAGTACCGGGCGGAAATGTGGAGGTGCACTACGTCGGCGTCGAGTTCGACACCGGCGAAGAATTCGACTCCTCGTGGAACCGCGGCGAGTCCATTCAGTTCCCGCTCCGAGGCCTCATTCAGGGCTGGCAGGACGGTATCCCCGGGATGAAGGTCGGCGGACGCCGCCAGCTCACCATCCCGCCGGAGCTCGCCTACGGCCCCGCCGGTGCAGGTCACCGCCTGTCCGGCAAGACTCTCGTTTTCGTCATCGATCTGCTCGACGTCAAGTAGCAGATCTCTCGTCAGCGGTCCTGTAACTCGAGCACCAATCGGGCACCCCCGAGGGGGCTGTCTGCCAAATATGCACGGCCACCGTGCAATTCGGCTTGCTGTGCCACCAGTGCGAGACCGAGGCCGGAGCCGCCTTTCGCGGCTCCGGCTCCGCGCTCGAACCGTCCGAACACCGATTCGCGTTCGTCCATGGGAACGCCGGATCCGTTGTCGTCGATCAGAATTCGGACGAGCGCGTCCGCGCGTTCGACGCGAATGACGACGGTGCTTGCCCCGCCGTGTCGGACGGCGTTGCCGATCGCGTTGTCCACCGCGAGTCGGACTCCGGTGGGTAGCGCGCGAATCGTGATCTCGCACTCCGGTTCCGACTCGACGCGAACGTCCAGGCCCGGGTGCTGACGCTGCGCATCCTGTGCGGCGACGTCGCAGATGTCGATGATGTCGGTCTCGACCCGGTCGCCCTCGCTGGACAGCTCGCCCGATGCCAGTCGTTCGAGCGCCGTCAAGGTCGTCTCGACGCGTCCCTGGGTGCGTTCGAGGTCGGTCAGAATCTCCTGTTGTTGCGCGCGCTCGAGGTCGAGGGTGCGTAGTACTTCTATGTCGGTGCGCATCGCGGTCAACGGCGTCCGCAGTTCGTGGGCAGACACTGCCGCGAAATCGCGCGCAGTGTCCAGGGCGGCGTTGGTGCGTTCCTGTGCCTCGTTCAGCCGGGTGAGCATGCCGCCGATCGCCACAGCGAGCTCGTCTGCCTCGGTGACTCCGGTTCGGGTCTGCGGCGCCGACGGAGGTTGAGCGCTGACCTGCCGCGTCAGCGTCACCAGCGGTCTGACGGCACGTCCCCCGAACAACCAACCCAAGCCCGTCGACACGGCAACCGCCGCCAATCCCAGCAGGATCACTTGCTTCTGTTGCTCGTCGGTCACCTGCTGCGCCTCGATGGCCGGGACACCGATGGAGATCGACACGGACGAGACCACGGTCGAGGTCGCGGTGTAGACCCGAAACCGCTGACCGTCCACATCCACTGTCTGAGAACCGGTGTCGAGGGCGGGCAACCGCGTCGGTGTCGAGGCGACGACGATGTCCCCGCTGCGAATGGTGACAGCGAACGCTCCGGACAACTGATCGATGAAGGCTTCCAACGTCGACGAGTTCGGGACCAGCACCTGTGACGCCGTCGTCAGACGCTCGTCGAGCTGATTGACGTTGTTGCGCGAAATGGCCACCGAGGTCACCACGGCCAGGGCCGCCACGACGAGGGTGGCACCGAGAGCCGTCGCCGCCGCGACCCGGGCGCGGAGCGAGAAGCTCATACCGACTCCCGCACGACGAAGCCCACACCGCGGACGGTGTGCAGGATGCGCGGCGAGCCGTCGCTCTCGAGTTTGCGGCGCAGATAGCCGACGAACACGTCGACGACGTTGGTGTCGGCGACGAAGTCGTATCCCCAGACCAATTCGAGGAGTCGCTCGCGCGTCAGTACGACGCCCTTGTTGCGAGCAAGAATGGCCAGCAACTCGAACTCACGCTTGGTGAGATCGATGTCGGCACCGCCGCGGTGCACTCGGTACCCCGCGATGTCGACGACCAAAGTGCCCACGGCGACAGCCGAATTGGGGATGCCAGGATCGGCTGCGGGAATGACCGGACTGGTGCCGCGCCGTCGAAGCATGGCCCTGATGCGGGCAACCAGCTCGGCGAGCACGAACGGTTTGGTGAGGTAGTCGTCGGCACCGGATTCGAGACCGGCGATGCGATCGTCCACGGAGCTGCGGGCACTGAGAACACAGATCGGAATGTCGTTCCCCATGGCGCGCAACGCAGTCACGACGCTTGCGCCGTCGAGCACCGGCATGTTGATGTCCAGCACGATCGCGTCGGGCGAGGTACGCGACACCACGCCGAGCGCCTCGGCACCGTCCGACGCCGTGATGACAGTGAAGCCGGACAGACGCAGGCCGCGCTGCAGCGACGACAACACATCGGTGTCATCGTCGACGACGAGGACGGTGGCGGGGGTGCTCGGCGATTCGGTCACCTCCCAATGCTAGGCAACCCAGCTGTCGACGGTGGTACGCCGCTCCTCGGGCGTCTTGGCGAAGAATTCTTCGAGGGCCGTGCGGCGATCGGTATCGGCGTCGAGCGTCCAGGCGAGAGCAGGCGCTTTGGCGTAGAGCTGCTCGTAGTACTTCTCGAACGTGCAGGTGCTCTCGACGAGGGAGAGGGCACCGGGGAAGGGGCGGATGTTCGTCATGATGTTCTCTCCTCTGCTCGCGGCTGATCGGCGTATTTCCCAAGGTAGGGGCCGATGTTGCGGCGGCGGTGAGCCTGGATTGGCGATTCTCTGAGAATCCCCGAACGGTGATGGGGGTTGCTCGGAGCCGGGGTGGGTAAGACTGTCGGCATGTCGCTCGTTTGGTTTCGCCGTGATCTCCGAGTGGGGGATCTGCCCACACTCACCGCCGCCGCCGAGTCCGGGGATCCGGTACTGGGGCTGTTCGTACTGGACGACCGTTTGCTGAAGCCCTCGGGCGGTCCGCGCAAGGACTTCCTGTTCCGGTCGCTCGAGGCACTGAACGAGCAGCTCGACGGCAGACTGATGGTGGTGCACGGCGACCCCGAGACGGTGGTGCCGAAGGTGGCGAAGGCGATCGACGCCGACGAGGTCCACATCAGCGCCGATTACGGTCCGTACGGCCGGGAGCGGGACCAGCGCGTCGGCGAGAAGGTGACGCTGGTCGAGACCGGTTCGCCGTATGCCGTTGCGCCCGGACGAATCACCAAGGACGACGGTGAGCCGTACAAGGTGTTCACGCCGTACTCACGGCAGTGGATGGAACACGGTTGGCGCGGACCGGCCGATACGTCTGCGAAAACCGTGAAGTGGATCGACCCCGACGACGTGAAAGGCGTGAAACGGGCAAAGATTCCGAGCGAGACGGAAACCTCCGACGCCGATGCAGGGGAGAAGGCCGCACTGGCGCAGTGGAAGGATTTTCTCGACGACGTCTCGAAGTACGACGACGAACGCAACCGCCCAGACCTGGATTCGACGAGCCGGATGTCGGTGCATCTGAAGTACGGCACCATTCATCCGCGAACCATGCTGGCCGACCTGGGCAAGCTCCGCAACGAGGGTGCCGCTGCGTATCGGAGGCAGATCTGCTGGCGAGACTTCTACGCCGACATCCTGTTTCAGCGCCCCGACAGTGCGCGGGAGAACTACGTCAAGAAGTTCGACAAGATCGAACTGGACTCGGGCAAGCACGCCGACGAGCTGTTCGAGGCCTGGTGCAAGGGCGAAACCGGTTTCCCGATCGTCGATGCCGGTATGCGGCAATTGAACTCGGAGAAGTGGATGCACAACCGGGTGCGGATGATCGTCGCGTCGTTCCTCGTCAAAGACCTGCACCTGCCGTGGTGGCGAGGTGCCCGCTATTTCATGCAGCATCTCGTCGACGGCGATCTGGCCAACAACCAACACGGTTGGCAGTGGACAGCCGGCACCGGTACGGACGCCTCGCCGTACTTTCGGGTGTTCAATCCGATCACCCAAGGTGAGAAATTCGATCCGACGGGCGATTACGTACGGCGCTGGGTGCCGGAGCTCCGCGGCGAGGAGGGAAAAGCCGTGCACACGTTGAAGTTCGGCCGACCCAAGGAGTACGTGGATGCGATCGTCGACCACAAGCACGAGCGTGAGGTTGCTATCGCTCGGTTCAAGGCCCTGTAAGACCTCAACGCTTGCGGGACAATCCGACTCCGACGAGGCAGATGACACCGCCGACGACGGCGAGAATGTGCGGTATCTCGCCCAGCAACAACCAGGCCAGAGTGATGGTGATCGGCGGAACCGCATACGTGGTGATGCCGAGCTTGCCTGCGTTCATGCGCGTCAACGCATAGGCCCAGGTGCTGAACGCCAGTGCAGTGGGAACCAGGCCGAGATAGACCAATCCGCCGGTGGCTCCGGCCGAGGCGGTCGACAGGTCGTCGAGCAGAGCAGGCGCGAAAGGAAGCGTGCAGACCGCCCCGATGGTGCAGGCCATCCAGGTGACCTGCAAGCCGGGGATCGTGCGCAGTACCGGCTTCTGGCTGAGCACTCCGATGGCATAGGTCACTGCGGATACCAGACACAGTGCGATGCCGAGGAAGTCGGCGTCCGTCCTGGTGGTCGAGGTGGTGGTGACGGCGGTGACGACGCCGACCATGACGGCACCGGCGAACGCGATACCGGCACCGATCACCAACCACTTCGGAAAGCCCTCGCCCAGAAGCAGACCGGCGAACAGGGCCACCAGGATAGGGCCGATCTGAATGATCATCGACGTCGTTCCGGCGTCGACACGTTGCTCGGCGGCATTGAGGGCGACGTTGTAGACGCCGAACCAGAAAACGCCGACGCTGGCGATCTGTAACCACTGCGTGCGGTTCGGCTTGACCCACTGTCTCCTGATCAACACGATCACACCGAGTGCACACGATCCGATGAGCAGCCGGCCCAGAGCGAGTGGGCCGGCACCGAACGATTCACCGACGCCGCGGATGGCGACGAAGGCCGAGGCCCAGGAGATCACCGTGACGGTGACCGCACCGAGGGCGAGCCAGTCGACGGCGGGGCGGGTGTCGAGATCTGTCATGCCGAGGACGCTATCGTGCGGGGGTGCCCCATGGCGCGCGGGTTTCGGCCATGGTTGCGCGAATTTGCGTCGGAGCGTCCTCACCCGTCGTGCGCGTTTTGCGTACCTCGACATACGCAAAACGCGCACGACGGGTCAGCGGCCGAGTAGCTTTTCCAGCGCATCGAGGACCGCGGGATCCTCGATGGTCGACGGGACCCCGTACTGCTCACCGGCGACGATCTGCCGCATCGTCTTTCGAAGTATCTTGCCCGAGCGGGTTTTAGGCAGAGCTCCGACGATCGTCACATCGCGGAAGGTGGCCAGTGCGCCGATCTGGTCGCGGACCATGGCCACCAGTTCGGTGCGCAGTTGTTCTTCGGTAATCTGCTCGCCGGCCTTGAGAACGACGTACCCGCTGGGGCGCTGGCCTTTGAGGTCGTCGTGGATGCCGATCACCGCGCATTCGGCGACGGCGGGATGGCCCGCGAGCACCGCCTCCATCGACCCGGTGGACAGGCGGTGGCCGGCGACATTGATGACGTCGTCGCTTCGGCCGAGTACGTAGACGTAACCGTCGGCGTCGATGTAGCCGGAGTCGCCGGTGAGGTAGTAGCCGGGGAACGTGTCGAGATACGAACGCTGGAAACGTGATTCGTCGTTCCACAGTCCGACCAGCGCGCCGGGCGGCAGTGGCAGTTGCACGACGATGTTGCCCTCGGTGCCTGCGTCCACGGGATTGCCGGACGCGTCGAGGATGCCCACCTGGAACCCCGGTACCGGCACGGTCGGCGACCCGGGTTTGATCGGAAGTGGTTCCAGCCCCCGAAGATTGGCGCAGATCGCCCACCCGGTCTCGGTCTGCCACCAATGGTCGACGACCGGTCGATCGAGGGTGCGTGAAATCCACTCGTAGGTATCGGGATCGAGGCGTTCACCGGCGACGAACAGTGTCTCCAGCGAGGACGTGTCGTATTTCTCGAGCTCGGCGGCGTGGGGATCGACCTTGCGAATGGCCCGCAGCGCGGTCGGCGCGGTGAACAGGGCCCGCACACCGTGGTCCTGAATCACCCGCCAGAACGCGCCGGCATCGGGAGTTCCGACGGGCTTGCCCTCGTAGAGAACCGTTGTGGCACCGGCGAACAGCGGTCCGTAAACGATGTACGAGTGTCCCACCACCCAGCCGACATCGGACGCCGTCCACATCACCTGCCCGGGCCCCACGTCGTAGATGTTGCGCATCGACCACGTCAACGCCACGGCATGACCGCCGTTGTCGCGCACCACGCCCTTGGGCTTCCCCGTCGTGCCCGACGTGTAGAGGATGTACAGCGGATCCGTCGCGGCCATCGAAACCGGTTGTGCGGCCGAGGCGTCGGCGATGAGAGTGTCCCAATCCAGCCACTCGTGATCGCCGGGAATGCCCTCTCGCGATTTCACGATCACGGCCGGTGTGTTCGCCGTCGTGAGCGTCAGGGCGCGCTGCACCAACGGCAAGTAGTCGATGACGCGACCCGGCTCGAACCCACCGTTCGCGGTGATCAGAAGCACCGGCTCGGCGTCGTCGATGCGGGCCGCGAGTTCTTTGGCGGCGAATCCGCCGAACACCACCGAGTGCACGGCACCGAGTCGCGCACACGCGAGCATCGCGACGACGGCTTCGGGAATCATCGGCAGGTAGATGACCACGCGGTCGCCCGGTCCGACGCCCTGCGCGCGGAGTACCCCGGCGAAGCGCGCGACCTGGTCGAGTAGTTCGGCGTAGGTGTAGCTGCGAGTGAGTCCGAGCATCGCCGAGTCGTAGATCAGCGCGGTCCGGTCGCCGTGTCCGGCGTCGACGTGCCGATCGAGTGCGTTGACGCAGGTGTTGAGACGGGCTCCAGGAAACCACTGCGAGCCGTCGAACGCCGTGGTGGGTGGGGTGTCCCAGTCGACTCCAGCCGCGGCATCGAGCCAGAACTGCTCGCGGTTGTCGACGCTGCTGTCGAAGGCCTGCCGATACTCGCCACTCATGTCTGCGAGCGTAGTTCGAGGTGGGTTGGTCCGGGCCGGGTTGCGCACTACCGGCGACGACCGGCGGAATCCCGTCGACCGGCGGTCGTTGCGCGCAATCGTGCCCGGTCTGCGTCAATATTCACGGCCGGGGCGTCAAGATTGCGTCAACACCTCTGTCCGACGCCAGCGCCCGGCGCAAGACTTCTTCTCATGACTCTTGTGGACATACTTCCGTCTCTCGGTGCCGCCTACGTCTCGCGGTGCGATCCAGCGCTCTGGCCGGCGGACACTCACTGTGTGTGCGGCCGCATCACCGTCGACGGCGTTGCGTTGGAGGATCTGGCCGACGCCGAGGGCACTCCGGTGCAGTGGGGCTCGATTCTGGTGACCCGGGTGCGATCGGTCATCGCCGGCGAGGTGGGTGTCGACGCCGAGTTCGGTGATCTACAGCAGGCCGTGGTGGTCAACCGGCATTCGGTGGGTGCGGTGGTCAAGGTCGATGTGCACGGTCCGGGGCGCCGGTGCGTGAGCCCGGTGGAGCTACCCGCCGACCTGCGTGCGGGCGACGTGTTGGCGCTCGTGACCTCGCAGGTGCGTGAAAGTTCGTAGCAGGGGTCACTTAGCACGGGTCGAGTTTCCACTCACAAGGTGACCCCGAGAGTGCGGTAGCGGCCGAGTCTCGCACTCGTCCGAGCTGCCGCTTCGAGGGTCGACAGCTCGCGTAGTTCGCGGACAATGGCATCGGCTATGCGACCGGAAAACGCGGCCGGTTCGTCGGCCGCGTCGGGGAGTTCGGGAACGATGGCGTCGACGATGCCGTCGCGCAGCAGGTCGACCGACCTGATGCCCTGGGCCTCGGCCATATCCGGGGCGTGGGCGGTGTCGCGGTGCACGATGGCACTGGCACCCTCGGGCGGAAGTGGTGCGAGCCAGGCATTCTGTGCACACAGGACTCGATCGGCGGGCAGCAGTGCGAGCGCCCCGCCGCCGGTGCCCTGGCCGAGAAGCACCGACACCGTCGGAATGTTCACGGTGACCAGATCGGAGATCGAGCGCGCGATCTCGGGTGCCAGGCCGCCCTCCTCGGCTTCCTTGGACAGCGCTGCGCCGAATGTGTCGATGACGAGTACCAGAGGTAGCCGGAGTTCCTCGGCCAGGCGCATGCCGCGCCGAGCTTCTCGTAGTGCGGCGGGTCCCATCGTTGCCGTGGCGGTGCTGCTGCTTCGGTCGTTACCGAACAGCACACACGAGACACCGCGAATTCGGCACAGCGACAGAAGAATCGACGTGTCCGCCTCGCCCTGGCCGGTGCCGCTGAGCGGAACGTGCTCGGCCGCGGCATGTTCGATGATCTGCCGAATCCCCGGACGATCGGCGCGGCGCGAAGACTGTACCGAGTGCCAGGCCGATTGCTCGGGAATGCTCGTAAGTCGCTCTTCGGGAACGTCCGCCCACACGGATGCGTCGACGATCACTCGCAGCGTACGGATCAGCAAGTGACGCAATTGATCGACCGGCACCACACCGTCGATGACCCCGTGTTGGTACAGATTCTCGGCAATCTGGACACCATCGGGAAATGGCTTGTCGTACAGGGCCTGATACACCCGCGGGCCGAGGAACCCGATGAGGGCCTCGGGTTCGGCGACGGTGACGTGGGCCAGAGAACCCCAGGATGCGAATACGCCCCCGGTCGTCGGATTGCGGAGATACACCACATACGGCAGGTGCGCCGCTTTGTGTGCGGTGACGGCGGAGGCGATCTTGACCATCTGCACGAAGGCCAACGTTCCCTCCTGCATGCGCGTGCCGCCAGAGGTCGGGGAGGCGATGAGCGGCAGCCGCTCGGTCGTGGCACGTTCGATCGCAGAGGTGATGCGCTCGGCCGCCGCGACGCCGATCGATCCGGCGAGAAACGCGAACTCGCAGGCAATGATTGCGACGCGTCGGCCGTCGATGGTGCCCTCGCCCGTCAACACCGATTCGTCGACGCCACTCTTCTCGCGGGCCTTGGCCAGGTCGCGCTGATAGGAGTCGTTGGGGTGGACGTTCAACGGGTCGGAGTCCCAGGACACGAACGATCCGCCGTCGAGAACGGAATCGAGAATCTCGGCGGCGGATGTCCGTGGGCTCATGGCTGAACCCTAGCGAGAAAACGCTTCCTTCCACGAGACGGTCTTGCCGATTCGAAGGATGGAACGCTGGTAGATCTTTGCTGCACCCATCGCCAGGATCGCGGTGGTGACGATCATCAGGACTGCCGAGCCGACGATCTGTACTGGCGAAGTAACGCCGGCAGCGATGCGCAACGGCATCATGATCGCAGAGAACGGGGGAATCCAGCTCAACGTGTTGGCAAGGGTGCTCTCCGGATCGCTGACGGAATAGAAGGCCGCGAAGAACATCGCCATGATCAGGATCAGCAGCGGCATGGTCGTCGAGTTCACGTCCTCCTGCCGCGAGACCATCGAGCCGCCGGCCGCGTAGAGCACCGCGAAGAATGCGAAGCCCAAGATGAACCAGGCCAGCGTTGCCGCGAAGACGCTCAGCGCGGCACCCGTGACCGTGAGGACTCCCGTACCCAGTCCTGCTCCCACGCCGGCGATTCCGTAGAGCGCGAGCTGCAGGATGCCGACCGCGCCGATACCGAGGATCTTGCCCCACAGCAGCTGCAGGGGGCGGACGGTGGAGAGCAGCAGTTCGACGACTCGCGAGGACTTCTCCTCGACTACACCCATCGCGACGTACATTCCGAAACCGATGATCTGTGCGTACAGCAGGAACACGGCGGACAGGGCCAGGGCCGTCCGCTGACTGGCTTCGGGGTCGGGCGGATCGATCGCGTCGACGGTGACCGTTGCGGCGCCCGTCCTTGCGGCGAGCTCGTTCTGATCGACACCCTGTTGCGCCAGTGCAGTATTGGTGGCCTGCGTCGCGACACTGCCC
Organism: Rhodococcus sp. IEGM 1354; assembly: GCF_030056855.1. NCBI lineage: Bacteria > Bacillati > Actinomycetota > Actinomycetes > Mycobacteriales > Nocardiaceae > Rhodococcus > Rhodococcus sp. IEGM 1354. The sequence continues at coordinate 338,596 of NZ_JASHKT010000003.1, forward strand.
TCGACGACGGCGCGCAACGTGCCGGTCAGTTCGGACTCGGTGACGGCGGTGTATGCGCCTGCGGTTCCGTCCGGAACCAGCGCCACATCGAGATCCCCGGATTCGACGCCACTGCGCGCGGCCGCCGCGTCGGCAACGTCACGGACCTCGACGGGGCTGCCGACAGCGTCCCCGGTTGCCTCCAATACCGTTGCGATGGACTGGTCCCCGGCGACGCCGATGACGTCGCGCTCTTCGTCACCGCTGCCGGAGAAGATCGAGAATGCGATGATGCCGCCGACGATGACGGCCAGGATGATCACGTTGCTGATGACGAAGCTCTTCTTCATCACCTGAACGGTGAACTCGCGCTTGGCTATCAAGGACACTGCGCTGAAGGAGTTCAGTTGGGAGCTCATGCCACTACCGCCTCTCGGAACAGGTCGCTCAGGGAAGGTTTCTGGATTGAGAATTCGTGTACCGGTCCGGTCGCGAGAGCGGCCCGCAGGACTTCTTGATCATCGGCTCCCGGTGCCAGCCCGAGAACGGTGACGCCGTCGCTGTGGCCGAGAGTGCTCACTCCGGCGATGCCCGACGCCCATCCGGGCGCAGCGTTCGGTGCGTGGACGTGCAGGTGCGAATCTCCTGATCCGCGTAGTTCGTCGACGGTACCGACGGCTTTCATCGAGCCGGCGGCGATGATGCCGACGCGGTCGCACAGGCGTTGCACCAGATCGAGTTGGTGGCTCGAGAACACCACCGGCACTCCGGCAGCGGCCTTTTCGCGGAGAACTTCGCTCATGACGTCGACGGCGATGGGGTCGAGGCCGGAGAACGGTTCGTCCAGCACGAGAACAGCCGGGTCGTGCACCAGCGCGGCCGCCAGCTGCACGCGCTGCTGATTCCCAAGGCTGAGCGCGTCGACAGTGTCGTTCACTCGCTCGTCGATGCCGAGACGTTCGGTCCAGCGGACCACGGCGGCTTTGGCCTCCTTCGACGACAAGCCGTGCAGTTCGGCCATGTACGCCAGTTGCGGGCCGACCTTCATCTTCGGGTACAGGCCTCGCTCCTCGGGCATGTAGCCGATGGTCCGACGGACGTCGAGGTCGACGGGCTTGCCGCCCAACAGAACCTGGCCGGAATCTGCCGACAGGACTCCCAATGCGATGCGCATCGTGGTGGTCTTTCCCGCGCCGTTGCTGCCGACGAACCCGAACAGCTCGCCCGGGCGGACGTCGAAACTCAGGTTGTCGAGGGCGATCTTGTCGCCGTACCTCTTGGAGACGGAGTCGATCGTGAGGGTGCTCATGGTGCCCTTTCGGTCGTTACTTCGGGTCGAAATCTTCGGTGTCTTCTGGTTCGGGGTCAGGAGTTATCCACGCGAGAATGATTGCCGGGGTCGATATTCCGATCATCAGTGCCGCGAGAGTCCAGCCGCCGCCGGCGTAGGCGAGACGGGGGAGGTCCGGAAAGGTCGTGGACAGGACGATCAGCGCGAAGGCCGCAGCCATGACCAACCCCTGCGTGACGGTGAGGCCGATGGATCGAGCTTCGTTGCGCTGCTGTACTTCCCATTCGTCCAGTGCTCCGACGGGCGCATCGCTGTGGCGGCCGGAGACCGTTTGCAGAGCGGTCCAGATCGGTATGAAGATGAGTGCGGCGGGAATCCAGGCGATTGCGGCCCACGAGAAGAACAGTGTCGAGATGCTTATGACGAGGAACGTCAGGTCGGCAGCAATCACTGCGATGGCGAGAATGCGGCGACGATGCTGCGTCCGCCACTTCGGTAGCCAATGTCTGGTGTTGGCGTCGTTCTCCAGGAATCGCCGGGTGCGATAGGCCTGATAGCGGGTGAGGATGTCGGGTTGCGGGGTCATGGTCTCAGCCGTCCTCGGGGTCGGGGCCGGGAGTGCTCCACGCGAGAAGTATTGCGGGAGTGGTATTGCCGGCCAGCAAGGCGATCAGAATCAACGCGCCGCCAGATATTCCGAGGTTCGTCGAGACGAATACCGATCCGATGAACAAATACCCCGCCGCTGCTGTGCCCAGCCATTGAGTGACTCTCAGGCCCGTGGACCTGGCTTCGTTGCGGCGCTGGATTTCGAATTCGTCCAATACTTCGTCCAATACTTCGTCCGGTGCTTCGGCGCGTCGATCGGAGACGATGCCGAGTGCGATCGCGGCGAAGGCGAACGCGATGTAGCACAGAGCCCACAGTGCGATTGCCCAGTCGAGTACTGGTTCCATAAAAGCGAACACCGTAGCGACGACGAGCGTCACCACCATCGCGGCGACGAACCTTCGACGCCGTTTCAGGGGGCGTAATGCCGGAAGTCGGCGTGCCAGTTCGCTGTCGTTCTCCAGAAACGACTTCGTACGGGCTTCCTGATAGCGGGTGAAGATGTTGGAACCGGGCGTGTTCATCGATCCTTTTCCTTTCGGAAGAGTTCGGCCGAGAGTGGTCCGAGTTCGGTGCGTGAGAACACTGCTTCGATCGGCAGATCGAAGACGTCGCAGATGCGCATCGCGAGGTCCAAGCTCGGGTAGTGGTCGCCTCGTTCGAGGGCGCCCACGGTCTGGGGGTTGACTTCGACGAGTTCGGCCAGTTGCGCGCGGCTCATCTTTCGTTCTGCCCGCAGAACACCCACCCTGTTGAAGATCGGGAGCGCGGTACCGCGCTTGACGGGGCTCATGACAATGAAGTGTTGTATAAACCCAACGATGTGTCAACCAGTGCGAACAAAATGGCTGATTTGTCTACGGGGTCTGCTGCTCCCGAGTGGAGGCAACGATGGCACGCATCGTCATCAGAAACTCGTCGATCGTTGCCCGCTGCTCGGGTGTGAAACGCGCCAGCTCGTCGACTGCTCGGCCGATGACGGGGCCGAAGAATGTCGTCCCGAGTTCCGACGCATGCGCGGTCACGCGCAGCAATACTCGCCGGCGATCGGATGGGTCTGCTTCGCGTGACACCAAGTCTCGCTTGCTCATTCGATCGATCAGGGCAGTGATCGACGCGGATTCCAGGCCCAGCTGTCCGCCGAGCCAGCCGGGTGTGGCACGCGTTCCGGCTCGGTCCGCATCCAGTAGGCAGATCAGCGCGCGGATGTCTGTCGGGTGAAGTGAGTGCTTCTGAGCGAAGTCTGCGCCGAGGAGATCGAGCTCGACGGTGAGCGCTCGCAGCTGATGCACGGCGGCGACAGGTTCGGTCATGTGCTGATCCCTCGAGAGATGCTGGACGAGATGTCTCTCTATTGTCTACTATCTCGATCATCGAGAGAATAGGGGTACCAGCGACGCTCGACGGATTCTTCACCGCCTACGACCGGGTGCTGCAGAAGTGGCCGGCGGATACCCAAGCAATCGACGTGAACACGGTGCACGGCACCACGCGAATCAACGCCTGCGGACCCGTCGACGGCCCGGCATTGGTGTTGCTGCCGGGCGCGGGTGCGACGTCGACCGTCTGGTTCGCCAACGTCGAGGCACTCTCGCAGCGATATCGGGTGTACGCGGTCGACCTCATGGGCGATGTCGGGCGCAGTGTTCCCGGTGAGCAGCTCATCGACTCCGTGGTCGAGCTGCTGAACTGGGTGACAGCGGTGCTGGATGAACTGGGCCTTCGAGCTGTGGCACTGTGCGGCCATTCCTACGGCGCGATGATTGCCCTGGCGTACGCCTTGCGCAACGAGAGCCGCGTCGATGCCCTCACGCTCCTGGATCCCAATGCTAGCTTCGGCTCCATGAGTCCGCGGTATCTGCTGCATGCCCTGCCGATATTGCTCGCTTCCAACGAGAAACGGCAGCGAGCTTTCGTCCGATGGGAAACCGATGACGCGCAGTTGGATCCGGATTGGCTCGACGTACTTGCTCTGGGAGTCGCGCATGCTCCGACCACAAAAACCATTGTTCCGAAACGGCCGAAACCTGCTGCGTTCGCGAACTTCGGTGTAGCGACAACCGTGGTGCTGGCAGGGAATGGCAAGGTGCACAATGCCGCTCGGATCGAATCTGCGGTCCGAACCGTCCTGCCTGCAGCGCGGACCGTGATACTCGACGGAGCCACACATCACACGTTGCCGATGCGTCCCGCCGCCGAGGTGAACGAAATCCTTTTCAGTTGACGAAAATCGGGTGCAGCTGACCGCGCTGACCCTCTTTGCCAGGCTGCTTGTGAGTCGAGATCAAGTGGCGGAGGAGAGTCGTGATGACGGTCGATACAGGTTTCACCGGGGAACAGATCCGACAGTTTGTGTTCGAGTACTGCGGTCTGCGGCATGGGCAGCGTGGCGCGTGGATGGAGGCGCGTCCGCATATCTCGAAGCGAATGATGGCGCGCTGGCGTTCAGCTGTCTTCGACGGTGATGTGGACCGCGGGCTGGTTCCGCGTCAGACTGGGGCCATGCACGTAGCACCAGGTGATCGACAGTCGTCGATGCAGCGTCGGGAGATCGACCGAGCCCGCCATGAAGAGGAGTTGGAGCGCCGAGACGCCCGAATCCGGCAACTCGAGGAGACCAACGAACTGCTGGGAAAAGCTATCGGGCTTTTGCACGCGATGAACGTGCCCGAGCCCGCCGACACCCCGACGAAGAACGATCCCATCGATTCCTGACTACCGAGAACACCCTCGTCCGCGAGCTGACGTCGTCGGCCGGTTCGGTGCGCAGTGCCCTGACGGTAGTGGGGCTCTCTCGCTCGACGTGGCACTACCGCCACAGTCCACGTCCTGCGGTCGAACAGCCTGTGCATCAACGAGATCGGCGGTACTCGAATCGCATCGACAGCATCGATCGAGTTCAGGTCGAAGCGTTGATCGTCACCGGATGGGAGGCCGGCAACTCGGTCGATCACTCCTTCGCCACCGCCTGGGACAACGGAACGATGATGGCGTCGCGTCGCTCGTGGTGGCGCATCGCAACAGCGGTCCTCGACCAACGCAACCGCCCGAAAACACCGACCAAGAAGAGCACCCGCACCCCGCGACGGATGCCCGTCCACACCGCTACCGCACCCGGTCAGGTGTGGAGTTGGGACATCACCGATCTGCACTCACCGTGGCGCGGTGCATCGTTCAAGGCGTACTCGATCATCGACATCCACTCCCGGTTGATCGCAGGGTGGCGCGTGGAGGAACGAGAGAGCGATCACCTCGCCGCGGAGATGTTCGAGACGGCCATACAGCGTTACGGCGCACCGTTATTCGTCCATGCGGACTCCGGTGCAGCGATGCGCTCGAACACCCTCAGAAACTGTCTGACCGCACACGGAGTCCAGCTCACGCACAACCGGCCGTACGTCAGTAACGACAATCCGTTCTCCGAGTCCGAGTTCCGGACCATGAAATACCGGCCGAACTACCCGGGCATCTTCTCCGACATCGATGCCGCCCGCGGACACCTCACCGACTACGTCCACTGGTACAGCACCGACCACAAACATTCCGGCATCGCACTGTTCTCACCCGCAGACGTGCACTCCGGGAACTGGCGACAGTTATGGACCGACCGCGATCGCGCCCAACAGGCCTACTACGACCTGCATCCCGAACGGTTCCGAGCTCGTCCACACACACCCCGGCCCGCATCGAGCGTGGGAATCAACAACAACCGACTCCAGACAGCTTGACATCGAGCGTGAGCGCGGTCAGCTGCACCCGATTTCACTGCGACCTACAGCTCCGACAACTGCCCGTCGGCCATCGTCCAATGACGAGTGCTGCGAACGGTGTCGAGCATTCTGCGGTCGTGGGTCACCAGCAACAGCGTGCCCTCGAAGTTCTCCATCGCGCGTTCGAGTTGTTCGATGGCAGGCAGGTCGAGGTGGTTGGTCGGCTCGTCCAACACCAACAGGTTCACGCCGCGGGCCTGCAGCAAAGCGAGTGCCGCTCGGGTTCGCTCACCGGGCGAGAGCGAGGACGCCGGCCGCAGTGCATCGTCGCCGCGCAGCCCGAACTTGGCCAGCAACGTCCGGACCTCGGCGTCGGGCCAGTCCGGAACTGCGGCACTCAATGCGTCGGACACCGTGCCGTCGCCGACGAAATATGCTCGCGCCTGATCGATTTCACCGATTGCCACACCCGAACCCAATGAGGCCGTTCCCTCGTCCGGGTCCAACCGGCCCAGTAGTACCGACAGCAACGTCGTCTTGCCGGAGCCGTTGGGTCCGGTGATCAGGATGCGATCGCCCCAGTCGATCTGCGTCGTCACCGGGCCGAACGTGAACTCTGACCGCCGCACGAGAGCGCCGCCCAGAACTGCAACGACGGTTCCGCTGCGAGGAGCGGCCGCAATCTCCATTCGCAGTTCCCATTCCTTACGGGGTTCCTCGACCACCTCGAGTCGCTCGATGCGGCGTTGCGTCTGACGGGCTTTCGCAGCCTGCTTCTCTGTCGACTCGGCGCGGGTCTTGCGGGCGATCTTGTCGTTGTCGGTGGCCTTGCGTCGCGCATTGCGCACCCCCGACTCCATCCAGTTCCGCTGCATCTGCGCGCGAGACTCCAACGCCGACTTGGTGTCTGCGAACTCGTCGTACTTCTCCCGTGCATGCTGGCGCGCAATTTCACGTTCCGCGAGATAGGACTGGTAGCTGCCGTCGTACACATCGATGCGGCGCTGCGCCCGATCGAGCTCGACGACGCCGGTCACCGTCCGAGCCAGAAACTCGCGATCGTGACTGACGACGACGATGGCCGCCCGCGTCGCGACGACGAATTGTTCGAGTTGCTCGAGGCCCGCCAGATCGAGGTCGTTGGTCGGCTCGTCGAGCAGAAGAATGTCGTAACGCGCGAGGAGAATTGCGGCGAGACCGGCGCGGGCCGCTTGCCCACCGGACAGATCCGTCATCAGCGCAGACCCGTCCACATCCAGGCCCAGATCCGCAAGTACCTTCGCCGTGCGCTCCGCCAGATCCGCGCCGCCGAGGGCCAACCATCGTTCCAGCGCAGGGGTGTAGAGGTCGTCGTCACTCGAACCCAACGCCTCGGCGGCTGCGTTCATGGAAGCTTCGGCCGAAGTGACCCCGGTCCGCCGGCCGAGGAAATCCAACACCGTCTCCCCGGCGATGCGCTCGGGCTCCTGCGCCAGATAACCGACGGTTGCGTCGGGCGGGCTGGTGTAGATCTCACCCTCGTGATCGGCCGTTCCCACGCCCGCCAGCAGCGTCAACAGCGTCGATTTACCGGCACCGTTCGCCCCGACGAGCCCGATCACGTCACCCTCGGTCACCGTGAGGTCGAGCCCGGAGAACAGAGTTCGATCGCCGTGGAAAGCGGCCAGATCGTCGATGCGGAGCGTGGCAGTCACCGGACCAGTATCCCCGGGACCGGGAACAGATTCACAGCGCCGTCCGTTGGCATTCGTATGACGTATTCAGCCGAGACCAGTACTGTCCCGACCATCGTGCTCAACGACGGCACGTCGATTCCCCAGCTCGGGTTCGGTGTGTGGCAGGTTCCCGACGACGGTGCCCAGGCCGCAGTGTCCGAGGCGTTGAAGGTCGGATACCGCAGCATCGATACCGCCAAGGTGTACGAGAACGAGGCCGGCACCGGCAAGGCCATTGCGGAGTCCGGAATCGCGCGCGACGAACTGTTCGTCACCACCAAGCTGTGGAACGACGATCAGGGCTACGACTCCACCTTGAAGGCCTTCGACGCCAGCATGGATCGTCTGGGCCTCGAATACCTCGACCTGTACCTGATTCACTGGCAGCAGCTCGATCGCGACAAGTACATCGACACGTTCAAGGCGTTTCAGAAGCTGAAGTCGGACGGCCGCATCGGTTCGATCGGCGTCTCGAACTTCACCATCCCCACGCTCGAGAAGCTGATGGACGCCGTCGGTGAGGTCCCGTCGGTCAATCAGATCGAACTGCATCCGCGCTTCATCCAGGAAGAACTGCGCGCCTTCCACACCTCGAAGGGCATCGCCACCGAGGCCTGGAGCCCGCTCGGCTCCGGCACCGTTCTGGACGATCCGGCCTTCGCGCCCATCGCCGAGGCACACGGCGTCACCCCGGCCCAGGTGATTCTGCGCTGGCACATTCAGCTCGGCAACGTCGTGATCCCCAAGTCGGTCACCCCCGAGCGCATCGCCAGCAACTTCGACGTGTTCGGCTTCGAGCTGAGCAACGACGAAATTCAGCAGATCAATGCTCTGGACACCGCCGACGGCCGCACCGGCCCGGACCCGGACAAGTTCAGCAGCTGATGTGAGCGGAACTTCGTAACCCACTACGAAGTTCCGCTCACATAGGGGGCCTAGTCTGTACCCATGTCGGAACCGCTCGTAGGCAAGACCGTTGCCCTCACCGCCGAGCGGCGCGCAGACGAATTGGCCACCATGCTCGAACGCCGCGGCGCGAACATCGTTCACGCCGCGGCGATTCATGTTCTGCCCCTGATCGACGACTCGGAGCTGAAGTCGGCGACCGAGGGCATCGTCGAACGTCCCCCGAAGATCGTGGTGATCAGCACCGGCATCGGTTTCCGGGGCTGGCTCGACGCGGCAGCCGACTGGGGTATGCGCGACGACCTCCTGACCGCACTGGGTCACACGCGAATCATTGCCCGAGGTCCCAAGGCGCGCGGAGCAATTCGCGGCACCGGGCTTCGTGACGAGTGGTCGCCGGCCACCGAGGCCTCGCAGGAAGTGTCCGATCACCTTGCCGCCGAGGGTGTTTCCGGTGCAGACATCGCCGTACAGCTGCACGGCGTCATCACCGAATGGGAACCGACGATTCACCTGAGCGATGCGCTGAGTGAACTCGGTGCGCATGTCCGACCGATCCCGGTGTACCGCTGGATCCGCCCCGTCGATCAGGCCCCACTCCTCGACTTGTTGTCGCAGATCATCGAACATCGAGTGGACGCAGTGACGTTCACGAGCGCTCCCGCCGTCGCCTCGCTGCTGTCGACGGCCAAGGACAACGCCATGCTCGACGCCTTCCTCGCCGCGCTTCGAGGCCCCGTCGCCGCGATCTGTGTGGGGCCGGTGACGTCGGCTCCGTTGGATGCGTTGGGCGTTCCGACGTCGATGCCGAGCCGTGCGCGTCTCGGTTCCCTGGCCAAGTTCGTCGTCGAGCAGCTCTCCTCGCCATAAGGACTCAGCCCAGCGTTTCGAGTATCTCCGTCACCGCTGCGCGCCCGGCCCGGTTGGCCCCGATCGTGCTCGCGGACGGGCCGTACCCCAGCAGGTGGACGCGATGGTTCGCGGCCACCCGGGTGGTCAGCCTGCCGTCCATGACGATCCCGCCGCCGTGCCCGCGCAGTCGCAGCGGAGCGAGGTGATCGAGGGCGCTGCGAAATCCGGTGGCCCACAGGATCACGTCGGCGTGCTGGGTCGAACCGTCCTCCCACACAACGGAGTCGGCGGTGATCGAGGAGAACATCGGCTTGCGTTCGAGAGCCCCGCGCTCGCGGGCGGCAGCCAGTGACGGCGTGAGCAACAGACCGGTCACCGAGACGACCGAGCCCGGCGGCAGGCCTGCGCGCACCCGCTCCTCGACCATGGCAACGGCTTTGCGTCCGGCGTCGTGGTCGAACTGGCTGTCCCGGAACACCGGCGGTCGACGCGTGACCCACGTCGTGGTGGTCACCTGCGAGATCTCGTCGAGCAGTTGCACGGCCGAGATGCCGCCGCCGACCACGACGACGTGTTTGCCGACGAACTCGTCCGCAGTTCGGTAGTCCTTGGTGTGCAGTTGCCTACCGGTGAAGGTCTCGGCCCCGTCGTAGTGCGGAACGAACGGCTTCTCCCACGTTCCGGTCGCATTGATCAGTCCCTCGGCCATGACGACCGTATCCCCGGCCTCGACCCGAAAGAGTGGTTCGCGGTCGCACACGACGGTCACCGTGACGGGGCGTCGGACATGCAGTTCGAAAAGTTCCTCGTACGCGCGGTAGTACCGGGGAACCGCGTCGGCTGCGGCGATGGACTCCGGTGGTTCGTTCCCGAGCGTGTCGGCGAACGGCATCCCGGGCAGATCGTGGACTCCGTTGACGGTGCTCAGCGTCAGGGATGGCCACCGGAACTGCCAGGCACCGCCAGGTCCGGGGGAGCGGTCGAGCATGACGAAGCCCGCACCTGCGGCAAGTCCGGCCCGCCGGAGGTGGTAGCCGGCCGAGAGCCCGGCCTGGCCGGCACCGATGACAGCAACCCGAGTGTCGATCACGAGTATCAGTAGATCAGGCCCCGCCCTGTGACCGCCGCTACCAGCCGGTAACCTGCTCGGCGTGATCGGACACACTCGTGACGGCGATGTCGTCATCCTGGAATTGCAGCGGCCGGACAAGCGCAATGCGCTGAGCACGGATCTCTGTGTCGCGCTACGACGCGAGGTCGAGCAGGCGGACGCCGACGACGCGCGGGTCGTGGTGATCACCGGGCAGGGCAGTAGTTTCTGTGCCGGTGCCGACCTGACCGGAGATGCGTTTCCCGACGCGTTCGGCGAGACGCTGGAAGGCATGCTCACCGCCATCGAGCGAGTGTCCGTTCCCGTCGTGGCGGCGATCAACGGGCCTGCCGTCGGGGCGGGCACGCAACTTGCCATTGCCTGCGACCTGCGGGTCGTCGCACCCGAGGCCTTCTTCGAGATTCCCTCCACGCGTCTCGGAATCGCAGTGAGCAATTGGACGATCAAGCGGCTGGCGTCGTTGGCCGGCGGCGGCGTGGCGCGCACGATCCTGCTCGGCGGCGAACGGGTGCACGCCGATCAGGCGTACACGTGCGGCCTGGCCAACAAGCGTGGCGATCGCGATGTCGCCTTGCAGTGGGCGCACTCGATCACCGCCCTCGCCCCCCTGGCACTGCGACACCTCAAGCTGGTGTTCAACGACGACGGCGCGCACGACGATCCGACGCCTGCACAGCGCGCGGCATTCGAGGCCGCGTGGAGCAGTGCGGACATGAAGGAAGCGCGCCGCGCGAGAGCCGAGAAGCGCGCACCGAAATTCGTGGGCAAGTGATCAACGGCGCGCCCGACGCGGGCGATACGGCGTGGTTGTTGGCCAGTACTGCGCTGGTACTGCTGATGACGCCGGGCCTGGCCTTCTTCTACGGCGGCATGGTGCGCTCGAAGAGCGTGCTGAACATGATGATGATGAGCCTGTCGGCCATCGCCGTCGTGTGGCTGCTGTGGTTGGTGTTCGGGTTCTCGATGGTGTTCGGCGACAACGTGATCGGCGGCTGGATCGGAAACCCGTTGCAGTACGCCGGTTTCGAGGGTTTGCTCGGCGGGGTGTACACCTCCGCGGCGGGCGCGGTGTCGATTCCGTTGGTGGGAACCGTTCCGGCGCTGGTGTTCGCAGCGTTCCAGGCAGGATTTGCCATGGTGACGGTCGCGCTGATCTCCGGTGCCGTCGCAGACCGGATGCGTTTCGTGCCGTGGGTGCTGTTCGCAGCCCTGTGGTCCACGCTGGTGTATTTCCCTGTTGCGCACTGGGTGTTCTCGCTCGACGGCCTCACCAGTGAATTCGGCGGGTGGATCACCAACAGGCTCGGTGCGATCGACTTCGCCGGTGGCACGGCCGTGGAGATCAACGCGGGCGTGGCCGGACTGGTGCTGGCCCTTGTGGTCGGCAAGCGGAGCGGGTGGCCGCGAGATCCCATGCGTCCGCACAATCTTCCGGCCGTCATGCTCGGAGCCGGACTGCTCTGGTTCGGCTGGTTCGGGTTCAATGCGGGCTCGTCGTTGGCGGCGGACGGCGTCGCCGCAGTGGCGCTGGTGAACACGATGGGTGCCGGCGCGCTGTCCATGGCCGCCTGGCTCGTCGTCGAGAAGTGGCGGGACGGACATGCGACGTCGTTCGGCGCGGCTTCGGGTGTGGTGGCCGGACTCGTCGCGATCACGCCGTCGTGCACTGCCGTCACACCGATCGGTGCAGCGGCGATCGGCATCGTCTCGGGCGCGTTGTGCGCGTTGGCGATCGGCCTCAAATACCGCTTCGGGTACGACGATTCGCTCGACGTCGTCGGTGTGCACCTCGTCGGTGGCATCGTCGGCACGTTGATGATCGGGCTCGTTGCCAGTGCGCAGATGCCGGCGGGTGTGGACGGTCTGTTCTACGGCGGCGGCCTGCATCAGCTGTGGGTGCAGGCGATCGCGGTGGTGGCGGTGTTCGCGTACACGGCAGTCGTCACCACCGCTGTCGCGTTCGCAATCAAGGCCGTCATGGGCGTGCGCGCCGACGCACAGCACGAGGCCGACGGCCTGGACGAGCACGAGCATGCCGAGTCCGCCTACGACTTCGGAGTGGGCCACGGCGGCAGCAACAAGCCTGGTCTTTTCGGTAAGTAGGGACAACCCGTGCGCGCCCTTTACGAACCGATCGGTCGCTGAAAGTCGTTCTGTCCCTTTCGGGTTGATGCGATCGATCGTTGTTCGATTCGACCCCGTTCGTTCATCTTCGGTTCGCTCTTCACGCTCGTTGTGCCCATAGCTTTTCGCTGCTCGGTATCGAGAGATGGACACGACGAAAGACTGAGGAACATGAAGCTGACTCGATTCGCGGCAACGTCCGCATTGGTCATTGCAGCGATGACGACCGCCATGGGCACCGCCTATGCGGATCCGGCCCCGGCTCCCGCCGCTGCCGTCGGGTGGAACGTCACCCAGGCCGGCAACCAGGTCCTCGTCGACACGACGGCCGGCACCCTGAGCAACGAAGACAACCACCTGGTCGTCCGTGACGCCAACGGCGCACTCGTCGACTCCGTACCGCTCGCCATCGCCGCCGACGGATTCTCGCACCCCGTCGCTGCCGACATCGACGGCAACCACGCCACCCTGACCGCTGATGTCTCGCCTGCCGCGGCAACCCCGGTCTCCACCTCCCTCCCCGGCCTGCAGCAGGTCGACCTGCCCGCCGCAGTCGCAGGCGTCAAGGACAACCTCAGCCTCACCGCCTCTGTCGGTGGATTCCTCGGTGCTGCAACCGGAATCGTCGGCGGATGCATCCTCGGAATCATCACCGGAGTCGTCGTGACCGCGCCGGTTGCAACTCTTCTCGGAGCAGGCCCCATCGGCGGCTGCGTCATCGGCGCGATCGCCCTCGGTGCCATCGGATCGCTCGCCGGCACCTCTGCCGGTGGCCTCGGCGCAGTCATCGGTAACGCCGGACAGTTCATCCAGCTGCTCAACGCTCCTCCCGCAGTGAAGAAGTAACACCGCCTCGACAACAGTGCTGTGGCCCGCATCGGATATCCGGTGCGGGCCACAGTCGTCGAAAGGTCTAGCGAGCCAGGGCGAGATCCCCCACGTGAGCTCGCCGAGCTGCCGTCACGAGTTCGACGATGGCGTCCGCCACCTCGCGTGCTCGTTCGAGAATCACCATGTGTCCGGCCTGCGCGATACGTACCAACCGTGCGTCGGGCAGGTGGGAGGCAAGGGTTTCCGAGTGTCGCATCGGCGTCATCAGGTCGTCCGAACCGCACAGCACCAGGGTGGGAATCGAGGCCAGCGCGGCCAGACCGGCCACTTCGTCGAGTCCGCGGAACGCGCCGAGGAAGCCGGCCATCGTCACGATGGACGTATCGCCGAGCATCGCCGTTGCCAGCGTGACCACCCGCGGGCTGACTTTGTGGGAGCCGCATCCCGCTGTCCTGACGATGGGGGCGCAGACCCCGCGACTGAGCCGCTTGGCACCCGACATCAGTCGAGGGGCGCGTCGAACAGCTGCCTGAAACGCCGACACGGCCGGATGCGCGAGGCAACTACCGAGGCCGTCATCGGTGATCCCGCCCGCGGATGTCGCGATCAACCCGACCCCGACGAGGCGCGATCCGACGGCATCCGGGTACTGACGCGCGTAGGAAAGCGCCGTCATGCCGCCCATCGAGTGTCCGATCAGAACGAACGGCCCGACCGGTACGACAGCGCGGATCACGTCGGCCAGGTCCTCGCCGAGTTGATCGATGGTGCAGCTGTCCGGCGTTGCTGCACCGGATTCGCCGTGGCCGCGATGGTCGTACAGAACGATTCGCGTGTCCTCGCCCCACACAGCCTCGACGTGGGTGCGCAGCTCTGTCCACGACTGCATCCGCAGGCAGTGTCCGTGGACGAACACCACGGTCAGAGCCGCATCGGGGTGTCCGAACTCGCGCACTGCGAGCGTGGTGCCGTCCGCCGCGGCGACAGTGCTCCGGCGACCGACCAGATGGTTCTGCTCACTGGTGTTCATGTGCGCTCCGGAGTGTCAGGGTCACGTGATGCGACGTGGATGTTGACCGGTACGTCGCTCGGACGACACACCGTGTTACCTGAGTCACATTTTTCTCGAATGTGGTAGCCGATTCGACCAAGCCGAACGGTCGGCTGTGTCGAAGTACTGGTGAGCGTTCAGGTGAGGGCGCGCGTTGCCAAGAAGGAGATCGGCCATGAGCACTTCCATGGACACGCTCGAAGACGTCGTACCGCGGGCCGTTGCGGGCGACCGTGCCGCACTCGAACGCGTACTGGTGTTGATCCAGCCTCCGATTCGTCGCTATTGCGCCTCGCGGATCGGCAATCTCGATGTCGCGGCCGACGACGTGGTGCAGGACGTCTGCCTCGCTCTGGTCACCGCGATTCCCAAGTACCGCGACATGGGTAAACCGTTCATGGCATTCGTCTACGGAATTGCTGCTCACAAACTGGCCGATGCCGGTCGCCGATCGGCTCTCCGGCAGTCGTTCTCGACGGCCGAACTCCCCGAGGAGGCGTCGGGCGAGGACGGTCCCGAGCAGGTCGCGCTCGGCGACGAACTCCGCTCCCATGCGCAGGCCCTGATGAACACCCTGCCCCCGAAGTACAGCAAGATCATCCTGATGCGAGTGGTGTGGGGCCTGACGGCGCCGCAGACCGGTGAAGCTCTGGGAATGACGGCCGGAGCCGTGCGGGTGGCCCAGCACCGGGCGATGAACATGCTGCGCGCCGAACTGTCGAACTTCTCGTTGCTCGATACCCGCGCAGCCGCCTGACTTTTCCGCCGCGAGGCACCGTGGGTGTGGTCGACTGTCACAATGACCGGTACAGGGGGACCCGAGCCAGATCTCGCACCCGAACAGCCGCACCGACCGAACCGTCAGCAGTGGGTGTTGGCAGCCATCGTGGTCGCGTTCGCAGCGGCGGTGATCGTTCGAAAGATGCTCCAGGACACCGGCCAGGACCAGACCGCCGCGTTCTACGTCGGCATTCCGGCCGTGCTCGCTGTCGTCGTCGTGCTGTCGGCACCGTGGGGTAGCGCCATCGGCACGACGGTCAAGGTGGTGACGGTATGCCTGTTGCTGTCGATGATCCTGCTGGGTGAAGGCTTCATTTGCGTCATCTTCGCGGCACCGATCTTCTACGGCGTGGCCATCATCGTGGTGGGTCTTGTCTCCTACTTCCGGCGGCAGGGCGGCGGCAAGCTCCAGATTTCGGTTCTGCCTGTGCTCGTGCTCGTCGTGGCGTCCGAGGGGGTGCTGCCGATGACGACCTTCCCGTCGGACTCCACCGTGTCGGCAACCCGTGTGTTCGACGCCTCCTCCGCCGAGGTGGATTCGGCCGTCGGCTCGCCGCTGCGATTTCACGAGGTTGCGCCGTCGGGCATTCTGTCCTGGGGGTTTCCCGAGCCGCAGCACGAGGACGTGCAGGGCTCGCAGGTCGGCGACCGACGGGTCATCGAGTTTGCCGGGGCACACCATCGGCCCGCGGTGATGTCCACTCATCATTGGGGTGAGCAGTCGTCGTCGTTGACCCTCGAGGTGACCGAGCGGACGGCAACGTCGGTTCGGATGCGGGTGGTGTCGGACACGACTCCGTTGGCGACGTGGCTCACGTGGAAGACGATCGATATCGGCTGGGCTTCCGCAGCCGACGGTGGTACCGCGGTGACGTGGACCCTGAACTTCGACCGGGAGCTCGCGCCGGCCTGGTACTTCGGGCCGATCGAGACCTTCGTGGCACAGCAGGCGGCCGGCTATCTTCTGGATTCGCTCGACCTGAAGGGGTGAGTGCAGGCATGCAGACCGGTCTCGACATTGCGGCACTGCGGTCGGCGGTGGTGCTGGTACCGCTGATCTCGGTGGCGGCGCTGTGGATGGCTGTGGCGGACGTGAAAGTGCGTGGTGCCGCTGTGTTGGCCCTGCTGTGGTGCGTGGTGAGTCTGCTGCCCGTCAACGCACTCGCGGTTCGCGTGGGGTGGTGGAGTTTCGGCACCGACGGTCTCGAATGGTTCGAGGTGCCGGTCGACGTCGTATTCGGTTGGGCGTTGCTGTGGGGAGCGGTACCGATCCTGTTGTCGCGCTGGGTGAATCCGCTGCCCGTCGTTGCGGGCCTGTTGGTCGCGGACGTACTCGTCATGGGTGGCCTCGAGCCCCTGGTGGTGCTGACGCCGTCGTGGTGGTGGGGCGAAGTGCTCGCCGTTCTCGCATGTTTGTTTCCGGCAACGGCGTTGGGCATGCTCACGGCGTCTCGGCGAGCGCTGCGATGTCGGGTGATGCTGCAGATGGTGCTGTTCGCGTCGTTGCTGGTCTTCGTGATTCCCACCCTCACATTCGTGACCGCGGGCCGAAGCTGGCACGCGGCGCTGACCGGGATCGGGGGACCGCTCGATTCGGTGATCATTCAGGTGATCGCCGTGCTGGGGATCGTGGCCGTTCGCGCGGTCCGGGATTTCGCGATCGTCGGCCACGGCACACCGTTTCCCTGGGACCCGCCCACTCGCCTGGTCACCTCGGGACCGTATGCCTACGTGGCCAATCCGATGCAGCTGTGTGCGGTGCTGATTCTCGTGTCGGGTGCCGTTCTGTTCGGCGAGCCGCTGCTGCTTCTGGCCGCGCTGACGGCTGCCGCATTCAGCAGTGGCATCGCGGCGTGGAACGAGACGAGCCATCTGGCGGCGAGGTTCGGACCGGCGTGGAACGAACATCGATCGCAGGTCCGCAACTGGGTCCCTCGATGGCACGCACGACCCGATCGCGCGGCGGGGACGCTGTACGCATCGGTTACGTGCGATCCGTGCAGTGCGGTCGGCCCGTGGTTCGCAGGCCGTTCGTCGGAGGGATTGGTAGTCGCGGCCGCCGAGGACCACCACGCAACATTGCGCCGTGTTCGATACGAGAGCGCCGACGGATGCGTCGTCGCCGACGGCACCCGAGCCATCGGGTGTGCACTCGAACATCTGACGCTCGGCTGGGCGGTGTTGGGCTGGGTGATGCGAGCACCGGTGCTGGCGAGTGTGATTGCGCTGGTGACCGACGCGTGTGGGGGCGCTCCGCGAACCATTCCGAGACGTATGTCCGAATCGCCGGATTGAGTAACACCAGCTACATCGGCTGAAGACACGTCGGCAACGTGGCGGTTCTACGTTACTGAGCCATGACCGCCGTACAGCCAGCGCCGACAGACACCGCGCTCAAAGAGACGCTCGAGGACTACACGCTGCGCTTCGCGCCGCGTAGCTACCGCAAGTGGGGAACCGGTGTTGTCGCGACGTCCGCGCTCGGCGGCATCGCGTATCTCGCGGACTTCGCGATCGGTGC
Organism: Rhodococcus sp. IEGM 1354; assembly: GCF_030056855.1. Lineage (NCBI taxonomy): Bacteria > Bacillati > Actinomycetota > Actinomycetes > Mycobacteriales > Nocardiaceae > Rhodococcus > Rhodococcus sp. IEGM 1354. The sequence continues at coordinate 356,076 of NZ_JASHKT010000003.1, forward strand.
CAATATCGGAATCTCGTACGGAACCGGCAACGCACTGTGGGGCATCCTGGTGTTCGCCGTCGTGATCTTCCTGACCGGACTCCCGCTTGCCTACTATGCTGCCCGCTACAACATCGACCTCGATTTGATCACTCGGGGAAGCGGTTTCGGCTACTACGGGTCGGTCGTCACCAACGTCATCTTCGCGACGTTCACGTTCATTTTCTTCGCGCTCGAAGGTTCGATCATGGCGCAGGGACTCGAATTGGGGCTGAGTATCCCGTTGCCCATCGGGTACGCGGTCTCGACGATCATGGTGATTCCTCTGGTGATCTACGGCATGAAAGCCCTTGCCAAGCTTCAGGTCTGGACCACCCCGCTGTGGTTGGTTCTGATGGTGCTGCCGTTCGTGTACCTGGTGATCAGCAATCCCGACTCGGTCGGTGAGTTCTTCGCCTACGGCGGTCAGGACGGGGCCGACGGTAAGGGCGTCAACGTCGGATCCGCATTGCTTGCCGCGGGCGTGTGTCTCTCGCTCATCGCGCAGATCGCCGAGCAGATCGACTACCTGCGCTTCATGCCGCCGAAGACTCCCGAGAATTCTCGGAGATGGTGGACGGCAGTGCTTCTCGCCGGTCCGGGCTGGGTCATCTTCGGTGCACTCAAGCAGGTCGTCGGCCTCTTCCTCGCCGTGTACCTGATCGCCAACGTCGTCGACGGATCCAGCATCGCCAACGAACCGGTGCACCAGTTCCTGGAGATCTACGAAAACTTCATGCCCGGTTGGCTCGCCATGACTCTCGCGGTGATCCTGGTCGTCATCAGCCAGATCAAGATCAACGTGACCAACGCCTACTCCGGGTCGCTGGCGTGGACCAACTCGTACACCCGCCTCACCAAGACGTACCCGGGCCGCATGGTGTTCGTGCTGTTCAACCTCGCGATCGCACTGATCCTGATGGAAGCCAACATGTTCGACTTCCTCAACAGCATCCTCGGCTTCTACGCCAACTGCGGTATCGCGTGGATTGCCGTGGTGGCGTCGGACATCGTCTTCAACAAGTACATCCTGAAGCTCTCGCCCAAGGTGCCCGAGTTCCGACGCGGCATGCTCTACAACATCAATCCGGTCGGCTTCGGTTCGATGGCGGTGTCGGCGATCCTGTCGATTCTGGTGTTCTTCGGGGCGTTCGGATCTGCGATCAAACCGTATTCGCCCATCGTGGCTCTCGTTCTCGCACTGGTACTTCCGCCCATCCTGGCGGTGGCGACCAAGGGTAAGTACTACCTGCGGCGCACCGACGACGGCATCGACCTGCCGATGTTCGACGAGCACGGCAACCCGTCGGACGAACTCGTGATGTGCCACGTCAGCGGCATGGAATTCGAGCGACCCGACATGATCGCGTCCAACGTGCCGGGGCCCAACGGAGAAAAGCAGTACATCAGTTCACTCTCGCTGAGCACCGACAAGACGGGGGAGCACATCCTGCCTCCGCAGTGACCCCAGCATGTGAGTGGAACTTCGTAGCCTGCTACGAAGTTCCACTCACATGGGGCGAAGCCGCTCAGATGGTTCGCGTCAACCGATCGGCGAGCAACTTGGAGAACTTCGCCGGATCCTTCAGCTCGGTACCCTCGGCCAGAAGTGCCGTCGCGTAGAGCAATTCGGCGGTCTCGGCGAGGTGCGGATCGTCGCTGCGATCCTCGCGAGCCTTCTTCAGTCCCGTCACCAGGTCGTGGTTCGGGTTGAGTTCGAGGATGCGCTTGGACGTAGGCACGAACTGGCCCGACGCCTTGTACATCTTCTCGAGCTGCGGGGAGAAGCTGAACTCGTCGCCGACGACGCAGGCCGGTGACGTCGTCAGGCGCGTCGACAGACGTACCTCCTTGACGTCCTCGCCGAGCGTGTCGGTCAGCCAGCTGAGCAGGTCCGCGAACTCCTTGTCCTGCTCCTCGCGCTTGGCCTCGGCTTCCTTCTTCTCTTCCTCGGTGTCGAGGTCCACTTCGCCCTTGGCGATGGACTGGAACGACTTTCCGTCGAAGTCGGTGACGTTGCCGACCCACACCTCGTCGACCGAATCGGTGAGCAGCAGCACCTCGAGCCCGCGAGCCTTGAAGGCTTCCATGTGCGGCGAGCTCTCGATCTGCTGACGCGATTCGCCCGTCATGTAGTAGATCTGCTGCTGGCCGTCCTTCATCCGGTCCACGTACTCGGCGAGGGTCGTCAGACCCTCCTCGGAGTGGGTGGACGCGAACGACGAGATGCCCAACAGGGTTTCGCGGTTGTCGGAGTCGGAGATCAGGCCTTCCTTGAGGACCGTGCCGAACTGCGACCACAGCGTCTTGTACTTGTCGGGCTGCTCGCTCTGCAGCTCCTTGACGGTCGAGAGGACCTTCTTGGTCAGGCGACGACGGATCGCGCGGATCTGCCGGTCCTGCTGCAGGATCTCGCGAGAGACGTTGAGCGAGAGGTCCGCTGCGTCGACGACACCCTTGACGAAGCGCAGGTACTCGGGCAGCAGTTCCTGCGAGTCGTCCATGATGAACACCCGCTTGACGTACAGGTGCACGCCCGCCTTGCTCTCGCGCATGAACAGGTCGAACGGTGCCTGCGACGGAATGAACAGCAGCGCTTGGTATTCGAAGGTGCCCTCGGCCTTGAACGGAATGACCTCGAGCGGCTCGTCCCAGGCGTGGCTGACGTGCTTGTAGAACTCCTTGTATTCCTCCTCGGACACCTCGTCCTTGGAGCGAGTCCACAGCGCCTTCTGCGAGTTGATCGTCTCGGTCTCGATGGTGACGGTGTCCTCGCCGCCCTCTTCTTCGCTCTTGACGCGCTTCTCGACGTCGATGCGAATGGGCCAGGCGATGAAGTCCGAGTACTTCTTGACCAGTTCCTTGATCTTGCGCTCGGACGCGTAGTCGTGGAGGTGGTCTTCCTCGTCGGCTGGCTTGAGGGCCAGTGTCACCGAGGAGCCCTGCGGGGCGTCGTCGACGTCGGTGATCTCGTAGGTGCCCTCGCCGGTGGACTCCCACCTGGTGGCAGTGCTCTCGCCTGCCTTGCGGGTGAGCAGAGTGACCTTCTCGGCCACCATGAACGTGGAGTAGAAGCCGATGCCGAACTGGCCGATCAGTTCCTCGGAGGCGGCGGCGTCCTTGGCTTCCTTGAGCTTCTTGCGCACTTCGGCGGTGCCGGACTTGGCAAGCGTGCCGATGAGGTCGATGACCTCCGAGCGCGACATGCCGATGCCGTTGTCCCGGATGGTGAGGGTACGAGCGGAGGAGTCGATGTCGATCTCGATGTGCAGATCCGAGACGTCGACGTCCAGATCCTTGTTGCGGTACGACTCCAGGCGCAGCTTGTCCAGCGCGTCCGAGGAGTTGGAGATCAGTTCACGGAGAAAGCTGTCCTTGTTGGAGTAGATGGAGTGCACCATCAGATCCAGGAGCTGACGCGTCTCCGCCTGGAATTCGAGCTGTTCGGTACTCAATGTCTCCCCTTCTAGCAGCAAAACCGACGCGAATATTCTACGGCAAGGCTACGGGTGAGCTGCGAAGACGTCGGCGCCGCCTACTGTGGTGGCCGTGACGAAGACGAAGTTGGTAGCAGGAGCAACCGCAGCGTTGGGCGGGGCATGGTTGGCGCGTGCGCTGTGGGGTCTTCCGTCGGCCATCGGTGCCAGGAGAGTGCACATCACCCCCTATGCGGCCGGATCCCCGCGCTACCGCGATCGCCGATTCCACAACTCCGACCCCAGTTCGAGTTACGTCCCGGGTCGCGGCGAGAAGGGGCAGAAGAACATACTCGTCTCGCTGTTCACCGAGCGAGGTAAAGGCAGGCCGCAGCGGCCGATCCCACTGGCACCGCCGATTGCGCCGGTGGACGCGGGCGAGCTGGCGGTCACCTGGTACGGACATTCGAGTGTGCTCGTCGAGGTCGACGGGTATCGCATTCTCGCCGATCCGGTGTGGAGCAATCGCGTGTCCCCGTCCTCGGTGGTGGGCCCGGCACGGCTGCATCCGACGCCGGTCGCCCTGACCGACCTACCTCGGGTCGACGCTATCGTGATCTCCCACGATCATTACGACCATCTCGACAAGGCGACGGTGCAGAAGCTGACGAGCACGCAGTCGGCCCCCTTCGTCGTGCCGCTCGGCATCGGCGCGCACCTGCGCAAGTGGCGGGTGCCGGGTGAGCGCATCATCGAACTCGATTGGGACGAGCAGACGGCCATCGGCGGCCTCACCGTCACCTGCACCGAAGCTCGGCACTTCTCGGGCCGTGGTCTGACCCGGGACTCGACGCAGTGGGCGTCCTGGGCTTTCGCCGGTCCGATTCGTCGCGTCTTCTTCGGCGGCGACACCGGCTACACGCCGAAGTTCGCCGAGATCGGCAGCAAGTACGGACCGTTCGATCTGACGCTTCTTCCGGTCGGGGCCTACGACGTGCGGTGGCCGGACATCCACATGAATCCCGAGGAGGCTGTCACGGCGCACGTCGATCTGACGCCGTCGGGAATCTTCGTGCCGATCCACTGGGCGACGTTCAACCTGGCGTTCCACCCGTGGTCCGAACCGATCGTGCGTCTGCATGCGGCCGCCGAGGACGTCGGTGTCAAGGTTGCGGTACCGATGCCGGGTCAGCGCGTCGACGGTACGAGGACCGTGCCCGACGATCGCTGGTGGACCCGTCTGGGCTGAGCCCCACTGGGCAAGGAGTGGAGCCTGCAGGAACGACCCAACTAGGCTGCACGCATGTCTATCGACGCCGATGCACAGCGGGAAACCGGGCTGACCGAGGCGGAGGTCGCCGCACTGCGAGCCGAGGGGAAATCGAACGACGTTCCTGCTCGCGCTTCACGTTCGGTTCGCGACATCGTCCGGGGCAACGTGTTCACCCGAATCAACGCGATTCTCGGGGTGCTGCTGATCATCGTGCTCTCGACGGGCTCGGTGATCGACGGCATGTTCGGGTTGTTGATCGTCGCGAACAGCGGCATCGGAATCATTCAGGAGATTCGCGCCAAGCGCACGCTGGATCGGCTGGCCATCGTCGGCCAGAACACGCCCCAGGTGCGACGCGACAATGTCTCGCAACAGATTCCGCCCGACGAGGTCGTCCTCGGTGACATCGTCGAACTCGGACCGGGTGATCAGATCGTCGTCGACGGCGAGGTGATCGAGACGGCAAGCCTGGAGATCGACGAGTCGTTGCTCACCGGTGAGGCCGACACGGTGCACAAAATCAAAGCAGCGCAGATACTTTCGGGGAGCTTCGTCGTCTCGGGCAGTGGGGCCTACCGGGCCACGAAGGTCGGCCGCGACGCCTATGCGGCCAAGCTCGCCGAAGAGGCCAGCAAGTTCACCCTCGTCAAGTCCGAGCTGCGCAGCGGCATCGACAGAATCCTGAAATTCATCACCTACCTGATGATTCCGGCCGGCGCGCTGATCATCTACAACCAGTTGTTCTCCAGCGGGCAGGCTCTGCGGCCTGCTTTGAACGGCATGGTCGCGGCCCTGGTTCCGATGGTCCCCGAGGGGCTGGTGCTGATGACGTCCATCGCGTTCGCGGTGGGTGTCATCAGGCTCGGGCAGCGGCAGTGTCTGGTGCAGGAATTGCCTGCCATCGAAGGACTCGCCCGCGTCGACGTGGTGTGCGCCGACAAGACCGGCACTCTGACCGAGAACGGCATGCGGCTCTCGGAATTGGTATTGATCGACGAGCACGATTCCGACTCGGTGACAAGAGTATTGGCGTCTCTGGCGCACGACGACCCGCGTCCCAATGCCAGTGTGCAGGCCGTGGGCGAGGCGTATCCCGACGCCCCGGGGTGGACACAGAGCGCGGTGGCCCCGTTCTCCTCGGCCAAGAAGTGGAGCGGTCTGTCGTACGGCGAGCACGGAAACTGGCTCCTCGGTGCTCCGGACGTGTTGCTCGACCCAGGCTCCGAGACGGCTCGACATGCCGAAGCCGCCGGATCCAGGGGGCTGCGGGTATTGCTGCTCGCCAGCAGCGACCTCGCCGTCGACGATACCGCGGCGCCGGGAGTCGTCACCCCACGCGCTCTGGTGATTCTCGAACAGAAGGTGCGTGAGGACGCCCGAGACACGTTGGAGTACTTCGCAAGTCAGCAGGTGCAGGTCAAGGTCATCTCCGGGGACAACGCCGTGTCGGTCGGCGCGGTCGCCGGCTCTCTCGGTCTGCCCGGTGGCGACTCCCCGATCGACGCACGCGACCTGCCCGAGGATTCCGAGCAGCTGGCCGACACCGTGGAGAACTCCACCACGTTCGGGCGTGTGCGGCCGGACCAGAAGCGGGCGATGGTGGGCGCGTTGCAATCTCGCGGCCACACCGTCGCGATGACCGGCGACGGCGTCAACGACGTGCTCGCTCTCAAGGACGCCGATATCGGCGTCTCGATGGGCTCGGGAAGTGCGGCCACCCGAGCCGTCGCGCAGATCGTGCTGTTGGACAACAAGTTCGCGACGCTGCCCTACGTCGTAGGGGAGGGGCGACGCGTCATCGGCAACATCGAGCGCGTCTCCAATCTGTTCCTGACCAAGACCGTGTACTCGGTGTTGCTGGCGTTCCTGATCGGGCTGTCGGGAGTGCTGTCGCAGGTCTTCCATTTCGAGCCGATTCCGTATCCGTTCCTACCTCGACACGTGACGATCGCCGCGTGGTTCACCATCGGCATTCCGGCGTTCGTGCTCTCGCTCGCGCCCAACAACGAGCGGGCACGCAGCGGCTTCGTCTCGCGCGTGATGCGACTGGCCGTTCCGTCCGGGTTGATCGTGGGCTCGTGCACGTTCGTGTCGTATCTGCTGGCCTACGCGGGTCCCGACGCCACCGAGACACAGGTGACCCAGGCGAGCACCACCGCACTGATCACGTTGATCATGATCGCGCTGTGGGTCCTGGCCGTCGTCGCGCGGCCGTACACCTGGTGGAAGGTAGTGCTGCTCGCGGGATCCGTCGGCGGCTACCTGTTGTTGTTCGCAATCCCGTTCTGCCGCACGTTCTTCAAGCTCGATCCCTCGAACGTCGGTGCCACCACGAGCGCGTTGATCATCGGCGCTGTCGGTATCGCGCTCGTCGAGGTCGCCCATCGATTCGGATCGGTACTGCGCAACCGAACGACTCTGCGTAACGGGCAGAACGAAACGTAGACTGGGGGCGTTCCGTTTCACCCGACTGGCAGGAGAGTTTCATGGGCTTCGCAGACAATTTGAAGGGCATGGTCGACAAGGGCAAGAACCTTGCGGCAGAGAACTCGGACAAGATCGACGACGTCGTGGAGAAGGCCGGGGACTTCATCGACAACAAGACCGGTGGCAAGTACGCCGACAAGATCGACAAGGTGCAGGAAGCCGCCAAGAAGGCAATTCCGGACAAGTAGGTCGATTCGGGCCGTCCACCCGGTGTTCGGGTCGTCGGTGGTGCCGTAGGGCGCTGCGGACGGCAGAATCGGGCGGGTGGACGGACCGGTACTTCTTCTCGTAGTCATCTTCGCGATTGCGGTCGCGGGATTCGCCGAGCGTCTGGACCTGCAGGTACCGCTCGTTCTGGTGACCGTCGGATCCATCGCATCGTTCGTGCCCGGCGTGCCGCACATCAGCCTTTCGCCGCAGCTCATCCTCGGTGTCGTGCTGCCGCCGTTGCTGTATTCCGCGGCGCTGAACTACTCCTTCGTCAGTTTTCGCCGCAACATCGGCCAGATCCTGCGCCTCGGTCTGGTGATGGTGATCGTGACGACCGTGGCCGTCGGGTATTTCGCCAACCTGCTCGTTCCCGAGCTGACTCTGGGCGCGGCCCTCGTGCTCGGTGCCGTCGTGGCCCCACCCGACGCGGTCTCTGCGATCGCCGTCGGCCGCAAGCTCGGCCTGCCCGCGAGAATGATGGCCATCCTCACCGGGGAGAGCCTGGTGAACGACGCGGCTGCGTTGACTCTGTTCACCTTGACCGTTGCGTCGGTGACGGGCAGTCGTATCGAACTCGGCTCACCGGTCCTGTTCTTTCTGTACGAGATCGTCGGCGGCGTGCTCGTCGGATTCGTCCTCTCACGCATTGTTCGTTTCGTGCGAAACCGGATCGCCGACTCGGCGCTCGAGACTGTGCTCGGACTCGTCCTACCGTTCGCGGCGTATCTGGCGGCGGAAGAAATTCACGCGTCCGGCGTGTTGGCCGTCGTCACCGCAGGGTTCGTGCTGGGCCGCGTCACGGCCGACGTGTCGGCCTCGACCCGGGTGCAGGAGCGCCAGGTGTGGCCCACGGTGGACTTGCTGCTGGAAGCATTCGTGTTCGCGTACATGGGTTTACAGCTGAAGTTCGTCATCTCCGAGGTGCAACGCGAGGGTCTTCCGGTGCACCATATCTTCGGATACGCGCTACTGGTGCTACTCGTCGTCATCGCCGTTCGTCCGGCTTGGATCTTCTTCAACTCGGGGAGAAACCTGCTCTTTCGCACGGTGTTTCGCCGCGAGGGGGTGGCCGACGGTCTGACGTGGCAGCAGAACCTGGTGTTGTCGTGGGCCGGGATGCGCGGAGTGGTGACTCTCGCCGCAGCCGCGGGTGTTCCGTTCACCACCGTGCTCGGCGACGAATTTCCCGGGCGGGCGGTGATTCAAGCCGTCGCGTTCGTCGTCGCGGTCGGAACGTTGCTGCTGCAGGGCCTGACGCTTCCGCTGCTGATTCGCCGGTTGGACGTCGCCGATCCGCTCGAGCAGCAACGCAACGACAATCAACGATTGCTCTCGCAGGCCATCGCCCGCACGGCTGCCGAGACGTACCTCGAGCGTGCCGCGAAGGACGGTATCTCCGGCGTCGACAGTGATCGGGTAGCCGAGGTGATCGCGCGCGTGCGACGGTCGGTGCGGGCCCGGATGGACGCGGACGAGACCGAGGACCGCGAGAAGCGAATCGCGGCGGCCGGCGCGCTGTTCGACACCCTGCGGCACAATGTGCTGGTCGCGCAGCGGGCCGCCCTGATCGCTGCCCGCGACTCGGGGGAGTTGGACGACGAAGCTCTACGCGCAGTGTTGAATGGTCTGGACGTGGAAGAGATCGCGGCCGAGGCACGCATCGAACGACGCACGACGTAGACGACGAACACAAAGGGAGCGCTGAGACAGTGAGGTCGACCGGACTGGTGGCCGCCGCGGCACTGGTGTTCGCCCTCGCCGCGTGCAGCTCGCCTGCCGTGCCTCCTGTGGCTCCGGCACCCACGTCGGTTCCGGCACCCGAGGGCTCCGAGCGCGGGTCGATCGTGTCGTCGATGCCACTCGGTCAGGTCGACATCGGTGTCGCTTTTCTGGGCGGGTCTGCCACGAAGATCGTCTACCGCACCACCGACGGCGTCACCGGAGGCGGAACCGAGTCATCGGCAACGGTGTTCGTGCCCAAGGGTTCTGCGCCTGCCGGTGGCTGGCCGATCGTCTCGGTCGGGCACGGCACCACCGGTGTCACAGACGAGTGTGCGCCGTCGCTGTATCCGAACCTGTTGGGCACCATCGGCCTGGTGACGCCGTTCCTCGAGCGCGGCACCGTCGTGGTGGTGACGGATTATCAGGGTCTGGGGACCCCGGGGGATCCGGCGTATCTGAACGTCGATGCTGCAGCCTACGACGTCATCGATGCGGTGCGCGCCGCGCGGACCGTGGTGCCCGACGTCGGAACCCGATGGGGCGCCATCGGCACTTCTCAAGGGGGACAAGCAGTCTGGGCCGCTGCCGAACGCAATGCGGAGTACGGCGACGGTGTGCAACTGGTAGGAGTCGCCGCGTTGTCGCCCGCAGCCGATCTGACGCGGTTCTTCGGAGCCGACACCGAACAGACCCTGCCCCGCCAGTTGCTGGTGCCGTTTCTCTACGAGGGCCTGCATGTCTCGGATCCGAGCGTCGAGCGCTCGGACTACATCCGTGGCACCTTCGCCGACAACGTGACCGCGCTGACGGCCTGCAGCGATCTGCTCGGTTTCTCCAAGGCCGACGCCGGAGCAGTCATCGATCCGGCCGATGCCGTCCCGGCCGATGACCGGGCCGCGAATCGGATGGCGGACTGGCTCGGAACGGTCGCACTGCCGACGGCTCGCACCGATGTTCCACTGTTCGTTCTGGTCGGCGAGCGCGACGACCTGATCGATCCGCAGTGGACTCGCGACGCCGTGGCGAAAGCCTGCGGACTCGGCGACGACGTGGAACTGCGTTCGGAACCCGAGCAGGGGCACGCGGACCTGGCCGCCAACGGTATCGGCGTCGACTGGCTCGTCGAGCGCTTCTTGAACGTTCCGACCACCGGCACCTGCGCACGATGACCGCGGCACTGGCGTGGATGGCGGTGATCGTGGCGGTGATCGTCACGGCCATCGCGCTGATCAGTCTGCGTGGCCGACGCGACCTGACCACCCCGGAGGAGCGCGCGGTCCACGCCACCCTGCATACCGCGTCGTTGGCGGCGAAACCGCTGCGGAACGGTCTCGATGCCCGCTCGGCCGCCGCCGCTGCTCCGCATCTTCGGGTTCTGACCGGGGCGGATGCACTGGGCATCTGCGATCCGAGTGCCTCGTTGCTGGCCTGGGACGGGCCGTGGCAGGAGTTGACTCCGGCGTTCGTGGAGGCGGCCAGACGAGCGGTCGATGGGCAGCGCCGCGTACTGGTGCGGCTACCGCTCGGCTCGATCCACGAGGTCAAAGCGCTGGTGGTGCAACCGTTGATCGACGAGGATTCGCCGGTGGTCGGGGTGCTCGGTGCCGCGGTGGTGGCCGAACCCGGGCCGGGCATGCTCGGGGCCATCGCCGAGGTCGCGCGCTACGCGTTCGGTCAGATCGAGCTCGCCGAACTCGACGCGTCGAGAGCGCGGTTGGACCGAGCGGAGGTGCGTGCGCTCCGGGCCCAGATCAGCCCGCACTTCATCTACAACGCGCTGGGCACCATCGCGTCGTTCGTCCGTACCGACCCGGATCGAGCACGGGAACTGGTGCTCGAATTCGCCGATTTCACCCGCTACTCCTTCCGCAACGCCGGGGAATTCACCGTGCTCGCCGACGAGCTACGCAACATCGATCGGTACCTGACGCTCGAACGAGCCCGGTTCGGCGATTCGCTGCAGGTCACGTTGCAGGTGGCTCCCGAGGTGCTCGGGGTGGCTCTGCCATTTCTGGCGCTGCAGCCACTGGTGGAGAACGCCGTCCGGCACGGGTTGTCGGGCAAGGCCGACGGCGGTCGCGTCACGATCATCGCCGCCGACGAGGGCACCGACGCCGTGATCAGCATCGAGGACGACGGAGTGGGAATGGACCCCGAGGTACTGCGATCGGGCAGCCTGCACACCGAGGATGCGGCCCACGTGGGACTGGCGAACGTGGACGATCGGCTGCGGGCGGCCTTCGGAAACGACTACGGTCTCGTGGTGGACACCGCACCGGGCGCAGGCACCAAAGTGAGCATGCGGGTGCCCAAGTTCAGGCCGGGGGTGCGGGCATGACGTATCCTGCGAACTCCGGTGCCGCGCGCGGGCTGGTGGTGCTGGCGGTCGACGACGAGCGGCCTGCCCTGGACGAGCTGGCTTTTCTGCTGCGCGAGCAGGAGGCCGTGTCCGAGGTGTACACCGCGCAGGACGCGACCACAGCACTGCGCCAACTCAAGCAGACCTCCGGTCAATCCGTTGTCGATGCAGTTTTCCTCGACATCAACATGCCCGGCCTCGACGGCCTCGAGCTCGCCGGAATCCTGTCGGCGTTCGCTCGGCCACCTGCGGTCGTGTTCGTCACCGCTCACGACGATCGGGCATTGGCGGCGTTCGATCTGGGCGCGGTGGACTACCTCCTCAAACCGTTGCGCGACGACCGATTGGCCGAGGCCGTCCGACGTGTTCTGCTCGCTCGTCGTCGCCCCGTCGAGTCGGCCGAATCGGCTGCCGACGAGGTCATCCCGGTCGAGCTCGGTGGAACCACCACGCTGGTGCACCGGTCGTCGGTGGCGTGGGTGGAGGCCGACGGTGACTACGCGCGGCTGCACACCGCCACCGGTTCGCACCTGGTGCGCATTCCGATCTCGGCTCTCGAAAGTCGTTGGGCTGATGCCGGTTTCCTGAGAGTTCATCGTTCGTATCTGGTCTCGCTGCGGCTGGTGACGGGTATCCGCAGCGTCGGCTCGGGTCTGGTGGTGTGCCTGCGGGGTAGTGGAGATCTCGCGGCCTGCGAGTTGCCGGTGAGCCGCAGGCACGCCAGAGAACTCAAGGACCGACTGGTTCGCGGTCCGCTGCAGTCGTGGTCGTCGCGATGACGAGAGGTGCGCGGTGAGTCAGCCGCACCGGGAGCGGGTGGTGCTCTCGCAGCGCCGCGGCGCGCGGCTGGTACGCACCCGCGTCGAGGTGCAGGAACAAACCGAGGTGGGCGATGCGCTGGTGCGCAGCCTGGTGCGTGCGCAACTCCTGCTGTCGCTGCGGCTCGCGGTGATGACGTTGTCGATCCTGTTCGCGATTCCCCTGCTGGGCATGCTGCTCACCCGTTTCACCGATGTCGCGCCGTTCGGTATCGGGTTGCCGTGGTTGCTGCTGGGGGTGGCCATCTATCCGTTGCTGTTCGGCGTCGGCCGCGCGTACGTGCGCCGCGCCGAGCGTAACGAGGCCGAGTTCGTCGGCCTGGTCGAGGACTAGGCGCCGGTGAACGGATCGATACCCGTCGCGACATTGATTGCGTTGATCGTGGCCGCGGTGGCAACCGTCGGTATCGGTGTCTACGGAGTTCGGTTGGCGCGCACCACGTCCGACTTTCTGGTCGCTTCGCGCTCCGTCGGACCGCGCTGGAACGCCGCGGCTATCTCCGGCGAGTACCTCTCTGCTGCATCGTTTCTCGGTGTTGCCGGTCTCATCGCGAAGTACGGTGCCGATGCGCTGTGGTATCCCGTCGGCTTCACCGCAGGCTATCTGGGTCTGCTGCTGTTCGTCGCCGCCCCACTGCGCAGGAGCGGTGCGTACACGGTTCCCGACTTCGTCGAATTCCGGCTCGGCGCACCATGGTTGCGTACCGTGGCCATGCTCGTGGTGGTGGTGATCTGCGCGCTGTATCTGGTGCCGCAGTTCCAGGGCGCAGGTCTGACGCTGAACATCCTCCTCGGAGTGCCGGGCTGGGTGGGAGCACTCGCGGTCGGTCTGATCGTCATCGCGAACGTCGTCGGCGGCGGAATGCGCTCGATCACTTTCGTGCAGGCGTTCCAGTACTGGCTCAAGCTCACCGCGATCGCCATCCCGGCGTTGGTGCTGACCGTGCACTTCGTCGCCGACGACCGCAGCGTCGGTACCGCGGCCCCGCCGACCGTCGCCGAGCAGACCCGGGTCGACATCACCACCGACGTTCTCGTGCAGGTCGACTCACCGATCGTGGTGTCCGTGGCAGGAACCCTGGACGAGCAGAGTGTCGACGGGCGGGTGAATCTCGACGCCGGTGAACACCGACTCGGGTCCGGGACACTACTGACGCTCGACGCAGGCTCTCCGGTTCCGGTGGTCGCCGGCGCACCGACCACCGACCGCGCCTGGGCGATGCCCGGCGGGGGACTGGGCGGTCAGCACCCGCTCTACCAGGTGTATTCACTGATCCTGGCCACGTTCCTCGGCACCCTCGGGCTGCCGCACGTGCTGGTGCGGTTCTATACCAACCCCGACGGCCGAGCTGCGAGATTGACCTCGCTGACCGTGCTCGCCCTACTGGGCACGTTCTATCTGTTCCCGACGGTCCTCGGAGTGTTCGCCCGGCTCTACGTTCCGCAACTGCTGATCACCGGTGCCTCCGACGCCGCAGTGTTGCTGTTGCCCGGCTCCGTACTGTCGGGTGTGCCGGGCCAGTTACTGGCCGCTCTCGTCGCCGCCGGAGCCATCGCCGCCTTCCTGTCCACCTCGTCCGGCCTGCTGGTCAGCATCGCGGGCGTCCTGAGCACCGACGTGCTCTCGGGCAAGGTCCGAGACTTCCGTGTCGCGGCCGTCCTTGCCGGCGCAGTGCCACTCGCACTGTCGATCGGCGTTGTGTCACTGGATCTCTCGCGCACCGTCGGGCTCGTGTTCGCCGTCGCCGCGTCCACACTGTGTCCGCTGCTCGTGCTCGGCATCTGGTGGCGCGGACTCACCGCAGCAGGAGCCGCGGCCGGGCTGTTCCTCGGCGGCGGACTCTCCCTCGTCGCCGCGTCGATCTCCGTCGTCACCCCCATCTCCGACGGCGTCCTCGGGGGCTGGGCCGCGGCGATACTCGGCTACCCGGCCGCGGTCAGCGTTCCCGTGGCCTTCGCCGCGATGATCGTCGTCAGCCTCGCCACCCGGCGCACAGTGCCGTCGGACATCTCCCGAATCTTCGCCCGACTGCACCTGCCCGAAGGCCTCGACATGGGCAAAGACCGAGAGCGCGAGCTGTAGAGAGAGGAGGCCGTTCGTCGGGTCTGCGCTACCGCTCGTCGCACACTCTCGCAGCCCGTCGTGTGATCGACGCCACCCCCTGATGTTGTGACCTGACTCTCACTACTGTTCCGAGTCAGCTACAGATCACATCAACTTCAGGAGTCCAAGGTGACCGCACCGGAAACCAATTCGCCACCGGACGCGCAAGCGTTCGTCGACATGCAGGCCAGTCCCGAGTTCCAGGAACTCCGACACCGTCTGCGTAGCTTCGTGTTCCCGATGGCCGGGTTCTTCCTGGTCTGGTACGTCATCTACGTGCTGCTGAGCACCTACGCCGTCGACTTCATGTCGACCAAGGTGTGGGGCAACATCAACGTCGGTTTGCTGCTCGGCCTCGGCCAGTTCGTCACCACGTTCGCCATCACCGGCATCTACGTGCGGTTCGCCAACCGTGAACTCGATCCTCGCGCCGCAGCCCTGCGCGCCGAGATGGAAGCCTCCCAGGGAGCGAAGCCGTGAACGTATTAGCCCAGGCCGCCGACACCACCGTCGGCGAACCGCTCGTCAACATCGCCATCTTCGGCGCGTTCGTCCTCATCACGATGGCCGTCGTCATTCGTGCTTCGAAGAAGAACGCGACGTCAGCGGAGTTCTTCACCGCGGGCGGCGGATTCTCCGGACCGCAGAACGGCGTCGCCATTGCCGGTGACTACCTCTCCGCGGCAAGCTTTCTCGGTATCGCCGGAGCCATCGCCGTCTACGGCTACGACGGCTTCCTGTACTCCATCGGGTTCCTCGTCGCCTGGCTCGTCGCGCTCCTGCTCGTCGCCGAATTGCTCAGGAACACCGGCAAATTCACGATGGCGGACGTGCTGAGCTTCCGGCTCAAGCAAGGCCCGGTTCGTACCGCGGCCGCACTGTCGACGCTGACGGTGTCGCTGTTCTACCTGTTGGCTCAGATGGCAGGTGCCGGCGGACTCGTCGCACTGCTGCTCGACATCTCCGACCGCACCGGGCAGTCCATCGTCATTGCCATCGTCGGTGTGCTGATGATCGCGTACGTGCTCATCGGCGGCATGAAGGGCACCACGTGGGTGCAGATCATCAAGGCCGTTCTGCTCATCGCCGGTGCCGCGTTCATGACCGTGCTCGTGCTCGCCAAGTTCGGCCTGAATTTCTCCGAGCTTCTCGGCAGCGCGCAGGCAATGGTGTCGAGCTCGGCCGACCCGATCGTCGGTGCTCGTGACGTCATCGAGCCCGGCGCCCAGTACGGCGGCAGCGCCACCTCGAAGATCAACTTCCTCTCGCTCGGTATCGCCCTGGTACTCGGCACCGCGGGTCTGCCGCACGTGCTGATGCGCTTCTACACGGTGCCCACCGCCAAGGAAGCTCGTCGCAGCGTCGTGTGGGCCATCGCGCTCATCGGTGCGTTCTACCTGTTCACCCTCGTGCTCGGCTACGGCGCCGCAGCGATCGTCGGACCCGACCGCATCCTGGCCTCCGCAGGCGGCCAGAACTCCGCGGCTCCGCTGTTGGCCTTCGAGCTCGGCGGCGTCATTCTGCTCGGCGTCATCTCGGCGGTCGCCTTCGCGACCATCCTCGCCGTCGTCGCCGGACTGACGATCACCGCGTCGGCGTCGTTCGCTCACGACATCTATGCGAGCGTCATCAAGAAGGGCCAGGTCGACGACAAGAAGCAGGTCAAGGTCTCGCGCATCACGGCCGTCGTCATCGGCATCTTGGCCATCGGCCTCGGCATCCTCGCCAACGGCCAGAACATCGCCTTCCTGGTGGCACTCGCGTTCGCCGTCGCGGCGGCCGCGAACCTGCCGACCATCCTGTACTCGCTGTTCTGGCGTCGCTTCACCACCACCGGCGCACTGTTCAGCATGTACGGCGGCCTGATCTCGACGATCGTGCTGATCATCTTCTCCCCGGCCGTGTCGGGATCGAAGACGTCGATGATTCCCGGCTCGGACTTCGCATGGTTCCCGCTCTCCAACCCCGGCATCGTGTCGATTCCGTTGGCGTTCATCCTCGGCATCGTCGGAACGCTGATCTCGAAGGACACCGAGAACACCGACAAGCAGGCCGAAATGGAGGTTCGCTCTCTCACCGGCATCGGTGCGGAGAAGGCCAGCGCACACTGATTCACCTGTAGAACCGTCCGCGAAGTGCCCGTGTGAGCAAGGCCTCACACGGGCATTTTTCGTGCAGCGGTTACCATCCCTGCTGTGGCCAAGCTGAAGGTTTCCCTCGACGTCCCGCTGACACCCGAGCAGACGTGGGCGCACGCGTCCGATCTGTCCGGCTACGAGCAGTGGCTCTCCATCCACGAAGCGTGGCGCGGTGAGCTGCCCGAGCAGCTTGCCGTCGGCACCACTCTGGACTCCATCGCCAGCGTGAAGGGCATGCGCAACCGGGTGTCGTGGAAGATCGAGTCCTACGATCCGCCCAGGAAGCTCGAGCTCAAGGGCAACGGCAAGGGCGGAGTGAAGATCGGTCTGAACCTGTCGGTGAAGTCCAAGGGTGACGGTTCCGAGATCACGATCGACGTCAACCTGGGCGGTGCCCCGTTGTTCGGACCCATCGGATCCGGTGTCGCTCGCGCACTCAAGGGCGACATCGAGAACTCGCTGAAGACGTTCGTCAAGATCTACGCCTGACGGTGTAGGAGTGGAGATGCATGCCCGGTAGGCACAGTGCGCCGTCGTCCGCGACGGGCAGCAGAGGGTTCGCCAAGTACGTCGTCGTCGCCGTCGTCCTGCTTCTGATCGTCGCAGGCGGAGTGTTCGTGGCGCAGAAGGTCTTCGGCAGCGACTGCGGTGACCCGTCGAACTACACGTTGGCTGCCGACCCCGCCATCGCACCGGTACTGCAGAAGATCGTCGACGACTCCTCGCCCGAGGATCTCGGTTGTGCCGAGGTGACGGTAACGGCGATGGAGTCGGGTCAGGTGTCGGCCGCAGTGGCCAAAGGCGACGACGTTCCCTCGCTCTGGATTCCGGATTCGTCGCTGTGGGTCGGTAAGACCGTGCGATCGACCGCGTCGCTGATCGACCTGGCGAGCCAGTCGGTGGCGAGTACCCCGGCCGTCCTCGCCGCCCGCAAGGACGAGGTTCCGTTCTTCGACACGTGGCTCACCGCACTGAAACTCGAAGGCCTGCGCATCGGTAATCCGTTGGCCAACACCATCTCCGACGCGGCAATCCTCGGGGCGGTGGCCGAGGCAGGTACGGACGAGAAAGCCCTCGATTCGGTGTCGACGGCGCTCGTGCCGATCGCTCAGGCTCAGGCCGCCACCCGCGGTGAGGCCGATCCCACCACCCGGTTGGACGATCTGGTGGCAGACGGCGGCGTGGCCGTGGTGTCCGAGCAGACGATGTTGCAGTACCGAAACGACACCGGTGCCGAACTCGGTGCGACGGTGCCGCCGACGGGCAGCATCTTTCTGAACTTCCCGCTGGCCGTCACCGAGCCTGCAGGCGAGCGGCACGACAGTGCGAAGTCGGCCGGCACTGCACTGGCCGCGGTCATCGAATCCGATCGAGGGCGGGAGATGTTGTCCGAGGCCGGTTTTCGGTCGGAAGACAACGCGCCACTCGATTCCGATCGTGGTATCGGTGCCGTCGAGAGTCTGGCGATCGGAGACCAGCAGGCTGCCGAATCGGTGTTGCGTCAATATCAGGTGCTGGCGCTCCCGTCGCGAACGCTCGTGATGGAAGACGTGTCCGGCTCGATGAACTACAGCGCCGGTGCGAACACCCGGATCGCGATGACGGTGCAGGCCAGCGAGACCGGAAATCGACTGTTTCCCGACAATGCGTCGATGGGATTGTGGGCCTTCTCCATCGGACTCGGCGGCGGCGATCAGGATTACCGTGAGCTGGCACCGATCCGGCGCATGGACGACAAAGTGGGCAACACGACCCAGCGGGACGTGCTGCTGCAGCAGACCCGCACCCTCCCGTCCCTGGTCGGTGGTGGAACCGGACTGTACGACACCACGTTGGCCGCGTTCCGCACAGTGCAGCAGGGCTACGACCCCGATGCGGTGAACAGCGTCATCATCCTCACCGACGGCGCCAACGAGGATCCGAACAGCATCTCGCTCGACGAGCTGTTGGCCACACTGCGCACCGAACAGGACCCGTCGCGTCCGGTCGTCATCGTCACCATCGGTATCACCGACGACGCCGATGCGGGTGTGCTGCAACAAATTTCTGCTGCCACCGGGGGTACCAGCTTCGTGGCGCGAAACCCCGCCGAGATTCCGAACGTCTTCGTCAATGCTCTGAGAAGCCGTTCCGGTCGGTGACGGGAGCGGCTATGCTGTGCGCCGCGTGCTCTCCGTCACGTGGGGTAGTACGGAGAAGTCCCGCAACACAGTCGTGTCGGGGGTAGAGGTAGGGGGAGGCAGCGATGTCAGGACGCCACAGCGGCAATAGTCGCAGGTTCAGCCCTGCCGTGACCTGGGGCGCTGCCGCGCTGGCAGTAGTCGTGGTCGTGGCCGGTGGCTGGTTCGGCGTTCAGGCCGTCCGCGCAGCGGGTTCGGACTCGTGCGATTCGCTGGACACGGTCTCGCTGGCGGTGGACACCTCGATCGCCGAACCGGTGCAGCAGATCCTCGCCCAGGCGAACGAGGTGGACCGCGGCTGCGTCGACTTCGAAGTGCGAGCCGAGCGACCCACCGACACGGCGACCGAGATCGCAGGTACCGACGACGACCGCCCCGACCTGTGGATCCCGGACTCGACGTTGTGGCTGCTCAAGACTTTGCGTTCGACCGGAGCCCTGCCCGAACTCGCCAAGACCTCGGTAGCGAACACACTTCCCGTGCTGGTGTCGGCCTCCGACGCCGCGCCGGTGACCGACACCTGGCTCAGCGTGCTGCAGATGCCGGGCCAACGCATCGGCGATCCGCTCACCAGCAGTGCGTCCAACGCTGCGATCCTCGGTGCACTGGCCGAGTCCGAGGTCGCGATCTCCGACGCCAAAGCAGTGTCTGCGGCTCTGGTGCCCATGGCACAGGACTTCGGCCGGATAGCCGACACGCCCCACGACACCCCGGACCTCGTCGCCCAGGTGGCGACCGAGGGCGGAACCAGCGTCGCCACGGAACAGGCCGTACTGGCCTACGAGGCAGCGAACCCCGGATCGGCGCTCACCGAGTCGGTGCCGCCGACGGGCAGCTACTTCCTCAACTACCCCCTCGCCGTCACGGCTCCGGCCGGGCCGGAGTACGACCGCGTCAAGGCCGCCGGGGCCGCGCTGGCCTCGGTCCTCGCCTCGCAATCGGCGACGGACACACTCGTCGCAGCAGGCTTCCGAACGTCGAGTGGAACCCCCTTGACCGACGGCAGAGGCGTCGGCTCGGTGGCCGCGTTGGAAATCAAGAATCCGTTGTCGATCGAGACCACGCTGCGCGATTGGGCCGTACTCGCGTTGCCGCTACGGACCCTCGTCGTCGAGGACGTGTCGGGTTCGATGGCAGCCAAGTCCGGCGACTCCACCCGCATCGCGTTGACGGTGGACGCGTCCGTCGGAGCCAATTCGCTTTTCAGTGACCAGACGCAGATGGGGTTGTGGGCGTTCTCCATCGGGCTCGGTGGTGGCCAGCAGGACTACCGCGAACTCGTGCCGATGGGTAAGGCAGACGGAACGTTCGACGGGAAATCGCAGCGAGATGCGATTCTCGATTCCATCCGTGGGTTGCCGGCTCTGGTCGGCGGCGGGACCGGGCTCTACGACACCACCCTGGCGGCGTTCCGACGCGTCAAGGAGGGCTACGACCCCGATTACGTCAACAGCGTCATCATCCTCACCGACGGTGCGAACGAGGACAACGGCAGCATTTCCCTGGATCAGCTTCTCGCCGCCCTGCAGAAGGAGCAGGATCCGGTGCGTCCCATCGTGATCATCACGGTCGGCGTCACCAGCGACGCCGATCCGGTTGCGCTGCAGCAGATCTCTGCGGCCACCGGTGGAACGAGCTATGTCGCGGAAGATCCCCGCGACATTCCGGACGTGTTCGTCAAGGCGTTGAACTCGCGCACCGAGCGTCTCGCGGGGGAGTAGCTCACCGCAGCAGGAAGCTGATCGTGATCGCGGCCGCGCAGGCGAGCGTCACCACCACCAGGGTCGCCGCGTCCGAGCCCTTGAAACGTGCCTCGGTGGCGGTGATCATGCCGGTGCCCCCGCGTGCGGTGATGGCCTCACCCATTTCGTCCGCGCGCCTGATCGCCACCGACATCACCGTGGTCACGATGTCGACCAGCGAATTGTCCGACGCACTGTTGACCACCGGCTTCGGTCGCAGCCGACGGGCGGCGTTGAGGGTGCGCATCTCCTCGATGAGCAACGGAAGCGACCGCAGGCTCAGCGCCACGGCGATCGCCCACTCGTCCACCGGCAACTTCAGCTTCTTCAGCGGTGCACCGAGTTTCGACACCGCCGGAGCGATGTCGCTCATCGACGTCGTCCACCCGATCATCATCGATGCGCCGAGCAGAACGAACACGAACAGCGTGGCACGGAAGTACAGCAGAACCGCCGCGCCGCCGATGGGCAGATTGATCAGTGCTCCGACCCCGAACAGCGCCCAGATCCACCACGGTGGCCGAGGTAGAGCCGTGATCGGAATGTGGGCGATGACAGCCGCGACGATCAGCAGCGCGAACACGATGCCGAGGGCAGGCCACGTCGGGGCGACGACGAGGGTGATGCTGAGCAGCAACACGACGATGAGCTTGGTGCCCGCCCACAGTCGATGAATGGGCGAGAACCGCGGAACCTGGCGCAGTACGACGGTCGTCACGAATGCACGCTCCCATGAATCGAATCGGAGACGATGTGGCCGTCGGCCATCGTGATGGTTCGACTACAGACGGCGTCCATACCGTCCACGTCGTGCGAGATGACCACGATAGACACGCCGCGCTCACGCAGGCCGGCGAGGACGCCGATGATGTCGTCACGTCCGGGTGGGTCGAGTCCGGCCAGAGGCTCGTCGAGCACCAGGATGCGGGGTCGACGAGCGATCAGACCGGCCAGCACCACGCGTCGCATCTGTCCGCCGCTGAGCGAGTCGACGTCGCGTGCGGCCAGTGACCGGTCGAGGCCGACGGCATCCATCGCGGCCGACACTGTGGCAGAACCGGTTTCGGGCCCCGCGGCCGCGGCGATGTCCTCGGAGACGGTCCGCCGCTGCAACTGCAGCCGCGAATGCTGAAAGGCCAACCCGACGTCGCCGACTCGCGACGTCATCGCCTTGCCGTCGAGCTGCGCGATGCCGGTGGTCGGCCCGGTCAGTCCGGCCATGATCCACGCCAGAGTCGACTTGCCCGAACCGTTTCCACCGAGAACGAGAACTCCCTCGCCTCGCTTGACGGTGATATCGACACCGTTCAACGCCGATTGCGCCCACGGGGTGCGCCTGTTGTAGATGTGCCGCACGTCGCGTATTTCGAGCAGACGTTGGCTCGAATTGTCGTGCAGTACAGCAGTATTGCCGGTTCTCGTCTGCATCCACAGAGTGTCGTGCTCCACTTGCATGCCCTCGTGTAGATGTACGACGCGATCAGCGGCCACGGTTTCCGAGACATGATGGGTGACGAGGACGACCGACATCCCGTGTCTGCGAGGGAGTGCCGCGAGTAGCGAGACCAGATGTTCGCGTCCCGAAGCGTCGATCATGGCGGTTGCTTCGTCGGCGATCAGCAGAGCGGGACGTCGAGCCAGGGCCGCGGCGACGGCAAGTCGCTGCATCTCGCCGCCGGAGAGCGAGGCCGTGTCGCGAGCACCCATGCCGCTCAGTCCCACCTCGTCGAGCAGGGCGTCGACGTCGGGGCGAGAGTCGCCGGGTGTCAGTCCCCATACGACGTCGTCGGCGACGCGGGTGCCGAGGATCTGACTTTCGGGTCGCTGCAGCACCACTGCAGTGCCGCCGTACCGGCCGAGTCCGGTGGAGCCGGGACGAGTCACCGCGCCCTCCGAGGGTTCACGGCCGGCGAGGATGCGGGTCAGCGTGGATTTGCCGGATCCGTTGTGGCCGACGATCGCGACGAATTCACCCGGTTCGATGTGCAGGTCGATGCTGCTCAACGCTGCCGATCTGCTGCCGGGATAGCGGTATCCGACGGCGGTCAGGGTGACGGGCAGCGGCGCGATCTCGTCGTCTGTGCCCGAGACGAACGGCTCCGGGGTGGGGATGGCCGAGAGTCGATCGAGGATAGCGGTGAGGATCAGCCACGCGAACAGAGTTCCGGTGACGATGCCGAATGCGATGGATCCGCCGACCCACCACCACCAGTTGTCGAGTACCGCTGTGCTGCTGCTGCGAATCACATCGGCGACGCCCTGCAGCGCGGACGCACGCTCGAACAGTCGCGAGATGCCTTCGATGGTGTTGCGGAGCGTCTCGAGAAACAGCTGCCGTAGCGGGACGAGGATCAGCAGCAACAGCACCGCGAGGGCTCCGAGCACCGGGCCCACTACGGCCGACGTGACGAGCACGCCGAACAGGCCCTGCTTCCGGCGCTTCGCCCGGCCGACCAGACCGCCCAGCAACGCCGCACTGGCCACGGTCATGGCTGTCTGCGTACCGGCCGCGACGAATCCTACGAGGGTGCCCGCCACCGCTGAGGTGACCAAGGCCCGCGTGCGATAGCGCAGGGCCACCACCGACATCGGAATAGCGGCGACAACCTGCAGAATCGCTGCCATCGGCACCAGGACGCCGATCACCGTCAGCGCGACGGTGAAGCTGCTCATCACCGCAGCGGTCGCCAATTCTTGCGGACCGAGGGGCCCGGACTCGGGACGGTGGGCAGCGCTGACGGTCACCGCTCCAGTGTGCCAGCTCGACTGAGGCACACTGTCTGCGTGACTTCCGAGATCGCGACCCGCAGGCGACTTCATCCGGCGTGGATCGTCGCCGCGGTGGCGTTCCTTGCCCTGGTCGGCGCAGCCGGCTTCCGCGCCGCACCGAGTGTGTTGATGGTGCCGCTGCAGGAAGAGTTCGGTTGGCCACGGTCGATGCTGTCGCTGGCGGTGGGCGTCAACCTGGTGCTGTTCGGTCTGACGGCACCGTTCGCCGCGGCGTTGATGGAGCGCTTCGGGATTCGAGCTGTGACGTCGACGGCGTTGGTCGTCGTGGCAGCGGGCAGCGCTCTGAGTGTGTTCGTGACCCAGTCGTGGCAGTTGGTGTTGACGTGGGGCGTCATGATCGGGTTGGGCACCGGGTCGATGGCGCTGGTGTTCGCGGCGGTGGTGACGAATCGATGGTTCGTGCAGCGTCGAGGGCTCGTCTCTGGCGTGCTCACTGCGGGCAGCGCGACGGGGCAGTTGATCTTTCTGCCGTTGATCGCTCAGCTGGTCGACCGATCCGGTTGGCGCGCAGCGTCGTTCCTCATCGCCGGAGGCTCGCTGATCGTGGTGCCGTTCGTGTTGCGGTGGCTGCGCAACATGCCGGCCGATCTCGGCGTGACTCCGTACGGGGCACCCGCCGACTACGTCCCGCCGGTGGCGGCGTCGACCGTGAACCCGGCGCGAGCAGCGGTGCAGGCGCTCCGCGACGCGAGCCGAGTGCGAACGTTCTGGGCGTTGGTGCTCGGATTCGCGATCTGTGGCGCAACGACCAACGGGCTCATCGGAACTCACTTCATACCGTCTGCGCACGACCACGGAATGCACGAAACCACCGCAGCGGGTCTGCTGGCGGTGGTGGGAATCTTCGACATCGTCGGGACGATCGCATCGGGTTGGCTGACCGATCGAGTGAATCCGCGGTATCTGTTGGCTGCCTATTACGGCTTTCGTGGAATCTCGCTGTTGTTTCTGCCGTGGTTGTTGTCGGCGACCATCCAACCGTCGATCGTCATCTTCGTGGTGATCTACGGATTGGATTGGGTGGCAACGGTTCCGCCCACGATTGCACTGTGCCGAGAGGTGTTCGGCGACAAGGGTTCTCTGGTGTTCGGGTGGGTGTTCGCCTCACACCAGATCGGAGCGGGCATCGCGTCCGTCGTCGCGGGCGTCGTGCGGGACGCCACCGGTGCGTACACGATGGCGTGGTTCGGTGCGGCCGGCCTGTGTGCGGTTGCGGCCGTGGTGAGCATCAGAACAGGAAAGCCCTCGTAGCGAGGGCCTTCCTGTTTCCGAAGTTCGGGTCAGCGGCTGCGCTGGCTCGTGGCCGGGCCCGCTGCGCGACGGCTGTGGCCGCCACCGCCGGAACGCGGCTGTCCGCCACTGCGCGGCTGACCACCCGAGCGGGCCGGGCCGCCGCGTCGCGCGTTGTTGTTGCGCGGGGCTCCGGTGCGGGCGGGGGCTTGCTCGACTCGAGGTGCAGGCTCGACGTAGCGGGCCTGCTCGCCGACGAGGTTCGCCACTGCGGGTGAGTCGGCGGTGACGCGGATCGGGGTGACCTTGATGTCGGCCTTGCGCAGCAGCACTGCGGTGTCCTTGCGCTGCTCGGGCAGAACCACGGTCACGACGTCGCCTGCGCTGCCGGCGCGCGCGGTGCGGCCGGAGCGGTGCAGGTACGCCTTGTGCTCGGCCGGGGGATCGACGTGGACGACGAGCTGAACGTCGTCGACGTGCACGCCGCGGGCTGCGACGTCGGTGGCGACGAGCACGCGGGCCTGGCCGGAGGAGAAGGCCGCGAGGTTCCGGTCACGTGCGGCCTGCGAGAGGTTGCCGTGCAGGTCGACGGACGGGATTCCGGCGTCGGTGAGCTGCTTGGCGAGCTTGCGGGCCTGGTGCTTGGTGCGCATGAACAGGATGCGTCGTCCGGTGCCGGAGGCGAGCTGATGGACCAGCTTCTTCTTGGCTTCGACGCCGTCGACCTCGAAGACGCTGTGTGTCATGGCCTCGACGTGTGAGGTGGCCTCGTCGACGGAGTGCGTGATCTGGTTGTGCAGGAAGCGCTTGACCAGTTTGTCGACACCGTTGTCCAGGGTCGCCGAGAACAGCATGCGCTGACCCTTGTCGGGGGTGGCGGCGAGGATCCGGGTGACAACGGGCAGGAACCCGAGGTCGGCCATGTGGTCTGCCTCGTCGAGGACGGTGATCTGCACGCCGTCGAGGGTCAGGTGGCGCTGCTTCATGAGGTCTTCGAGGCGTCCGGGGCAGGCGACGACGATGTCGACACCGGACTTGAGTGCGGACACCTGGCGGACCTGCGAGACACCACCGAAGATCGTCGTGACCTTCAATGAGTATGCGGCGGCGAGGGGTTCGATCGCGACGGCGATCTGGGTAGCGAGCTCACGCGTCGGCGCAAGGATCAGTCCGCGCGGGCGACCGGGCTTGCGGTTGCCGGGGAGTTGGCCGGCGAGACGCGCGACCATGGGGATGGAGAATGCGAGTGTCTTTCCGCTGCCGGTCTTTCCGCGTCCGAGTACGTCGCGTCCCTGCAGTGTGTCGGGGAGCGTGTCGGCCTGGATGGGGAAGGCCTCGGTCTTGCCCTGGCTCGCGAGTACGTCTGCGATGGCCTGGGGTACTCCGAGTGCAGCAAAAGTCTGTGGGGTCGTCATTGTGATGAAAAGTGCCTTTCGGGCAGGGTGTTGCACCTGCGGGCCTTCGGGCCGAGATGCAAGGTGGCGAGACTGCCGGTGGGCAGTTTCGATCGCCGTAAGAGAAGCCTGTGCGGGGTGCACATGGTGATTCGGGAGCATTCCACGACGTCTGACGTGCAGTTACGCGCGTCGATACCGAGTGTAACCGAGTACGGACCCGATCTCTTCCCGCGGTCGACGGTCACGCGGCGTCGGAACCGAACAGTCCGTCGATGTAGACGTTCTCCGCCGGCGAGCTGTAGAGCTCGACCACCGGCATCGGCGGCGCGCTCGAATCGTACGTGTGCCCAGTGGGTGAAATGAGCCTGTAGCGATGTCGCGCGTTCCGTTTGTCTCGTAGTGCTTCGGCCGTCCAGCCGTCGCCTTCTTTCGCGTAATTGCATGCGGCACACAGGCCTGCGCCGTTTTCGGCGCTGGTCGCTCCGCCCGCGGTGTGCGCGGTGATGTGGTCGTGGTGCCGAATGGGCGCGTCGCACCACGGGGTGCGGCACGTGCGATCGCGGAGATCGATGAGGCGTCCCAATGCGGTGGGAAATGCGCGAGAAGTGGATTCGACGGCTGTCAGTGCGCCGGTTTTCGGGTGGGCATAAAGCCGGCGGAGTGCGACGCGCGTCTCATTGCCCTGTGCGTCGTCGAGTGCGTCGCGCACCAGCTGGCGTGCGACGTCCGACGGGATGTCGCCGTAGCCGTGCAGATATGCGGACGTGTCACCGCCGGCGAGGAGGGAGGAATCCGAGATGACGATGTCGACGGTGACCGGTGGACCTTGAGCGGCCGATGCGCCGGTGACTCGCTCGAACACCAGGTCGGCCATGATTTGGTCGCGGCTGCGTGTGTCGCCGCCTGCGTTGATGACGGTGTCGGCGTCGCGTCGCAGGGTTGCCCACATGCAGACGGTCTTCTCCATCGAGGTGAGTGCGGTGAAGAATCCCATCGATTCGGGTGCTGGGCGGGTGCTGACTCGCCGTGCTGCGTACGCCTTCGCGCGTCGCTTGACCTGGGAGGCGGCGTCCAGTTCGTTGGCGAGCGCGCGGGCGCGACCTTCGATGGTGCGATCTCCTGCACCGGCGAGGGTGGCGGGGTCTGCGCACAGGCGTTCGTCGATGGTTCGGCGATCCACGACGGTGAGGCACGCGGTTTCGCGGGCGAGGATCATGACGCGCCACTCGTTGAGTTCGCCGGCTTTGAGGCGCGCCAGGGCGTGTGGCATTTCGTGGACCAGTGCACGAGCGAGACCGAGATGAGTGCCGCCGCGGTTGGGTGACTCGCGTCGGGCCAGGCCGATCTGCGACGCAATACCGTTGCGCCACTGGGCTTTCGGCTTGCCACGTTCACGACGTTCGTTGCTGATCGCTGTTGCGACAGCATCGGTCACCACGGCTTGGGTCGCCACGCTGACACACTTGACCGTTTCGAGAGCAGAGATGAGATCGATGCCCGCTGCTGCGTCGACAACTATGTCGGACGCCTGCAGACGCATGACAAATCTCAACACCTCAGCGGATGTGAGCGGTAATTCCTGTACAGCTGTGAACACGAGTTCCTCCCCAGTACTCGAATGCATGTTCGAATGTACGCCGATATGGAAGGCGGCGCAATAGGGAGAAGAGTGAATTTGAAAGTGTGCGCCGAAAAGCGATGCTGGTGCCCTCGGCAGGATTCGAACCTGCGACCTACCCTTTAGGAGAGGGTTGCTCTATCCCCTGAGCTACGAAGGCTGGTGACCGAACGACTGCTCCAAAGCCCTTGTCGAACAAAGGCTTTCGATCAATCGAACAATCGGGTTGCGGGTGGGACGCTGTCGTACTGCACAGCGGGCCCACATCGCGGTCGTCAGTCTAGCGGTCCGTATCGCAGTTCGTGAAGCAGGTTCGCGCTGCTGGTCACCACACCGGTCAGTGATGCGATCAGATTCAGGGCGGTGCGGTGCTGGTGGGCGGTGTGATCGGCGACCGATTCGATGCCGACGAAGCACTGAATGTCGCGGGCGAAAGCGTCGAACGTCGTCGCGAGAACTCCCGCTGAGGCGAAGACACCCACGATGACCAGCTGATCCCGTCCTCGCCGGCGTAGTTCGACCTCGAGATCGGACGCGTAGAACGCGCTGTAGCTGCGCTTCGCGATCGGAACGAAGTCCGATTCGGTGACCGCCACGTCCTCGGGAGACGGGCCCAACCCCCATATCGGCCCCAGCAGTCCACGCTGTTCGATCGCCTCAGCCGCCCGCGGACCGCTCGCCAGAATCGGCACTCCGGCGGACCTGGCGAGCGCGACCACCGCCGACGCTTCCTCAGCCACCCGCGCATGAACCGAGGAGTGCAGCACGTTCAGGTAGTACGGCTGCATGTCGTGGACCAGAAGTGCCGCGCGCTCGGGCCGCAACTCCCACTCGGGACCACCCACACAGTCGCGCAGAGTCTCGACCGCGTACTTCTCTACTTCGACGCTGAATGTGGCCACGTGGGTCATCCTCGTACAAACGCGCGCGCATGTGCCAGACGCGCGCAGGGTCGTCAGCCGCTGGCTGTCTATTTCGCTCGCACCTGACGAACGCGCGCGCGTTTGCTGATCCCTAGGCACCAGCACCGCAGAACGAGCCAGATCCCCACCACTCAATCCGCGGCAATGGCTTCCACGATGTTCAGGCGTGATGCGTGTACCGCAGGGGGAGCCGATCCCAGCAGTGACAGGCCGAGAGCAACCAGTCCGTACAGCAGCACCGTCCAACTGGCGTTGTACTGCACTGGAATTCCGATGCTGGCACCGAGGATCAGTGTGCTCAGATATTGCAGGCCGGCACCGATCATCAGGCCGAGTACGCCGCCGACGATGCCAACGGACAGTGCCTCCGCCAACACCATTCGTGCCAGGGTTCCTCGGCCGCCGCCCATGGCGCGCAGTACTCCGAGTTCACGTCGACGTTCGAGAACCGACAGGGTCAATGTGTTCAGCAAAGCGACGGCAGCGACGAGTGCGACGATCCACTGCAGTGCGATGGCCAGGGCACCGGACTGGCGGATGGCCGCGCTGGTGCCCTCGAGTGCCGCGGCACCCGTGTATACGAATGCCTCGGGCGGCAGCGTCGACCGCAGCGAATCCTGCACGGCTGCAACGTCTCCGTCGACGGTGATCTCGAGGTACGTCGCTCCCGGGCGGTCGTAGAAGCGCTGCATCGATTCCAGCGAGATCGCCATCGTGCCGCCTGCGGCGTTGATGTAGTCCACGAGATCGAGCACGCGTACGTTCTGCACTCCGGTCGGCGTCGGCAGATCGATGGAGTCTCCCGCCGTCACCCCCAGCGTCGTACCGAGCGCCTTCGAGAGCACCACCCCGTCGCCCGCGAGCAATCCCGCGCGTACGTCTGCGGGGAGCGAGGCCAGTGTCACCGCGTTGCTCCCGTCGGCGACGCCTTGGATGGAGACCAGCTCGTCGTCGATGGTTGCGTAGGCCCACTGCCCTTCGACGACGCGGGAGACCCCGGCCGTCGCCCGGACGGCATCGTCGACGGCGGCGGGAACGATCGGGCCCGACGGTATGGCGTCGGGTGAGCTCATCGACACGTACAGGTCCGTGTCGGCGAGCGACGACAGTGATTCGGCGGCGGAGTCGGTCATGTTCGTCAACGAACCGGACACTCCCACACTGACTCCGACGGCGATGACGATCGTCATCACCGTCGCCCAGATGCGCCGCGGGGCGCGTTCGATGGTCGCGGTGGCGAGGCGTCCGGCACCACCCCATCGGCGGGGCACTGCGCCGGTGGCCCACACGATCGGTCCGGTTCCACCGACGCACAGTGCGACGACTCCGAACATGAACAGGGCACCGGCACCGAGGGTCAATTGCCCGTCGACGTTGACGGCGAACACGAACGATCCGGCGATGGCGAGCAGGCCGAACACGGTGGCGGCCAACGTGAACGACAGCTTCGGGCCGCCGGATGTTTCTCCGCCGCCGACCGCCAATGCCTCGATCGGCGAGATGCGATACACCTGAACGGCAGCCAGCGCGGACGCGCCGACGCAGGCCAGTACGCAGGCCACGATCGCGACGGGAATGGCGAAGCTCGGCAACACGTATTCGATCCGCGCATCGAATGCTTGCGACAGGAACGGCGGCAGGCTCTCGATGGCGATGCGACCCATGACGATTCCGAGAGGTACCCCGACGGCACCGCCGACGAGACCCACCAGGACCGACTCGAACAACAGGTCGCGGACGATGTCGGCGCGCCGACCGCCTACTGCTCGGAGTAGGGAAATGGTGGGGCGACGTTTGGCGATGGCCATGTTCATGACGTTGAACACCAGGAAAGCCGCGACGACGAACGCGATGAGGGAGACCATCAGCGTCGCGTTGCGCGTCAGACTCATGGCCTGATCGGCTCTGTCGGCCCGGAATTCCGGATTCATCACCGAGACTCGGCCGGCCAACGCTGCGTCCAGGTCGGACCGTAGCGAATCCCCGCCACCGAGAACGAAGATGGAATCGAGCTGACCCGGCCGGTCGGTCAAGGCCTGCGCGGTGGGCAGCAACGTGACCGCGAACATGCCCCCACCGATGCGCTGCGTGCCAGGGCCGTCGATCACGCCTACTACCGCAGTCGGTCTGTCGGCGATCGTGACTGTGTCACCCTGCTTCAATCCCGTTGCTGCTCCGACCAATACGCCCGACGGGTCGGACACCAGACCCGCTGCGTTGCCCACGGCACCTTGCAGATCGGACTGGAGTGCCGTGATCGTGGAATCGACACCCAGTACCGTCAGCTCGCCGACATCGGATCGTACGATGCTGCGGAGCAGGGGTACCGCCGCATCGACGCCCGTCACACCGCGTACGACGTCGAGTTCGTTCTGGTCGAATCCGGAATCGGTCACGCCGACCACTTCGTACTGCGCGTTGCCTGCGATCGATACCGCCAGACGTTCGACGGACCCGGTCAGCGATCCGTAGGTGCCGAGGACGGCGATGAGCAGACCCGCGGCGACGGCGACGACTCCCGCCGAGACCAGCGAACGCACCCAGTGCATTCGGAGATCTCGGAGGCTGATGACGCGAAATCTACTGAGCGCGGTACCGATCACCGAGGTGTACCGGCGGTGTCGGTGTCGACGCGGCCGTCGATCATGCTGACGACGCGATCGGTCGACCGCGCCGCCTCGAGGTCGTGGGTTGCCATCACCACTGCCCGACGTCCCTCGCTGCCGTGGGCTACGTCGGCGAGAATCTCGAGGACGTTGTGGGAGGTCTTGGAATCGAGGTTGCCCGTCGGTTCGTCGGCGATCAGCAGTGCTGGGTCCATCATCAGGGCTCGCGCGATGGCGATACGTTGAATCTGACCGCCCGACAGTTGCGCCGGGCGGTGTTCGGATCGTTGCGCCAACCCCACCATGTCCAACAGCCGCATCGCATCGGCTTTCGCCTTCTTGATGGGGGTGCCGTCGAGCAGCTTCGGAACGGCGACGTTCTCCCACGCCGACATGGTCGGGAGCAGGTTGAAGAACTGGAAGACGAAGCCCACCTGATGGCGTCGGAAATCGGACTGTGCGTTGTCGTCGAGGGTGGTGACCTCGACGTCGTTGAATCGGATCGACCCGGCCGTCGGAGTATCCAGCGCGCCGAGCATGTGCAGCAGTGTCGACTTACCTGCTCCGGACGGCGCAACCAGCGACACGAACTGACCACCGTCGATCGTGAGATCGATGCCGTCCAACGCACGGACCGGCTGTTCGCCGGTGGGGTACTCCTTGACCACGCCGGACAACTGGAGCTTCAACTTCGTCATGCATGATCCCCTGCTTCTCGAATACTTCCGACGCTACCTGCCGTCGGGTCGAGAAACCGGTCGGAGTTCTCAGATCACGCTGCGCCGCGCGAGGATTCGAGTCTCCTGGCCACCAGTGCCGCCTGCAGGTGGCGGATACCGGACGGGCGAGTCGGGTCGAACCCGGTCAGTTGTGCGATTCGCTTGAGGCGGTAGTCGACGGTGTTGGTGTGCAGATGGAGTTGCCGGGCGGAGCGCTGACGGTTGAGGTCGTGCGAAATGTGGATCTCGAGTGTCTCGAGCAATTCGGGTGACGAATCGAGTGGCTCCAGGATCTGGGTGAGGTGGCGTCGACCCGGTCCGGGACGGGTGAGCTGGTACTCGAGCACCAGGTCGTCCATCCGGTACAACCCGGACGGGCGGTGCAGCTGATGAGCCAGAGACAGCAGTTCGTGGACCTGGTCTGCTGCGGTGGGAATGTCGGCTGTCGCGGCCTGCTCGGCGGTGGCGGTGACGGGGACCTCTGCGGCGGTGCCGATGCGGTGCACCAGCGCCTCGACCCACTCGTCGTCGTGGACGCCGGGGATCAGGACGGTTCCGCCCTCGGTGCTGAGCAGCGACAGGGGAGTGCGTCCGCAGACAGTGGCCAGTTCGGCCTGCACGCGGCGCAGCTTGCGTCGGGCAGCCACGGTCTTCTGGATGTTGGGGTCGTTCTCGTCGGGGTGCGGCGGTACCGACAGCGCGAGCACGAGGTAGCTGTCGGCGAGTTCGATGCCCGACTGGCGGGCCATCGAGACGGCGTTGTGTCCGCTCAGCAACGAGGTGACCAGAGTGTGCGCGGCCGTGTGATGCTCGCTCGCCACCGCCTGAAGCTCTTCGACGTAGCTCTTGCTGGCCGCGATCGAGACCTTCTCCGACAGCAGCACGAACATGCGCGCGGCCTCGATCAACTGGGCGGCGTCGCCTTCTCCTGCCCGCTTGGACACCAGATTCCAACCGATCTGAATGCCCTCGTGGTAAACGCTGAGGACGGACTCGAGCGGGACACCCTCACGGGCCCACTGACTGGCCTTGGCGCGCAGTTCGGCCAAGTCGGACTCGGCAGGTGCGCGCCGCTCGTCGAGCATCTGCACGGCGATGCTGATGCACTTGACGGTGAATTCGGTGACGTCTCCGTGGAGTTGCTCACCGGGAAGTGAACCGCAGGGAGTATTGGCGGCGAAGTGACCTACCAGGAGGCGCGCCACTGCGCGAAAATCGCGAAGGGGAGCCGAAGCAGGCTGCCCTGCGACCATGATTCCGAGGCCAGTCGAGTTGTGAACGGTCACAGATCAACCCTTCGTGTTGGATTGTTCAGGTCTTGGGAGAGCTAACGTACTCACGCGTAGAAACGCGCTTCCTGTCGTAAATCTATGCAACTTCAGCCGAAATGGCAGGGTTTTCAAACTTCGAGTTTGTTTCCTGGCCTCTAACAGGATCGATCATAGGTTGTTAACTACGTGTGATCCATGGTTTCGGGAAAACTCGTTGTGATTTATCTCGAGCGGGCCACGAGGGCCCTTGCGACTTGCCCTAAACAATGGGGAAGGCGGTCCCATCGCCCGCGCAGCGCGCCTACTTTGATCTCGGATCGGACCGGACGAGCGGGGTGAGAGGGCAAGTATGCGCAGCGACATCGGGCAGTTCGCGGTTCTACGGGAACTACAGCCGACGATCGACGAGAACCTCGCTCGCCACCGCTCGACGGCTGTCTCCTGGCAGCCCACCGACTTCGTCCGGACGGAGATGTACTGGGGAACCCGTACGTCCCCGCTGACCGAAGCCGCCAAGGCTGCACTGGTCACCGATCTCCTCACCGAGCAGAACATCCCGCTCTATCGGTGCGAGGTCGCGGCGTCGGGCACGGGCTCGTGGCCTGCGTGGCTCACCGAGTGGAGCGCCGAGCGCACCCGGCATGCTGCCGCCGTCACCGACTATCTGGTCGCCACCCGCAGTGTCGATCCGACGGCACTCGGTCGAGCTCGCGCACAGTGCAAGACGGTGGGGTTCGACTCCCCGATGAACGGCGCTCACCTCCTTCGTTCTCTGGCGCAGGTGACCCTCGACGAATCGATCAGTAGCGTCTGCCATACGAATACTGCGCACCAGTGCCACGATCCGGTTGCCGATCGCCTGCTCGGCCGGATCGTCGACGACCAAAAACTGCACGTCACCTTCTTCGCGAATCTGGTGTCGGCAGCGCTCGACGTCGCCCCCGCTCCGACCGTCACGGCGATCACCGAAGTAGTCATGAACGCGCAGTTGCCGGGCACCAACCTGCCCGGCTTCGCTCGAAGCGCGATGCTCATCGAGCGGGACGGGATCTTCGATCTCCGACGTCATCTCGACGAGGTGCTGCTGCCGATGCTCGCGCGGTGGCGCGTCTTCGATCGGACCGACCTGGGTGTCGGTGTCCGCAGCCGCGACCAATTGGCCGACTATCTGCGGCATCTCGACACCCGAGCCGCGGCAGCCGAGGCGAACCGCACCCGAACTCAGGGGTACGCAGACGCGCTGCGCGCCAGCTGACGTGAGTGCATCTCGCCTCCGGTGACCGTTCATCGACTAGCCTGAACCCCTGTTCGTCATTCACCGAGCCACCGGGCTCGGGGCTACAACCGGAGGGCGGCACGTGACAGGGCATCGACCGATCATCGTCGGCATCGACGGTTCCGCTGCGGCCGACAAGGCCGTGATCTGGGCGGCCCTGTGCGCTCGGCGACGGGATCGGCGGTTGCACATCGTCACGGCCGTCGACATGCCGGGCGTTGTCGATCTGAGCGAATTTGCAGGCGAGGCAACGGAATTCGTCGCCACTGCGAAATCGCGGCTCGCAGCGGCCGAAACGCTGGCAGCGTCGGTCATCGACGACCCGACGTTCGAGGTGACCTCGAGTGCCGTCGAGGGCGGCGTCATGGACGTACTCATCGGTGTGTCCGATCGAGCCGAGCTCCTGGTGATCGGAGCGAGCGAGACGGGCGCTGTCACACTCTCTCTGGCAGCCCACAGCGTTTCACCCGTCGCCGTCGTACGCGGCCGGGACATCGACGGCCGTCCCGTCGCCGAGGGCCCGGTCGTCGTCGGCGTGGACGGATCCGACGTCAATCAGGCAGCGGTCGAGTGGGCGTTCGTCGAGGCCTCGGCCCGTGATGCTCCGTTGATCGCGGTACACGTGTGGTCCGACGTGGATCTGACGCGCTCGTTCGGTCGCGCGCCTGCGGATTGGCAGGCCATCGCCGACACCGAGGAAGCGTTGCTGGCGGAAAGTCTCGCCGGGTGGCAAGAGCGGTTCCCTGAGGTGGACGTCCAACGCGTCGTCGCCCAGGATCGCCCCGTTCGAGTGCTCAGTGGACTGTCCGAAACGGCAGCGGTGATCGTGGTGGGTAACCGGGGGCGCGGCGGATTCGGAGGAATGCTGCTCGGGTCGACGAGCTTCGCTCTGGTCAACACCGCAGATTGCCCGGTGTTGGTCGTCAGAAAAGCGGTCACATAGCGACGGTCAGCAAGAAGCTGACGTCTTCGAGGGCTTCGACGCTGTGCCGTGCGTCGGGGATGACGAGGAGATCGCCGGTGGAGCCCTTCCAGGTCTTCTCGCCGCTGATCAGCTCCAACTTGCCGCTCAGGACGAGGACGGTCGATTCACCGCTGAGATCGTGTTCGGCCAGCCTGTTGCCCGCGGCCAGCGCCACGACGGTCTGCCTCAATTTGCGGCTGTGGCCGCCGTACACCGTCTGCGAACTGCGGCCACTCGACGCGCCGACTGCGAGCTTGAGTTGCTGACGGGCAAGTGCGGTGAGTGACTTCTTGTCCATAGTCGCCAGTATGACGCACCACCCACTGTCGCGATGGGGGAATCATCAACGCGCTCAAACAGTTTGGGTAGGCTTTCCGTACTCCACATATCTGAACTGCCTACCGTCGACTCTGCTGGTGAGCCAGTCGCCCGTCTTCGTGATCCAGTCGCCTTCCACCGACGGCGCATCCGTATCGCCCGGTACCTCGACATCGATCTCGGTCACATGCAGGGTTGTGGCGAATGGCATTGCCGATCGGTAGATTTCACCGCCGCCGATGATCCACACG
The DNA here is from genome assembly GCF_030056855.1 of Rhodococcus sp. IEGM 1354. NCBI lineage: Bacteria > Bacillati > Actinomycetota > Actinomycetes > Mycobacteriales > Nocardiaceae > Rhodococcus > Rhodococcus sp. IEGM 1354. The sequence continues at coordinate 391,906 of NZ_JASHKT010000003.1, forward strand.
GTGTCGTCCCCGGCCAGGGCCAGGGCTTCGTCCACCCCGCCGCATGTCTCGGCACCCGGCACATCGAGCGAGCGGTTACGGGTGACCACGATGTTGCGACGGCCCGGAAGCGGTCTGAATCTTTCGGGCAGAGACTCCCAGGTTTTGCGTCCCATGATGACCGGGTGATTCATCGTCACGGCTTTGAACCGCGCCATGTCTTCCGGTACTTCCCACGGAATCCTGCCGGCTTCGCCGATTTTGAGGTTGGAACTCTGCGCCCAGATCAGGCCGACCTCTCTCGGTGCGCTCACACCGCTACCGGGGCCTTGATTGCAGGGTGGTGCTGATAGTCGACGATCTCGATGTCGTCGAAGGTGTAGTCGAAGATCGAATCCCGTTGCGCCAGCTTCAGAGTCGGGTAGGGGTACGCCTCGCGGGAGAGCTGCTCGGCAACCTGGTCGCGGTGGTTGTCGTAGATGTGGCAGTCGCCGCCGGTCCACACGAACTCGCCGACGGCGAGGCCGGTCTGTGCGGCGACCATGTGGGTGAGCAGTGCGTAGCTGGCGATGTTGAAGGGCACACCGAGGAACATGTCTGCGCTGCGTTGATACAGCTGGCACGAGAGCTTGCCGTCGGCGACATAGAACTGGAAGAACGCATGGCACGGTGGCAGGGCCATCTGCGGAATTTCACCGACGTTCCACGCCGAGACGATCATTCGGCGCGAATCCGGATCGGTCTTCAGGGTCTCGATCACCTGGCTGATCTGGTCGATGTGCTCGCCCGACGGGGTCGGCCACGAACGCCACTGCACTCCGTAGACGGGGCCGAGTTCACCGTCCGGAGCTGCCCACTCATCCCAGATGCTGACGCCGTGTTCCTGTAGCCAGGTGACATTGGAGTCTCCGCGCAGAAACCACAGCAATTCGTAGACGATCGACTTGAGATGAACCTTCTTGGTGGTGATCAACGGGAAGCCCGCGGCCAGATCGAAGCGCATCTGATGCCCGAACACGCTGGTCGTCCCGGTTCCCGTCCGGTCGGATTTGGCTGTACCGGTGTCGAGGATGCGGCGCAGCAGATCTTCGTACGGAGTCGGAACCATCACGACGGCCATCGTAGCTGCATACTGGACGCATGCCGGAATTACCCGAGGTGGAAGCCCTTGCCGGCTTCTTGCGCGAGCATGCCGTCGGTGCCGTGATCGGCCGCATCGACATCGCGGCACTCAGTGTTCTCAAGACATTCGATCCGCCGATCACCGATCTGCAGGGTCGCGACGTCACCGATGCCGCGCGCTTCGGAAAGCATCTGGCGCTGCAGGCGGGTGACCTCTGGCTGATCACCCACCTGTCGCGTGGGGGTTGGCTGCGATGGGTGGACAACCCCAGTGTTGCTCCGCCGAAACCGGGTAAGGGGCCGCTGGCGTTGCGGATCCACTTCTTCACTCCCGAAGGCGCAACCCCGGCCATCGACCTGACCGAAGCCGGCACAAAAAAGCGATTGGCGGTCTGGGTGGTCCGCGATCCCGCGCAGGTCGCGAGCATCGCCCGGCTCGGGCCGGATGCGATGACGGTCACCGAGCTCGAATTCGCCGAGATTCTGGGCAGCACCACCGCACGTCTGAAGACCTCGTTGGTGGACCAGTCGTTGCTCGCCGGAATCGGCAACGCCTACTCGGACGAAATTCTGCACGTCGCCAAGCTGTCGCCGTTCATGTCGTCGAGCAAGCTCGACGCGGAAGCCGTTTCGGTTCTCTATGCCGCGATGCGTTCGGTCCTGTCCGACGCGGTGGACCGCTCGGCCGGGCAGGATGCGGCGCGTCTGAAGGGGGAGAAGCGTTCCGGCATGCGGGTGCACGCCAGAACCGGGCTGCCGTGCCCGGTCTGCGGAGATCCGGTGCGCGAGGTCGCGTACGTGGACCGCTCTTTTCAGTACTGCGCGACGTGCCAGACGGCCGGCAAGATTCTTGCCGACCGCCGGATGTCGCGGTTGCTCAAGTAGCCGGTTCGAGCGTCTGGCTGGCGTAGCCGCGGTAGCCTTCCCACGCTTTGCGGCGATCGCTGCGCGGATCCTTCTGCACCCGAGTTCGTGTGTCGAAGATCAGCGTCTTGCGCTCGGCTTCGTCGTAGGCCGGCCACGATTCCAACGGCTTTCCGTTGGTGGCGAACGCAATCCAGTGTGACTGCACCTGCTCGGTGACCTCCGCGAACGACTTTCGTCCCCCTGTCGCGGTCAGAGCCTTGCCGAACAACGTCTCGTTGATGCCGAAGACGGCGAACAACTCGAACCCGTGGGTGGCGTCGAGGCCCAGCAACTTCATCGACCGAGGGGCGAAGTCGAAGCGATAGAAGTACGTCGGTGCGTGACGCGAATGTCCTTCGGCCACTTCGAGAGACGGCTTCCAGAACGTGAAATCTCCACCGAAGTCGATGGCGGCCCGCTCGCTCGGGTATCCCCGGTATCCGCCGGTGACAACCGGCTCTGCCGCGGGATCGGTGAGGGAGAAGAGTTTGGAAATGCGTTCGGGGTTGGTGGGCAACGCGTCCAGAAACTTCGGAAACAATGTTCCCTCACGGGCGTTCGTGCCGATGATCAGCGGCACGTCGTGTGCGGTGCCGTTCGCGTACGCCTCGACCGGATCGACAGGAAGAAAATCACCGTCGATCACCGGGCCGAAGGGGAGCAGGCCGGGAGTGCGGTGCAGCGTGGTGAGTCCGAGCTTGGTGCCTGCTCTGCCGAGTGCCAGTACCTCGGCGTTCTCGAGGGTGTCCACCGCGGTCTCGGCGGTGCCTCCAAGGTACCCGACGTACTCGCTCGCCCACTGGTCCGCCCGGTGCTTGGCGGTCGTCATGCCCGGTGCCGAGCTTTCGGCAATCGCCTGGGCGAAGAGGCCTTTCGCGGCGGGCACTGTCATCAGGGTGGTGACGGCATTGCCGCCTGCGGACTCGCCGAAGACGGTGACGTTGTCGGGATCTCCGCCGAACTCGGCGATGTTGCGCTTTACCCACTCCAATGCCGCCACCTGGTCGCGTAGTCCCAGGTTGGAATCGAACGGCCGCTCGGGGGTCGAGAATCGCGACATGTCGAGGTAGCCCAGAGCGCCGAGTCGGTAGTTGACCGACACGTAGATGATGCCGTCGCCGTCCTGCAGCGAGCGCCGGACCAGCGAACCTCCGCCGTACAGCGGGGTGGCCGACGTGCCGAGGGTGTACGCACCGCCGTGGATGAACACCATGACCGGTCTGGGTTTCGTGCTCGACGTGCTCGGTGCCAAGACGTTGAGTGTCAGGCAGTCCTCGCTCGACGGTTGGTACTTGCCGATTGCGAGCATCGTGCCCCGCTTGTGCTGAACGGACGCGTTGCCCCACTCGGTCGCGTCGCGCACGCCCTGCCACGGCTGGGTGGGTTGAGGTGCGCGGAACCGGAGCGGACCGACGGGAGGGGCGGCGTAGGGAATGCCCCGCCAGGTGGTGAGATTCCCGACCGGCTTTCCCTCGATCATGCCGTCCGTAGTGGTCACACGTGTTTTCACAGCCATTTCGCGATACTACCGGGCGCTTCTTACCCGGTGGTAAGAACCGGCAGGATCAGGTACCGGGCAGACTCGAGAGCATGCCTTTCGAGTATCGAGCCGAGATAGTGGAGCTGCTGCGAGCGCCCTCGCACGCGTACTTCGGGAGATCCAAGGACGGCCCGGCCGAGGTACCGACCGAATTGCCGGACAGCGTCGAGATCGTCGCCCACAAGGGCATCCGCGGCGATCGATTCTTCGGCGTGAAGGCTCATACCGAGGCAGCGGTGAGCTTCCTGGCACTCGAAGCCTGGGATGCCGTCGGCGAGGTTCTGGGCGTCGAGGTTCCCGACCCGGCCGTGGCCAGGCGAAACGTCGTCGTCCGCGGGTTGGAGCTCGACCCGCTGCGCGGACTGGAATTCGAACTCGATTCCGGTGACGGCTGGATTCGCTTCCGGGGCGGCCGACCTGCCCATCCGTGCGCGTGGATGGACCGCATGGTGGTCGACGGTGCTCGCAAGGCACTGATCGGTCGCGGCGGTTTACGAGTCGAGCCGCTGTCGGACGGAATCCTGCGAGTCGGGCCGCTGTCGGTGCGCTCACCGGTCGAACTGGATGCCTCGCGAGCTGCGCTGTCGATCAGGCGTGCGCAGCCCATCTGACGCGTAGCCGCAGTCGGTCTTGCTCACGAAGTAAATCTGTGCCCATAATGTGAGCAATGGTGCGACGCATCACACCGGTACGTCTTCGATGGCGACGGTCACTCTCTCTGGTGGAAAGACCTGCCGATGTCCGATTTGTGGATCGTGATCAACACCGTCGTCGCAGTACTGGCGGTAGTGGTCTTCATCGTTCGTTTTCATTTCAACCCGGTGATCTCGCTGGTGCTCGGGGCTGCGTACCTGGGCCTGGCGACCAAGCTGGGAGTGTCGACCACCGTCGAGACGATCACCGGCGGATTCGGCGAGATCATGGCCGAGGTCGGACTGCTCATCGCATTCGGCGTCCTGATGGGTTCGGTACTGCAGGAGATGAACGCCATCCAGCGTCTCGTCGGCACCCTGCTGCGAACATTCGGCCCCAAGCGGCTCCCGTACGCGCTGTCGCTGGCCATCGCGACCCTGCTGCAATCCATCTTCCTCGACGTGTTGCTCGTGATCTCCGCACCGCTCGCTCGCAACCTCGCACCCAAGATCGGCAAGTACGGCACGGCGAGGATGGCCACAGCGCTGGCCATCGCTCTGGAGTGCGGCATCGTCTTCATGGTCCCCGGAGTCGCGACGCTCGCGCTGGCCGGATTGCTCGGCGTGCCGCTGGGCAAGATGATGATCTACGGACTGATCCTCATCGTTCCGGTCGTCGTGCTGTCGGTGGCCATCATGTCGTTCGTCTTCCGGCACGGTTGGTGGAACGAGGAGAAGGACGAGCAACAGATCACCGTAGTCACTGAGCCCGGGGGCCCGGAGCCTGTCGAAACCGACGACGAGCCACTCGAAGCCGGCGGCGGCGTGGCCCAGAAAGTGCGCACCGAGAAGCAGACCTCGCTGCTGGTGTTGCTCTCGCCGTTGCTGCTCGCGCTCGTCCTGATCGCGATCGGTGCCGTTCTCGAAGTCGCCGAGATCTCGGTTCCGGTGGTCGAATTCATCGCCAGCCCGGTCATCGCGTTGCTCCTCGGACTGGTCGGGACGTGCCTCATCGGTCGCTACCACGTCGGTCAGGAGCGGGTGGAGAAAGCTCTCGCTCGTGGCTTCGCCGAGAGTGGTCAGATCCTCATCCTCACCGGTGTCGGTGGATCGCTCGCAGCCGTCATCAACGAAGCCGGTCTCGGCGACATCCTCGGCCAGTACTTCACGGCCAGTACCGCGGCACCACTGTTGATGGTGTGGGTCATCGCTGCCGCGCTGCACATCGCCGTCGGATCGGTGACGATCTCGGCCATCACCTCCGCCGGCATCCTCGCGCCCGTCGCGCCGCTGATCGGTCTCGACCCGGTGTTCATCGCTCTCGCCGCCGGTGCCGGATCGTTGTTCGCCGTGCACGTCACCAGCAACACTTTCTGGCTGCTGCAGTCCTTGATGGGCCAGTCGACGAGGGGCACACTCAAGACGTGCTCGGTGGGCGTGTCGGTGGCATCGGTCATCGCCATCGCCTTGATCGTGCCGATGAGCTGGATCCTGTGACCTCTTCCGCGAATACCGAAAGGAACACAATGGCACTGCCGCTCAGTGGAGTTCGAGTTCTCGAACTCGGCAACTACATCGCCGCACCCACGGCAGCCAGGATGCTCGCCGATTTCGGTGCCGAGGTGATCAAGGTCGAGAGGCCGGGTACCGGCGACGAACTGCGCAATTGGCGGCTGTACTCCGGTACGACGTCGATGCTGTACCGCACGATCAACCGGAACAAGAAGTCGATCGTGCTCGACCTGCGCACCGAGCAGGGCCGTAAGGATGTCGTCGACCTCGCCGCGCACTGCGACATCGTGCTGGAGAACTTCCGGCCCGGCACACTCGAGAAGTGGGGGATCTCGCCCGAGGTTCTCAGTGCCGCCAATCCGGAGCTGATCATCACGCGTATCTCCGCATTCGGGCAAACCGGTCCGATGTCGCAGCGACCCGGATTTGCCGCTGTGGCAGAGGCGTACGGCGGCTTCCGCAACCTCGTCGGTGATCCGGACAGGCCGCCCGTGCGGGTCGGTGTGTCGATCGGCGACTCGATCGCCGGTCTCTATGCGGCGTTCGGATGTGTCATGGCGTTGTTCCAACGACAGACGCAGCGCGCAGCAGAGAAATCGGACCCGTTGTCGCTCGAACAGCGTTCCATCGATGTGGCCTTGAACGAATCCATCCTGTCGATGATGGAGTCTCTGATCCCGGATTATCTGGCGTACGGCGTCGAACGCGAACGGACGGGCGGCCGGATGGAGGGCATCGCGCCCTCGAATGCGTACCCGTGCAACGACGGTCACTCGATCATCATCGCAGGTAACGGCGACGCCATCTTCCAGCGTTACATGGAGACCATCGACCGTCCCGAACTGGGAGCCGATCCGGACCTGGCGACCAACGCCGGCCGGTGGCGTCGCCGGGACGAGCTGGACGCCGCGATCTCGGCGTGGACCGGATTGCGTTCGCGCGCCGAGGCATTGAAGATACTCGATGCCGCGGGGGTGCCGTCGGGTCCGATCTACACCGCCGCGGACATCGTCGCCGACGAACAGTACGCGGCCCGCAACATGATTCAGCACTTTCGGGTCGACACCGGCGAGGACGAGCCCACCGACGTCGGGTTCGTCGGAGTCGTCCCGGTGATCGGTGACGCATCCCTGCCGATCCGTTCGGTCGGGCCGGATCTGGGCGAGCACACCAGAGAAGTACTGTCGACGCTGCTCGGCCGGACCGACGAAGAGATGGGCCTGTAGATGTACCGTTTCACCCCCACCGCGGAGCTACGCGACGTCACGATGCGCGACGGACTGCAGCTCACCGGCAAGATGCTCCCCACCGAACGCAAACTCGAGATCATCAGGGCCCTCATCGAACTCGGCGTGCCGGCACTCGAGGTCGGCTCGATGGCACGCGGCGACAAAGTGCCGCCCATGGCCAACACCCTCGAGGTCATCGGCGAGCTGACCGCCGAGGAACTCGAGCGATGCTGGGTGTGGGTCGCCACTCCACGCCACGTCGAGAAGGCCGCTGCTGCAGGGGCTCGCAACTTCCAGTACTGCTTCTCCGCGTCGGACTCGCACAACCAGGCCAACATCGGGCGCACCACCGAGGTGTCGCTGGCCGCGATGCCCGATGCCGTCGACATCACCCGCTCGGTGGGCGGACAGATCGAGTTGTGTATCGCAACGTCGTTCACCTGTCCTTTCGAGGGACAGGTACCGCCGGATCGGGTCATCGAGATCGCCAACGACGAACGAGCCACGGGCGCAACGGATATTGTCATCTGCGACACCCTCGGACAGGCAGTACCGGTTCAGGTGTCGTCGCTGATCTCACGGGTGCGCGCGGAAACGCCGGACCGCCGGGTGGTGTTCCACGGTCACGACACCTGGGGTCTGGGCGTCGCGAACACTCTGGCCGCCATCTCGGCCGGAGCCGCGATGGTCGACGGTTCGCTCGGCGGACTGGGCGGCTGCCCCTTCGCCCCCGGTGCCAGTGGCAACACCTCGTCCGAGGACATTCTCTTCGCGACGAGGCCGGACTGGTTCGAGCCGAAGACGCTGGCACGCATGGTCTCTCTGTCGGAGGGCCTGCTGGCCGAGCTGGAGGAGCCCATGCGATCGAAAACCGTGCAGGGTGCCAGATCCGAGGCGCACGTGTTCGAGTGGGTCGTATGAGCCGCATTCTCGTCACGTCGGAAATCCCGGCTCCCGGCATGGACATTCTGCGGGCTGCCGGCGAGGTCGACCTCCGCGAGTTGGACCACGAGCAGCTTCTCGACGCCTGCGCATCGGGTACGTATTCCGTGGTCGTCTCGCAGTTGCGTGACCGGTTCGATGCGGAACTTCTCGCCACGGCGTCGATCACCGGGATATCCAACTACGCCGTCGGATTCGACAACATCGACATCGCGGCCGCCACACGCCACGGAATCACCGCCGCGAACACTCCAGGTGTGCTGACGGATTCGACCGCAGACATCGCGATGCTCCTCATTCTGTCCACGGCCCGCCGCGCCATCGAGGCCGATGCCTTCGTTCGGTCCGGATCCTTCACCGGCTGGGAGCCCGAACTGCTTCTGGGCAGCGATGTCTCGGGCCGTGTGCTCGGCCTCGCCGGTTTCGGCCGGATCGCTCGTGCCACCGCTCGGCGGGCACTGGGTTTCGGCATGACGGTGAAGTTCTGCCCCCGGCCACCCGGCGACCGCGAGGTCTCCGACGACGAACTCGGTGAGTTCGCCGGCCGCGTCGAACATGCGGCCTGGGACGAGATCGTCGCAACGAGTGACTTTCTGTCTCTGCACGTCCCGTTGTCGGACTCCACCCGGCATCTGGTCGATGCTGCCGTGTTCGAGGCCATGAAGCCGTCGGCAATTCTGATCAACACCGCGCGAGGGCCGGTGGTCGACGAGGCAGCGCTGGTGGTCGCATTACGTGAGAAATGGATCGCAGCAGCAGGATTGGACGTCTACGAACGCGAACCTGCGCTCGAGCCGGGTCTGGCCGAACTGTCCAATACCGTGCTCCTACCGCACGTGGGCAGCGCGACGGTCTCGGTTCGCTCGGAGATGGCGCGCCTGTGCGCTACCAATGCCGTGGCGATGCTGCGCGGTGAGCTCCCGCCGCACCCGGTCAATCCCGAGGCCTGGGGTCAGGCGGGGTAGCGGCCGCCGAGGGTCCGGGTGATCTGTTCGGCATGCGAGATCAGCAGGTCCACCCAGGCCTCGCACTGCGACTGCGGCATTCGCAGCGTCGGGCCGCTGATCGTGACGGCACCGACGATGTCCGAGGCCGAATCGAACACCGGAGCGGACAGCCCCGATGCGCCGGTTTCGCGCTCACCGGTGGTGATCGCGTAGCCGTCGGACCTTGTCTGCGCCAACAGTTCCCGCATCGTCTCGGCCTCGGTCACCGTCTGCTCGGTCAACGATTCGAGTTCGCTGGACAGAACACGCTCGGCCAGTTCCGAGTCCCAGGCCAGTAGGACACGGCTGGCCGATCCCGCGCTGAGCGGAATGACTTTGCCGACGTACATGTCTCGTCGCAACGCATGCCGCGTCTCCGCAATGGCCACGCATACACGGTAGTTCTGCTCGGGCCTGAAGAAGCACGCTGTCTCGGTCGTCAGATCGCGCATGTCCTTGAGGATCGGGTTGACGACCGACAACACGTCGAGATCCTTGGTCGCCGTCGCGGCCCAGTACGCCATCCGCACCCCGATGCGGATACGATCGCCGCCTCGATCCAGGAAGCCCTGTTGGACCAGGTTGGTGACCAGACGCTGCACCGTCGAGGTGGGCAGCCCGGTGCTCTGCTGAATCTCGCCCAGCGTCATGGCCGGGCGATCGAACGAGAACGCATCGAGAATCTCGGTGATCTTGCCCAGCACGAGAAGCGGCTGCTGCTTCGGCGAATTCTCGGTCACTCGACCAATCTACTCGGCAACGCGGGAGAAGACCCGAGCGATCGCGTTGGGTGTCAGCATTGTGCTCCCACTGCGGGTAGCGTCCCAACGATGTCCGAGCGACGTACTCTGACCACCGGGCGAGTGGTATTTCTCGTGGTTGCTGCCGCAGCGCCGATGGCGGCCATGATCGGTAATGTGCCACTGGCATTGATTCGTGGAAACGGGGCGGGATTGCCTGCCGCGTACGCGATCAGTTCCGTTGTGCTGCTCTGCTTCTCGGTCGGATTCGCGGCGATCGCACAGCAGGTCTACAGTACCGGTGCGTTCTACACCTATATCGGTCTCGCGTTGGGTAAACCGCCGGGAATTGCTGCCGCATATGTCGCAGTTGTCGCGTATACGGCACTGGCGTGCGGGCTCTCGGGAGCATTCGGCTATTTCACCCATTTGGTCTTCGCCGATTCGGGCATCGATATTCCGTGGTACGTCTTCACCGGTGTTGCCGTGGTGATCGTGGCAATTCTCGGGTTCCGAAACGCCGACCTCTCGGCCAAGGTCTTGGGGACACTGATGGTGCTGGAGTTCGCTTTTCTGGTGGTGTTCGACGGCTTGGTCGTCGGGCAAAAGGGTGCTGCCGCAGTGCCGCTGGAGTCCTTCACACCCACTCAGGTGTTCTCCGGCTCGCTCGGTATCGCCATGATGTTCGCTTTCTCGAGCTTCATCGGGTTCGAATCCGCGGCCCTGTACGGGGAGGAGACCAAGGACCCGCGGCGGAGTATCCCGCGTGCGACGTTCATTGCGGTATCGATCATCGCGGTCTTCTACGTATCGACGAGCTGGATCGTCGTCGGTGCGGCAGGCGGCGTCGACGCTCCGGCGCTGGCCCGGACCGAGCTGGGGAACCTACTGTTCACGCTGGCGCGTGAGTACGGCGGAACAGTGCTGTACGACGGCACCGCAGTGTTGCTGTGCACCAGCGTGCTCGCGTCGTATCTCGCGGTGCACAACGCCGCCAGTCGGTATCTGTTCGCGCTGGGGCGTGAGCGTGTACTTCCCGTGTGGCTCGGCCGAATTCACCCGCGGCACGCGAGCCCGCACATCGGGAGCATCACCGCATCGGTGGTGGCAGCGGTATCGCTGACGGGCTTCGCGGTGGCCGGTGCCGACCCCTACCTGAGCTATGCGGCCGGTGCCATCGGCCTCGGCACTCTGGGGGTCATCGCGCTGCAGGCCGCCGCGGCACTGTCGGTGGTCGTGTTCTTCATCGGCCATCCCGATCGATCCGTATGGCGCACCGCGATAGCCCCGGGCATCGGATTTCTCGGGTTCATGACCGGATTGATCCTGGCCGGAACGCATTACAGCGTGCTCACCGGATCCGATTCCGCCGTCGTCAACGCGGTGCCGGTGGTGCTGATCCTCGCAGCGATCCTCGGGATCCTGGTGGCTCTACGCCTGAGGCGAACCGACCCGAAGACCTACGCCGGCATAGCTGCGGCATACGCACGGAGCTGAACCTGTTACCGCCGCGATTCGAGTAGTCGGAGCCAGATTTCGCTGACCGTCGGATACGACGGCACCGCATGCCACAGATCGTCGAGCGATACCTTCCCGACCACGGCGACGGTGGCCGCGTGCACCAATTCGGCTACCCCCGGCCCGACGAAGGTCGCCCCGACGAGAGTGTCGGTGGCCCTGTCGATCACCAACTGCGCACGACCCGAGTAGTCGTCCTGCTGCAGGGAGGAACCCGCAACGGCGATGTCCTGGGCCGCGATCTCGACATCGATACCGGATTCGCGTGCCTTGGCTTCGGTGAGCCCGACCGAGGCGACCTCGAGGGGCGTGAAGACGACCTGGGGAATCTTCCCGTGATCGGCGGTGGCGCGAAACTTCTTGTGATCGAGCGGCTTTCCGTCGGCCCGGGCGGCAATGACGTCACCGGCCACCCGTCCCTGATACTTGCCCATGTGCGTCAACGGTGCCCGGCCGTTGAGATCGCCGACTGCATAGAGCCAGTCGTGGTCTCCCACAGTGAGGTGGTCGTCGACGTCGACGTATCTGCCGTCGGGAAGACCGACGGTGGCCAGTCCGAGATCCGAGCTCGCCGGGGAGCGGCCCGCCGCGACCAGCACCTCGTCCACGACGAGGTCCTCGCCGCCGACCGTGAGAGTGACCGGACCACCGTGGATCCGGCCGATGCCGGTGTCGGCGGGATCTTCTCGCGACACAGCTGTCAGGGACGCGTCGAGCATGATCGTTGCGCCGCGTCGTGTGAGCGCGTCGGCGACGAGCTGACCGGCGAACGGCTCCGAGCCGGCCAACAGAGACGAGCCGCGCACGATCATCGTGACCTTGGCCCCCAGGGACAGCAGCCATGTGGCTGCCTCGCTCGCGACGACACCGCCGCCGATGATGGCCACATGGCCAGGGGTCTCGTGAATGTTCGTGGCGTCGCGAGAGATCCACGGTCGCGCGTCGCGAAGACCAGGAGTGTTCGGTACCGACGCGGTGGTGCCGGTGGCCAGCACCACCGCGTGCCGGGCCGTGAGCGTTCTGCCGTCGACCTCGACGGTCTTGACGCCGCTGAGCCGTCCGTGGCCACGGATCACCGAGATGCCTGCGGACTCGGCCCACGACACCTGTGACGAGTCGTCGAGGCCGTGGGTGAAGGATTCGCGTCGAGCCAATACGGCGTCGGCGTCGAGGGGTTGGTCGCCGACCAGTTCTTTCACGCCCGGCATGTTTCGGGCGGTATCGAGCACCTCGCTGGGCCGCAGGAGCGCTTTGCTGGGCATGCATGCCCAGTACGAGCATTCACCGCCGACGAGTTCGTGTTCGACGATGGCGGCGGTGCGGCTGCTGCCCTGTATCGCGTACTGCGCGGCATTCTCACCGACGGGTCCTCCGCCGATGACGATCACATCGAATTCCGAGCTCTCTGGGGCCATTGCTCCACAGTGACATAGGCTCCCCGCTTATGGCGACCACTCGGAGCAAGATTCTGATCACCGGCGCGAGTTCGGGACTGGGCGAGGAGATGGCGCGGCGCTTCGCATCGATGGGCCGTGATCTTGCGCTCTGTGCGCGACGGGTCGATCGACTGGACGAGCTTCGCTCCGAACTGTTGCAGCAGTATCCCGACATCACGGTGGCGGTGCGCGCCCTCGACGTCACCGATCACGATGCCGTGGTGACGGTGTTCGGCGAACTGCGCGACGAGTTGGGCGGCCTGGATCGAGTTGTCGTCAATGCCGGCCTCGGCAAAGGTGCGAAAATCGGATCCGGTCGCGCCGACGCCAATCTGCAGACCGCGCGCACCAATTTCGTCGGTGCGCTGTCGCAAGCCGAGGCTGCGTTGGCAATATTTAGGGCCCAGAAGCACGGGCATCTGGTGTTCGTCTCGTCCATCAGCGCGGATCGAGGTCTGCCCGGTGCCAAGGCGACCTACTCGGCCAGTAAGGCGGCGGTGGCCTCTCTGGGCGAATCGTTGGCCACCGAGTTGGCTCGCACCGACATCGTCGTCACGACGCTACTGCCGGGCTTCATCGCCACCGACATGTCGGCGGGCGCAGGCGACAGTGCTGCTCTCACAGCCACTCTGGACGAGGGTGTCACCGCGATGGTCCGGGCCATCGAGAGCGAAACGCGCCGCGCCGCGCTACCCGGCCTGAAATGGCGAGGCATCGACGCGGCGCTGCGGTTCCTGCCGAACGTGCTGACGGATCGAATGGTCTGACTGCAGGAGTGGAGCCTGCGGAATGACCGGATGTTACTGCAGGTATCCCTCGACCTGGTCGACGCTGTTGGCCGTCGCGGAGTCGGGGTCCTTGCCTGCGTCGATGCGTGCGCGGCGCTGCCGGAGCAGGTCCCAGCACTGATCGAGAGCGTGTTCGAGTGACGCGAGCTGCGCCTTCTCGGTGTCGGGGTCGATCTCCCCGGCCTGGGTGTCGGTGCGCAGTTTGTGCTCGGTGGCGATCAGCTGCTGAATCTTGGTGTGGATATCGTGCTCGTTCATGGCTGCAACGGTAGACCTACCAGGGTGTACCGGCCAGGTTTCGCCGCGCCAGGGCGCGGTGCACCGCTGCGGTGAGCTCTGCCGCCGATCCGACCAGCGCGTCGTCGGTGCACACCAGGGAGAGTGTGTAGCGCCCGTCCATCCGGGACAGGTAGGTCGACAGCCTGATCGTCGACAGCGGGATCGGTCCCGTCGGCGCAGGGTGGATCGCGCGGGTGGCCAGACCGCAGGATCGATGCGGGCCGAGGGTCGTCAGAGCGTGCGGAATGTCGCCGATGTTGGAGCACAACACTTCTCCGCGCCCCGGCGTCGAGGTCAACTTCGCCGCGAGGCGGTGGGGGAGCAGTTGGACAACCTCGGGCGGGTACCCCGCGGGCGCTCCGACGGGTGCGGCGAAGGCAGCTTTGCAGGCCGCGCGTACGACCGCCGGTGAATCGTCTCCGCGCACGTCGACGGTGGCCATCCCGATCGAGTTCGCGTCGCCGGATCCGGTGCGGAAGGGGATGTCGACGGTCACCGCGGGTGAGCCGAGTTCTGTCATGGTCGCCGCGACGACACACACGAACAACGAATTGGGTGAGCCACCGCCGAGCTCGGCAGCCGAATCCCACTGCGCTGCATCGATATCCACGACCACCGAGGAGGCACGTCGAACGCGGTGGGGGCGAGTGCGATTCGAGTCGGATGCCGTGAACGCGCGCAGCTCGGCTCGAGCCTTCGCGCTCACCCACAGTCGAGCGGTCGCGACGATCGACCGCACGAGCACGGTGACGATCATGCGTATCGCGTCGGCCGCGTCCGAGCCGGGGGAGGCGATCGGCTCGGTTGTCGTCGCGCCTGAAAACGACTGTGCGGCAGCATTGATGAGCCCACGGGCATCGGCGAGGGGATGCGAGCACACCAACGATACGACGGTACCGCCGCCGGCCAGTGGAGCTGCCGTCAACCGCCACCCCGGTCCGAATTGTGGATCCAACGGCACATCGGCCTGATGGTCGGCCCACTCGATGGCGTCGTCGACCGGCTCGGAGGCGACCGTCAGCGGCAGCGAGGTGGGACAGACGTCCCATCGGAGCCGGGCACCGGGGATGCGAGGCACGCCGACCTGCCGACCCAGCTGCCCGCGTCCGAGCGCAGCGTGTACCCGCTCGAGTTCGTCCTGGGTCACCGACTCAGCTGTACGCCAAATCCCCTGCAGTGCAATCGGTGTGCCGTACCCGCGGTGTGTGCGGAGAAAGATCTGGTCGATCACCGACAGGCGGGTCGAGGTCACGGGTTGGGGGTACCGTGTCGCCCCGCGCCCGAGGCGAACCGACTGGCTCCGGTGAGCGCGTCGGCGGTGATTGAGATGGCACCGTGCCGGAACTCGTTCTTCAGCGCGGCCTCCTCGTCGAGGCCGTCCTGCTCGAGGACGGACTGCCGATCCTCGCGCATGCACGTCTGAGGCAGCAACGCCAGTTCGGCGGCCAATGCCTCGGCCTCGGATCGGGCACGGCCGACCGGAACCACCCGGGTGACCAATCCGATGTCCAACGCCTCCTGGGCGGCCACGGCACGACCGGTGAGAATCATGTCCATCGCTCGTCCGGTACCGATGATGCGCGGCAATCTTACTGTGCCGCCGTCGATCAGAGGCACGCCCCAGCGCCGACAGAACACGCCGAACGTGGCGTCGTCCTCCGCGATGCGCAGGTCGCACCATAGGGCGAGTTCGAGCCCGCCCGCGACGGCGTATCCCGATACCGCTGCGATGACCGGCTTGGACAACCGCATTCGCGTCGGGCCCATCGGACCGTCACCGTGTTCGGTCGCGTGGTTCGACCTGGGGGTGCCGAGCGCCTTCAGATCGGCACCGGAGCAAAAGGTTCCGCCTTCGCCCCACAAGACGGCGACCGACGCGGATTCGTCGGCATCGAATTCCTCGAAGGCCTGAGTGAGTTCTTGGGCAGTGGGGCCGTCGACGGCGTTGCGAGCCTCCGGGCGTGAGAGGACCACGGTGGTGACGGGGCCTGATCGTTCGATCCGTACCGGCATGGTTACGAACCTACTCGAGTCCCCTTGCGTGAAGCACTGAATCAATGCTTCAATCCTTCAATGCCCTACCGGCGAACACCCGCAGTGCAGGCCAGGCTCGATGCCGGCCGAACGAAACTGCTCGCTGCCGCCGTCGAGGTCCTGTCCACCAAGGGATACGCGGGCCTGTCGGTGGCTTCGGTCGCCGCGGCCGCCGGCGTGTCCGCGGGCAGTGTCTACACCCACTTCGACGGCAAATCCGACCTCGTCGTCGAGATCTTCCGTCAGGTCTGCACCCGAGAAGTGGCTGCGGTGGTCGCCGTCGCCGCACACGGCAGCACGTCCGAGCGAGTCGCCGCGGTGGTCCAGACCTTCGCCGGTCGGGCCCTGCAGAACCGCACGATGGCTTACGCGCTGCTTGCCGAACCGGTCGATCCAGCAGTGGAGGCGGAGCGTTTGGTGTTCCGGCGCAAATTCACCGCTGCGTTCGCCGACGCGATTGTGGCAGGAATCGCGGCCGGGGAAATTCCCGATCAGGACGCGGCCATCTCGGCCGCAGGCCTCGTCGGTGCCGTCGGAGAAGTGCTGGTCGGTCCGTTGTCCTCGCACGAGTCGGTGGACGTGGTCCCCGGGCTCGTCGCGTATTCGTTGCGTGCGTTAGGAGTTCGAGATGAACACACATGAGGTATTCAATCAGGCAGTCGATCTGACGCCTTACGACGTGTCCGACGACGCCTCGCTGCTGGACGGCCTCGACCGAGCCGGCGGCGGTTGGGCGCGCGACGAGGTGCGGCAATTGGGCGCGCTCGCAGGCGGAGTCGAGGCCCAGGAGTGGGGCAGGCTCGCGAACGAGAACCCACCGGTGCTCAGAACGCACGATCGGTACGGCCATCGCGTCGACGAGGTCGAATTCCACCCGCACTGGCACGATCTGATGACCGTCGCAGTGCAACATGGACTACACGCCAGCCCGTGGACGGACGATCGGGTGGGTGCGCACGTGGCCCGCGCCGCGAAATTCTACGTCTGGGGACAGGCCGAAGCAGGCCACATGTGCCCGATCTCGATGACCTACGCCGTTGTACCGGCGTTGCGGCACAACCCCTCTCTCGCCGCGCAGTTCGAACCTCTGCTCGCGTCCCGGGAATATGATTTCGGGCTGCGCGAACCGTCGAGCAAACGCGGCTTGATCGCCGGTATGTCCATGACGGAAAAGCAAGGCGGCTCGGACGTTCGCGCCAACACCACCACGGCCACCCCGTCGTCGGACGGCACCTATTCGATCGTCGGCCACAAGTGGTTCACCTCGGCACCGATGTCGGACATGTTCCTGACGTTGGCCCAGGCGCCCGGCGGGCTCTCGTGTTTCATGTTGCCCCGGGTGCTGCCCGACGGCTCCCGTAACCGAATGATGTTGCAGCGCTTGAAGGACAAGCTCGGTAACAAGTCCAACGCCTCGGGAGAACTGGAATACGACGGTGCGACCGGCTGGCTCGTCGGCGAGGAGGGCCGCGGGGTGCGCACCATCATCGAGATGGTCAACATGACCAGGTTGGACTGCGTCATCGGGTCCGCGGCCGGTATCCGCAACGCCACCGTGCGCGCGGTGCACCACGCACGTCACCGAGCTGCCTTCGGTGCACCGTTGATCGATCAGCCACTGATGCAAAACGTATTGGCGGACTTGACCATCGAATCCGAGGCTGCGACCGCCGCCATGATCCGGTTGGCACAGGCCACCGACGGTTCCGCTCGCGGCGACGAGCAGGAGAGTGCCCTACGCCGAATTGCGTTGGCCATCACCAAGTACTGGGTGTGCAAGCGCGCACCCGCACATGCGGCCGAAGCACTCGAATGCCTCGGCGGCAACGGCTACGTCGAAGAATCGGGTATGCCTCGGTTGTTCCGCGAATCGCCGCTGATGTCGATCTGGGAGGGCTCGGGCAACGTCGCCGCACTCGACTCGCTGCGTGCACTCGCTCGTCAACCCGACAGCGTCGAGGCCTTCTTCGGTGAGATCGGCAAGGCGTCGGGCGTGGATTCTCGACTCGACGACGCCATCGCCCGCGTCGGCAAGGAACTCTCCGACTCCTCCGACATGGAATACCGTGCCAGGCGAGTCGTCGAACTGATGGCACTGACCTTCCAGGGCGCACAGCTGGTGATGCACGGGAATTCCGCTGTGGCCGATGCCTTCTGCGCGAGCCGGCTCGACCGAGACTGGGGCATTGCCTTCGGTACCCTCCCGACGGGAGTCGATACCTCAGGGGTGTTGACTCGGGTGTGATGGTTTGGCTCGTGTCCTGCGGATCAGCTCCCCACATTCGTAAATGTGACGCCGATCGGAGTCGGTTATCCGAAACTGGGGAGCTGATCCGCCGTCATCCGCTGATCGCCGAACCATCCGCTGGGTGCCGGTAGCGCAGCTGCGCGGGCGAAGGCCTGCTCGAAGCGGCGAAGGAGTGCTCGGGGATCGTCGAGTTCACGCCAGTTCCACCGCACGATGACCCAACCCAGTTCGCGAAGTCGGTCCTCGCGATACTTCTCGTCCAGCAGAACGCGTTTCGAGTCGTACTTCGATTCGCCGTCGAATTCGCCGATGACACCCAGCTCCCAGAACAGGAAGTCGACTCTTCCCACGAAGCGGCCGGCTCCGTCGTGCACCCATTGGTTGAGCAGAGGTGTGGGGAGCGGGAGGGTTTCGAACAGCACTCGGCTGCGCGATTCGCCGACGCTCTCACTGCGCCCATTCATCAGAGACACCGCGCGTCGGGCGGCTGCGATGCCGGTCCGGAATCGTGCGGATTCGACCGCGTGGGCCAGCGCGTCCGAGTCCGTGTGGCCGGATCTCAGTGCACTGTCGCCGACGCATACCGATCGATCCACACTGCTGGTGCGAGCGATGTCCACGACCGTTCGAGCCGCGGTGGTGACCGGGTAGCCGTTGACGGTTGTGCGTTCGGCGGGGTTCAATGTAGTCCCGTGGAGAATTCGGAGCGGGCGACGCTTGCTCGCGTAATCGAGACCGTGTGTCATGTGTACCTTGTCGAGCGGCAGCTTCCAGACGTCGAAGCCCCAGGCGATGGCCGCCGAGACGTGGCTGAGCACTTCTTCCGCCGGTGTGGACATCAGATACGACCGCGCCAGTAGGAAATGACGTTCGGTCGGGCTGGCCTCGTCCATCAGCGTGGTAGGCACATAAAAGCCCGGTCGCAGCACCGACAATTCACCGGCGCGGCGCAGCCTTTTCAGGTCGTCGTCGGTCAACCCGAAAGTAAGTGCGTCAGCTCTGGTGAACAGGTCGGTGTGAGGTAGGTCCATGGATGCTTGGACGCGCCGACCGTCGATTCGGATCCGTATGCAGCGAAAAAGCTCCCCAGTTTCGGATTTCCGACGCCGATCGGAGGCATAAATCCGAAACTGGGGAGCTGATCCGCGTCCCGGCCGGGCCCGAGCGGCCCGACCGACCTCAGACTGCGCGACCCCGCTGCGATCGGTACCAGCGCACCAGTGCATCGGTCGACGAATCCGATTGCACGGCAGGGGCTTCGGAATCGGTGAGCACCGGGGTCAGTTCGAGTGCCTGGGTCTTGCCGAGTTCGACGCCCCACTGGTCGTAGGAGTCGACTCCCCAGATGACGCCTTCGACGAAGACCTGGTGTTCGTACAGGGCGATCAACTGGCCGACGACGGACGGGGTGAGCTTGGGGGCGAGGATCGAGGTGGACGGCCTGTTGCCCGGCATCACCTTGTGCGGCACCACATCTGCCGGTGTGTCCTCGGCGGCGATTTCCTCGGCGGTCTTGCCGAAGGCGAGCACCTTGGTCTGGGCGAAGAAGTTGCTCATCAGCAGATCGTGCATCGAGCCGCTGCCGTCGCGGGTGGGCAGATCGTCGGTGGGCTCGGCGAAGCCGATGAAGTCTGCCGGCACCAAACGTGTTCCCTGGTGCAGCAATTGGTAGAAGGCATGCTGACCGTTGGTGCCCGGCTCGCCCCAGAATATTTCACCGGTCGGCGTGGTGACGGGGGAGCCGTCGGCCTTGACGGACTTGCCGTTGGACTCCATCGTCAGCTGCTGCAGGTAGGCCGCAAAGCGCGAGAGGTCATTCGAATACGGCAGTACCGCACGGGTTTCCGCACCGAAGAACGAGCTGTACCACAGGCCGATCAAGCCGAGCAGAACCGGCGCGTTCTCGGCGAGCGGTGTCGACCGGAAGTGCTCGTCGATCCGATGAAAGCCGTCGAGAAATTCGGCGAACGCCTCTTTGCCGACAACGGCCATGACCGACAGTCCGATTGCCGAGTCCACGGAATAGCGTCCGCCCACCCAGTCCCAGAAGCCGAACATGTTGTCGGTGTCGATGCCGAAGTCTGCGACGCGTTCGGCGTTGGTGGACACGGCGACGAAGTGCTTGGCGACGGCGTCCTCACCGAGTGCGTCGACGAGCCAGCGGCGGGCCGCGGTCGCGTTGGTCAGCGTCTCGAGGGTGGAGAACGTCTTGGACGCGATGATGAACAGCGTCGACGCCGGGTCGAGTCCGTCGAGCGCGCCGACGAGATCGGCGGGGTCGACGTTCGAGACGAACTTCGCGGAGATCCCCGCATCGGCGTAGTGACGGAGCGCGTTGTAGACCATGACCGGGCCCAAGTCGGATCCGCCGATGCCGATGTTGACGACGGTGGAGATCTTCTCGCCGGTGGCACCGACCCATTCGCCCGAACGTACTCGATCGGTGAATTCACCCATGGCAGTGAGGACTTCGTGTACATCGGCGACAACGTCCTGGCCGTCGACGGTCAACGACGCAGCGGCCGGAAGACGGAGCGCGGTGTGCAGAACGGCGCGGTCCTCGGAGGTGTTGATGTGCTCGCCTGCGAACATGGCGTCGCGCTTGCCTTCGACGTCTGCGGTGCGCGCCAGTTCGATCAGCAGCGCGAGAGTCTCGCTGGTGACGCGGTGCTTGCTGTAGTCGATGTGAAGATCGGCGGCGTCGAGGGTGAACGTGCGCGCACGGTCGGAGTCCTCGGCGAACAATGTCCGAAGATGAGTATCGGCGATCGTGGAGTGGTGATCGGTCAGTTTCTGCCAGGCATCCGTGCCGGTGATATCGACGCTCATAGGAACCAACAGTAATCCGGTGCCGAGTCGAGCGCGCGTCGTTTGTCGTTTGCATCGGGCGCTGCGGAGGCATCATGGACGGTATGGACCAACGTGCATTGATCGATTCGATTCCGGCAAAACTGTGGATCGGCGGCAAGGCCGTCGACGCCGAGGGCGGTAAGACGTTCCCGGTGAACGATCCGGCGACCGGCAAGCCCCTGACGGAGGTGGCCGACGCATCGCCCGCCGACGCGATGAAGGCCCTCGACGCGGCTGCTGCGGCGCAGAAGAGCTGGGCGGCAACACCTGCCCGCGAACGCAGTGAAATTCTTCGAGCGGCGTTCGAGAAGGTCACCGAGCGTGCCGACGACATCGCGCTGTTGATGACTCTGGAAATGGGCAAGGCCCTCGCGGAGTCGAAGGCCGAGGTGAAATACGGCGCGGAGTTCTTCCGGTGGTTCGCCGAGGAAGCGGTGCGCATCGGCGGTCGATACACCCCGGCCCCGGCAGGCAACGGCCGCATTCTCGTGACTAAGGCTCCGGTCGGCCCGGTACTGGCGATCACCCCGTGGAACTTTCCGTTGGCGATGGGCACCAGGAAGATCGGGCCCGCTCTGGCCGCCGGCTGCACCATCGTGGTCAAGCCGGCCCGGGAGACCCCGCTGACGATGTTGCTGCTCGCGCAGATCTTCGACGAGGTCGGCCTGCCGGAGGGCGTGCTCTCCGTGCTGACGACGTCGAAGTCCGGCGACGTCACCGGGCCGCTGCTAGAAGACCCGAGGCTCCGCAAACTCACCTTCACCGGATCCACCGGCGTCGGCAAATCGCTCGTCGAGAAGTCCGCGACGAGGTTGCTGCGGACGTCGATGGAACTCGGTGGCAATGCCCCGTTCGTGGTGTTCGACGACGCGAACATCGACGACGCGGTGGACGGCGCGATGCTGGCGAAGATGCGCAACGGCGGCGAGGCCTGCACGGCGGCGAACCGTCTGCACGTGCACAACAGTGTGCGTGAGGAATTCACCACCAAGTTGGTGGCGAAGATGTCCGAGATGAAGCTCGGACCCGGCGTCGACCCCGACACCAAGCTCGGCCCGCTGATCAACGCGGACCAGCTCGAGACCGTGCAGGAGCTCGTCGACGATGCAGTGGAGAAGGGGGCGACGGTAGCGCTCGGCGGTAGCGCACCGGGTGGCGACGGCTACTTCTACCCGGCGACCGTACTCACCGACATGCCGGCGTCGGCCCGCATTCTGAAGGAGGAAGTGTTCGGTCCGGTGGCCCCGATCGTCGGATTCGATACCGAACAAGAAGGAATCGACGCGGCCAACGCTACCGAGTACGGCTTGGCGTCGTACATCTACACCGAAAGCTTGGACCGTGCGCTACGGGTGGCCGACGCGATCGACAGCGGCATGGTGGGTGTCAACCGCGGAGTGATCTCGGACGCGGCAGCACCGTTCGGTGGAGTCAAAGAATCCGGATTCGGCCGTGAGGGCGGATCCGAGGGAATCGAGGAATACCTCGAGACCAAGTACATCGCACTGAAGTAGAGCATCGGTTGGGCGTGCATCCTGCGCGCCCAACCGGGGTTCGGTCAGTGGCCGAGGCGACCGCGGCCGAGGCGGAGCAGGAGCATGGCCAGCGTGTGGCCTTCCTGGCCGAGGCTGCTGAAACGCTCGAGAACTTTCATCTCACGGCTGTGCACGAGGCGCGGGCCGCCGGACGCCATGCGGGTGCGTCCGATGATCTGCGAGACCTCGGACCGACGCCGCACTGCTGCGAGGATCTCGGCGTCGAGACGGTCGATCTCCTGACGCAGGTCGTTGATCTCGGCTTCGCTGGAAGGCAATGCAGTCTCTGAATCGATCTTCGTCGTCATAGCCATCGTCTCTCCTCGGGTCACATCTTGGATCGTTGCGTCGTCCGGCACCGTTACGCCTTTCGTATTCGGAACTGCAGCGGCTGTCGGCTGGGTTTCGTCTCGAAGGACCGAGATCGACAAGATTCCCGCCGGGAAAGCTGGGGCGTTACGACTGTCGACAGGCTCCCGCTCGTCCGGCTGCGCAGTGGCCGATCCGACGCAAGCGATGACGCACGACTTTTTCGATCACCGATCCAGTGTGCCACGGGGTAACCGTCCTGAAAAGTCGGAGACGACGCCGACGACCACGGGATGTGGGTTTGTCGGTACGCGCCGGTAGCCTGGCCAGACGATGAACACATTCCTCCAGGGCCTCGAGTCCCGTAAGAACACCTCGTCCGACGCGCTGCTGGAGGGGCTCAATCCTCAGCAGCGTGAGGCCGTCGTGCACACGGGATCGCCGCTGCTCATCGTGGCCGGTGCAGGCTCGGGCAAGACAGCGGTGCTGACGCGTCGCATCGCGTATCTGCTCGCGGAGCGGGGGGTGTCGCCGGGGCAGGTCCTGGCGATCACGTTCACCAACAAGGCGGCCGCCGAGATGCGCGAGCGGGTGGCCGGTTTGGTGGGGCCCAGGGCGAACGCGATGTGGGTGTCGACGTTCCACTCCAGTTGCGTGCGCATCCTGCGGGCCCAGGCGGCACTGTTGCCGGGGTTGAACTCCAACTTCTCGATCTACGACGCGGACGACTCACGTCGGCTGTTGACGATGATCTCGAAAGACCTGCAGATCGACACCAAGAAGTTCTCGGCCCGCCTGCTCTCGACGGCGATCTCCAACCTCAAGAACGAGCTGATCGGCCCGGACAAGGCCGCCGAGGACGCCGACGGCGACCCTGCCGAGCTGCCCCGACTCGTCGCGAAGGTCTATCGCATCTATCAGCAGCGTCTGCGCGCGGCCAACGCCATGGACTTCGACGACCTCATCGGCGAAACCGTGGGCATTCTGCAGGCCTTCCCGCAGGTGGCGCAGTACTACCGACGCCGGTTCCGGCACGTACTGGTCGACGAGTACCAGGACACCAACCACGCCCAGTACATGCTGGTTCGCGAACTCGTCGGCACCCCCGATGCGGACGGCGCGCTCGAAGGCACCGTTGCGCCGGGAGAACTGTGCGTGGTGGGTGACGCCGACCAGTCGATCTACGCATTCCGCGGCGCGACCATTCGCAACATCGAGGAGTTCGAGCGCGACTACCCCGACGCTCGCACCATTCTGCTCGAGCAGAACTACCGATCGACGCAGAACATTCTGTCGGCGGCCAATGCCGTCATCTCGCGCAACATCGGACGCCGCGAGAAGAAGTTGTGGACCGACACCGGTGAAGGCGAACTGATCGTCGGGTACGTCGCCGACAACGAGCACGACGAGGCGTCGTTCGTCGCGTCGGAGATCGATCGACTCGTCGACAGCGGAGATGTGCGTTTCGACGAGGTGGCGGTGTTCTACCGCACCAACAACTCCTCGCGTGCGCTCGAAGAGATCTTCATTCGATTGGGCCTGCCGTACAAGGTGGTCGGCGGAGTCCGGTTCTACGAGCGCAAGGAGGTCCGTGATCTCGTTGCGTACCTGCGCGTGCTGTCCAACGAAGACGACACCGTCAGTATGCGGCGCATCCTCAATACCCCCCGCCGTGGCATCGGAGACCGCGCCGAGGCGTGTGTGGCCGTGCACGCCGAGCAACGCGACATCAGCTTCTCGCGAGCGCTGCACGACGCGGCCGCGGGCAAGGTGGCGTTGCTCAACTCGCGGCAGCAGAAGTTGATCGCTCAGTTCATGGAACTGCTCGACGAGTTGCGTGCCGTCCTGACGGCCACCGACGGAGACGGCAACGACATCGCCGATATCGGCGACGTGGTCGAAGCAGTTCTGGACCGCACCGGCTATCGCGCCGAGCTCGAGGCCAGTAGCGACCCGCAGGACGGTGCTCGCCTGGACAACCTCAACGAATTGGTCAGCGTCGCACGGGAGTTCACGTCCGAGGCGCGTAACCAGGCCGCAGTGGCGGAAGAGGCACTCGAAACAGGTGACGACCGGAACGACGAGGACGGCGGTGTCGACGGTCTGGCCGAGCCCGGTTCGTTGGCCGCTTTCCTCGAACGGGTTTCTCTGGTTGCCGACACCGATCAGATTCCCGATTCGGGCACCGGCGTCGTGACGTTGATGACGCTGCACACCGCCAAAGGGCTGGAATTTCCGGTCGTCTTCGTCACCGGGTGGGAAGACGGCCAGTTCCCGCACATGCGTGCGCTCGGTGATCCGAACGAGCTGTCCGAGGAGCGACGCCTGGCGTACGTGGGCATCACTCGCGCGCGGCAACGGCTCTACCTCACGCGCGCGATCATGAGGTCGGCGTGGGGTCAGCCCATCGCCAACCCGGAATCACGCTTCCTGCAAGAGGTTCCGCAGCATCTGATCGACTGGCGTCGCGAAGATCCGGGCACCGGCGGCGGCCGCGCAATCGGCGGCGGTAGATCCGGCAGCTACGGATCGAACAGTTACGGCTCGGGCGGCGGTTACGGCTCGGGCAACTACGGCTCCGGTAGCTACGGCGGGTCGTCGAGTCGTGGCCAGAGTTCGTCCCCGAGTTTCGGTGCCGCCAAGGGTCGCAACTCCAATCTGGTTCTGGCCGTAGGCGATCGAGTCAGCCACGACAAGTACGGACTGGGCACGGTGCTCGAATCCACCGGTGCCGGAGTCAAGGCGATGGTGCTGATCGATTTCGGCTCGGCAGGTCGCGTCAAGATGATGCTCATCGGCGGCGTTCCGATGACCAAGCTGTAGAAGTCCCGACAACGCCAAAGCCGGGCCCTGCGAAAGCGGGGTCCGGCTTTGTTGTGAAGCGGTGGAGAAGGACTCAGTCCATTTCGGGTCCGAGGGAGATTCCTCGGGACGCGAGCCAGGGGAGGGGATCGATCTTGACCTCACCCGGGAGATGAACCTCGAAGTGCAGGTGCGGGCCGGTGGAGAAGCCGCGGTTGCCCATACGTGCGATCTGGTCGCCGGCCATGACGTCCTGGCCCACGGTGACGAGCGAGCTGTCGATGTGGCCGTAGACCGTGATCGTGCCGTCGGCGTGCTGGAGGCGAACCCACATTCCGAAGCCCGATGCGGGACCGGAGTCGATCACCTTGCCGTCGGCGACGGCGTAGATGGGGGTTCCGATGGCATTGGCGACGTCGACGCCGGCATGCAGGACGCCCCATCGAGTGCCGAAGTTGGAGGTGTACGTGCCCTGAGCCGGGAGGGAGAACAGCGGGCGACGGGCAGCGGCCTCGCGTGCGGCCCGCTCTTCGCTGAAACGCTGGCCCTTGGCGAGCAGGTCGTTGAACTGGCTGAGGTCGACCGGTGCGGCGACGCTGAGGATCTGCGGTGCCTGCGAGGGGGTTGCGCTCGAAACGTCGGCTACCGGCTCGTCGGCCTGCGGTGCGGTGGTGGCTGCGAGTGCTGCGGCGGCCGGTGCTTCGCCTGCGGCCAGTGCGTACTCGGAGGTGGCGACTGCGGTGGGTGCATCGTCGTCGATGACGGCTTGACCTGCTGCAACAACGGCACCGGCGGCCACGGCCAGCACGGCGGCACGGCCCTTGAGTGCAGTCGGGGGAACGGGGATTCGGTGTGCTCCGCCGCGACGGGCCACGGGTGCGGCGTCTGCGGTGGTGGCGATCTTCGTGACGACGGTCGGTGTCTCGTCGGCTGCTACTGCACCGGCGAAATCGGCTTCGACGTACTCGTACGTGGGGTAGGAATAGGCCTCGTACGCACTCGGCTCGGTGGTGGGCTCGTAGCTGTACACCGTGGTCGCGTCGTCCGCCGTCGGGCGAGAGAATCGGCTGGAAGTAAAGGACGCGCGGTGCTGCTGCAAGACCTACAACCTCCGATATCTGTGACCTGGCCGTTACTGAAAGACTCGGCAGACGGTAACGAAATGGTTGCGGGCCGCGCAAGTTAACAGCCGAAACCAGCGTGATATGTGAGATGGCTCACAGAGTGACCAGGGTTTATGTGGTGAGACGCCACATCCGTAATCGGACACGAACGCGGCACGCACCGTGACCGACGGCTCGGGGCGCGACCGAGCCGATACCGTCCTACGAGTGCCGACCCCCACCTTCGACGACTCGTCCGCCCACGGCTCCGACCGAGCCGAACCGCAACGTATAGCGCCGCAGGATGCCCGCGGCGGAGTGGAAGATCATTCGCCCACGTCGCGCATCGTCGTCGCCGTCGTGCTCGCTGTCGTTGCCGCACTGTGTGCCGCTGCAGCTCCGCTGATCGGCGTCGTCCGAGCCGTCGACGGTTCGCCGGTGGGCGACGGTGTCTCGTCGGCCGCTGTGCTGGCCGTTGCGCTCCCGGTCGTGGTGGCGGTTGCGGCGGCCGCCAGCGCTGCGATGCGACGCATCGAATTCGGTGCCGCGCTCCTCGCGGGCTTCGGCGCGGTGACGCTCGGAATCGCAATCCTCGATCTCGCTGTGTTGTCCGATCCGATCGACGCGAACCGGCTCGAGCTCTTCCGTCCCCTGAGCGCCGCGATGCTCGACGCCACCCTCGGCTCTCATGTTCTGCTCGCCGGTCACGCTGCGTCGGTTCTGGCGGGTGCGGCGGGGTGGTCGGCAGTGCATCGCGCAGCGCTCGGTGACGGGTACGGACATTCGGTCTATTCGGAGCACGTGGGGCGGGCGACGGCGGGCCGAGTGGGTCCGATGTTGTCGATGCTGCTCGGGGTGCTCGGTGTTCTGGCCGCTGCAGCGGCGTTCGCGTCGCTGTACCGGTCGGCCGATCCGGTGGTGATCGTCTCGGCGGTGGTGGAGTCGCCGGTGTTCGTGGCGGTGGGGTCCGCGGTGGTCGGGATCGGCGCACTCGTGGTCACGGCCTCGGCTCTGGCCTCGCTCTCGCCGCTGGTCGCGTCCGGTGCCGCCGTCGGTGCAGGTCTCGGGGTCCTCTCGTTCGCGGGTGTCGGTCTGCTCGCCGGAGTGGGTACCGGTGCTCGGATCGAGGCCGGGCTCGGGGCGTACCTCGGCACCGTTGCCGGGCTCGGGTTGACCGTCGGGGGCGCTGTGTTGGCACCGATTGCCTCCGGTCGTGATCGCCGCGCTCTGGCGTCTGCTCGATCCGTCGCCGAGGGCGGCCGGGGTCCGCGCGGGGTCTCCGGGCCCGGCACCACGAGGTGGCATGTGGCAGCAGGCAGTGCGGGCGTGCTTGCCGGCGTACTGCTGGTGGTGGGGTCTCTGTTGCCGATTCTCGAGACCGACGCCGCGACTGCTGCGCCCACGATCCTGGCGACCCGCGTGGTGCTCGTAGCGGGTTTCGTCTCGATTCTGGCATCGGTGCCGCTGCTGTTCTCCGAGTTCTCCGCCGCCGCACGTCCGTTCTTGTCCGTCTTCTGGCTCGCTGCGGTCTCGGCCGCGGCGGCCGTGTTGCAGTCGGTGGTTCTGGCCGAGGATCTTGCGGGCGTCGATACCGGGACGGGTGCCCTGCTGATCATCGCGGGAGTCGTCGTCGCGGCCGTCACCGGACTGCTGGCACTGTTCGCCGGATCGGCCGAGCGTGACGACGTCGACACGTCCGAGGATGCGGCCACGCACTTCCCGGTGCTGGGAACTGCGCTCGTGGGGGCCCTTCTGCTGGCTGTCGGGTTGGCCCTGCCCCTGTATCGAGGCAGCGATCTGACCGCGGCGACCATCACCGAGTTCCCGTGGGGTTGGGACACCTGGGGACAGCTGCTGCTCGCCGTCGGCGTCGTCGTCGCCGCTGTCGTCGCCGCCCGAGCCCGCCCCGCGCGCGGCAGCGTTCTGCTCGTCGGTGCGGCCGTCGCGGGCATCGTTCATCTCGCGTCGTGGCCACTGACGTCCGCTCGCGCAGCCGACCCGGAGATGGGCCCCGGTGTCGTGCCATCGATTGCCGGAATCGTCGTTCTCGGTGTCGCGGCGGCACTTTCGGCTCGTCGCACCGATCGGTGACGCCGGTTTCACTGCGACCGCAGCGGTGAGATAGACCACATAGCATCCATGCGCCCGATGCGCTGTCGGGGCACCTGGATAAAGTCCATGCTCAGACCCGCTCACACCCCTGGAGCGGGCGTCAACGTAGACGAGACGGTGAGCTGATGGATCTCTTCGAATACCAGGCGAAGGAATTGTTCGCCAAGCATGGCGTACCCACCTCCGCCGGTCGTGTCACCGACACGGTCGCCGGAGCAACACAGATTGCCGAAGAAATCGGCAAGCCAGTAATGGTCAAGGCGCAGGTCAAGGTCGGCGGCCGCGGCAAGGCCGGCGGCGTCAAGTACTCCAAGGACGTCGCAGCAGCAACCGAGAACGCAGAAGCGATTCTCGGACTCGACATCAAGGGCCATGTCGTCAAGAAGCTTCTCGTCGCAGAAGCCTCCGACATCGCCGAGGAGTACTACATCTCCTTCCTGCTCGATCGCACCAACCGCACCTACCTCGCGATGTGTTCGGTCGAAGGTGGAGTCGAGATCGAGGTGACGGCGGAGGAGAACCCCGACGCACTCGCACGTATCCCCGTCGACGCAGTCAAGGGCGTCGACCTCGCGTTCGCACGTGAGATCGCCGAGAAGGGCAAGCTGCCCGCCGAGGTGCTCGACGCCGCTGCGGTGACCATCCAGAAGCTGTGGGAGGTCTTCATCAACGAAGACGCTCTCCTGGTCGAGGTCAACCCGCTGGTTCGCACCCCCGACGATCAGATCCTCGCCCTCGACGGCAAGGTCACGCTCGACGCCAACGCCGACTTCCGCCAGGCCGGCCACGCCGAGTTCGAGGACAAGGACGCAGCCGATCCCCTCGAGGCCAAGGCCAAGGAGAACGACCTCAACTACGTCAAGCTCGACGGACAGGTCGGCATCATCGGAAACGGTGCCGGACTGGTCATGTCGACCCTCGACGTCGTCGCATACGCAGGCGAGGCACACGGCGGCGTCAAGCCGGCCAACTTCCTCGACATCGGCGGCGGCGCTTCGGCCGAGGTCATGGCCGCAGGCCTCGACGTCATCCTCGGTGACGAGCAGGTCAAGAGCGTGTTCGTCAACGTCTTCGGTGGCATCACCGCGTGTGACGCAGTCGCCAACGGCATCGTCGGCGCGCTGAAGAAGCTGGGCGACGACGCCAACAAGCCGCTGGTCGTCCGTCTCGACGGCAACAAGGTCGAAGAGGGCCGCAAGATTCTCGCCGACGCCGCGCACCCGCTGGTGACGCTCGCCGGAACCATGGACGAGGGCGCCGACAAGGCCGCCGAGCTGGCAGCGAAGTAGAGGAAACAATGTCTATCTTTCTGAACAAGGACAACAAGGTCATCGTCCAGGGCATCACCGGCGGCGAAGGCACCAAGCACACCGCCCTGATGCTCAAGGCCGGCACCCAGGTCGTCGGTGGCGTCAACGCACGCAAGGCCGGAACCACGGTCAAGCACGTCGACGCACAGGGCAACGACATCGAATTGCCGGTGTTCGCTTCGGTTTCCGAGGCAATGGAGAAGACCGGAGCCGACGTGTCCATCGCGTTCGTGCCGCCGGCATTCTCCAAGGACGCCATCGTCGAAGCGATCGACGCGGAGATCCCGCTGCTCGTCGTCATCACCGAGGGCATCCCCGTGCAGGACTCCGCATACGCGTGGGCCTACAACGTGGAGAAGGGCAAGAAGACCCGCATCATCGGGCCGAACTGCCCCGGAATCATCACTCCCGGTGAGGCATTGGTCGGCATCACGCCCGCCAACATCTCGGGAACCGGCCCCATCGGCCTGGTCTCCAAGAGTGGCACCCTGACCTACCAGATGATGTTCGAGCTCCGCGACTTCGGATTCTCGACGGCCATCGGCATCGGCGGCGACCCCGTCATCGGAACCACCCACATCGACGCCATCGAGGCGTTCGAGGCGGACCCCGAGACCAAGATCATCGTCATGATCGGTGAGATCGGCGGCGACGCCGAAGAGCGTGCAGCCGACTACATCAAGGCCAACGTGACCAAGCCGGTCGTCGGCTACGTCGCAGGCTTCACCGCTCCCGAGGGCAAGACCATGGGCCACGCCGGCGCCATCGTCTCCGGCTCGCTGGGAACGGCGCAGGCGAAGAAGGACGCACTCGAGGCCGCAGGCGTCAAGGTCGGCAAGACGCCGTCCGAGACCGCTGCCCTCGCGCGCGAAATCCTGGAATCGCTGTCCGTCAAGTAGGACTCGCTTCCGAAAGAGCCCGCCACCGATTTCGGTGGCGGGCTCTTTCGTGCGCCCCCCAGTTCGCGTGAATGGACCACTGCACACGTCTCGGCGGTGCAATGTCACATTCACGGGTCTAGATTGACTGGCGTGCACAGGATATTCACGACCGCATTCAGCTCTGTCTATCCGCACTACGTTGCGAAGGCCGAACGTAAGAAGCGAACGAAGGCCGAGGTCGACGAGATCGTTGGGTGGCTCACCGGATTCGACCAGGCGACCCTCGAACACCATCTCGAGGTCGACTCGACGTTCGAGGACTTCTTTGCGGCGGCGAATCTGAATCCGAACGCATCTCTGATCACCGGAGTCGTTTGCGGCATTCGCGTCGAGGAGGTCGAGGACCCACTGATGAAGAAGATCCGTCTACTGGACAAGTTGATCGACGAGCTCGCCAAGGGCAAGGCAGTGGAGAAAATTCTTCGCAGTTGAATCGCATCATCGGTGGAGGTATTTCAATGCCGATTTGGCGGCGTTGTATCCGCACATTCCGTGCGCGCCTGCCCCGGGAGGTGTTGCGGCCGAGCACAAGTACAGCCCCGGAGCTCCGAGCGAATAGGGATCGATTGCTGGACGCGGTCGCAACAGAAGTTGGCGGGCGGTGTTCGCGCCGGTGACGATGTCGCCGCTTACGTAGTTGACGTTGTGCATCGCCATGGCTGAGGTCGACCTGGTGTGGCGCATCAGAATTCGATCGCGGAAGCCCGGTGCGAACCGTTCGATCCGGGACTCGACGGCAGCCGTCGCATCGCCGCTGTACCCGGCGGGTACGTGGGCGTACGTGTACACGGGGTGGACGTCCCCGAACGAGCGCGACGGATCCACCACAGATTGTTGGCCCACCAGCACGAAAGGGTGCAGCGGCATCCTGCCCCGGGTGATCTCGGCTTCGGAATGGGCGATCTCTTCCAGACTGCCGCCGACATGCACGGTCCCGGCCGAACGCGAGTCCTCGTGCTGCCACGGTATTCCTCCGTCGACGGCGTAGTCGATCTTGAACACACCGGGGCCGTGGCGGTACCGGCGGAGGGCGCGAGCCACTCGGTCCGGCACTCGGGATTCGGTGATGGCCGCAGCTGCGGCAGGCGCGACGTCGAGTAGGACGACGTCGGGGTCACCGAGCATGTCGAGGGAACTCACGTGGATCCCGGTTTCCACCGTCCCGCCCAAGTCCGTCAACGCTGCGATCATTGCGTGCGCGATCGCCTGGGAACCGCCGCAGGCGACGGGCCAGCCGTATCGGTGTGCGGCCGCACCGAGGGTGAGGCCGATCGCCGAGGACGCGAGGGCTCCGAACGGGCGAAAAGCGTGCGCAGCGACTCCGGCGAAGAGTGCCCGGGCCGGCTCGTCTCGCCAGACCTTGGCCAACACATGCGCCGGTAAGCCGGCCGCAGCTCCGAACCGCGCGAGGTCGAGGGGATGGCGAGGCACATGCACAGCGGGGATGAGGATGTCCTCGGTGATCTGCGGGAGACGGCGGGTCGTACCACCGAATACCGATCGCCACCGGCGACCGTCACCCCCGAGCCCCTCCGCAGTGCGCTCGAGCGATCGCCACGCAGCTGCGCCTCGGCCGCCGTCGAGTGGGTGCGAATACGACAGGTCGGGGGTGAGCCACCGCAACCCGTATCGAGTGAGATCCACGCGACGGGAGAACGGCGTGTCACGCGCGAGCGGGTGGAAGGCCGAGCATTCGTCGTGCAGCAACCCCTGCAGCGTCAGTTCCGCGCTGCGAACGCCACCGCCGGGGACGGTAGCGGCCTCGAGCACCCGCACTGTGACTCCGGCGGCGGCCAGAGTCACGGCGGCGGCGAGGCCATTGGGTCCGCTACCGACAACGACCGCGTCGGTCATCCGGTGGCGTCATTCGTGGGCAGCGAGCTTCGGGGCTCGCCACAGGACGAAGACGGCCAGCACTCCGCACAGCACCGCGAAGAGTCCGAAGTACGCCGTCTGTGTGCTGCCGAATCCCCAAGCGAAAATGGCCGCGACAATCACGAGTATTGCGGCCTTGATGTATTCCACTTTCTTCCGATCCATGATCGTCCTTTCGCCGATGCCGCTGATTCTTCGAGAGCGCCTGCTCTTGTTCATCCAGTCTGCCGACATCCGCTGCCCGATGCACCGTCCCCATGCTGTAGCGCCTGGTCGGGGCGGTCGGCGAGGTTTCCGGACCGGACGGCAGCGGGCCGCGCCTCGGCGGATGGCGGAGAGGAATTTCGGTGCCGGATCCGGTCCGGAAACCCTCGAACCGGGCTGGTGCTGCGGCGTTGCGCCGACGGTCCGCGCGCGCCATTGCGAACCGATCGGCCCGTTATGGATTCTGGTGGCGCACCACATGCAGTACCTGTCCGACAACGAAGCAATCACATGAGGAGAACGAGAATGCAGACCATCAAGATCGCGAATCGTGACGTTGCCGCAGCTGCCAACCAGCATTTCACCGACGTCGTCACCGGTGTCGATACCAAGGGAGAAATTCCGGTGCTCACCACTCCGGTCACGGTGGTGACGACGCCCGAGGATCTCGCCTTGCTCACCGCGACGCTGAACGCGACCACCGCAGTCGTCAACGCTACAAACGCACACCGCGGCTGACCCCAGACGCAACCGGACGCGGTCCGAGCGTCCACGTGACGCTCGGGCCGGTGTCCCGAGCTTCCGTGCCGATTCCCGACCCAAGAGGACGCACTTTCATGAGACTTCCCTCCGAGTATCTTGCGAGATCCCGTCGCATTGCCGCTTTCGGCCAGTGCGTGTCCGCCGCCGAAGGTCTGGCACGCCGTGACCTCTATCGGCCCGGCGAGCTGCTGAGCCCACAGATTCGCCATGCGTACCCCAGGTTCGCGCGGAAGCACCCACGTCTGACCGCGTTGTTGGAGGACTACCGATTCGTCGTCGGCTGCGACACGGTGAAAGCTGCTGCCGGCATCGTGACGCTGCTACTGCCGCACACCCGTCGACTCACCGTTGCCACCTCGACTGTCTCGGCCGTGGTGTTCGGGCTCGAGCGTTACCGCACCAACTTCGGCCGTGACGGCTCCGATCAGATGCAGGACATCATGGCGACTGTCGTCGCGTTGTCCTCGGCATTTCGGGACCGCGAAGTCGCCGCCGATTTCGCACTACGCGCCATCAACACACAACTCGCGGTGTCCTACTTCGCCTCCGGAGCCATCAAGTTGGTCTCGGACGACTGGCGCTCGGGTCGCGCGTTCGTGTCGGTGATGCGCACCGAGGCGTACGGCCATCCGCGGGCTGCGGCACTGTTGGACAAGATCCCGGCGTCGTCGCTGCTCGTGTGCTGGGGCACGATCCTCGGCGAGACGTTGTATCCGCTGCTGTACTTGATGCCCAAGTCGGCGCAGGTTCACCGCGTCCTTCCCGTTGCAGGGCTCTTTCATCTGGCTATCGGCCACTTCATGGGTCTGCCGCGTTTCGTGTGGGCATTCGGTGCGACGCATCCGGCTGCGTCTTACGTCCTCGAAGGCGGTGCGGCTGCGACATCCATCGCGGCCCGAATCGGGGAGGTGGCACGTGCTGCGTAAGAGCGTGTTCGGGCAACTTCGGCGAGGAGCGATTCTGCCCAGCCTCGGAGTGCTCGGCGTGATGGGGATTGCTTCGGGTGTGCGGACCGCGAGGAAATCCACGTCGTTCCGGCCCTCGATCCCGGGCTATGTCTCGGTCGAGACGCCGACGGGGCGACTGGAAGCGAACGTGGTTCGCGGTCGAGACGCAGACAGGTCGAGCCCCCTGGTCGTGTTCGAGAACGGTCTGGGCACCCCCATCGAGACGTGGCAGTGGGTGGTGGAGAACCTCCCCACTCTCAACTGCGTCCGATACAACCGCGCGGGATACGGTGAAAGCAGTCGTGGTATCGATGTCCTGGCCGGATATCGATACGCTGCGACCGAATTTCCGGAAGCGAGAACCGTTGTCTACGTTGGTCATTCGATCGGGTCGCTGGCCATTCACGACGTCTTGGCCCGGCTCGAGCCCGCGGATCGTCGGCCCGACCACATCGTCCTCGTCGACGGCACCGATCCGGTTCTCTTTCGCGACATGGCGTGCATTCCCGAGCGGCTGGGCAAGGTGACCCAGTCACTCGAACTGGAGATCCTGTCCAGTCTGTTCGACAATACGAGGCGATCGCGAGCATTCGAGGACGACATGGACTATCCGAGGTCCATCCACGAAGCGCACCTGGCATTTTCGTCGTGCGTGGCCACCCAGCTCCAGGCCCGTCGAGAGTTTCTCCGGTTCGTTGCCGCTCCCGAGTTCGCTCCGCTCGGTGTCCCGGTGTCGGTCGTTGCGGCGGACAGTGGCATCGAGGGTGCGGAGGGGCATGCTGCCGCGCAGCGAGCGCTGGCAGACCGAGTGAACGCGACGAGCCTGACCGTCGTCCCGCACTCCAATCATCTGTCGGTCATCGGTTTTCGATCACGAGCACGAGAGGTAGCAGAACATGTCCTTACTGTCGCCGAACGGTCGTCGCTCCAAGCAGGACGCGTTGTGGGGATCGGCTGAGATCGGTGTCGGGGCACTGGTGACGGTCTGGGGTGTCGCCACAACCCTGCACAACCTGCCCGATCAGAAGTTCAACTACCAGCTGGCGTGGTCCAAAGTCGGTCTGACCGTGCCGAACTGGAGATTCTTCGGCCCCAATCCCGGCATCTCGGATTCGCACTTGCTGGTCAGGAGTTTCGATGTGGACGGCAGCGTGTCCGAATGGTCGGAATTGCCACTGGCACATCATCGTCCGCCGTGGGCGTTACTGTGGAATCCGGGCAGCCGGGGCCCCAAAGCGTTGTTCGATCTGATTCAGGCGGTGATGAGTTTGTCGATGAAATCCGGTGGTGGGCTCGGTTCGATCGAGAACAGTCCTCCGTACCGCATGCTCGAAGACCACGTTCGCCTGCACGCCGAGATCGGCGGCAGCACTGCCAGTGTTCAATTCATGCTTCTGCAGTCCACGCCTGATCGCAACGGAGAGCGTGAGCTGAAGCCTCTGGTGGTGTCGAGGAACATTCCGGTCGGGGAACCGAAGGGAACCGGTATTCGACGGGCATCCGACGAAAGGGCTATCAGTGCGTGAATTCTTCGTCCGTCTGTACCAGGACGGTTGGCAAGCGGACGGAGCGGTGCGCCCGGTGGGGCGATTGTTGATCGTGGCGATGTCGCTGGCCGTTCTGAGTTCGGTTCTTTCCCTGGTGTTCGTGCGGATCATCGTCGAATTCCAGCTCCGCAGATCGGGCTACGACCCGGATGGGGCACTACCGCCGTACACGAAGGAAGCCTTCTACGTTGCCGACTGCGTCCGAATCGTCACGGTACTGGCCATATTCGCCAACTACGCGCGGTTGATCAGATGGCTGGGAACGCAGAACAAGTCCAAGTACCGGTCGCTCCTGGTCATCAGTGTGATCACGGTGGTGGCGTACTGCTACCTGCTCACCACGAGCTATCCGCTGTGGGTCCATGTCATCCAGGCCGTTCAGGTCGTCGTCATGTTCATGGTGTTCGTTCTGCTTAATCGCAAATCGGTTCGTGACCACTTCACAGTCACCGCGACTTGATTCTTTTGCTTACTATCTACCGAGGCTCATGGGATGACCAGCACTCGGACGGTAGGGGGAATCGGTGGGGGAGACCGACTCGAGGGAAGTATTCGGTGAAGCGCTGGCGCGGCTGTACGTGCTCGCCGGCGATCCACCCCTGAAGAAGGTTGCATCCACCGCCACGTCGCTGCAGCGCAGGCGAGCACCCACCGGGGCCGCGGTGTCCGCTCAGCGCATCAGCGATTGGCGACGGGGTCGGTCGGTGCCGGCCAAATTCGAGTCGGTACTGCCGGTTCTGCAGGTGCTGGTCGCCGAAGCGCGGAAACGTACGCCGGAACCGCCCACAGACGGACTGTACGACCTGTCGGTGTGGTCGCTGTGGTGGACACAGTCGCAGAAAAGTCGGACGGATACCGCTGTGCCCGCGTACTCGGGTGAGTGCCCGTATCCGGGGTTGGCGGCTTTCACCGAATCTCAGAGCGCACTGTACTTCGGCCGATCACGCAGCACGACAACGCTGCTCGACCGGATCTCGGAGGCCCGACGCGACGGGTCCGTGCTCGTCCTGGTCGGCATGTCCGGCGCGGGCAAGTCCTCCCTGCTTCGCGCCGGCTTGGTGAACGCAGTTCGGGACGGACGTATCGATGGTGTGTCCGACGTGGACGTCCGGACTCCTCGTGCCGGGATCGTTCCAGCCGACGTGGACGCCGACGCGATGCTCGTCGTCGATCAGTTCGAGGAACTGTTCACCGATCGGACCGACGTCGACGCACGATCCGCCTACGTCGCCGAACTCGTTGCGCTGGCCGAACACGTCCCGGTGGTCGTGGGTTTGAGGGCAGACTTCTACTCTCGGTGCCTGGAATTTCCGGGAATCGGGGTTGCGCTGGAGCATCATTCGATGGTGCTCGGTCCGATGACCGACGCGGAACTTCGTGAGGCCGTGGTGGAGCCGGCAAAAACGGAGGGTCTCAAAGTCGAACCGGCGCTCGTCGACACGATCATCGCCGAATTCGGATCGCGGTCTGCGGGTTCGTCTGCGTCGACGGCCTTACTCTCCTCCGGAGATCGTCGCGCCGGTCGACTCCCGCTCCTGTCGCATGCGCTGCGCGCGACGTGGAGCAGGCGTCAGAACGGCAAGCTGACAGCAGCTGCCTATCGAGCCGTCGGCGGAGCGGCTGGATCCGTGGCCGAGGCCGGGGAGGCGGCGTGGCGGCAGTTGACCGACGCCCAGCAGCGCGCGAGCAAAACACTGTGCATGCGGTTGGTGGCGTTCGGTACCGATACCGACGACAGTTGCCGACGGCGTACTCGAGCAGAGCTTTTGGCGGGGTTCGAGAATTCCGCACCGATCGAAGATGTCCTCGAAGTCCTTGCCGCAGCACGGTTGGTGACGATCGACGCAGAATACGTATCGTTTGCGCACGACGCTGTGCTCCGGGCGTGGCCCAGGTTGGCGCGGTGGATCGAGCAGGATCGAGACAACGCCTCGCAGCGGCAGCGAGTGGAGGACGACGCCGAGGCCTGGTTGCAGCACGACCGCGCGCACGAGTTTCTGTATCGAGGGACTCGATTGGCTGCTGCCCAATTGTGGTCCGGCGACGCCGCGGACGTTCCGCCTGTTGCGGCCGAATTCATCGACGCCGCGTCGGCGCGCGCTACCCTGACGCGTTCGGTGATCCGCGCAGGTGTCGCGGCCCTGGCCGTTCTCGCGGTCCTGGCCACCGTCAGTACCGCGGCGGCGGTCGTGGAAAGCGACTCGGTGGCCACCCAGCGCGACGACGCGGTGTTCGACGAGGTGTTGGCCAAATCCGACCGACTTCTCGAATCGGACCCGTCACTGTCGGCCCAGTTGCTGCTCGTGGCACAACGATCGAGACCTGACGATCCGCGCCTGCGTAGCCGTTTGATCGGTACCGAACTCTCGCCACTCGCCGCGGCCATGACCGGGCACGTGGGTGCTGTGTACGGGGTTTCCTACAGCCCCGACGCCTCGACCGTCGCCTCGGCCGGAGCCGACGGCACGGTGCGGTTGTGGGATGTCCGCGAACCGGATTCGCCACGCCCCCTGGGGGTTCCGTTGGAAGGCCACACGGACTTCGCTACGTCTGCGGTCTTCGCTCCGAACGGTACCGTGCTCGCGACGGCCAGCGGAGACGGGACCGTCGAGTTGTGGGACGTTGCCGACAGGGAGCATCCGGTGCGGCATTCGATGGTCCTCGACGATGACGCCGGGCCTGCGTATCAGGTTGCATTCGCGCCGGACGGGAAGACTCTCGCAGTGGCCCACGAGGACTCGACCGTTCGGTTGTGGGACGTGGCCGATCCCGATGTCCCACGCCCGATAGGTGGGCCCCTGCGAGGGCATGCCGGAGCTGTTCGCACGGTGCAATTTTCGCCCGATGGACGAACGTTGGCGTCCGGCGGTGACGACAACACCGTACGACTGTGGAACACGACCGACGTGTCCCGGGTGACGCCGCGCCCGGTAGCGCTCACCGGCTTCGCGAGTGTCACGCATTCGGTGGCGTTCGCGCGGGTGGGGTCACTGCTGGCTGTGGCCAGCGACGACGGTACGACCCGGCTGTGGAATGTGGCCGACGCGGACGCCCCGACACCGCTCGGGCCACCGCTGCCTGCCCAGTCCGCGGCCTCGTGGTCGGTCGACTTCGGCTCCGACGGGAAGACGATGGTGACGGCCGGCAAGGACGGCACTGCGCAAGTGTGGAGCTTGATGGACCCGGCCCGGCCGGTGCGACTCGGTGCCCCGCTGACCGGCAACGGGGGCGGCCTGCTGACCACCGCGCTCGCACCCGACGGTAGATCGGTTGTCACCGCGGGAGACGACGGCACCGTCCGGATCTGGCAGACCCCTGACGCGGTGCAGCAGATTCACCGCGGGCCGGCGCGCGCACTGTCCTTCGCGTCCGCACGCTCCGCGTTCGCCACCGGTTCCTACGACGGAACCGTCGCGCTGTGGCAGAGAACGCCCGAAGGCGCAGTGGCGCAAACCACCTCGATTCCGGTATCGGCCGGTCAGGACGACGGCCAAAGCGTCGAACTCACCCCGGACGGCGAGCTGTTGGCTGCTGCGTCGACAGTCGGTGGACCGGTGCGCTTGTGGGACGTACGCGACCCGGCAGACCCGATCGCGCGAGCCGAGATCCCCACCGAGGCTCGGTTCACCAGCGAGTTGGCATTCGATCCTGCGGGGCAGGTGCTGTTGGCCCCGTCGGACGACAAGTCCGCTCGGTTGTGGGACGTACGCGACCCGGCGATGCCACGTCCGATCGGATTGCCGCTGAGCGGTTTCGACGGATTCATCACCGACGCTGTCTTCTCCAGCGACGGGCGCACTGTGTGGGTGGCGTCCGCAGACGACACCGTACGCGGCTGGACACTCTCTGCGGACGGATCGAATCCGACTGCCATACCGGTGCTGCTGCACGGTCATTCGGGTGATGCGTCGACCATTGCGCTGAGCTCCGACGATCGAGTGCTGGTGAGTGCGAGCAACGACGTCGTCCGGGTGTGGGACGTCTCCGATCCGTTGCATCCGGAACCTCTGGGACGACCGTTCACACCGGAGGGCGGAGCGGTGCGGTCCCTCTCGTTCGGTCGGGACGATTCGACGCTGGCAGTTGCAGGGTCGGACGGGTCGATCGAATTGTGGGATTTCAGCGACCCCGCGAATGTGCAGAGCATCGGTCCGGTCAGCCGCGTCCCGCGTGCCGGCGTGACCGTGGCGTTCGATCCGACAGGTGCCGTGCTCTCCGCCGTCGGGCAGGACGGGGTATTGCAGACCTGGACGATGGACGACCCGGGCGTGGCCGATCGGATCTGCCGAACGTCCGGCACCATGCTGACGGAAGAGATGTGGGCGAGGATGTTGCCCAATCTGGAGTACGACCCACCCTGCAGGTAGGTCTGTGCGTCCGGTCCGGAAAGCGCGTCGGTGCCGGTCGGAGAACGTTCCGGTGACGACACGACTGGCCGAATGCCGGGTTTGTGCGGCACCGTCGATTCCGTCGGATTACCAACGAACGAAGGAGAAGTCGATGAACCCGATCACCATCACCGGCCGAGACGTTGCCCGCGGAATCAACGATCACTGGAACGAGGGCGTATCGGCCGAATCGGCGCTGCCGGTCTTCACCAGTGCCCCTGTCATGGTCGTCGACACGTCCCTGGTGTCGGATGGAACCAACCTGGCGGTCGTGCAGACCCCGGTGCTTGCGGCGACTGCCGGCTGAGCGATTCGCCTGCGGTCGGGACTGCAGTTTCCCGGGCCGACGCGTTCGGGACTGCAGCCCGCCGACCCAAGCATCTTCGAATCACGCTGAATCGAACTGTGGTCATTGGTTCGGCGCAAGACTTCACTGTGCGTCATGACAACTACCGAAAACCGTGCACTCACCAAGAACTGGCCCGACGCTCCCACCACGGCTGCCGGATGGATTTCCCGCGCAGGTGAGGTGGCTCAGCTTCTCGCTGTGGACGCAGTCGCTCGCGACAAGGGTCGCGAGCTTCCGTCCGCAGAGGTTCAGTTGCTCAAGGACGCCGGGCTCGTCACGCTGCTCGGTCCCGTCGAACACGGTGGCGGGGGTCAGGATTGGCCGACGGCCTATCAGGTGATCCGTACCGTCTCCAAGGCCGACGGCTCGATCGGTCAGCTGCTGGGCTACCACCTACTGTGGTTCTGGGCCGCGCGCCTGGTCGGCACACCGGAGCAGATCGAGGCCGTCGAAGCCGACGCCACGAAGAACAAGTGGTTCTTCGGCGGTGCCGTCAATCCGCGGGACAACGACGTGTCGGTCACCGACGAGGGCGAGACCATCGTGTTCGACGGTTCCAAGACGTTCTCCACCGGCAGCCGTGTGTCGGACGTGACCGTGCTCGAGGGTGCGCTCGAGGGCAGTACCGATCACGTGTTCGCAATCGTGCCGTCGAACATCGAGGGTCTGTCCTTCCATGACGATTGGGACAACATCGGCCAGCGTCAGACCGAAAGTGGCAGTGTCACGATCGACAAGGTTCGCGTCGACTGGGCGAGTGCAGCGGGGTTCGTGGACAAGGTGTTTCAGCCACGCGTCTACAACACCCTCAATGTTCCGACCATCCAGTTGGTGTTCGTCAACTTCTACCTCGGAATCGCGAGGGGTGCTCTCGAGGAAGCCGCGTCGTACACCAAGGACAAGACTCGCGCGTGGCTGCACAGCACCGTGGACAAGGCTGTCGACGAGCCGTACATCATCGACATCTACGGCGATCTGACCGCCAAACTGTGGGCCGTCGAAGCCCTGGCCGATGCAGTGGCGTTGGAAGGGAAGAAGATTCACGACAACGCGTGGAACGTCACCGCCGAGGAGCGCGGTGACCACGAGGTGCGGGTGGCGGCAGTCAAGGCTCGCGCCACCGATGTCTCGCTCGAGATCACGTCGACGGTGTTCGAGGCCCTCGGCGCCCGCGCCACGGCCAGCAAGTACGGGTTCGATCGCTTCTGGCGCAACGTCCGTACCCACACCCTGCACGATCCGGTTGCCTACAAGCGACGCGAAGTCGGCCGCTGGGTGCTCACCGGTGAGCTGCCCGAGCCCACCTGGTACTCGTAGTTCCCACATTTCCGGCCCCGATCCGACCCCCGATTTCCGGATGAATGTGCCATTCACGCCATCTGAGTGCGTGGATGGCGCATTCATCCGATGAAGGATGACGCACACATGAGCACCGAAAAGATCGCCGACGCAATCAAGTTCGCGTACTGGGTTCCCAACGTCTCGGGTGGACT
Source organism: Rhodococcus sp. IEGM 1354 (assembly GCF_030056855.1). Classification (NCBI taxonomy): domain Bacteria; kingdom Bacillati; phylum Actinomycetota; class Actinomycetes; order Mycobacteriales; family Nocardiaceae; genus Rhodococcus; species Rhodococcus sp. IEGM 1354. Next base: position 434,105 of record NZ_JASHKT010000003.1, read on the forward strand.
GGTCACCAGCACCATCGAGCAACGGACCAGTTGGGACTACGAGTACAACAAGAAGCTGGCGCAGACCGCCGAGAACAACGGCTTCGAGTATGCCCTCAGTCAGGTCCGTTACGAGGCGAGCTACGGGGCCGAGTTCCAGCATGAGTCGACGAGCTTCTCGCTCGCGTTGCTGTTGGCCACCGAACGTCTGAAAGTCATTGCCGCCGTGCATCCCGGGCTCTGGCAGCCTGCTGTATTGGCCAAGCTGGGAGCAACCGCGGACCACCTCTCGAACGGCCGTTTTGCGGTCAACGTCGTCAGTGGTTGGTTCAAGGACGAGTTCACCCATCTCGGTGAGCCGTGGCTCGAGCACGACGAAAGATACCGGCGCAGCGCCGAATTCCTGCAGGTACTGCGCAAGATCTGGACCGAGGACGACGTGGATTTCCGGGGCGACTTCTATCGGATCCACGATTTCACGCTCAAACCGAAGCCGCTCAACACGCCGGAACGCCCCAATCCTGAACTGTTCCAAGGTGGTAACTCCTCCGCTGCGCAGGAGAATGCCGGCCGGTACTCCGATTGGTACTTCAGCAACGGCAAGGATTTCGACGGCGTCACCGAGCAGCTCGACAACCTGCGTCGGATCGCGCGCGATCACCGACGTGAGGTCAAGTTCGGGCTCAACGGCTTCATCATCGCGCGAGACACCGAGAAGGAAGCGCGAGATGCGTTGCGAGAGATCATCGACAAGGCCAACAAGCCTGCCGTCGAGGGTTTCAGGGGTGCGGTGCAACAGGCGGGCAACTCGACGGCCGACAAGAAGGGAATGTGGGCCGACTCGACGTTCGAGGACCTCGTTCAGTACAACGACGGGTTCAAGACGCAGTTGATCGGCACCCCGGAGCAGGTCGCCGAACGCATCGTCGCCTACCGACGCCTGGGCGTCGACCTCGTTCTCGGTGGCTTCCTGCACTTCCAGGAGGAGATCGAATACTTCGGGGCGAAGGTACTGCCGCTGGTTCGGGAACTCGAAGCGGCCGAATCGAACGACCACGAGCTGGTCTCGTCCCACTGACCTGGAGTTCCTCGAGCGGTCGGGTCCGTGCAGTAGCGTGAGATCTCGGACCCGACCGACCTGGGTACGGCACTATCAGGATGAGGAGACGCGATGACCTACTCGCCCGGCAGCCCTGACAACGGGGGCTCCAACTCTGGTGGCTACGGCGGTGGCGGACCGTCCTACGGTCCCTCGTCCACGCCGAATCAGTCGACGCCCAATCAGCCGAATCAGCCGTCGTCGGGTGCCTACCCCCAGTCGGGTCAGAACCAGCCGTTCCATCAGCCGTCCGTCTCCAACCCGTTCGGCCCGCCCGTGCCGGGTACTTCGGCACCGAGTGGGCCCGCACCGGGCACGTCCGGGCGCTCGACGAAGCCGTCCGGTGCCGGGCTGGCAAGTCTGCCGAGGATTCTGACCTTCGTGGTGCTGGGTCTCGGTGTCGTCAACTTCTTGCTCGGCCTGCTCGATTTCGTCACGGCGGAGGTGTCGTCGTCCGAGCAATTGCCCAGCGGCATCCAGACCTCGTTCAGCACGAACTTCTTCGAGTCCGGTGGGAGTGCGGCCTCCATCGCGTTTCTGCTTGCCGCGGGTCTGATCGCAGGTGCATCGCTGCTGCAGAAGGACGCCCGAAACCAGGCCGTGGTCGCAGCTCTGGCCATCGCCGGATTCCTGGTGCTCGTCTTCCAATCGTTCAGCCTGCCCAGTGCCGAGGGCAACGAGTTCGCCAGCACCACCAGTTCGCTGGGGATCGGCGCGATCCTGGTGCTCGTGCTGGGCTTCGTGCAGGCAGCGGCCGCTGTGGTTGCGCTGCTGCTCGACGCGGGCATCGTCAAGGCCCCGGCACCCAAGCAGTCCGGCTTCGGCAACCAGAACCAGCAGTCCGGCTACGGGCAGCAGAGTCCGTACAACGCGCCGACGACGTCGTTCGGTGGACCGTCCGGACCCCAGAACTACAGCAACCCGCCGGCCTACGGTCAGGCCCCGTCGAACACAGCAGGCCCGTCGAATTTCGGGCAGGCACCGAGTGGACAGACGTCCGGCCAGCATTCCTACGGTTCCGGCGCACAGTCGCCGTACGGCAATCAGCCTGCGCCCAACACCGCACCGCAGGGCGGATACTCGCCGCCGCCGTACACCGGTCCGAGCGGTCCGCCCGCCGGCCAGGCGTACCCGCCGAACCAGTACCAGTACGGCGGCCAGCTGTCCGGCTACGGTCAGCCGTCGAGCACACCTGAGGAGTCCGAATCGGGCGCACAGTCGACGCCGTACGGCGCGCCGACTCAGTCGTTCGGTGCCACTCCCGCGGACGACGACAACAAGCGCGACTGATTTCGCACGTCACACTCGACTTCGCGGCGCGCCTGCCCGGCGTGCCGCGAAGTTGATGCGAATCTCGTAGTGATGAGCGATCTATTGAACCGAGATACTCGACGCGCGGCCGCACGCAGTTCCCGTGTCGGCACCGGGCCGACGCCCGATCAGTCACGGATGCTCGCTGCAGTGGCCTTCAAGACCTCCGGGTTGGTGGTGGTCATCGCCACGACCCTGGTCCTGATCACCCTCGTCTCGGTCAACAGTGACCTCACCGGAACCCTCGGTGCCATCGCCGGTTCCTGGTTCGCGGTGCACCTGGTGCCACTGAGCATCGGTGGCACGTCGATGGGCGTCGCCCCGATGCTTCCCACTCTCATCGTCGCCTGGTCCGTCGCACGCACGGTCCACCACGCGGTGGACGAGACCACCGACCGTCGCATGGTCAGGTGGGTTTTCGCCGCGTCGATTGCAGGCCCCCTCGCCTTCACGGCCATCGCCCTCGCCGTCGCCAAGGACGCGTCGACCGTCATCGGACTGTCGAGCCCCAACGCACTCGTCGCCTTCTCTTGGGTGGCCGGAGTACACGCAGCGGCGTCGGGCACCGGCCTGATCCTCGCTCGCTGGGATGCCCTGGTGATCGATCGACACCTTCCAGATTGGGTACGCGCACTCGTCGCGCCGCTCGTGCGGTCCGTTTCGGTGCTGACGGCAGGCGGCGCCGCCATCGTGCTGTTGGCTCTGCTCGTCTCCTGGAACACCGCCGGTTCACTGCTCGACAACGGACGCACCCTCGTCGGCATGCTGGGACTGACCGTGCTGTCGGTGCTGTACCTGCCGAACATTGTCCTCGGTGCCCTCGCCGTCGCGACGGGGTCCTCGGCGAGTTTCGGAGACGCATCGGTCAGCCTGTTCTCGACGACCGGCGGACCGCTTCCGCCGCTCCCGATCCTCGCCGTCCTCCCCGAAGGCTCCGCGCAGACGATCTGGATAGTCATGCTCGTCGTTCCCATCGCCGCCGGACTGGTCCTGGGGCGCGACTGCGCGATCCGAAGCGTGGACGTCCAGGTCGCGGTCTCCTCGGTGTGGGCGGTCGCCGCCGTCATCGGAGCACTCGCCGCGGTGTTCGGCTACGCCGCAGGCGGAAATCTCGGCACGTTCGGAACAGTCGAAGTAACCGTGTGGAGCTTCGCACTATTGACCTTCGCCTGGCTCGGCGTCGTCGGATCCGCCGCGGCCGCTCTCGTCGTGTGGCGTCGAGCAGACCCGGAACCCGACCACGAACCCCACGACCGATCCGGCACCGAGCAGTCCGTGCCGGCGACCGTGCCCGCAGCAGAACTGGCCATCGAAGCGCCTGCATCGGAGCCGGACGAGGTTGTCACGGACACCGTCGTCGAGGCCGAGGTCGTGGACGAGAAGCCGGTCGAGCCGGTGGCAGCGGACGATCCGATCGCGGCAGGCACCGAATCCGACGAACCGCTCGAGGCCGAGATCGTCGCTCCACCCCCGACCCAGGACGACGCGTCGAGCACTGCGGAGGACGGACCTGCCCGGTAGGGGCGTGGGTCGGAGCGACTAGGCTTTCCGCTGGCTCGAACGATCCCCTCGATACCTCAGGAGTAGTGCGCTGACTGCCTTGCGTGAGACACCCGCGCGGGTCGTCGTCCTCGCGTCGGGGACCGGCTCGCTCCTGCAGTCGCTCGTCGCGGCGACAACCGTCGAGGACTACCCGGCGCGCATCGTGGCCGTCGGAGTCGATCGAGAGTGCGCTGCCGCTCGTCATGCCGACGACGTCGCGATCCCACATTTTCGTATCTGCTTGCGAGACTTCGCCGATCGGTCGGCCTGGGATGCGGCGCTCACCGATGCAGCACTGGGGTTCGAGCCTGATCTGATCGTCACGGCAGGGTTCATGAAGATCTTGGGTCCTCGATTTCTCGACGCGTTCGCCGGCCGAATCGTCAACACGCACCCCGCGCTGCTGCCGTCGTTCCCCGGTGCGCACGCCGTTCGAGACGCGCTGGACCACGGCGTCAAACTGACCGGTTCGACGGTGCATCTGGTCGATTCCGGTGTCGACACCGGGCCGATCCTGGCTCAGGAAGCGGTGCCCGTACTCGACGGCGACGACGAAGCCGCATTGCACGAACGCATCAAGACTGTGGAACGACGGTTGCTGGTCGACGTGATCGCAGCGGTCGCAGCCAAAGGTGTCACCTCCGATGGACGAAAGGCTCAGATAATCCGATGAGTGAACGTAAAGCGGTGCGCCGCGCACTGGTCAGTGTCTACGACAAGACCGGACTGATCGAACTGGCGACCGGTTTGCACGCCGCGGGCGTCGCTCTGGTGTCCACCGGATCGACGGCGAGCAAGATCGCCGACGCCGGAATCCCGGTCACCAAGGTCGAGGACCTCACCGGATTCCCCGAGACCCTCGAGGGCCGCGTCAAGACGCTGCATCCTCGCGTTCATGCCGGGGTCCTCGCCGACACCCGCAAGCCCGAGCACCTGGCTCAGCTGGACGAGCTGGGCATCGAGGCGTTCGAGCTCGTCGTGGTCAACCTGTACCCGTTCACCGAGACCGTCGCCAGTGGTGCCACACCCGACGAATGCGTCGAGCAGATCGACATCGGCGGACCGTCGATGGTGCGCGCCGCCGCGAAGAACCACCCGTCGGTTGCGGTTGTCGTGGACCCGAGTCGGTACGACGATGTACTCACCGCTGTCTCCGGCGGCGGATTCACGCTCGCCGAGCGCACATCTCTTGCCGCGCAAGCGTTTCAGCACACCGCGGCCTACGACGTCGCAGTGGCGTCGTGGATGTCGAGCGTTCTGACCCCCGACACCGAGACGGTGTTCCCCGAGTGGATCGGCGGCACCTGGGACCGCTCCGCAGTACTTCGGTACGGCGAGAACCCGCACCAGGAGGCTGCCCTGTACGTCGACTCCTCCGCTGCTGCCGGTATCGCTCAGGCCGAGCAGCTGCACGGAAAAGAGATGTCGTACAACAACTTCACCGATTCGGATGCGGCCTGGCGGGCGGCATTCGATCACTCGGAGCCCACCGTCGCGATCATCAAGCACGCCAACCCGTGCGGCATCGCCGTCGGCACCGACATCGCCGAGGCGCACCGCAAGGCGCATGCGTGCGATCCCGTGAGTGCTTACGGCGGCGTCATCGCAGCCAACCGTGAGGTCACCGTCGAGATGGCCGAGCAGGTGGCCGAGATCTTCACCGAGGTCATCATCGCGCCCTCCTACGCCGACGGCGCACTGGGAGTGCTGCAGCGCAAGAAGAACATTCGAGTTCTGCTCGCAGAGGCACCGCCCACGGCGGGCGTCGAACTCAAGCCGATCTCCGGCGGAGCGCTACTGCAGCAGCGAGACGTCATCGACGCCGACGGCGACGATCCGGCCAACTGGACCCTCGCCGCCGGCGAACCCGCCGACGAGCAGACCCTGAAGGATCTCGAATTCGCCTGGCGCGCAGGACGAGCCGTCAAGTCCAACGCAATTCTGCTCGCCCACGACGGCGCGTCGGTCGGCGTCGGAATGGGCCAGGTCAACCGCGTCGATGCCGCCCACCTCGCAGTCCAGCGAGCCGGAGATCGTGTCGTCGGTTCGGTCGCGTCCTCCGATGCCTTCTTCCCGTTCCCCGACGGCTTGCAGGTCCTCATGACCGCGGGCGTCAAAGCCGTTGTGCAGCCTGGTGGTTCGGTTCGCGACAACGAAGTGATCGCAGCTGCACAGGACGCGGGTGTGACACTGTATCTGACAGGTTCGCGGCACTTCGCGCACTAGCTGTTGCTGCCGAACTCGAAGTTATGGATGGATTTGTGTAGAAATCCGTCCATAACTTCGAGTTCGGCTATACCTTCGCACCGGCAGCACGTAGTGTGTCCCGAACCCGGGCCGCAACGCCCCACGGGTCGGTGCGAAGCTGCCTGGCGCTGACTCGGATCACAACCCATCCGAGTGCCTCGAGAAGGAACTGGCGCTCGATGTCCCAGGCGCGTTGTTTCTCGTCGGCCCAATGCTGTTCACCGTCGTACTCGACCGCAACTTTCCACTGTGCCCAGCCGATATCGATGCGCGCGAACACTTTTCCGTCGGGGCCGATCACTTCTATCTGAGTCTGCGGTCGCGGTAGACCCGCGGCAAGCAAGGCCAATCTGGTGCGTGTTTCCTGAGGAGACTCAGCACCGGGATCCACAACGCCGAGCACCTCGCGCAGCTGAACGATGCCGCGGGCTCCTCGATGATCCTCAGCGAGTCTGCCGATCTCATGGGTGCCCACCCCGGTGGCACGGCACAGTGCGTCGAGCCTTGCTACAGCAGTACCGAAGGGTCTGCGACGGCCGAGGTCATAGGCAGTGCGCGCCGCTGTTGTGATGACCACACCGTCGACGGTCTCGGTCTCGTTCGGCGCCAGCTCATCGAAACCGATGCGAAGGCCGTCGAACTTCTTACGATGCTCTGCCCACAGGAGTTCGGCGTCGTCGTCGCCGGAGATCCATTTCGACCCGTGGAGTGCGGCAGCACTCAGGCCGGACACGACGGCGTTCCCATGCGAGTACAGCCAGGCTGCCCGCGCTCGGGTCGGTGCGTCCAGCTCGCTGTCCGGGTCGATGTAGACATCGCGATAGATCCGTCGAAAGTGGCCTCGAAGCTGCTGGCGGGTCACCAGACCGTTCGCCAGTGCCTCGGATCCGACGAACGGTGCGCTGTCCATGCACGCACTGTGGCATCGAATTCGGGCGGAAAGCGGAGTAGGTGCCGGCTGTGGATGAACAAAATTGTTGTGCACAGTTACCCAGCTGTGATCGATCGTCAGCCGAAGGTGTGCATACCTTGCCGAACTCGAAGTTAGGGACGAAATGCGCCCGGATTTCGTCCATAACTTCGAGTTCGGCGGAAGACTAGATGGCAGCAATCGTCAAACGCTCGTAGCGTGGAGAAGTGACCTCCACCAAACCTGGCATCTCCACTCTCGGCGAACTCAAGGCATCCGGACATCGGCAGCGGTCGATCAAGGAAGAGCTCCGCGAAAATCTTCTGACGGCGTTGCGTGACGACCAAGATCCGTGGCCGGGGATCGTCGGCTTCGGGTCGACGGTGCTGCCGCAATTCGAGCGCGCGATTCTGGCCGGTCACGACGTCGTTTTACTGGGAGAGCGTGGGCAGGGCAAGACGCGTCTGCTGCGTACCCTCAACCTGCTGCTCGACGAGTGGGTGCCGGTGATCGCCGGTGCCGAACTGGGCGAGCATCCGTACGAGCCCATCACCCCCGCGAGTATTCGTAGAGCGAAGGAACTCGGGGACGACCTGCCGATCGAGTGGCGGCACCGCAGCGAGCGGTACGCCGAAAAGCTCGCCACCCCGGATACTTCGGTCGCCGACCTCGTCGGCGATGTCGATCCGGTCAAGGTCGCCGAGGGCCGCAGCTTGGGCGACCCGGAGACCATTCACTTCGGTCTGGTTCCGCGCAGTCATCGCGGCATCGTGGCTATCAACGAGCTTCCCGACCTTGCTGAGCGCATTCAGGTGTCGCTGCTCAACGTCATGGAGGAGCGCGACATTCAGGTTCGCGGCTACACCCTGCGCCTTCCACTCGACGTCATGTTGGTGGCCAGCGCCAACCCCGAGGACTACACCAATCGTGGACGCATCATCACTCCGCTCAAGGACCGCTTCGGTGCCGAGATCAGAACGCACTACCCGCTCGAGCTCGACGACGAGGTAGCCGTCATCGAGCAGGAAGCGGACTTGCAGGCCGAGGTCCCGGCATACCTGCTCGAGGTGCTCGCTCGATTCACTCGACTGCTGCGCGAATCGCCGTCGGTCGACCAGCGCTCCGGCGTCTCGGCACGATTCGCGATCGCCGCTGCCGAAACGATCGCTGCCGCAGCGGTTCACCGCGCCGCGATACTCGGCGAAGCGGACGCGGTAGCGCGGCCGGTGGACCTGGGCACGATCATCGAGGTGCTGCGCGGCAAGGTCGAGTTCGAGTCCGGCGAAGAAGGCCGCGAAATCGAGGTCCTCGAACACATGCTTCGACGCGCGACGGCGGACACCGTGCGTGCGCACCTGGGTGGACTGAACCTCGCGGCGTTGGTGACGGCCGTCGAGAGCGGTGACCCTATCGTCACCGGCGATCGCATCACCGCAAAGGCTCTGCTCGACGAGCTGCCCGACGTGGCCGTGATCGGCGACATCACCGAGCGGTTGAAGGCGACCTCGGACGGTGAGAAGGCAGCCGCCGTCGAACTTGCCCTCGAAGGTCTCTACCTCGCGCGGCGAATCTCGAAGGATCCCGACGACGACGGTCAGACGGTGTACAGCTGATGCGTCGTTCCAGGTACGGGCGCTATCACGACGGCCCGGATCCGCTGGCTCCTCCCGTCGATCTGCGGGAGGCGTTGGATGCGATCGGCGAGGACGTCCTCGAGGGGGCGTCGCCTCGCCGGGCGCTGCAGGAGATGCTGCGGCGCGGAACGAAGAACATGCGTGGACTCGACGACCTCGCGGCCCAGGCTGCCAAGCGTCGCCGAGATCTGCTGAAGCAGAACAACCTCGACGGAACGCTGCAGGAAGTGCGTGAGCTGCTGGACAAGGCAGTGCTCGAGGAGCGCAAGGCGTTGGCTCGTGCCCTCGACGACGATGCGCGGTTCCAGGAGATGCAGATCGGCGATCTGTCGCCGTCCACCGCCCAAGCGGTGCAGGAGCTCTCGGATTACGACTGGCGTTCGTCGGAGGGGCGCGAGAACTACGAGAAGATCAAGGATCTGCTCGGCCGCGAGATGCTCGATCAGAGATTCGCCGGCATGAAGCAGGCTCTCGAAGGTGCCACCGAGCAGGATCGTCAGGCCATCAGCGAAATGCTGAAGGACCTCAACGAACTGCTCGACGCCCACAACAAGGGCGAGAACACCGACGAGCAGTTCGACCAGTTCATGAGCAAGCACGGTCAGCATTTTCCGGAAAACCCGAAGAATGTCGACGAGCTGTTGGACTCGCTCGCCCAGCGGGCCGCGGCGGCGCAGCGATTGCGCAACTCTCTCACGCCCGAGCAGAGAGCCGAGTTGGATGCTTTGGCGCAGCAGGCTTTCGGTGATTCGAACCTGCTGGATCAGCTCGATCAACTGGATCAGAATCTGCAGCAGGCCCGGCCCGGTGAGGATTGGGACGGTTCGCAGAACTTCCGCGGCGAGAACGGAATGGGTCTGGGCGACGGTACCGGAGCCCTGCAGGACATTGCCGATCTCGAGAATCTGGGGAATCAGCTCTCGCAGCAATACAACGGGGCAGCGTTGGACGATATCGACGCCGACGCGTTGCTGAAGCAACTCGGACCGGAGGCTGCGGCCGATGCCCGGATGCTCTCCGAGCTCGAAAAGGCGCTGCAGCAGCAGGGTTTCATGGACAAGGGTGCCGACGGTCAGTGGCGTCTGTCGCCGAAAGCCATGCGCCAATTGGGGCAGTCGGCGCTGAAGGATGTCGCGGGAAAGCTGTCTCGACGCGGCGGCGAGCGAGATACTCGCAAGGCCGGCGCGATGGGTGAGCCGACGGGAGCGTCGCGCACCTGGGAATTTGGCGACACCGAACCGTGGGACGTGACCCGCACGGTCAACAACGCCGTCTTGCGTACGGCTGCACAGGGATCGGGCTTTCCAGTGAAGCTGCAGGTGACGGATGTGGAGATCAGCGAGACCGAAACCCGGACACAGGCTGCGGTGGCGTTGTTGGTCGACACGTCGTTCTCGATGGTGATGGACGGCCGCTGGGTGCCGATGAAGCGCACCGCGTTGGCTCTCAATCACCTGGTGAGTACTCGTTTTCGCGGGGACGACCTACAACTCATCGGATTCGGCAGGCACGCACAGACATTGACGGCGTCGGAGCTCGCCGGCCTGGACGGTGCCTACGATCAGGGCACCAATCTGCATCACGCGTTGATGCTCGCAGTGCGGCATCTGCGTCGTCATCCCAATGCACAGCCGGTGGTCTTGATCGTCACCGACGGTGAACCGACGGCTCATCTGGAGCCGGGCGGCCATGCGTATTTCGATTACCCGCCGTCGTCGAAGACGTTGGGGTTGACGGTGCGTGAGCTCGATACCGTCGCGAAACTCGGTGCGCAGGTGACGATTTTCCGTCTCGGTGACGATCCCGGTCTGGCCCGGGTGGTCGACAAGATGGCCGAACGGGTCGGCGGCCGGGTCATCGCGCCGGATCTGGACGGATTGGGTGCTGCAGTGGTGAGCGACTACCTCAAGCGTCGGCGATCGTAGTCACTTCTCTGCTGCCTTGATGTCCACCGAGACTCCGCCCCAGAAGGCGAGTCCGGTGATGACCACTCGGGGCGCACCGGGGTGCGTGGCGCTGACGTGCTCGAATCCGCCCATGATTCCGGTGCCGCGGACCTCGACGCCGATGCCGGGCGGCACGGTGATCTCGATGCCGCCCATGATCGCGACGCAGTTGATCGTGGTTTCCTGGGCCGAGAACGTCGCTCGGCGTAGGTCGAGTTGCACTCCACCCCAGAAGGCGAGCGCGTCGATGCGTGCGGCGACGGTCCATTCGCCTTTGCGAACCGATCCGCTCATGATTGCGATGGCCCGATCGGTCTGGGGAGCACCGGTCTGCGTCGTCGGCGGAGGTGGGGCGAGGGCCAGATCGTCGGTCAGCAGATCCAAATCGCCGTAGGTCTTCGCCCGGTACGCGGCCGCCGTCCGCTCGTCGTACTCGGTGACGGTCAGTTGGCCGTTGGCGAACGCGTCGCTCAGCAGCTGCGCCACGAGGTTGCGATCGGCATCGGCAGCGCGCACCGTACTTCGATTTCGGTCGGGTAGTTGATCGCTCACCGGTCGGACATTACCGGCGACCGGGTCAGGCCGCATTCAGGATTGCGCGATGACCCAGCGGCGACGCCAGCGTGATCTGCATGGTGGCGTAGACGGCAACCATGATGCAGGACTTGTCCTCGGCGTCCGGTCTGGTCCCGGTACGCAGTTCGATCGTGACGGCCGTATCGGTCTCGGTCACCGTCGCGTCGGCTCCGTAGCACTCGGGCGTGCCGGTGACGAAGTGCACCGCGATGGTGTTGGGGGAGACCTGGCTCCACGACTCGAACGGAGTGGTCGTCGCGCGAATCAGATCCGGTGTCGACTCGAACATCGTGCCGACGTCGCCGACGGGAACTTCGTGGGGGACGGGCGGCGCGCTCGGTTGCTGGACGAACCCGATGGGGGTGGTGGAGTTCGTTGTCGGTGTCGTCTCGTCGTCGTCACCGGCGGCGGTGCTACAGCCGGCCAAGAGCAGGCACAGCATGACACCTGCAGCGAGAAACCTCATGAACCCAAAGTAGCGCTGGGAGCTGAGGAGAACCTTTGCGTTCGTCTCATGCCAGCAGCACCGTGACGAGCGCGATGACCGGAATCGAGACCAGTGTGGTGACGAATGCCGTGTCGCGAGCAAGAACGACCCCTCGCTGGTAGCGGCTGGCGAAGACGAAGACGTTCTGCGCGGTGGGCAGTGCCGAGACGACGACGATGGCGAACAGGTCGTGTCCGTCGAGGCCGAAGACGAATCGGGCCATCAGATACCCGAGCAGGGGCTGCAGCGCCATCTTGAACAGGGTCGCCAGGGCCACGTCCCGTCGCGGGCTGATGCCCTTCTGCAGCACTCGCGCGCCGTACAGCGACAGTCCGAACGCCAGCAGTGCACCCGGAACGGACAGGTTGCCGACGAGTTGGAACGGCTGCATGAGCGCCTCGGGGAGCTCGAATCCGGTGATCGACAGTACGAGACCCGCAGCCCCGGCCAGCACGATCGGGTTTCGGAACGGCGTCGTGACCGTCTTGAACAGGGAGACCTCGTCGATCTTGGTGGAGATGTCGAGGATGGTCACCGCGATCGGCGTGTAGATCATGATCTGGAACAGCAGCAGGGGAGCGACGAAGTTGGCGTCGCCCAGAACGAACACGGCGATCGGGATACCGAGGTTCGCGGCATTGACGTAGGAACTCGCGAGTGCGCCGACGGTCGCGTCGGGCACGGCGCGTTTCAGCGCGACCTTCGCGATGACGAAGTAGATGGCCCCGACGAGCAGCGCAGTGGAACCGGCGACGGCCAATACGGGGGACAGGATGACCGACAGGTCCGACTTGGCCAACGTGACGAACAGCAGCGACGGCGTCGCCACGAAGAACACGAGTCGGCTCAGAACGAACTGCCCGTGTTCGCCGAGGACTTTCAGGTGGGCGAGCAGGTAGCCCAATGCGATGACGACGAAGATGACGGTGAAGCCTTCGAGAACGCCGGACATCGTCGAACTGCTCATTTCTTGCTAGGAACGACAGAAAGGCCACGTAGCCCCTGGGCTACGTGGCCTTTCTCGAAAGCTGATTCAGCGGCTGGTGAACGGCAGCAATGCCATTTCACGAGCGTTCTTCACTGCAACAGCGACCTGGCGCTGCTGCTGCGGGGTGAGCCCGGTGACCCGACGGCTGCGGATCTTGCCGCGGTCGGAAATGAACTGACGAAGAAGGTTGATGTCCTTGTAGTCCACCGTGGTGACCTTGGCGGCGTTCAACGGGTTCTTCTTCGGTCGACGACCCGCCTCTGCGCGGACCTTCTTCGACGGTGCTCTCTTGACTGCCATCTCTACCTTTTCCCTTACCAGCTCGACTTGTGGACGCCTGGCAGCTCCCCGCGGTGAGCCATCTCGCGCATCTTCACGCGGGACAGCCCGAATTTCCGTAGGTAACCGCGCGGACGTCCATCCGCAGCGTCACGATTGCGCAATCGTACCGGACTCGAATCGCGTGGCAGACGCTGCAGTGCCGCCTGGGCCTGTGCGCGCTCGGAATCGCTGCTCGAGGGCTTGCGAATGATCTCTTTGAGCTTCGTACGACGCGTTGCCCAGCGGGCGACGACGACCTTGCGTTGCTCGTTCTTCGCGATCTTCGATTTCTTGGCCACCGGTCAGCGCTCCTCTCGGAAATCGACGTGCTTGCGGACAACCGGGTCGTATTTCTTCATCACGAGTCGGTCGGGATCGTTCCGGCGGTTCTTGCGGGTGACGTAGGTGTAGCCGGTACCTGCGGTCGACTTGAGTTTGACGATGGGACGGACGTCGGTGCTCTTGCCCATCAGATCTTCTCCCCGCGTGCGCGGATCTTGGCTACCACGGCATCGATGCCGTCGCGGTCGATGGTCTTGATGCCCTTGGCCGAGAGCGTGAGGGTGACGCGGCGTCCGAGGCTGGGGGCGTAGTAGGTCTTGCGCTGGATGTTGGGATCCCACCTGCGGCTGGTGCGCACGTGGGAGTGCGAGACCGACTTTCCGAAGCTGGGGGTGCGGCCGGTGACCTGGCAGTGCGCTGACATGAGCACTCCCTTCTTGCCGTTATGACAATCGTTTTCGACAAAGCGTTCAAGCGAATGTAGCGTGCATCCTCAGAGAATGACAATCGTTGTCGAGAAGAAAGGCGCTCGTGAACACATCACCGGACGATCGAACCCCGATGGTCCTCGTCTCCGGCTGGACCGGAGCCATGGACGCTGTCGTGACATCGCTGCTCGCGCCGGGAACTGTCGCAGTCCGCCACGACCTGAGCCGCGTCACCGAGGGCGTCGTACGCCGAACGCTGTACGTCCTGAGTGAGAACCCGCGCGAGACGATCCTGGAACTGGCGCACGGCTGTGTCTCCTGCACGCTGCGCGAGGACCTGCTGCCGCTGCTGCGTGCACTGTCGAGCCGCAGCAGTGTCGATCGCATCGTGCTCGTTCTGGACCCCGCACTCGAGCCCGAGGCGTTGTGCTGGGCGGTGGACAACGTCATCGTCGCCGACGTGGTGGGGCAGATCGACGGCCCGGCCTCGCGAGACGTACGTATCGAGGCCGTGATCGGCTGCCTCGACGCCGCAACCTGGCTGGCCGACGCCACCGGCGACGACACCTTGGCCGACCGAGGCATCGTCGCGAGTGGGGATGACGATCGAACCGTCGCGCAGCTGGTGGTCGGGCAGGTCGACTACGCCGACGCTCTCGTCGTCACCGCAGGTCCCGATGTCGACGCGTGGGAGCGTGCCAGGCTTGCGGCTGTGCTCGCGCGGTTGGCACCGAACGCACCCGTCGTCTGGGTTTCTCAGGACTCGATGGTCGACGGCCCAGCAGTTCTCGCGTCCGTTCCCTTCGATGCCCGGCGCGGTGAGATCACGGACGCCCACTCTCCGCTGTTGCGCGGCCAGCCGCCCTTGTCCGTCGACTGCGGAGTCGCACTCGTGGAGTTCACCGCAACTCGGCCGTTCCATCCCGAACGACTGCACGAGGCCATCGACGTGTTGCTCGACGGCGTCGTCACCGCCCGCGGACGGGCGTGGGTGGCCACGCAACCCGACGAAGCGCTCTGGATCGAATCGGCCGGCGGCGGACTACGGGTGGCGAGCGCCGGAAAGTGGCTTGCGGCAATGACTCCGGCGGAACAGGATCGCGTCGACACCACCAGGCGAGCGATGGCCGCGCTGCGGTGGGACGAGCAATTCGGCGATCGAGACACGTCATTGGTGATCCTGGTTCATCAGGCCGACCCCACCGAGATCGACCGAACTCTGCAGTGGGCGTTGGTGTCCGACGACGAGATGACCGATCCCGCTCAGTGGACCACGTGGACCGACCCGTTCGGCCAATGGCACGAAGACCCCTGCGAGAGCAGCGAATCCCCCTACGCAGACCAGTCACGAGAGGCAACAGAATGAAGCCAGGCATCCACCCGGACTACCATCCGGTGGTGTTCCAGGACTCGAGCACCGGGAACAAGTTCCTCACTCGATCCACCGTCACGTCCGCTCGCGAGACCGAGTGGGAAGACGGCAACACCTACCCCCTGATCGTCGTCGACGTCTCGTCCGAATCGCACCCCTTCTGGACCGGGGCGACACGCGTCATGGACACCCAGGGACGCGTCGAGAAGTTCGAGAAGCGCTACGGCCGTCGAAGCCGAAAGGAGGCGTGAGACATGGCTGTTCCGAAGAGAAAGATGTCGCGTTCCAACACGCGTAGCCGACGGGCACAGTGGAAGGCCGTCGCCCCGGATCTCGTGACGGTGCGTTTTCAGGGCCGTGAGTTCAGAGTGCCGCGCAGGTTGGTCAAAGCGGTCCAGGCCGGCGTCTACGACCCGAGCTGACTGCCCCCTCGTGCGCGTTGTGCGCCCTTCCAGGTACGCACAACGCGCACGAGGGCGGAGCCCGGTACGTTTGCTCGATGGACGGAACGGAACCCTCGTCGAAGGACGTCAAGCGATGGCGGCAGTACCTCGCCGACGAGCGGGCCGAGGCCGCCGTCTATCGCGACCTGGCTGGTAGGCGCAACGGCGAGGAACGCGAAATTCTGCTCGAGTTGGCCGACGCGGAAGGTCGCCACGAACAGCATTGGCGCAATCTGCTCGGCGATCGCGTCGGGATGCCGCTCAAAGGCGACATTCGTACCCGGATCCTCGGTGTGCTGGCCCGCCGCTTCGGATCGGTGTTCGTCCTCGCCCTCGCGCAACGCGCCGAGACCCGCTCGCCCTACGCGACCGACGCCGATGCCACCGACGCGATGACCGCCGACGAGCAGATACACGCCGAGGTCATCCGGGCTTTGGCTGCCCGCGGCCGCAATCGACTCTCGGGAACCTTCCGCGCCGCGGTGTTCGGTGCCAACGACGGACTGGTCAGCAACCTCGCCCTGGTGCTCGGCATCAGCGGATCCGGAGTGTCCAACCAGATCGTGTTGGTCACCGGACTCGCCGGCCTACTCGCCGGCGCGCTGTCGATGGGAGCAGGCGAATACGTCTCGGTGCGCTCGCAACGCGAACTGCTCGAGGCGTCGTCGCCCGACAGCGCCGCGAGTGAGGCCGTCCAACACCTCGACGTCGACGCCAACGAACTCGCCCTCGTCTACCGCGCCCGCGGAATGACCCACGAGGATGCCGACGCGAAAGCCGCGGAAGTCATCCGACTCCTGCCCGCCGTCGAAGAACCGGCCACCGACATCGACGAGCACGAATCCATCGGAACAGGGCTCGGTGCTGCCGCAGCGAGCTTCTGCTTCTTCGCCTCCGGTGCCGTCATCCCGGTGTTGCCGTACCTGTTCGGCCTCGAAGGCTATGTGGCCCTTGCCGTTGCCGCGGTACTCGTCGGACTGGCACTGATCGGTACGGGCCTGATCGTCGGACTGCTCAGCGGCGGTCCGCCCGTCAAGCGCGCACTGCGACAACTCGCCATCGGATACGGCGCGGCCGGGGCGACATATCTATTGGGACTCGCATTCGGTGGGGGAGTGTAGGTTCCGCTTCTTTTTGGGCCGGAATGCACAATAGCGACGCACATCGACGGGATCCCGTCCGAGCGGCGCACTTCTGTGCATTCTGTCCCGTCTCCCATCCTCACGGTCGAATTAATTAGCTCGCGTCGGAGACTTTCAGCTCGATAGGGTCATCGCCATGCGCGCCACTTGTCTGCCCTGCGCGGCTCTCGACACGAGAGTCCGTCCGAGCATTGTGCTGCGCGCATATTCATCCGAGCTGTGTGCTGCTCTCACCGGCAAACAGCGACCCATCGAATAGCTCTCTCTCGCCGAGGGGGCAGAAAGGAACATCATGCCCCCGAACAAGGTGGGCTTACGGCTGCTCAACTGGGCGTCACAGCTCGAGGACAAGACGCTCGAGCAGGCTCGCGAAACAGCATCGATGCCGTTCGTGCATCCACACGTCGCCCTGATGCCCGACGCGCACAGCGGCATGGGAAGTGCTGTGGGGACGGTCATTCCGACGTTGGGTGCCGTGATTCCCGCCGCCGTCGGTGTCGACATCGGCTGCGGAATGATCGGTGTCCGAACAGAATTCGCCCTCGATGACCTCGACGGACGGAACCTGAAGGATTTGCGACTTGCCATCGAGGCCAGCATCCCCCTCTCACCCGGCAACTACAACGTCGGTGTCGATCGATGGCAGTTCACTGCGCCAAAGCTGCTCGAACTCGAGGAGTTGGCGGCCAGGGACGGTGTAGAGCTGAACCACTCACCGCAGTGGCGGGAGCAGCTCGGTTCGTTAGGCGGCGGCAATCACTTTGCCGAGTTGTGCCTCGACGAGACCGATCGAGTGTGGCTGTTTCTGCACAGTGGGTCGAGGGGCGTGGGGAACAAGATCGCGAAGAAGCACATCGCGATTGCGCAGCGATTGTGTGCCCAATGGTGGATTTCGTTGCCCAACAAAGATCTCGCGTACCTGCCCGAGAGCTCGACTGAATTCGCGCAGTACATCAGAGATCTGAAGTGGGCGCAGCGGTTCGCGTACCTGAACCGGGCTGAGATGATGGACCGGTTCGGCGCGGTGTTCGCCGAGTGGATGGGAACGGACGACCATCGCGAAGTCGAGCGAATCAATTGCCATCACAACTACACGGTGAAGGAAACGCACTTCGGCAAGGACGTCTGGCTCACCCGTAAGGGTGCAATCGACGCACACGAGGGTGTGAAGGCGATCATCCCGGGGTCGATGGGGACGCGTTCGTACGTGGTCGCCGGTAAGGGTTCCAAGGCCGGCCTGTGCTCGGCTCCTCACGGTGCCGGTCGGCAGTTCTCTCGGACCGAGGCCAGGAAGCGGTTCACCCACGAGAACCTGCAGGAGCGGATGAAGGGGATCGAGTTTCGCGACAGTGCAGACTTCATCGACGAGATTCCCGACGCCTACAAGTCCATCGACGTCGTGATGGAGGACGCCCGCGACCTGGTGAGCGTCGAGCACGAGCTACGCCAGATTCTCAACGTCAAGGGGACCTGAGGGTGCAGGGCCCTGTTGAACGACGAAGGACGCGCACCGAGATCACTCTCGGTGCGCGTCCTTCGTGTCGTTCAGGGGAGGAGAAGACTCACTCCTCTTCGGGGCACGAGAAGGTGATGGTCACGTTGCTGCGGTCGATGGGCGCGAAGTACACCGAGCGCAGGGCAGTTGCTGTGCGATCTGCGAGTGCGCAATCGTTGATGGGGCCGTCGAGCTTGACCAGCATCAGGTTGCCGCTGTCCTTGATGATTGCTCGCGCGGCGGAGATCGACTTGCCCTCGATCTTGTCCTTGAAATCGGGCACATCGGCGGCCTGCGCCAGCGGGGCGAATCCGAGCGCACAGGCAATGGACAGTGCAGCTACGGTCAACGACTTCTTCAGCATGACTTCTCCTCGGTTTTCAACTGTTGGCTCCCGTTGACTGGCTGCAGCCACAGGGGCGCGTGCAATCACCGGAGGTGTATAACTCACGTCGAACTTCAGCCAACGGGCGCTGACCTCAAGTTTCGTGCTCACAGTAGCAGTGCGTACGGCCATCGGCGCGCTGGTTGTCCACTGAATGGGCAAGCAAATTGTCGCGATTATCCACTCGGATATCTCAAGAGCTCTGACTGGCGCTCGTGTGGCTGGATATCTACCGATCTTTACCGCAGTGTTGCGTGAGGTTGCGGCCTTTCTGAACCGCCGTTGCCCTTGGTCCGGTGGGGCCTTCCTTCTCGACGGGATTGTCCCCGTTCGTCCTGTTGTGCCTCGCTGTTCTCCGTCTGTTCACCTGCAATGTGCTCTGCTGTTCAGCGTCCGAGGGGGCTCGGCGGTCACCATCGATTCATGACGCTCAATCCCGCAGGCGAGACCGTCGCGACCGGAATTCCGGGGACGCTCGCCGAGAACATGACGATGGCCGAGCAACACGACTGGCATCGGTCGTTCCTGCGGCGGCACCCGGTGAGTCGACGCAACTTCCTGGTCGGTGCCGCAGCCACGGCAGCCGCGGTGGGCGTCGGTAATTCGGCGTTCACGCGCACCGCCTATGCGCAGGACGCCCCGCTGGCGGTGGCCGGTCGACACATGGGCTTCGGCAACGACCCGGCGACGCAGTTGCGATTCTCCGCTCAGCTTTCCCGTAATCCCGGCATCACCGGTGTCTTCCTCGATCACGGCCCGACGCCTGCGTTGGGAGCCACGACCTCCGCCGAGGTGCGCAACCTCGTCAGCCAGGTTCCGCAGACCGATGGCGGCATCCTGTCGGCCGAGCAGTACTACGTGCACGTGCCCGTCGACAATCTGACGCCCAAGCTGCCGCACTATTACCGATGGCGTACCGCGGACGGTTTCGTCAGCGACATCCGCAGCGCATCTCCGGCGCTGCCGACCGGACGCATCGCTCCGTTCCGCTTCACCATGATGGGGGACCAGGGCGTCGACGAAACCCCTTCGCAGCCAGCCGGTCTGGTGGCCGGTGATTACGACGACCTGTACTACAAGGCCGACAACGAACCGTCGGTCAAGCACGCGCGCAACATCAATCGCCAGATCGAGGCGTCGCGTCCGGACTTCCACATTCTCGCCGGCGATATCGCCTACGCGGACCCGTCGGGTGCCGGTCTGCCACCGCAGTTCGCCGGCCACGGCAAGACGCCGCCGAAGGGATTCGACAAGTTCAATCCCTTCGTCTGGGACGGCTACTTCCAGGCGATCGAGGCCAGCGCGTCGACGACACCGTGGTTGTTTGCCACCGGCAACCACGACATGGAGGCGCTGTACAGCCCCAACGGATACGGCGGCCACGCGGCACGTCTCGATCAACCGAGCACCGGGCCGAAAGGCTGCCCGTCGGCATATTCGTTCGTGTACGGCAACACCGCGGTGCTCTCGCTCGACGCGAACGACGTCAGCTACGAGATCAAAGCCAACACCGGCTACAGCGGCGGAGCCCAGAACACCTGGGTGGAGCAGACTCTCGCCAAGTATCGGGCGGACCCGAACATCGACTTCATCGTCTGCTTCTTCCATCACTGCGCCTACTCGACCACCTCGACGCACGCGAGCGACGGCGGCGTACGCGACGCGTGGGTATCGCTGTTCGACAAGTACGAGGTCGACGTGGTGCTCCAGGCGCACAACCACGTGTTCGAGCGCACCGATCCGATCCGCTCCAACCGTGCGACGCGGGTCGCCGGCGACAACGCCACGGTTCGCGGAAAGACCGACGGCACCGTGTACTACACCGTCGGCGGGGGTGGTCGTCCGCGTTACACGTTCCAGGACGGCGAGGGCGTCAGCTACCGGGGCCACGAATTGCCGGACACGGCTGTTCCGAACAGCTACGTCTGGGCGCCCGACGGCACCAAGTCGGCGGAGTCGATCACGTGGTCGCGAGTGAGATTCCTGAACTACTCGTTCGTGAGAGTCGATGTGGTGCCGGGTATTCCGGGCATCAAGGCCAGCGCGATGTCCATCGGAGCGATCGACGAATACGGCAACGAATTCGATCGCCTCACCTTCGAGCGCGATATCCCGGTGGGCCCGATCTTCGGTTCCTCCTGAGTGCCCATGTGAGTGGAACTTCGACCCCTGCTACGAACTTCCACTCACGTGCGGCGCAGCTGCTCTACAGCCACTTCTGACGTTTGAACACGACGTAGAGCGCGCTGGAGCAGATCACCATGGCGATCAGCGCCAGCGGATAACCCAAGTGCCACTTCAGTTCCGGCATGTCCTCGAAGTTCATGCCGTAGATCGCGGCGATGAGCGACGGCGCGAACAGGATTGCGCCCCAGGACGAGATTCGTTTGACCTGTTCGTTCTGCTCGAGGCTGACCTGTGTCATGTTCCGCATCTCTTCGTTCTGCTGCTGCGCCACCATGGTGGAGTGCACCGTCATCGCGTTCTGCAGGTTGGATCGGAACGCTTCGATGCGGTCGGAGATGCGGATGGCGTGGTCCAACACGTCCCGAAGGTTTCGTTGCAGCTCGACATCGACGTGATACTTGTCGGACCCGCGCTTGAGGGATTCGATCATCTCCACCAGAGGTTTTGCCGCACGGTCGAATTCGGACACCTCACGCAGCAGTGAGTAGATGCGCCTCGATACGCTGGGATCGCCGGTGAACAGCTGATCCTCGATTTCGTCGATGTCGGTCTGCAGTCCCTTCACCACCGGGACGTACTCGTCGACCACCTGGTCGAGGATTCCGTACAGGATGGCCTCGGGCCCGAGCGCGAGCAACTCGGGCGATTCCTCCAGTCGATGTCGGACGAGACCGAGTTCGGGTGATTCGGCGTGGCGGATCGTGACGACGAAATCGGCTCCGAGAAAAATGTGCAATTCACCGAATTCGACCTTTTCGGTCTCGTCTATGTACCGCGCGGGTCGCAGAACGACGAACAATTGCTCGGCGTAGCGTTCGAGCTTCGGCCGCTGATGCGCCGCGATGGCATCCTCGACGGCGAGTCGGTGCAGCCCGAATTCCGTTGCTACTGCGTTGATTTCGCTGATCTCGGGACGGTACAGGCCGATCCACGCCATACCGTGGCGGTCACGCATGCACTCGAACGTGATGTCGAGACTCTCCGGATTCGCGGTCCGCTTTCCCTCGACATAGACGGCATTGTCGACGATCGGCACTTCGGGTCACCTCGGTTCGAGAACTTCTAATGTGCCGGACGGCACCCGACCGAGACTATCGCCTGAAACAATGGGGCGATGCAGCAGCAAGTTCATTTCACCACTCTGGCCACTGCGGATCTCGATGCCGCTCGAACGTTCTATTGCGACGGCCTGGGGTGGACGCCGTTGCTCGACGTTCCTGGCGAGATTCTGTTCTTCCAGATCGGGCCCGGTGCGGTGCTCGGTCTGTACGACGCCACCGCGTTCGACGGGGATCTGGGACGGCCGCCGCGCGAACACGATCTCGGCTCGGTCACGTTGGCGCACAACGTCGACGACGCGGCGGCCGTCGACGCGATGTTCGCGGCCACTCTCGCGGCCGGCGCGACACCGATCAAGGCACCGGAGCGGACATCGTTCGGTGGCTATCACGCCCACATCGCCGACCCCAACGGAGTCATCTGGGAAATCTGCCACAACCCCGGTTGGCGCGTCGACGACGACGGGACGGTTCGGCTGACTTAGCCGGCACCGACTATCAGTAGAAGGGAGGCGTTCTCACTGACCTTGTCGCCGGCTTGAAAGTTGGTTCCGACAACCGTCGCGTCAGGACGGTCGTAGTCACTGTTCACGTCGGAGAAGCCTGCATCCGACAATGCCTGCTCCGCGTCCGATTCGGTCAGTCCGGACACTGCGGGAAGCGTCGCGCGGTCGGGCGCTGCGTCGGCGATGGCACCGCCGCCGAGAGTGAGTGCCCCAGCCACCGCGAGGGTGGCGATCGTCTTCTTGAATCCGATGCCCATGTCTTCGTCCTTACTCGTCGGCCCTGTATGACAACGCAACCGTGCTCCCGAAGGCTGTGACGCCGTTTCGATGTTGCTGTGAAGCTGCTGTCAGTCGCATGACATGCTCGTTCGGTGCTTCTCGACCTCCTCGGATACATCGGTATCGCAGTCTTCGCGGCGTCCGGTGCCTTGGTCGGCGTACATCGACGACTCGACCTGTTCGGGGTCTGCGTCGTCGGAATCACGACGGGTATCGGGGGCGGCATCGTTCGCGATCTGCTGCTCGGTATCCATCCGCCGACGTCGCTGGATACCTGGCCGAACGTCACCGTCGGGTTCTTCGCCTCGCTGGTGGTGTTCGTCGCGCATCGGCAGATGGGCAAGGTGCGCCGAGGCGTGCTCGTGCTCGACGCGTTCGGGATGGGCCTGTTCGCGTCGACCGGCGCGACGATCGCCTTGGGTGTCGGCGGTAGCGCCCTGTCGGGAGCGCTGATCGGGACGACGACGGCCGTGGCCGGTGGCGTCATCCGGGACGTCCTCGTCAACGACGTTCCCCTGCTGCTGCACCGCGACCTGTATGCCCTACCTGCGCTGCTCGGTGCGACGGCCGTCGTGGTGGCCGAGGCGCTCACCCTGCCGGAGAACGTCGGGTTGGTCGCGGGGACGGTACTGGCGACCGGCCTGAGATTGCTGGCCCTGTGGCGTAAATGGAACCTGCCCCAGGCTCGGAACCTACCTACGTTGTGAGCTTCGACTGCCGGTGCGCGTACCGACCGACCACCCCTCTCAGCCGTGTCTCAGTCGACCAGGACAAACTGTACCGATGCGGATACTGGTGGTCGACGACGATCGAGCGGTGCGCGAATCGCTGCGCAGGTCGCTCACGTTCAACGGGTACACCGTGGACCTGGCGGTCGACGGCCTCGATGCCCTGGAACAGGTAGCTGCGGCGCGTCCCGATGCGTTGGTGCTCGATGTGATGATGCCGCGTCTCGACGGCCTCGAGGTGTGTCGGCGATTGCGCAGCGTGGGCGACGACCTGCCGATCCTGGTGCTGACGGCGCGTGATTCGGTGTCCGAGCGCGTAGCCGGTCTCGACGCCGGTGCAGACGACTACCTGCCCAAGCCGTTCGCGCTCGAGGAGCTCCTGGCTCGGCTGCGGGCATTGTTGCGGCGCACAGCTATGGAAGCCGGCATCGACTCGGAGACCATGACGTTCGCGGACCTGTCGCTGGACCCGGTCACCCGTGAGGTCTCGCGCGGCGAGCGTTCGATCAGCCTCACCAGGACCGAGTTCTCGTTGCTCGAGATGCTCATGACCAATCCGCGCCGAGTGCTCACCAGAAGTCGCATTCTCGAAGAGGTCTGGGGCTACGACTTCCCGACTTCCGGCAACGCGCTCGAGGTGTACGTCGGGTATCTGCGGCGCAAGACCGAGGCCGAAGGGGAGTCGCGACTGATCCATACCGTTCGCGGTGTCGGATACGTCCTGCGCGAGACGCCCCCGTGATAGGCAGTTCGTTCGGGCGCAAGACGCCCGACGGCGGCGCACTTCCGCCTCCGCCGATGCGGCCACCGACGCCGTTGACGAGATCGGTGTCGTTGCGGTGGCGGGTGACGCTGTTGGCTGCGTCCGTCGTGGCGATCGCGGTGGCCGTCATGGCCATTGCGGCCTACACCGTGGTCTCGCGCGCGCTGTACGGCGACGTGGACACCCAGTTGCGTTCTCGCGCATCGGCATTGGCGGAATCGGACCTGGTGTCCTACGACCCACGGTTCGTGGCCGGTGCCACGTTGTACAGCACCGACGTCAGTGTGGCGTTGATCTACCCCGACATGACCAGTTACAACCCGCCCGGACCCAAGGTGCCCGTCGGCGATTCGGAACTTGCTGTGGTGCGCGGAGAGCAGGCCTCGTCGCTGCGCACACTCGACGATCAGCGAGTGCTCGCGCTGCGCACCAAGGACGGCAGCACCCTGATCGTGGCGCAGCGACTGCTGCCCACCGGGGAAGTGCTGGATCGATTGGCGTGGGTTCTACTGGTCGTCGGTGCGTGCGGTGTGGTGTTGGCGGCGGGTGCCGGCATGGCCGTGGCGCGCACCGGGTTACGGCCGATTGCACGATTGACCGCGGCCGCAGAGCGGGTGGCGCGTACCGACGATCTGACGCCGATTCCGGTGACCGGCGACGACGAATTGGCCCGATTGACCGAGAGTTTCAACACGATGCTCCGAGCCTTGGCCGAATCTCGCGGCAGGCAGAGCAGATTGGTCGCCGACGCCGGGCACGAACTTCGCACGCCGCTGACGTCGCTGCGCACCAACATGGAACTGTTGATCGCGGCGGGACGTCCGGGTGCACCGTCCATTCCCGACGAGGACATGGCCGAGCTGCGAACCGACGTGGTAGCTCAAATTCAGGAATTGTCCACGCTGGTAGGTGATCTGGTGGATCTTGCACGCGAGGACGCACCCGAGACGGTGTTCGAGCGGGTCGATCTGGCCGATGCCGTCGAGCGCAGCCTCGAACGAGCTCGCCGTCGCCGCAACGAGATCGACTTCGATGCCACGCTCATGCCGTGGTTCGTCTACGGAGATCAGGCGGGCCTGTCGAGGGCAGTGCTCAATGTGCTCGACAACGCGGCCAAGTGGAGCCCCAGTGGCGGAGAAGTGCGAATTGCCATGCGGCAGATCGGTGACGGCCTGCTCGAGCTGACAGTGGACGATGCGGGCCCCGGCATTCCGGAGGAAGACCGCGAACTCGTCTTCGAGCGTTTCTATCGCTCGACGGCATCGCGTTCCATGCCCGGATCCGGTCTGGGACTTGCCATCGTGCGGCAGGTGGTCGTCAAACACGGCGGCACGATTGCCGTCGAGGTGTCCGAGCGGGGTGGAGCTCTCATTCGAATCGTGTTGCCCGGTGAGGGTGCCGCGGACCCCGAGACACTCTCGGCAAACTGATAGGCGAGTCTCAGCGCGCTCTCAGTACCGCCCTGCACAGTGAGTAGCAAGAAGGCGGGCGACCTCGAAGCCGAGGTCTCTATCGAAGGAAGCAACAGCGATGAGCGACGACCGTAACGAACCAGAACAGCCCGGACGGGATGCCGGTGCACAGCATCATCCTGCGGACCGGGCTTCACACGGCGGCGAGCACGATCCCTCGACTCAGCACCAGCCCACCCAGCACCAGCCCACCCAGCAGCAGCCCACCCAGCAGCAGCCGGCTCAGCAGAATCCGACGCAGCAATTCCCTCCGCAGCAGGCGCATCCCCAGCAGAGCTACCCACAGCAGTACGCGGGCTACGGGCAGAATCAGTACCAGCCCGGCTACGGCCCCTACGGTCAGCATGGCGAGTCGCAGGCCGGTCAGCACAACCCCGGTCAGCACAACCCCGGCCAGCATGCGCAGCCCCAACAGGTTGCGCCGCAGCCTCATTCGGCATCGGGCACCGTCAAGTCCCGGCCGGGCCGTTCCGCTCTGGTGGCCGGAGCAATTGCTCTCGTTCTGGTGGGCGGCGGAATCGGCGGCGCCGTCGGTGCCATCGCGACCAACAACGCCAACGGCAACAACGCCGGCGTCACCAATTCGCTGAACTCGCCGATCACCGCCGCGCAACCGGCCGCCAACTTCCCCGACGGTTCCGTTCAGGCCGTCGCGAACAAGGTGTTGCCCAGTGTCGTGCAGATTCAGGTGAAGGGCTCACAGCAGGAAGGCGAGGGCTCCGGCGTCATCCTCAGCAGTGACGGCCTGATCCTGACGAACAACCACGTCGCCACCGGCGCAGGGGCCAACGGCAAACTGACCGTCGCGTTCGCCGACGGGTCGGTGGCCGACGCCACCATCGTCGGTGCGGACTCCGTCTCGGACATGGCCGTCATCAAGGCCGAAGGAAAGACGAATTTGACGCCGATCGAGTTGGGCAGCTCGTCCAACCTCGAGGTCGGCCAGCAGGTCGTCGCCATCGGCTCGCCTCTCGGTCTCGCCGGAACGGTCACCACCGGCATCGTTTCCTCACTCAACCGCCCGGTATCGACGTCCGGTGAGTCCGGCAACCAGAACTCGGTGATCGACGCCATTCAGACCGACGCGGCCATCAACCCCGGCAACTCCGGCGGCGCTCTCGTCAATACCGATGGCCAACTGATCGGCATCAACACCGCCATCGCCACTCTGGGCGGCAGTGAGGGCTCCGGCGCGCAGAGCGGCTCGATCGGTCTCGGATTCGCGATCCCGGTCGATCAGGCCAAGCGGATCGCCGACGAGCTGACCACCACCGGCAAGGCCACCCAAGCGATGATCGGTGTGCAGGTGCCGTCCAAGGACGATGCCAACGGCGCAACCGTCGTCGAGGTCACCGAGGGTGGCCCGGCTGCGTCGGCAGGCATTCCGAAGGGCGCGGTCATCACCAAGGTCGACGATCGGATCGTTGCCAGTGGTGACGCGTTGATCGCCGCCGTGCGTTCGCACGCACCCGGCGATTCGGTGAAGATCACCTACACGGACGGCGGCAGCGAGAAGACCGTCGACGTGACGCTGGGCACGGCCGAGCCGGCTGCGGCACCGGCTGCGCAGGTTCCTTCACTGCAGATCCCGTCGTTCCCGGGCGGTCGCTGATGCTCAGGGAAGCCGGCAGGCACGGCACCATTGCAACTATTTACGCACAGCGTGAGCCGGGTACGGGCCTTACTACTACGGTGAGCGGTATGGAACTCGACGCACCCTTGGCCGGCCGCGCGTTGGTCGTCATCGTGGACGACCGGACAGCTCACAGCAACGAGAAGGATTCGACGGGTCCGCTGGTGACCGAACTGTTGACCGAGGCCGGATTCCTGGTCGACGGTGTGGTGGCAGTGACGGCCGACGAAGTGGACGTGCGGAACGCGCTGAACACCGCGGTGATCGGCGGTGTCGATCTGGTGGTGTCCGTCGGCGGCACGGGTGTCTCGCCTCGCGACGTCACTCCCGACGTCACGGCCGAGGTGCTCGATCGCGAGATCCCGGGAATCAGTGAGGCGCTGCGCTCTTCCGGCCTGGCAGCCGGATCGTTGGACGCGGGCCTGTCTCGGGGACTGGTCGGAGTATCGGGCAGCACGCTGGTGGTCAACCTTGCGTCGTCCCGTGCGGCCATCCGTGACGGCATGGCGACGCTGACTCCGCTGGCGAGTCAGGTCATTGCCGAGCTGTCGGGATTGGACGCGTAGTCACTGCGATGAACGACGAGCCGATCGAGAATCGACCGGACGACGAAGCGAGCCGGGCCCGAGCAGAACGGGCCCGGCTCGCTCGTATCTTCGGGGACGTGTTGCCGGACGCGACGGGAGACGACCGGGGCGACGGTCCCGATGGCGACTCTTTGTCGGTCGATTGGTTGAAGCAGCAGCGACCACCCCATTACTTTTAGTGTGATCCACAACACATTTCGCTGCCTGGAATGACAGCTCTGTTAGTTAGTCGTTTACCTGTCGTTAGCGACCTACCGGGCGGTATCGCTGGGCGAAGCCGCCGAAAACGGACACCACAGACCGGGTGTGGGCCGGGCTTATCGCGCAATCCGGACAGGGCTCTCGTCACGTCTTCCCATATCAGGGTCGTTTTACTCCTGATCGGCACCTGTAACGGTTTCGACTTCTCGGGAGATGCTGTGACGCAGGTTATCGCTAACACGGGTGTGAAAGATGTTCACGCCGACGAAACACATCACGAGATGGCAACGTTTGAGCGTCGATCGTAGGGATTGTCACGGTCAGGCATCTCCTCTAATGTTCCCCTCAGCTTCCAAGGGATCAGGGCGTGGGACCAACCGGTGCCGCGCCCTTCATCTCGGAACTGAACAAACGAGGATGTGGCCTTCAGGCTCCATCCGGCTCGGGCTCGCACACACTGACGCGTGCGATTCAGTTCGAGGGTGAAAGCCACAAGCTTCCCCGTGCGACACCGCGCTGGGACTGAACATGATGAGGAATAAATGACGGAGATCCAGAAGTCGCGGCGCAGCCGGGGACTCAAGTCCATGAGCGTCGCAGTTGCTGCCAGCGCTTCGGTAGTCGGCCTGGTGCTCGGTACCGGGACCGCTTCTGCCGCTGTCGACAGCGCGAAGTCCATCGTCGACGCCGATGGCAACACCGTGACGTTGACGCTGTCCGACTCCTTCGTCAGCGGCGTTGCGCCTCTCGACGGAAACCCGCTCACCCGTGAGTGGTTCTACGACGGCCGCGCATCCTTCGACGTTCAGGGACCCACGGCTGACGACTTCGAGGGCACCCTCACCGCCGGCCTGCAGATCGGCTACCCGCTGAGCCTCGACGGCGGCGTGTCGGTCGAGTGGGCTTCACCTTCGGCCAACCTGGGCATCGGCAGTGGAAACACGTCCGGGATTGCTTACAAGGGACCGCTGAAGGGTCTGCTCCCTGACGGCACGACGGTTCCCGACCTCGGCGCACTTCCCGTCGACGCCACCGCGACCTCGAAGAGCAACCTCGACGTCGGCGTTCAGCTGATCCCGCAGGCAACTGCGACCATCGATCTCGCTCCCGGCGGCGGCGTCGTTCAGTCCGAGAGTGCAATCGCCACCTTCAACGAAGAGGCGAACATCTCCAAGACCGAGGGTGACGCTGCAGGCGCTCAGGGCTCCATCCAGCTCGCCGGCGTCCACGGCACCGCTACGGGCATCCTGGGCAACGTCACGGTTCGTCCGTACGTCACCCTGCTCAGCGCAAAGGGTGACTCGATCACCACGTACGGCCCGGCAACTCGCCTCAACTGATCTCGATCGGTTGATTCTGGTTTCCTAGTTCTTCCGGTTCAGGCCCGCACGGATTCTCCGTGCGGGCCTGAACTATGTTCGGCTCGAACGCAGTTCGACATGAAGAGAGGCGCAGAAGCAGTGACTTACCCGAAAGCCCGTTTCACAGTGTTCGCCGCCGGAGCCGTCGTTGCTCTCGGGTTGCTCACCGGTTGCAGTGGTGGTGACGACTCGGCAGCCACCGGTCAGAACACCGACGTGTGCAACTCTTTCGCAGCCGACCACAATGCGTTCGTCGGTCTGGTGAAGGCGGGCCCGGGGTCGGCAGCCAACATCGAGCAGTGGACTGCGGACAAGCAGGCGGCCGTCGACAAGGTGAAGTCACTGTCCGGCACCGCGTCCGGTGACGTCGCCAGCGTGATGACGACGTTCGCGGACGCCGTTCCCGCAGATACGCTCGAACTGTCGGAGCCCGACAGCGAGTCGGGCAAGGCGTTCGTCGACAACGGCGCAGCAGTGAAGTCCGCCTGCGAGGCGGATGGCACCTCGATCACGCTCGAAGAGCTACCGCTGACCACGTTCACCAACTGATCGCCTGACGGGCCCTCACGGCCTGCCGCACGCCCCACAACGAATGAATGCGCCATTCACGCCGTCTGACAGCGTGAATGGCGCATTCATTCGTTGAAGCAGACCGGTGTCAGTCCTTCGAGTGCTTACCGAGGTCGGGGGAGGGTGAATCGATTGCTTCGCCGCTGCCGCCGGTGGTGTCGGCCGCCGTCGAAAGCTTCTGTCCTGCAGCGGTTCCCCCTGCGAGGATGTCGCGGATCTGCACCAGCACGTCGACGTCGCTCAGTTCCTTCTCCGGCTGGCTGACGAAGCGCTTCTTCGCGGTGTTCACCGGCAGGATCAGCACGAAGTACACGACCGCGGCGATGATGATGAAGTTGATGATCGCCGTGATGACCGCGCCGATATTGATGAACGTGGCGTCGTTACTACTGAGGATCTTGATTCCCCACCCGAGTTCGTTGCTGCCACCGACAGCGGCGACCAACGGGTTGATGATATTCGTGGTGAACGCCGTGACGATCGCAGTGAATGCTGCGCCGACGACGACTGCGACCGCGAGGTCGACCACGTTGCCTCGCAACAGAAAGTCCTTGAATCCCTTCAGCATGAGCCACTCTCCGATCTGTAGGTATGTTTCGGTCCCGCCAGACATTAACGCAGATCGAGTGACTTCGGACCTCGTGAATCGCCCGCCAGCCGAACCCTCAGTGCAACGTCACCGTCAGGGCGCTCACCAGAGATGCGGCCGCCACCGTCGTCGCATCCTCGGTGGGTAGGGCCAGTAGCACCACCCGATCTCGTTGACGACTCCCACCGGCCTCGGCGGAGACGAGCACCACCATCGCCCCCGATGCCAGTATCCGAGCTGCAGGTAGGGCGTCGGGATTCTCCTGAGTTTCGACGGTCAGGACGTCCACTCGATCGCCCTCTCTGAGTAAGTCGGTCACGCCCGCGTCGGCGAGATGGACCGGTACGACGCGTGCCTCGGACCCCAGCGCCGCGCTGGCTGTTCGCGAGCCCAACAGCCGGACGTCGGTGAGCAATTCGCCTGCTCGAACCGGTCCGGTCAGTGTCCGTCCGTCCACGTCGGCGGAATCGAGCACTGCGCCGTCGGGCACCGTGGCCGAATCCCATTCGGCGACGGCCACATCGGCCGGCGTCAGTATCGTTCCCGGCGTCAGGTCGCGGCCGGCCGTGACGACGCGGACGCGATCGTCGCCTGCGGCGTCGTCGACGAACAGCAGGACTGCGACGGCCACCAGAATGCCCGCGGCGATGCGTCGAACTTTCACCGATCCCACCCACGCGGGACGCTGAGCGAAGCGGTCGAGCAGCGTCGAGTCCAGTCGGTTCTTGCGGGCAGCCATGACCGGAACGGTAGCGGTCCCAACTGGCCTGAAGAGACCGAAAAGGCCGGCCTGTGGATAACAGGCCGGCCTGTGGATGGATCCGAAAACTACTGGCTGGCAGCAGCTTTCGTGGAGGAGGACGAGGAGGAGCTGCTCGACGAGGACGAATCCGACGACTTCTTCTCGGCAGGCTTCGAGTCGCTCTTGGTCTCCGACTTCGTGGCCGCGGCGTCGGACTTCTTCTCGCTCGCGCCTTCGCTGGCGGTGCCGGAGTTGCCCCGACTGTCGGTGCGGTAGAAGCCGCTGCCCTTGAAGACGATGCCGACCGAATTGAACAACTTGCGAAGCTTGCCGGAGCATGCCGGGCATACCGTCAACGTGTCGTCGGTGAAGGACTGGACGATGTCGAAGCGGTTGTCGCACTCGGTGCAGGCGTATGAGTAGGTGGGCATCGTGTTTCCTCCGCGCTGGTCACCGAGGAGGTTCGCGCTCTGCTGGCCGAGGCCGAACACCGCCGGTGTCTTGTCTGTTCGTCGAAACTGGGGAGAGCATTAGCACTCTACAGTCAGGAGTGCCAACGAATCGAATCGTAGCGTTATTCCGTACCCAAGCGTACGAGCCCGCCGCCGGGAGTCAGCGCGTGCGTCACGCGGCGGTCGTGCGGTTCGGCCGGTAGCCGGGAGAACAACTCCTCGTCGCGCACGATGGCGACCAGCATGGCGTCGGGACTGCACAGGTCGAGAGTCCGGTCGTAGAACCCGGCTCCGCGGCCCAGCCGGACACCACGTCGATCGACGGCCAGCGCAGGTAGCAGCACCACCGAGCATTGCCCGACGGCGTCGGGCTCGAGTAGCGGACCCGACGGCTCGAGCAGCCCGTACGGTGCCCGCACCAACGCATCGCGGCCCTCGTAACGCGCCCACTTCAGCGGCCCCGGCTCATGGGCACTCGGCAGCAGAACCGTGGCACCGGCCGCGGCCATCGCGTCGAGCATCTCGATCGACCCCGGCTCCCGCCCGATCGGAACGTACGCCGCCACGACCGAGTGTTCGGCCGCCAATTCGCCGACGGCATGGCAGAGTGCGGAGGACTCCATCGCGCGTTGCGCATCGTCGAGCAGTCGGCGTTCGGCGAGGACATGCTCCCGCCACAGATCCTTCGGCGTGTTCTCCGAAAATTCGGGAACGCTCACAACGGTTCACTCTCCCTCTCGTGCTGTCGTTCAACGATATGTACTCGGGGGTCGAACGGGGCACACGCCGAGCCAATTTCCAGAAACCACGGATAGGGTGAGCACCATGACAGAAGCCGCTTCAGCGACGACCGCCGCCACGCCTGTGCACTTCCGCACGGCCATCGTCCCCGCCGCAGGCATGGGTACCCGGTTCCTGCCGGCCACGAAAACCGTTCCGAAGGAACTGCTTCCGGTCGTCGACACTCCCGGTATCGAACTCGTCGCCGGAGAAGCGGCCGATTCCGGTGCGCAACGGTTGGTCATCGTCACTTCACCCGGCAAGGACGGCGTCGTCGCCCACTTCGTCGAGGACCTCGTTCTGGAAAAGAAGCTCGAAGCGAGCGGAAAGCTCGAAATGCTCGAGAAGGTACGCGTCGCCCCCAAGCTTCTGGATGTGCAATCGGTCATTCAGCACGAACCCCTCGGACTCGGCCACGCCGTCGCATGTGCCGAGGAAGCGCTCGACGACGACGAGGATTCGGTCGCAGTGCTGCTGCCCGACGATCTGGTGATGCCGCGTGGTGTGCTCGACGTCATGGCCCGGGTGCGCGCCAAGCGCGGCGGCTCGGTGCTGTGCGCCATCGAGGTTCCCGACGACAAGGTCTCGTCCTACGGCGTCTTCTCCGTCGAAATCGTGCCCGATGCCGTCAACCCGAACGTCCTCAAAGTCACCGGCATGGTCGAAAAGCCCAAGAAGGAAGAGGCACCGTCCAACTTGGCTGCCGCGGGCCGCTATCTGCTCGACCGCGCGATCTTCGACGCGTTGCGACGCATCGAGCCCGGTGCCGGCGGCGAATTGCAGCTGACCGACGCCATCGCACTTCTGATCGAGGAGGGCCATCCCGTTCACGTGGTGGTGCATCGTGGATCGAGACACGACCTCGGAAATCCCGGGGGATACCTACGCGCTGCGGTTGACTTTGCTTTGCAGCGTGACGACTACGGTCCCGCGCTGCGTGAATGGCTGAACGAACGCTTGAGCGACAGCTGGGCACCGGAACTGACGACGTACGAATAGCATCGCGGGTCGATGCCATAGAGGAAGGGCCAGATGCGCTCGGTCGAAGATCAACAGACCAGGGTGACCGCAGCGGCGGTGGCTCCACGGCCTGTTCGGGTCGCCATCTCGGAAGCGCAGGGTCTGCTCTGCGCCGAGGAAGTGGTCACCGAGCGTCCCCTTCCCGGCTTCGACCAAGCCGCGATCGACGGTTACGCCGTACGCAGTGTCGACGTCGCCTCCGCAGGCACCGACCTGCGTAACGAGGAAGACGAGCGCATCGACCTGACGCTGCCCGTCGTCGGCGAAGTCTCCGCGGGTTCGCGTCAGCCCATCCGCCTGCAGCCGCGTCAGGCTGTGCGGGTGGATACGGGCGCGCCGCTGCCCACGCTGGCCGACGCCGTCTTGCCGCTGGATCGCACGGACAACGGCCGCGCCCGGGTCAAGGTGTTCCGTCCGGTGCGCTCGGGCGACTACGTGCGCAAGATCGGCGACGACGTCCAACCCGGTGACGTCGCAGTGCGTGCGGGAACGATCATCGGTGCCGCGCAGGTCGGCTTGTTGGCCGCCGTCGGACGCGACAAGGTGCTGGTGCATCCGCGTCCGCGATTGTCCGTCATCTCGGTGGGCGGGGAATTGGTCGATACCGATCGGACTCCCGGGCCCGGTCAGGTGTACGACGTCAACTCCTATGCGCTCGCCGCTGCGGCACGCGATGCCGGAGCCGACGTCAACCGAGTCGGCATCGTGAGCACCGACCCCAAGCGACTGCGTGAAGTGGTCGAAGGCCAGTTGATCCGCTCCGAGATCGTCGTCATCGCAGGAGCGGTCGGCGGCGGCGCGTCCGATGGCGTCCGAGAGGCACTGGGCGAACTCGGCGACATGGAAGTCGAGCGGGTTGCCATGCACCCCGGCTCGGTGCAGGGATTCGGCCAGCTCGGACGTGACGAGGTGCCCACGTTCCTGTTGCCTGCCAACCCCGTCAGCGCACTCGTGGTGTTCGAGGTGATGGTCCGTCCGCTCATTCGCATCGCGCTCGGTCGTCGCCAGCCGCTGCGCCGAACCGTCACCGCGCGGACCGTCGCACCCATCACATCGATCGAGGACCGCAAGGGGTTCCTGCGAGGACAACTGATGCGCGACGAGGGCACCGGCGAATATCTCGTCCAGGCTCTCGGCGGTGCACCGGGCTCGTCGTCTCATCTGCTCGCGACACTCGCGGAGGCGAACTGCCTGGTCGTCATCGATCCCGACGTCACCGAGATCCGAACCGGCGAAGAAGTGAAGGTCTCGTTCCTCGCTCAGCGCGGCTGACGCACGCGCTCACACGCGCAGCGCATACGATCGACTGATGCCGCGAACGTGGTCGAGCCACCCGGGTTGGCCGGCGAAATTGGGTCCAGTGCAAGTGGCCGGGGGAACGGTGGCGGTTCGGCCCGTCCGCATGCGCGACGCAGCCTCCTGGAGTCGAATCCGCACCCAGGACCGCGCCCACCTCGAGCCGTGGGAGCCGAGCGGTGAGGGCAGTTGGAATTCCCGACACCACATATCCTCGTGGCCGACGCTGTGCTCGGGCCTGAAGTCCGAGGCGCGCAAGGGGCACATGCTGCCGATGGTGATCGAGGTCGACGGTGAATTCTGCGGGCAGATCACCACCGGAAACATCGTGCGTGGCGCGCTCCGGTCGGCGTGGATCGGTTATTGGGTGTCCAAGGAAGTCAACGGCAAAGGTGTCGCCACCGCGGCGCTGGCGCTCGGACTCGATCATTGTTTCGGGCCGGTCGGGTTGCACCGCGTCGAGGCGACGGTGCGTCCGGAGAACCTCGCCAGCCAGGCCGTGCTGCGCAACGTCGGATTCCGCGAAGAGGGCCTGCTCTACAAGTACCTCGACGTCGACGGCGAGTGGCGCGACCACAAGCTCGTCGCGATCACCTCGGGCGAGGTGCAGGGATCGGTCGTCGATCGATTGGTCCGTGCGGGCAGGGCTGCGTGGGCATAGCGCTCGCGCCACGGTTTGCGGTTGCAGATGTTGTCAAAGTGACAGGAGTGTAATTCGGGTCGGCGCGTCTGCGGGGTTCTCGCACCTGCTCCACATAACCTGAGGGCGTCTCGACTGTCGCTGTCGCCTGAGGAAGGAGAACATCGCCGATGCCGAACTCGATCATCTGGATCGGTCTCGTGGCCGTCTGGCTCTTCGTTCTTCTTCCCATGCTGATGACCAAGCGTCCGCAGATCATGCAGACCACGGACGCAGCACTCGCCACGCGCGTGTTGCATCGGGGTGGCACCAAGCGCAAGCAGCGCGGCCCCGCGACCGGCCACCGCAGTGATCCCGACTGGCGGCCGGAGGACGACCTACGGGTCTCCGCGCCCGCCAGCGAGATCTTCGGCCCGAAATTCGCGTCGATTCGTTCGGACTCACCCGATCTACCCGGTACCGCGGAGGACCCCATGGACACTCACGCAGAAGAAGAAAACGACCTCGAACGCGACGAACCGGTCCACGACGCACCTCGCGCGAGCTCTCCCGCACACGAGCCGGGAGTCGTCGACGACGACTTCGTGCCTCGCCGACGCGGCCGCGGCGGATTCGATCCCGAGGCCGACGCCATCGCCAGGGCCGCCCGATACGCCTTCCGTCAGCGCGCGGTTCTCGGCCTGGTGTTCGCCGCGATCACGACCGCGGCACTGGCGTTCATCATCTCCCCGACGGTGTGGTGGCTGTGCGGGCTGTCCGTCGCAGTCCTCGTCGGATACCTGTACTACCTGCGCAGGCAGGTGCAGATCGAAGAAGAGATTCGTCGACGACGACTCACACGCATGGGTCGCTCGCGCCTCGGTGTGGAATCGGAGACCGACGAAGAGCTCGAACTCGTGCCGCAGCGTCTGCGTCGCCCCGGAGCCGTAGTGCTCGAGATCGACGACGAGGACCCGGAGTTCGAGCATCTCGATCATTACGAGGAGCCGTTCCAGGCACGCCGCGACGATGACGGCGATTTCCGTCGGGCGCAGGGCGCGTAACAGCGGTCCCGAGGGGCTTTGCTAGAGTTGCCCAGCCGGTCGAGACGACGGCAAACGGGGCTGTGGCGCAGTTGGTAGCGCGTCTCGTTCGCATCGAGAAGGTCAGGGGTTCGATTCCCCTCAGCTCCACCGAAACGAAAGCCGCCACTCACCTGGAGTGGCGGCCTTCGTTGTGAATCAAGGCAATACAGAGCTCAGAGCGACGTTACGTCACCTATCTTTGTGTCACACTTCATACGGTGACCAGCCAGATGACCGTGCATGTCGAGGACACCGAGGCTCATCGGATTGCGGCCCGGATAGTGACGCCTCTCGGCAAAGCGGCACTGGTCACCACCGCGTCGAATTACGACTTGGACCATTCGGCGACTCCGTGGCTTCCTCCGATGCTGGTAGCGGGAATGCGAAAGAACTGGAGTATCGCTTTCGACAGCCCGGTGGATTCGACGGCACTTCGAGGTGCTTCCGCGGCGCAGGAGGTGTTCCTCGACTGGTATCCCAGACGGTTTCGTCGAGTCTCGGTATCGGCTGAACCTTCGGACACACTTTCCGCCAGCCGAGGGGTGGGTTGCTTCTTCAGCGGAGGCGTGGACAGCTTCTATTCGGCAATCACCCAATCCGATCGCATCACCCATTTGATCTTCGTTCACGGTTTCGACATCGCGGCCGGGAACGAGGATTTGGCGGGTCGAGCACTGGCCAGTGCCCGGGACGCGGCTGCGGAGCTCGGCAAGCCGCTGATCGAGGTCAAGACCACGTTGAGGTCGGCGTTCGGTGACCGGCTGTCGCTCGATTGGGGATACGACTTTCACGGTGCCGCCTTGGCGCATGTCGGGCTGGCGTTGTCCGGTCACCTGAGCACCGTCTTGATTCCGTCCTCGAACAGCCGCTGGGATCAGGTGATCTGGGGGTCGCATCCCGATCTCGACCCGCTGTGGTCGAGTGGCAGCGTCACCGTCGAGCACGACGCTCTGGATGAGGACCGGCTCGGCAAGATTCGACGTCTGGCGACAGACGAGACGGCACTGCAGCATCTACGGGTGTGCTGGGAGAACCGCGACGGTCGGTTCAACTGCGGAGTGTGCGTCAAGTGCATCAGAACGAAGATCGGGTTGGCGGCCGCAGGTGCGCAGAGTGCTGCACTGCCCGGACCCATCGATCTGTCCGCCGTCAGGTCGTCGACGTTGACGAACCGCGACTGCCATCACCTGCGAAACGGGCTCGCTGCCATGGCGGAAGCAGGCGTGACCGACGACGGTGTGGTCGCCGCAGTGGACGTGGCGATCCGCCGAAGACATTGGCGACGGGCTACATCGTATTTGCGTCGCGCACGATCGATATCCATAGGCCTCATACGTCGTCGCGTGAGCTGAGGCATTTCCGGCAATATGACGTATTCGGACAACATTCGATCATTAACGTGAATCGAATTCTTTCGAACGTCTCATGAGCACCATTGACCCGAAACGGTCTTTTGGATTGCTTAGCGCCCGAAACCACGTCACACTGCAGTTTTCGGTGCTCTGAGCTGGGGCTGCTTCTTCGGCTGACTTTAGTGTTCGCGTGGCTAATGTCGTATCTTTATACGCGTGCCTGCGCGTTCGGTAGGTGTCGAATTCAATCAGGGGATCGAAATGAACACTCTCAGTGTGGTAATTCCGGTGCTCGACGAGGTCGACCACATCGGCGAATGCTTGAATCTGCTGCTCGATCAGGGCGACTACATAGACCGTATCGTCGTGGTGGACAACGGCTCGACCGACGGAACACTCGAAATGGTCGAGACCCTGTGCCAGGTCAATGACAAGGTGCAGCTGGTAAACGAGCCGAATCGGGGCGTCGTGCATGCCCGGAACACCGGCTTCGATCTCGTACAGTCGTCCATCATCGGGCGCATAGACGCCGATACGCGCGTCTGGCCCGGGTGGGCCCGCTCGATCATCGAATTCTTCGGAGAGCACTCCACGATTGCAGCCGCGGGCGGGCGGACCTACCTGTACGAGTCGCCGTGGGCCCGGCCTTTGGCGTGGCAACACGCACGCGCGGAGCAGCGCGACCCGTCGGTGCGCAGCGCATTGGCGGTATCGGGCAACAATTTCGCAATCCGCGCATCTGCCTGGCGCGACGTTCGTGACGTCGTCAGTGACAAGACCTGCGTGCACGAGGACATCGATTTGTGCTTGTCGTTGGCCGGCAAGAAACTGCCGATTGCTCAGAACGGCCGTATGAAGGCTGCGGTCTCCGGTCGGCGATCGGCTACCTCGCCGGTGAAGTACGTGAACTACGCGATTGCCGGCTACCGTTCCTACAAGGAGCACGGGCTCGCATCGGCAAAGCTGGCCCGGATCGTTGCAATGGATTGGCTCCTGCACACGCTGCGCTGGCCGATCTCGAGAATGTTCTCGGCGGTGCCCTCGCGCGCGCTGCCCGTCGACGACCGTGCGCTGTCCGACGAACGGATGCGAGAGGCAGCGTGAACCTGCGCTCCCTGATCCCGACCTGGGCGAGCGACTCGTCGAACGTCAAGTGGGCCCTCTTTCAGATGCGTCAGGCAACCCTCGTGTCGGTGGCGAACCTGCCGATCGTTCCTGCGGTACTGCGGGCGACCTTGCTGCGGCCGGCGGGAGTCCGGACGGACGGGTCGTGCCTGATATACGGCGGTGCGATGATCCAGGGACGCGGATCGGTACGGATGGGCACTGGGGTCTTCGTGAATTTCGGGTGCCACTTCGACACAGTTGCCGACATCGTGATCGGTGACGATGTGTTCCTGGCGGACCACGTTCGGATCATCACCAGTACCCATGACGTCGGACCATCGTGGCGTCGGGCAGGCCTGCTGCGGGGCGAGTCGGTCACCATCGGACGAGGCACGTGGATCGGGTCCGGTGTAGTGATCATGCCCGGGGTCCGCATCGGCGAGGGATGCATCATCGGGGCGAACTCGTTGGTGACCAAAGACTGCGAACCGGACGCGGTGTATGTCGGCAGCCCTGCCGTCCGTCGCCGGGAGTTGAACGATCGACCCGGCGCGCGAGTTGTAGCGGGCGCGACGCCGGATTCCGAGAGCGAAACTCTGTCGAACGATCGATAAAGGACTCGTCGATATCGGCGAAAGACTTTTATCGGACCGGAATTCGGCGACTTATTTTCTCGAATTGATGATGTAGCATCATTTGCGTCAGAGGCTCGGTACCCTTTGTATTTGCTTTGTAAATTGCCGAGCTACGCATTGCCAAAAAGGTGTCAGGGGTTGGCGTTGTGAACACTCTTTCCGTTGTTGTGCCCGCATTCGACGAACAGGCGCATTTGGGTGGATGCCTGGATGCTTTATTGGCGCAACGTGAACACATTCACGAAATAATCGTGGTGGACAATAATTCCACCGACGATACCGCCGGCGTGGTAGCGAGCTACAGCCGACGGTTTCCGGAGATAGTTCTGATCCGGGAGTCGAAGCGAGGCGTCGTTCATGCGCGCAACGCCGGTTTCGATCGGGCCGAAGGATCCATCATCGGACGTATCGATGCGGACACTCGGGTCGCCCCGGATTGGGCGGAGTCGATTCTGGACTTCTTCGACCGCAGGCTGGACTACGCGGCGGTGACCGGGCCGATCTACCTGTACGACTCGCCCTGGGCTGCACCGTATGGCGCGTACGTGGACTACTCGACCAAGCGCAAACCCGACGAGTTGCGGGTATCGGCGGCATCGGGCAACAACTTCGCCATTCGCCGCTCCGCCTGGGAAGCCGCCCGCGACCGCGTGAGTCTGCGTACCGACCTGCACGAGGACATCGACCTCTCGCTGTGCCTGTACCGCGTCGGTCTCCAGATTGCCTTGATCAAAACGATGTGCGTCCAAGTGTCCGGTCGGCGACTGCTGACTCCGCCCCTCGAATATCGTCATTATGTGCTGAGTTCCTACCGAACGTGGGTCCATCATGATTTGGCGAACAAGGCGCTACGTCGACTGTTGATCGCCGACATGATTCTGCACACCGTGCATTGGCCGTTGACTCGAATATTGTCCGGATGCGAGTCGCGAATTCTGCCGGTTTCGCATTCGAACGAGGGCGTGACATCGGAACAGTATTTGTCACCTGTGCGCGATGGCGAATATGTCACTACGGCATCGGCCGAGTAAATTCACGGCTGATTCGAGCGGTCCGCGACAATTGTCCGATCGGTCGTCCCGATCGACTCGCTGTATCTGCTGACCCCCGGAACCGGGCCCACGGTTCCGATACAGGACCGCGTCGTCACCGACGCGGTGTTACTGTCTCGTGGTTCTTCGACCCTCGGGCATCCGAGAGTCGAGTCGGGGTGGGCCGGTCGGGCGGCCGCGTAGCAGGCGGGAAGTGTCGTGCGCTTCGAAGTTCGGACGTTCGTCGTCGGTCTTGCCGTATCCCTGCTGACGGGACAGCTCGTCGGGACTGCGTCGGCAGACGTCGTCGTCGACAACCCCGTCCACTACGTCGCTCTCGGCGACTCCAGAGCTGCCGGGCCCGCGTGGTTGTCCTATGCCGGCGGGGACGGATGTGGACGATCCGACGCGGCGTATCCGGCCATGATCGCGGGCGCACTGCACCCGGAGTCCTTCGCCGGCGTCGCGTGCAGCGGGGCGACGAGCGCACATGTCGTTTCCACGCCGCAGACCACGTTCACGCCACTGCCTCATCGTGTTCCGGTTCAGATCGATGCGCTGCGGCCCTACACGACGCTGGTGACCCTCTCGATAGGTGGCAACGACCTGAACTGGGCACAGTTGATCGGCCCGTGTCTGCAACCCGTGCCGCAGGAAGATCCGCGGTGCCGGAACGACCCGGCGGTGCTGCACGCGATCGACGACAGGCTCGGGCAGTTGGGGCCGGTACTGGACGGCGTACTCGACGCGATTGCGCAGCGTTCACCACGCGCCGTCGTCGTGCTGGTGGGCCACGGTGGCTACTTCGACCATCAGGGCTGCTTCCCGGACTCGAATCTGCACGGTGCCGACGCGGCGTTCGTGCAGGATTTCTTCGTGCGGTTCGACTCCGTGCTCCGAGACAGTGCCGGCAGGCATGGTGCAACGTTCGTCGATGTGGCTGGGCCGGCCGTCGGCCACGACGCATGCGCACCCATTGCAGAGCGCTGGTTCACGGGCTCGTTGACGTTCGGCCCGACACCGTTCTTGCATCCGACGCCGCTGGGCAGCGCTGCGATGGCGAGATTGGTGCTCGACGCGATCGGTCGGTGATGTCGCGTCGTCGGTGTCGATGCGCGGGGGCAATGCCCGGTGACACATCCTGTTGAACAAACGATCATCTACGTACCGGTCGGCCCGGTAGATTGACGGGTTATATCGTGAACCGACGGTCCGAGCGCTGGATCTGCCCCTGCAACTTCCATACGGAGTGTGAATGTCGTTCGAGATCGTCGACCTCCCCGAAACGTGGGTCGCCGGTCTCCCCGTTCGCAGTCCCAAACGAGCACTGGGCCGGTTGAACGATCCCGCCCTCA
This sequence comes from Rhodococcus sp. IEGM 1354, assembly GCF_030056855.1. Taxonomy (NCBI): domain Bacteria; kingdom Bacillati; phylum Actinomycetota; class Actinomycetes; order Mycobacteriales; family Nocardiaceae; genus Rhodococcus; species Rhodococcus sp. IEGM 1354. The sequence continues at coordinate 476,100 of NZ_JASHKT010000003.1, forward strand.
ACCAGGCATGGTCCGCAGTGCTGAACCAGGAGACTGCCGGACCGCTTGCGTCGATCTACACGGACTTCGCCCCCGGAATCGGATCGTACAATACACAGATAGTCGGTTACCAGTGCTCGTCGCTCGGGCAGGTGACGCGTGGGCATTTGATCGCAAAAGTGCCTTCTGCAAAATATGCCCGATTCTCCGCGGTCGGTTATTTTCCCGACGTTCTCACTCGATTGTGGAATCAGATCGATCACGCCGAGGAGAACGGGGAGATAGTGCGATCGTTCACCGGTGATTACGAGTGCTACCCGCACGCCTACAAAGTCGACCTGTATTTGGCCATCACGCAGTCCGGCGGTTCGTGATGAGCTTTCGGATCACCGCGCGCAGCGCCGAATTGTTCGGTGGGTTGGTGGCACCGCGGGTGGAGCCCGGTGCCGAGGCCAGCTGCAGCGAATGGATGGGATTTCTCCGAGATCGTGTGCGCGAGAAGAACATCGACGCCACGCAGGTGACCACCGTGTATGTCCCCGATGCGCACGGCACCGTCAATGCACTCGTCGGTGTGCCTCTGGACTCGCCGAGCGACGTCGGGGTGGGAGATGTGTTCGTATCCATACCGACTGGTGTGTTTGCAGTGTTCGTGCCGAGTGGTGCTCTCGCGGATCCGATCGAAGACGTCTGGGCGCAAGTCGACGAGTGTGTTCGATCCGGAACGCTATTCCGTGCTTACGCCGAGGAAGTAGAAGTCGTTACGAATGCCGGAGAAGTGGAACTTTTCGTTTCGATCGTTTTGTAAACGAGGTCTTCTTCATGTAATTGTCACTTTCGAATCACAAAATCGCCGACGAACCGGTTACTATTGGCGAGCGCTGACAAGCCCGTAATGGGAACGTGAATTCGAGATCGTGGGTTCAGCACCCGGGAGCCAGCGCGAACCAAGGTGTCGATGTCATCGCAAGATCGACTGAGCAGGGGTGTAGCAACATGGTGAGACAACTCAGGGCCGAAGCCACTCGCGCGGCGGCACTGCGCGCCGCAGCGGATCTCTTCCTCGACGTGGGGCATGCCAATGCCACGCTGAGTCAGGTGTCGGCGCAGTCCGGCGTGACCAAGGGTGCGCTGTACTTCCATTTCGCGTCCAAGGAAGAACTCGCTCGCGCCATCGTCGACGAAGGTCACGAGCGCGTGTCCACGGCCTGCGCGGGCTTGGTGGACAGCCGCAGCCCGGCCCTCGAATCCGTCATCGGAATCTCGTACTCGGTTCTCGAGCTGGCAGCGTCGGATCCGCTCGTTCGGGTCATGTACCGGTTGCAGATGGAGATCGACGGGTCCGACACCGCTCGTGGAAGCGTGTTCGGCACCTGGGGCAACATCTTCGAGCACCTTTTCGAGCGGGCCATCGAGCACGGCGATGTCGCCGACCACCTGGACGCCGGCAACGCGGCGCTGCTGGTCTGCGAAATGCTGGCCGGAGTTCTGATGGTGTCCGAGGCGCAGTCTCGTCTGGAGGATGCGCCGTCGCGTATGGAGAAGGTGTGGAACACCGTGCTGCCGTCGCTGGTGCCTGCCGACAAGCTGGCCTACTTCCGCGAATTCGCAGCTCGCAGCCTCTCGAGCTTCGTGCGCGAGAACATCGATTCGAGCTCGGTCACCGTCTGAGGTTCTCGTCGCCTGGGGTGCTTGCTGCGCGCCGATGTGAGGCGCACACTGTGTGACATGGAACACAGAATGTCGGACAACGAGCTCCGGAAAGCGATCGGCACTCTGCAGCACCGCGCGGACGACGCGCGAAAACGAGGTGCCGACGACGAGGCGACGCGTATCGAGAGCACCGTCGCCAACTACCGAGACGAGATGTCGCAAAGATTGTGACGGCCCTCTCGGTCGTCACCGCGTAGGGTCGGAATCGACCTGACACGTGGCAACCGGTGGGGGAACAAGCTTCGATGGCTACATATGATCTGCGCGGCAAGAAAACGTTGATCACGGGAGCGGGCAGCGGAATCGGCCGGGCGACGGCGATCGCGGCTGCAGCTGTGGGAGCAGAACTGTTCCTCACCGATATCAACGCCTCCGGCCTCGCCGAGACCGTGGACCTGGTCGGTCGGGCGGGCGGCACGGTGAGTCACTCCTTGCCCTTCGACGTCTCCGATTTCGACGCGGTCACCGCCTTCGCGGACGATATTCACACCGAGTTCGGCAGCCTCGACGTCGTCATGAACGTCGCGGGCATCTCGGCGTGGGGCACCGTCGAGAATCTGGAGCATCGGCATTGGAAGTCCATGGTCGATGTCAACCTCATGGGTCCCATTCATGTCATCGAGAAATTCCTCCCGCCGATGATCGAGGCGGGCCGTGGTGGGCATCTGGTCAACGTCTCGTCTGCGGCGGGATTGATTCCTCTGCCCTGGCACGCTGCTTACAGCGCCAGCAAGTACGGCCTTCGTGGCGTGTCCGAAGTTCTTCGATACGACCTCAAACGTCACGGAATCGGCGTGAGCCTCGTCGTGCCCGGTGGTGTCAAGACCGGCCTGGTGCAGACACTGCAGATCGCCGGCATCGATCGAGACGATCCTCGTGTGCAGAAACTGCAGCACCGGTTCGAGAAGCGTGCTGTCGAACCGTCGGTCGTGGCCGATGCGATTCTCACCGGCATCGCCAAACGCAAGTACCTCGTTTACTCCTCCAACGACATTCGCTTCGGTTACTGGATCTCGCGAAAGTTCGCGCCACCGTACGAGTTCGTGCTGCAACGAGCGAACGATCAGTTCTCCAAGCTGCTCGAGCCGCGTCGCACCGACGGGGCGTCCAAGTCGACATCGAGTGTGCGAGCGCCGGGGCCGGAGTAGGAGAGTCGGTCGTGCGGGTTGGCCAGAGCGCAGCCGGCCAACGACAGACAGCCGCAGCCGATGCACCCGGTCAAATCGTCCCGTAGGCGAATCAGCTGCTCGATGCGTGAGTCCAGTTCGCGGTGCCATCGCGTCGACAGCCTGGCCCAGTCCTCGCGGGTGGGCGTTCGCTCGTCCGGAAGTTCGCTCAACGCCTGACGGATGGTCGCGAGAGGAATTCCCACCTTTTGCGAGATGCGAATGAACGCCACTCTGCGCAAAGTCTCACGGTGAAACCTGCGCTGGTTGCCCGATGTTCGTCGGCTGCTGATCAGGCCCTGCTTCTCGTAGAAATGCAACGCGGACACGGCGACGCCGCTGCGCTCGGACAGCTGGCCGGGGGTCAGTTCACGGACGTTCCACTCGGGCATCGGCACGACCTCGACCTTACTTCAGGTCCGGATGCCAGCGCTGGACGACGAATGGGTTTACCGTTCGTTCATGAGTGTCGACTCCGCTGCGGGCCCGTTGGGAGCCAATTCCGAGGTAGGTGTGCTCCGCACGGTGATGCTGCACCGCCCGGGTGATGAGCTGCGGCGCCTGACTCCGAGAAACAACGACCAGCTGCTGTTCGACGGGTTGCCCTGGGTGGACCGGGCACAGGACGAGCACGATGCGTTCGCAGAACTGCTCCGCAGCCGCGGCGTGACGGTGCTGCTGCTCGGCGAACTCCTCACCGAAGCGATGACGGTCAGTGGTGCTGCTCGGATGCAGGGCATCTCGGCTGCCGTCGACGCCCGGCGGCTGGGACGGGCGCTCGCCGAGGATCTCGCCCAGTATCTGCGCGGTATCCCGGCAGCCGATCTGGCCCGGATCCTGATGGCGGGCATGACGTTCGACGAGTTGCTCGAAGCCGAGTCCGGCGAGTCCGAGCCCAGTGGTGCCTCGCTGGTTCGCCGCATGCATCACGGAGGCGACTTCGTCATCGATCCGCTACCCAATCTGCTGTTCACCCGTGACTCGTCGTTCTGGATCGACAACCGAGTGGCGATCACCTCCCTGGCCTTGCCTGCCCGAGTGCGGGAAACGTCGCTGACCGATCTGATCTACGCATTCCATCCCATGTTCAAGGGCGTGCGACGTGCGTACGAATCCCGTACCGCTCCGGTCGAAGGCGGGGACGTGTTGCTGCTCGCTCCCGGCGTGGTAGCGGTGGGTGTGGGGGAGCGCACCACCCCTGCGGGCGCAGAAGCGTTGGCGCGCAGTCTGTTCGAGGACGATCTGGCACACAGCGTGTTGGTGGTGCCGATCGCGCAGGAGCGGGCGTCGATGCACCTCGATACCGTCTGCACGATGGTCGACACCGACGCGGTCGTGATGTATCCGGCGATTCAGGACACGTTGTCCGCGTTCACGATTCACCGTGAGGATGCGGGTGTCAGTATTCGCGGCGCCGACCCGTTCCTCGAAGCCGCCGCCGATGCGATGGGGATCGGCAAACTCCGGTTGATCGACACCGGACTCGATCATGTGACCGCCGAACGCGAGCAATGGGACGACGGCAACAACACCCTCGCCATCTCCCCGGGGGTGGTCGTCGCCTACGAACGCAACGTCGAGACCAATGCGCGGCTCGAGGCGTCGGGCATCGAGGTGTTGCGAATCTCCGGATCCGAGTTGGGCTCGGGCCGGGGTGGCCCTCGGTGTATGTCGTGCCCGGTGTCGCGCGAAAGGCTTTGACGGACAAAAGATTTCTAGAGGACGGCGAGGACCCTGTCGGCGGGGCGAGCCAGCACGGTTCCCTTGTCGGTGACCACGATCGGGCGTTCGATCAGAATCGGGTGCGCCGCCATCGCCGCAATCAAGGTCTCGTCATCGGCCACCGCCAGTTCGAGTTCCTTGTAGATACTCTCGCGGGTGCGAACAGCCTGACGTGGTTCGAGTCCCGCGTCGGCGAGCAGCGTGCGGAGTTCGTCTTCGGTCGGCGGGGTCTCGAGGTACTTGACGACCTGGGGAACGACGCCCGCATCCTCGATCATCTTCAGAACGGTGCGGGAGGTGTTGCAGCGTGGGTTGTGATAGATGGTCGCGGCCCGGGTCATGTTTGCAATCCTGTCACGCGGGTAGCCAACGCGACAGATCAACGCCAGGAACGGGAGTAGTCGCATGACCGACAAGCGCATTGTCATTGCAGGTGGGCACGGCCAGATCGCCCAACATCTCACGCAGGTTCTCACGGCGCACGGTGACCGCGCTGTGTCGCTCATACGCAACAGCGACCACGTCGATGCCGTCACGGCCCTCGGTGCGCTGCCGCAGGTCATCGACTTGGAGTCCGCGTCCGTCGACGAGTTGGCCGACGTTCTCGCCGGTGCCGACGCAGTGGTGTTCGCGGCCGGTGCAGGTCCCAACAGCGGCCCCGAGCGCAAGGACACCGTCGACCGGGCCGGCGCGGTGTTGCTGGCCGACGCCGCCGAGAAGGCCGGCGTTCGCCGCTACGTCCTGATCAGTTCCTTCGGGGCCGGTGAGCCGGTCGCGGACGACCTCGACGAGGGATGGAAAGCATACATCCGGGCCAAAACTGCTGCGGAAGAGGATGTTTCGTCCCGCGCGGACTTGGACTGGACGGTTCTCCGTCCCGGCAAGCTGACCGACGAGGATCCGACGGACTCGGTATCGCTCACCGAGCCTCCACTCGAGCCCGGCGAGGTGACCCGTGCAGACGTTGCAGCGGTCGTCGCCCGCCTGATCGACACCGGCAGCGCCATCGGCAAGACGCTGATGCTCACATCCGGGTCGACGTCCATTGCTGACGCTGTCGACGCGGTTCGATGAGGCAGTTGTGCGCGTAAGCATCGATCCGTCGAACACGACCCCGGTGTTCGAGCAATTGCGGATGCAGATTCTGGGATTGGTGCGGTCCGGGGATCTCATCGCCGGAACCAAGATTCCTACGGTTCGCGGGTTGGCCGAAGAGTTGAAGATCGCGCCGAACACGGTGGCGAAGACCTATCGGGAGCTCGAACAGCAGGGAATCATCGAGACGCGGGGCAGGTCCGGTTCGTTCGTCGCATCCGGTGGCGATCCGTCGCGAGATATTGCAGCCAGGGCGGCAACGGAATTCGTACGGGCCGTCAGATCTATCGGTCTCGACGACGACCAGGCGAGAACGTTCCTCGAAGCTGCTCTGAAAGGGGCAGGCGGCCGGTAAGTTGACGCTTCAACCTCCTTCTGTCAGGGTGGTGCTGCCCATTCAGCCGCGCCAGAAGGATGCCTATCAATGAACTCAACACTCGTCCGTGACGCCGTCGCCCTCGTAGCCCGTATCGGCCTGGGAGTCGTCTTCATCGCCCACGGGTGGCAGAAGCTCAACACCTACGGCCTCGACGGCACTGCAGCCAGTTTCGAAACGATGAACATTCCGGTGCCCACGGCGTCTGCCTACTTCGCAACGTTCGTCGAGCTCATCGGCGGCGGCGCACTGGTTCTCGGCATTTTCACTCCGATCGCCGGTCTGCTGCTGTTCGTCGACATGTTGGGAGCTGCATTCCTCGTCCACTTCGAGAACGGGGTCTTCGCAACAGAAAACGGCTACGAGCTCGTTGTCGCTCTCGGGGTAGGCGCACTCATGCTCGCGGCGTTCGGTGCCGGTCGCATCAGCATCGACGGAATCACCAAGGGCAAGACCGCAATTCTGCAGTAGTCGGTAGCGAGCCGGGTGGGGCGCTCAGCGCCAGCTCGGTAACCACAATTGTTCCTGCCACATCTGCGGGGTGATCGGCATCGCGGTGAGGATCGGCCACAGCCACACGAAGTTGGCGATCACCACCGCGATGTACAGGCACACCAAGAGCAGTCCGGTGCCGCGTCTCTCGGCCGAGGCGCTCGCTTTTCCGATGATGTCGCCCAGCACCAGTGCGAAGCCCATCACCATGAACGGCGCGAGCGCCACCGCATAGAAGTAGTACATCTGCCGGTCGAGGGTCGCGAACCAGGGCAACAGTGCGGCACCGTATCCGACGAGAACTGTGGCGTAACGCCAATCTCGTCGTACGAGAACGGACCACAGCGTCCAGGCGAGCATCGGTAATGCCAACCACCACATCGCGGGCGTACCGATCAGCATGATCGCCTTCACGCACGACGACGCCGAACAACCCGACACGCTCTCGCCGTCGGCGAAGTAGTACAGCATGGGGCGTAGGCCCATCGGCCACGTCCACGGCTTGGATTCCCACGGGTGCCGATTGCCTGCCGAATTGGTCAGTCCCTCATGAAAATCGAGCACACTGCCGCTGTAGTACCAGAGCGACCGCAGTGCACCGGGGACGAAGGAGAACGGTCCGCCGAACCCGATGCCGTTGCCCACCTCGTGCCGGTCGACACCGGTCTCGGAGGTGAACCACGCCCAATACGTCATCAGGTACACGGCGATCGGAACGATCACCAGCGCGTACAGCGCGGGTCCGATGTCGCGCACTGCCGTTCCCCGCCACGGTCGGCGCACCCCGTACGAGCGACGAGCAGCCAGGTCGAACGCCACGCTCAGCAAGCCGAAGAACGCGATGAAGTACAGACCCGACCACTTGGTGCCGCATGCCAGGCCCAGCATGATGCCGGCCCCGAAACGCCACCACCGCACACCCATTCGAGGGCCGAGGTCGCTGACGTCCATGCGGCCCTCGGCTCGCACCGTCCACAATCGCTTTCGCACGTCGTCGCGGTCTACCACCAGGCAACCCAGAGCAGCGGTGACGAACAGGGCCAGAAAGATGTCCAGCATGCCGATACGGCTGCTGACGAACGTGACACCGTCGACGATGAGCAGGATTCCGGCGATCGCACCGATGAGCGTCGAGTGGGTGAGGCGTCGGACGATGCGAATCACCAGCAGTACCAACAGCGTTCCTGCAACCGCGGACGAAAAACGCCATCCCCAACCGTTGTAGCCGAACAACGCCTCGCCGACGGCGATCAGCTGCTTGCCGACCGGCGGGTGCACCACCAGTCCGTAGGCCGGATTGTCCTCGAGCCCGCCGCCGGTGAGCACCTGATAACCCTGCGGTGCGTAGTGCTTCTCGTCGAACACCGGCGTTCCGGCGTCGGTGGGGTAGCGCAACATCGTGAAGCGCGTGATCGCACAGATGGCGGTGACGACGAGGGTGACGATCCAACCGCGTCGTACATCGGTGTCGTGGAACCAGTCGCGCGCGGCAACGGTTGGCCCGGGACTGACCATCGACCGGTCGCCGGAGCGCTCAGAGGTCAGCAAGGTCACGTACCGATCGTAGGCGGTGTTCCGGAGCGGGCGGCAGGCCGCTGCACCGCATGGGAGACACTGGAGACATGCTCATCCTTGCTGCCACCCCGATGGGCGACGTCGGAGACGCCTCGCAGCGCCTGCGCGATGCCCTCGGCAGTGCCGATATCGTGGCCGCCGAAGACACCCGACGTACCAAACAACTGGCATCCTCGCTCGGCGTTGCGATCGGGGGCAGGGTCGTCAGTTTCTACGACCAGGTCGAAACGGCGCGGCTACCCGCGCTGGTCGAGGCCGTCACCGAGGGAAAGACCGTGCTGCTGGTGACCGACGCAGGCATGCCGTCGGTGAGCGATCCGGGCTACCGGTTGGTCGCAGCCTGCGTCGATGCCGACCTGCCGGTGACCTGCCTGCCCGGCCCGTCCGCCGTCACGACCGCGCTGGCGCTGTCGGGGCTACCGGTCGAACGGTTCTGCTTCGACGGGTTCGCCCCGCGCAAGCAGGGACAGCGGCGTACCTATTTTCAGTCGGTGCTCGCCGAACCGCGCACCATCGTCTTCTTCGAGGCCCCGCATCGGCTCGTCGCGTGTCTCGAGGACGCCGTGCACGTTCTCGGTCCCGCTCGCCGCGCTGCGGTGTGCCGAGAGCTCACCAAGACCTACGAGGAGGTCCGCCGCGGCGGCCTGGGGGAGCTGCTCGACTGGGCACGTGACGGAGTCCGCGGTGAGATCACCGTCGTACTCGAAGGAGCAGTCGCCATCGCCGAGGAACCCGAGGATCTCGTCGCCGAGGTGGAATCGCTCGTGGCGTCGGGCATGCGTTTGAAGGACGCCTGCGCTCAGGTGGCCGTCGCAGGCGTGTCCAAACGCGAGGTGTACGAGGCCGTTCTCGCTGCCCGCAAGGACCAGTGACGCTCAGCCCACCACGTGCTGGCGTAGCCCTTCGGTCGCTGCTTCGAGAATGGTCTTGGTGCCCTTCTTCACGAGGAAGCCGGGCAGGGGAGCCTTCGGGTCGACGGTCAGCTCGAATTCGACGTGCGTCCCGTTATCCTTGGGCGTCAACGTGTATCGGCCTTCCTGAGCCTTCTGCTGGGTGCTCTCCACCAAGCTCCACGACACCTCGTTCTCGCTCCAGGTGTACTGGACCAACTGCTCGTCGTTGATACCGATGATCGAGACCTTCATCTTGACGTGGTTCGGCCGACCGTCGTCGAAGCGGTCGACCACCTCGCACTTCTTGTGCACGGGAGACCACGACGGGATGCCTTCGACATCGGCGAGGACGTCGAGAATTGTCGCTGCGTCCGCCTCGATGTCGACGGACTTGTTCACTGTGACTGCCATGGGGAGAAGGTATCTCAGCTTTCTGTACGGGGGCTGACGTTGCGGGCGAACTCGCCGATGGCGCGTAGTGCGCGTCGGGCTTCGGGGACGAAGTCGGCTGCCTGGAACACGTGCACCTGATCCTCGAAGACCTGGAGTTCGCAATCGACTCCGGCAACGGCGAGGCGCTGAGCCATGAGTTCGGCGTCGGCATAGACCATTTCGGTCGATCCGACCTGGATCAGCACGGGCGGCAGGCCGGCGAGATCGCCGTCGACCGGTGAGACCCGTGGGCCGCGTTCACCTTCGACGACGATGCGGGCGTCGACACGATCGGCGAGCGCGGTCAGCGCAGGAACGGCATTGGACGGGAACACCGAACACTTGCCGGCGTTCTCGTGGGTGAGCTTGCCGGTGGGGTCCATGTCGGTCAGTGGCGACATCGTGAAGATCCCGGCCGGTGCGGGCAGGCCGACGGTCCGCAGCGCCAGGGTGACCATGAAAGCGAGATATCCGCCCGCCGAATCCCCGCCCATGAGGATCTGGTCCGGGCGGTAGCCGGAATCGAGGAGGAAGCGGTAGGCGTCGACCCCGTCCTCGACGGCGTGCGAGATCGGGTTGCGCGGCATCATGCGGTAATTCACCGACAGGACTGCGCCGTCGACGCTCTTGGAGACCCGTGAGGTCATCCGCCGATGCGTCCGCAGTCCGCAGCAGACGAAGGCACCGCCGTGCATGTAGAGAACGACACGATCGTTTCCACTGCCTTCGGCACGAATCCACTCGGCCTCGCACTCGGAGAGCATGACGCGACTGCGGGTGGTGCCGCTGATCTGGGGGACGAGCAGACCCGCGTAGTCGACCAAACCCATCGGCCACGGCAGTGACGGTGCCTGCGCCCACACCGTCAGGAACGGCCGCACGGTGAACTGCAGGTACTTGGACAGGATCTGCGACTGCAGACTTGCTCCGCGGATATCGCGGCGGCGCGCAGTGGCTGCCGCCTCGGACGTTTTCACTACGGTGAGCGCCGGATTCATAGCCGTCGCCTCCATCCCCGTTGGCTGTGCAGGGCGCGTGTGCGCCGTGCGTCGGATCCCCGTTCTGTTTGGAACCCCTCGTAACGGACAATAGCGGGTGGGATTTCGTGAGCGCACGTAAGGTCGTGTTCTGAGTCACATTCGGTGCCGTAACGTGACATGAAACAAAGGGGAGAAGGACAGCTCATGGCACTCATGCCCATCACCGAATCGATGTTTCTGATAGCCGAATCACGGGAGCACCCGATGCACGTGGGCGGGCTGCAACTGTTCGTTCCCCCGGGCGATCCGCACGAGTTCGCGCAGGAGGTGCACCACAAGTTCACCACCGGTGAGGTGCACGAGTTGTTCCGCAAGCGGCCTGCCCGGCCCGTGCAGATCATGGGAAACCTGGCGTGGGCCTACGACCCTGATGTCGACTTCGAGTACCACGTCCGACGTGCCGTGTTGCCCTCGCCGGGACGCATCCGTGAGTTGTTCCAGTTCTTGTCTCTGAATCACAGTGCACCGTTGGATCGGTACCGACCGATGTGGGAACTGCACATCATCGAGGGGCTGGCCGACGGACGAATTGCGTTGTACACCAAGATGCATCACTCCTTGGTCGACGGCGTCAGCGCTCTCAAGCTGTCTATGCGCACGCTCACCGACGATCCGGAAGATCGCAACGGGGTCGCCACCTGGGACCCGTCGTTGTTCCGTAAGCGCGCGAAGCAGGCCGACGCCGAGCAGCCCGGGCGGTTGGCGCAGCTCGGTAGCGGGCTCTCGATGGGACGCAAGATTGCCGGCGACCTGGTCGATTTTGCGCCGGCATCCGCTCGAATCGGGTTGCGCGCGTTGAAGAAACAGGGTGCACAGCTACCGCTGCAGGCTCCGCGGACGATGTTCAACGTGCCGATCGGTGGAGCCCGCCGGTTCGCCGCCGAGAGTTGGTCGATCGAGCGAATTCGCAAGGTCGGCACGGCGCTCGACGCCACGCTCAACGACATGGTGCTCGCGATGTGCGCCGGAGCGTTGCGCGCGTATCTCATCGATCAGAACGCGTTGCCCGAGGAGCCCTTGATCGCCATGGTTCCGGTATCTCTCCGCAAGGAGGGCGACAGCAAGGACGCGGGTAACTCCGTGACGACCATCCTGTGCAATCTGGGAACCGACGAATCCGATCCGTTGCTCCGTCTCGAACGCATCAAGCAGTCCACCGTCCGAGGGAAGCAGATGATGGGTGAGCTCAACACCCTCGAGGCTCTTGCCGTCGGCGCAATCACCATGGCCCCGTTGCTGTTCGGGCCAGTACCGGGATTCGTCGACTACACCCCGCCGCCGTTCAACGTCATCATCTCCAACGTGCCGGGGTCCAAGGAGGATCTGTACTGGAACGGCGCGAAACTCGACGGCATCTACCCGGCGTCGATCGTGGCCGATGGGCAGGCGCTCAACATCACCGTCGCCAGCAACGGCGACTCGTTGAACTTCGGGCTCATCGGCTGCCGACGCAGTGTGCCGCACCTCCAGCGGATGCTGACGCATCTCGAGAACACGTTGGAGGAGCTCGAGAAAGCGGTGTAGCCGCATGTGAGTGGAACTTCGTAGTGGGCTACGAAGTTCCACTCACATGCGCGGAGCGCTCTACTCGTACTTGGGGAACACCGGCGTCGGGGCCGGGAGAGCGGTTTCGGGCACCGAACGTGTTGCGATGTCCGCGAATTCGCGGTTCGATGCCCCGAGCAGGTCGAGGATGCGCGACGCGGAATCGGGCATGACGGGCTGAGTCAGGATGCTCACGATGCGCAGCACCTCGATCGTCACGTACAGCACGGTGGCCATGCGATCGGGGTCGGTCTTGCGCAGCACCCATGGCTGTTGCAGCGAGAAGTAGCGGTTCGTCTCGCCGAGTACCGACCAGATCGCTTCGAGCGCGGAATGGATTGCCTGCACGTCGAATTCGCGGCGGCAGATCTCCAGCAGCGCGTCCGCGCGGGCCAGCATCGCCTCGTCCTCGGCGGTGAACGCACCCGGTGTCGGAAGCTTTCCCTCCAGGTTCTTGGCCACCATCGTCAACGAACGCTGCGCGAGGTTGCCCAGTTCGTTGGACAGATCGGCGTTGACGCGGGCAACGATCGCCTCGTGGCTGTAGCTGCCGTCCTGCCCGAACGAGACCTCGCGGAGGAAGAAGAAGCGCACCGGATCGAGGCCGTAGTTCTCCACCAACGAGTCGGGAGTCAGAACGTTGCCCAGAGACTTGGACATCTTCTCGCCCTTGACATTCAAGAACCCGTGCACGAACACCCGCTTGGGCAACTCGATGCCTGCCGACATCAGGAACGCCGGCCAGTAGACGGTGTGGAATCTCGTGATGTCCTTGCCGATGACATGCAGATCGGCGGGCCAGAACTTCCGGTACGCCTCCGAGTCGGTCTCGGGGAAACCCGCACCGGTCAGGTAGTTGGTCAACGCGTCGACCCACACGTACATCACGTGCGCGGGATCGCCGGGTACCGGCACACCCCAGTCGAAGGTGGTCCGGGAGATCGAGAGGTCGCGCAGACCGCCCTTGACGAAGTTGACGATCTCGTTGCGGCGCGTGTTCGGCGCAATGAAATCGGGCGACGCGTCGTACATCTCGAGCAGCTTGTCCTGGTACTGCGAGAGCCGGAAGAAGTACGACGACTCCTCGGTCCATTCGACCGGCGTGTTCGTCTCGGTCGCGACGCGGGAGCCGTCTTCGTTCAGGGTGGTCTCGGCCTCGGTGTAGAACGCCTCGTCGCGGACCGAGTACCAGCCGGAGTACGAGTCGAGGTAGATGTCGCCGTTCGCTTCCATCCGCCGCCACAGTTCCTGGCTCGCGGCGTGGTGGTCGGCATCGGTGGTGCGGATGAAGCGACCGTAGGAGCTCTGCAGCAGATCGTGAGCCGCCTGGAAGGCGTCGGAATTGCGCGCTGCGAGCTCGCGGACGTCGATGCCCTCGTTCTGCGCGGTCTGCTGCATCTTGAGGCCGTGCTCGTCGGTTCCCGTCAGAAAACGCACGTCGTAGCCGTCGAGGCGCTTGAAGCGCGCGATCGTGTCGGTGGCGATGTACTCGTACGCGTGCCCGATGTGGGGTGCTCCGTTGGGGTACGCGATTGCCGTGGTGACGTAGAAGGGTGGCCGTGAGGCATCAGCTGGCGCAGTCATGGTGCGCCTACTCTATCCAGCGTGAGTAGAGAACGTCCCGCGCCACCGTTGCCCGATGCCGTCGGCACCCTCGTCGACGCCCACACCCACCTCGATGCCTGCGGAGCGACAGATGCCGCGAGCGTGGCCGCGATCGTCGATCGCGCAGAGTCGGTGGGGGTCACCCGGGTGGTCACGATCGCCGACGACCTCGACGCCGCGCGCTTCGCCGTCGACGCTGCGTCCTGGGATCCGCGGGTGTGGGCGGCGGTCGCGATCCATCCCACCCGCGCGAACGTGCTCGACGACGCAGCGAAGGCCGAGATCGAACGACTCGCAACCGATCCCCGCGTGGTCGCCATCGGCGAAACGGGTCTTGACTACTACTGGCCCGGCAAGCTCGACGACTGTGCGACGGTCCCCGAGCAGCACGAGGGGTTTCGCTGGCACATCGATCTCGCCAAGCGCCTCGGGAAGCCGCTGATGATCCACAACCGCGAGGCCGACGAGGATCTGCTCGCGGTCCTGGTCGCCGAGGGCGCTCCGGAGACGGTGATCTTCCACTGCTTCTCCGGCGGACCCGAGACCGCCAAGGCCTGCGTCGACGCCGGTTACGTTCTCAGCTTCTCGGGGACGGTCAGCTTCAAGAACGCGCATGCGCTGCGTGAGGCCGCAGTGCTGGTGCCCGACGAGTTGGTGCTGGTGGAAACGGATGCTCCGTTTCTCACTCCGCATCCGTTTCGAGGTGCACCCAACGAGCCGTACTGCCTGCCGTACACCGCCCGGGCGCTGGCCGAGGTTCGTGGCCAGGACCCGGCCGAACTGGCGGCGCATGCGACGGCAAATGCCGAGCGGGTGTACGGGCTCTAGCTCCTTGGGTTGCGGCGGAGGTACTAATTCGTTACCGTACCGTGACCGAACTCGGGCGTTTCGACCCCGAAGTCACGCTTGCAAACGCCAGGAATACGAAACTTGTCGACTATCAGACGCCTCAACTCCGCTCGTTCGACCACGCTCTACCTGGTCATCGCGGCCCTGTTGATGACGCTGGTCGCCGGGGGCGTGATGGCGGTGAGCCGTCACAAAACCGTGACCATCGACGTCGACGGCGACATGATTTCGCTGAGCACGATGAAGACCGACGTCAACAGCGCTCTCGTCGATGCCGGCTATGCGCCGTCGGACAAGGATCTGGTCGTTCCCGCGCCCGACTCCGGGCTGAGCGACGGCGACACCGTCGTGCTGCGCCGCGCTCGCGAGATCACCCTGAACGTCGACGGCAAGCCGGAGGAGATCTGGACCACCGCGTTGACCGTCGAGGAAGCTCTGCAGCAGACGGGCCTCGCCGAGGACGTCCACGTGTCGGCGTCTCGCTCCGAGCGGTTGCCCCTCGACGGCACCGAACTGGACGTGGCCCTGCCCAAGCAGGTCTTGCTGGTCGACGGAGGCAGTCCGGCAACGCCGATGACGCTCGCCGCTCCGACCGTGCGCGACTTCCTCGAAGCAGCGGGCAAGCCGTTGGAAGAGGCAGACACCGTGTCACCGGACCCGGATGCCGCCGTCACCGACGGTGCCGAGATCGTCGTCACGCGCGACCGAACCGTCACCAAGACCGAGACCACCGACACCGATGCCCCGGAACAGCGCATCGAGGATCCGACGATGAACATGAGCAAGACCGTCGTCGAGAACCCCGGCGCTCCCGGTATCTCCGACATCACCTGGAAGATCAACATGGTCAACGGGGTCGAGGCCGGACGCGAGAAGGTCGACGAAGTGATCAAGGTGCCCGCGCAGCCCAAGACCGTTCGCGTCGGAGCCAAGCCCGGCACCGAGGTCCCACCCGTGGAGAACGGTGCGATCTGGGACGCGCTTGCTCAGTGTGAGGCAACCGGCAACTGGGCCATCAACACCGGCAACGGTTTCTACGGCGGCGTGCAGTTCGACCAGAACACCTGGGAACGCCAGGGCGGTCTCAAATACGCACCGCGCGCCGATCTCGCCACCCGCGAAGAACAGATCGCCATCGCATCGGTGACGCAGAAGTCGCAGGGCTGGGGCGCATGGCCGGCATGCACCTCGCGTCTGGGTTACCGCTGATCACCTGCCCGCCCGTAGAGTTCGCACCGTGTCCGAACATGTGAGGGGAGCTGCGGCTCTGCTCGGTCCTGCCGAAGTCCGCTCTCTCGCTGCCGAGCTCGACGTGCGACCCACCAAACAACTCGGCCAGAACTTCGTGCACGACGCCAACACCGTGCGACGCATCGTCGCCTCCGCCGGTGTCGGACCTCAGGACACCGTCCTCGAAGTCGGTCCCGGCCTCGGATCGTTGACTCTCGCTCTGCTCGATGTGGCCGACGGGGTCGTCGCGGTCGAGATCGACCCCAAGCTCGCGACCCGCTTGCCCATCACAGTGGCCGACCGCGCCCCCACCCTTGCCGAACGGTTGACGGTCATCGAAGCCGACGCGTTGCGCGTACGGGCCGAGGACATTCCTGGACACCCGACGGCATTGGTGGCGAACCTGCCGTACAACGTCGCGGTGCCGGTGCTGATCCACCTGTTCTCGGAGCTACCCAGCCTTCGAGTCGCCGTGGTGATGGTCCAGGCCGAGGTCGCCGATCGCCTCGCCGCAGTACCGGGAAGCAAGATCTACGGCATTCCCAGCGTCAAGGCCCGATTCTTCGGGGACGTCAAACGGGCCGGGGCAGTAGGCCGTTCGGTGTTCTGGCCGGTTCCCAAAGTGGAATCGGGGCTGGTGCGCATCGATCGATACGCCGAGCCGCCGTGGCCGACCGACACTGCACACCGGAAGTCGGTCTTCGCCGTCATCGACGCCGCATTCGCCCAGCGCCGCAAGACATTACGAGCCGCCCTCGCAGGGTGGGCAGGTTCACCCGTCGCCGCCGAGCGCAGACTCCGCGAGGCCGGAATCGATCCCACGGCCCGCGGCGAAACGATCGACGCGGCAGCGTTCGTTCGCCTGGCGGCTACCGAGGCCTGACGTCTCGTCCTTACAGGTGAATGTCCGACAGTCGGGTCAGTTCGGTCCACTTCGACGCCTCGGCGCGTGCCGCCGCGACAGGTGCGTACCGGTCGGCCTCGGTGAGACTTCCCAGCTCCAAGCCGGTCGCCGACGCGATGTCTGCTACCGGAACCTGATACGTGCGGTACGGGCCGAGCGGTGGGGGATCGGTCTCGACCCGAAGCGGCTTGTCGAGAATCGGGTCGAGTGACGGCGACTGATCGAGCACGTATCCGGTGGATGCCGGTGCCGAATCCTGGGACCATGCGGCAATCTTGAAGAAGCGACGCGGTATGGCAATGCCTCGGTAGATCGGATCGTCGTCGGCGAAGATGCAGCCACTGAACACCGAGAGTCGTTGCCCGTACTGCTCGGCATGGCCCAGTACGTAATCCTCGAGCCCCAGCCACAGAGTTTTCGATTGGTTCAGAGTGGCCGTCTGCGGAGCGCACACCGTGTAGTGGAAGGTATCCGCATTGGCACGCGTCGCGACCGACAGCTCGCCCCACACCGGATCTCGTCGGCGAACGAGATGTCCACGGTCGAGGTCGTTGTTCGAGTACAACTCGTTACCCGCCTGCTGCGACGCCGGAAGTCGCTCGTCCAGACGCCAATCATCGCCTCGCTCGACATCTTTGAGGCTCGCGCCGTCGATGTTCACGCCGGTGACCGCCGCCAGGCGTCGGACGGGATCGATCGACACCGAGAAATGCGTGTACGGAAGAACCACCAGGCCTGCCCGACTCGGCAGCGGAACGTCGATGTCGGCCAGGAAGGTCGGGTCGAAACCGAGTGGGGTCGTCATGGACCCATTGACTCACGCGTCGGTTACCGGAGGGTGAACCGCGGCGAGGTATCGCTCGGTCAGTCTCGCGTGCCGCTCGGCGACCACGCGGCATTCCTCCTTCAGTTCCGGCGGGTCGAGCACGGTGAAGTCGGTGTCGAAGGCAGCCAGCCAGCGGGCAATAGACGGTAATGAGTCTCCCGAGAGCACCACCGCACACGAGGTGTCGTCGATGGATTCGATTGCGCCCCATTGCTCGTCGACCATCGGGGCGATCGTCTCGATCGGCGCATGCAAGCGAATGCGCGCCTGAACCTGGGTGAACGCGCGATCGATTCCCTTCGAGACGAACGCCGCCGCCCCGCCTGCAGGCAACTCTCGCGGGGTGAACCGAGGACCCGTCGGAATCTTCGGAATTAGGCGATCCACTCGATACGATCGCCAATCCTGGCGCAGCACATCCCAACCCAGCAAATACCACCGCGCTCCCGCACGCACCAGGCTGTAGGGTTCCACCTCACGTCGGGACTCGGAACCGTCGTGCTTGCGGTAATCGAATCGCAGCCGTTCGTGCCCGTGACACACCGCAGCCACCGTCGACAGCACAGAGGCGTCCACCGCAGACCGCGACGTCTGTTCCACCACGTCGATACGGAGGGCATCGAGCCGATGCCGGATACGCGACGGCATCACCTGCCTGAGCTTCGTCAACGCACGCAGCGACGCCTCCCCGATCCCCGCCACCGACCCACCAGCCGCCGACTGCAGACCGAACGCCACCGCCAAGGCCTCGTCGTCGTCGAGCAGTAGCGGGGGCATCTCGGCACCCGGCCCCAACTGATAGCCGCCGCCGACTCCCGGCGTCGCATTGACCGGGTAGCCGATGTCGCGCAGCTTGTCGACGTCGCGCCGCAGCGTCCGAGGCGTCACGTCGAGCCGGTCCGCCAGCTCTGCACCCGCCCAATCGCGCCGGGTCTGCAGAAGCGACAACAGCCGCAACAGCCGAGCCGAGGTTTCCTTCATATCCACACAATGCCACCGAATGCGGACATCTTCGGTCCTCTTTGTGCTTTTTTGCCGCCACCGAAGTCCACTCAACGTGACATCGACCCCCGAAAAGTCCACTCAACGTTACATTGACACCCGAAAGTGCTCGATGGTCGTTCCGCAGGCTGCACTCCAGTCCACTCAACGTGACATTGAGTACCCCCAGGTGAGCGGTTCGATGGTGAACCCAGCCCCTGTTTCTCCACTACTGTGGTTAAACGTGCTGTCTGTCGTTCCCACGCCCGTTGTCGTTCGGGCCCCGTCGAAGGTGAATCTGCATCTTTCGGTCGGTGACCTGCGTCCCGACGGCTTTCACGAGTTGACGACGGTGTTCCAGGCGCTGTCTCTCTCCGACGAGTTGTCGGTCGTTCCGGCGAAGGCGTTGTCGGTTCGGGTGCGCGGCGACGACGCGAAGGTCGTTCCGACGGATTCGCGGAACCTGGTCTGGAAGGCCGCCGAGCTGTTGGGCCGTCGGGTCGGGCGCGAGCCGTCGGTGGAGATCACCATCGACAAGGGCATTCCGGTGGCCGGTGGCATGGCGGGCGGTAGTGCGGATGCTGCCGCGACGTTGGTTGCGCTCAACGCGATGTGGCATCTGGAGCTCTCGCGTGACGAGCTCGACGAGGTGGCGGCCGAACTCGGTAGCGATGTGCCGTTCTCGTTGCACGGCGGTACTGCCGTCGGTACCGGCCGCGGTGAGAAGTTGCTTCCGGTGCTCTCGCGTAACAACTTTCATTGGGTTCTGGCATTGGCGAAGGGTGGTCTGCAGACCCCGGCCGTGTACGGCGAGCTCGATCAGTTGCGGGCCAAGGGCGATCCGCCCAGGCTCGGCGGAACCGAGGATCTGATGCATGCCCTCGCGTCGGGTGATGCGCGGGCCCTCGCCCCGCTGTTGGGCAACGATCTGCAGGCCGCGGCAGTGTCGCTGATGCCGCAGTTGCGTCGCACGCTGAGAGCAGGTGTCACCGCGGGTGCGTTGGCCGGCATCGTGTCCGGCTCGGGCCCCACCTGCGCGTTCCTGTGCGCCGACGCCGATGCGGCGGTGTCGGTGAGCGCTGAGTTGTCCGGTGCAGGCGTGTGCCGCACCGTCCGTGTTGCGAGTGGACCGGTTCCCGGTGCTCGTGTGGTCACTAGTGAATCGAATGGTTTTTCCTGATGGTCAATCTCGTCAATCTCGAAAACGTCAGTAAGTCTTTCGGCGTCAAGCCTCTGCTCGACGGCGTCTCCCTCGGTGTACAGGAGGGCGAACGCATCGGCATGGTGGGCCTCAACGGCGGCGGCAAGACCACCACCCTCGAGGTTCTCGCCGGCATCGAACCCCCCGATTCGGGACGCGTCAGCCGAGTGAACGGACTGCGGATGGCCGTCGTCACTCAGCGTGGTGTGTTGCCGCCCGGGTCGACGGTCGGTCAGGTGGTACTCGATCCGCTCGGGATGGCCGAGCACGAGTGGGCCGGCGACTCCCGGGTGCGGAACATTCTGACGGGCATCGGTATTGCCGATCTGGGTCCGGCCGGTAGCTCCGGACTCGACGCGCCGATCGACAACCTCTCCGGTGGCGAGCGTCGACGAGTCGCGTTGGCAGCGGCCCTGGTTCAGGATCTGGATCTGTTGGTGCTCGACGAGCCCACCAACCACCTCGACGTCGAGGGCGTGCAGTGGCTGGCCGCGCACCTGGTCAGCCGTCGAAGTGCATTGTTGGTCGTCACGCACGATCGCTGGTTCCTCGACACCGTCGCCAACCAGACGTGGGAGGTCGTCGGGGGTGGTATCGAAACCTACGAGGGTGGCTACAACGATTGGGTCTTCGCGCGTGCAGAGCGCTCCCGTCAGGCCGATGCATCGGAGGAGCGGCGTCGCAACCTCGCGCGCAAGGAACTCGCATGGCTGCGCCGCGGTGCTCCCGCGCGAACGTCCAAGCCCAAATACCGCATCGAGGCCGCCGAGGCACTGATTGCCGACGTACCGCCGCCTCGTGACTCCGTCGCGCTGTCCTCCTTTGCCCAGCGCCGGCTGGGCAAGGTCGTCATCGAACTCGAGGACGCGCGCCTGGAAACTCCCGACGGCCGTGAGCTGGTCAAGGACTTCACGTGGCGTCTGGCTCCCGGCGAGCGCGTCGGTCTCGTCGGCGTCAACGGCTCGGGTAAGACGACGATGCTGCGCACGCTCGCCGGTGAACTGCAGCCCGCTGCGGGCAAGCGCATCCAGGGCCAGACCGTAAAGATCGGTTGGCTGAAGCAGGAATTGGACGACCTACCCAAGAAGCTGCGTGTCCTCGACGCGGTCAAGGAAGTGGCCGAGCGGATCACGTTGGGCGACAAGGAGATTTCTGCTGGGCAGCTCGCGGAGCGGCTGGGCTTCACCCCCGCCCGCCAACGCACGCCCGTCGGAGACCTGTCCGGTGGCGAACGACGCCGCCTGCAGTTGACGCGAGTCCTGATGGCCGAGCCGAACGTGCTGTTGCTCGACGAGCCGACCAACGATCTGGACATCGACACCCTGCAGCAGCTCGAGGACATCCTGGACGGCTGGGCCGGCACGCTCGTCGTCATCAGTCACGACCGGTACCTGATCGAGCGCATCTGTGACTCGACGTGGGCACTGTTCGGTGACGGCAAACTCACCAACCTGCCCGGCGGCATCGAGGACTACCTGCGTAGGCGGGCCGTCCTCGCCGCCGACGCGACGCCGGACTCGTTGACCACCGGCGGGGTGCCGCGGAAGGCAACCCGTGACGCGGCTTCGGAGCGCGCTGCCCGTAAGGAACTCAGCAAGCTCGAGAAGCTCGTCATTCGCCTGTCGAAGCGGGAGACCGAACTGCACGCCGAACTCGCCGAGGCTGCCACTGCTCCGGACAAGCTCGTGGCCCTCGACACCGAACTCAAGCAGGTTCTCGCCGACAAGGACGTCGCCGAGGAACGCTGGATGGAACTGGCCGCCGAGTTGGAGTAGAGGGCTTCGCCCATGTGAGTGGCTGAGTAGTGGGTCGTTCCGCAGGCTCCACTCCTGGCTCGTAACCTGCTACGAAGTTTCATGCACATGCGCGCAGCGCATACTGTGGTCATGGCATCGGTCGTCGCAGAAGTGATGGGTTCGGATTTCGCTCGTCTGCATCCCAAGGTCCAATGGCGTTTCGGTTTGCAGTCCTCGGATCATCGGGCTCAGTTCGGGGTCGGTGTGATGGAGGAGATGACTCATTCTCGTCTCGTTCCGCCGCCGCTGCTGTGGGCCGGCCGTAAGCGAGGCCTGTTTCCTGCCGGGGTGGGAAAGGATGTGCCCTTCACCATCGCCAACTATGCGTACGTGGACGAATTGGGCCGCGAGACAATGTCTTTCGTGCGCCGCTTCGCGTTCGCCGCGCGTCCGCAGGGGATGAATTCTGTGATGGTGTCGTCCGCCGAATCCGACGCGTATGCGCTCGACTACCTGGGTTTCTCGTCGGACATGGTGGTGCACACCACGTGTGCGGTCGACTCCGACGGTGGGTTGGTGCTCGAGAGCGAGGTGCCGAGGTTTCTGCTCGGTCCCATTGCACCGAAGTTGCCGAAGGTGGCCTCTGCGGTCACGATCGGCCGGGAGTGGTGGGACGCTGCAGAGGAACGCCATCGCATCGAGATCGAAGTCAAGAGCCCGGTGCTCGGCCAATTGTTCTTGTATCGCGGATGGTTCACTGCGGAGGAGCGCGAGTGCCGTCCCGCCGACATCCCTTCCGACGCGCGGCCGCGCTCGATCGAATCACGCGAATAGCGCTACTGTTACGCGTCGATCGAAGCAGGGGAAAGGGAGTCCGCAGTGGCCGTAGTCGAAGCCGAGGTTGTCGGTGGTGTCGGGCATATCGTCCTGAACCGGCCGGAGGCCCTGAACTCGTTGAACGAGGCCATGATCGACGGCATTCGCGCGGCACTCGATGCGTGGCGGGACGACGACGCCGTCGGTTCGGTTCTGGTGACCAGCAGTTCACCGCGCGCGTTCTGCGCCGGCGGCGACATCAAGGCCATCAGGCAGGCCGTGATCGACGGTGACCACCACGCCGGGCCGCGTTACTTCTCTGCCGAGTACGACCTGGACGAGATCATTGCGACGTACCCGAAGCCGTATGTGGCGGTCATCGAGGCCGCGGCGTTCGGGGGAGGGCTCGGTATCTCGGTTCACGGCAGCGTTCGAATCGTGACCGAGAACGCTGTTCTGGCGATGCCGGAGACGGCGATCGGATTCGTTCCCGATGTGGGTTCGAGCTATTTCCTGTCCCGGTTGCCCGATCACATCGGGCGATATCTGGCACTGACGGGTACCCGGATCACCGGATCCGACGCTGTGGCACTGGGTTTGGCAACACACTTCTGTCCCAGCGAATCCGTCCAGGCGCTGAAGGACGACATTCTCGGCGGCACCGATCTCGGTGAAGCGCTGGAGCGATACGCGACCCCGCCGCCGACGACGGAATTGTCGTTCGACGCGAAGGGGGTGGCCACGGTGTTCGAGAAGACCTCGCTCGTCGACGTCATCGATGCACTGGAGTGCGATACCGCGTGGTCTCGCACCACGAAGACTCAGCTGGCGACGCTGTCGCCGACGTCCCTGATGGCCACCGATGCCCTGATCGAGCGGGCGGCGGACAGTTCGTTGCGGGAGTGCCTCGATCGCGAGTTGCGGCTGGCGACATGGATCATCACGGAACCGGACTTCGCCGAGGGGGTGCGCGCAGTGCTGGTCGACAAGGACCGCGCGCCGCAGTGGAAGCCTCTGGTGCTCGAGATGGTGCGACCAGAGGCCTTCCAGCAGCTGCTGTGACCGTCAGGGGTTCAGCGGTAACCCTTGGCGGGGTTCTGCAGGTCCAGCACGATGGTCTGGCCGTTGGAACGCACGTGGATCTCCGGGTTCTGCAGACCACCGGAGACGAGGTATTCGCCGAGGAGCTGAAGCAGCTCGTCGGGACCGACGGAGGTGTCGGGGGTGCGGATGTCGCCGGTGCGGCTGCCGAGTTCGTTCTGGGTCAGCCGACCCGCGATACGTACCGACGCGACGCCCATGGCGGTGCGACGGTCGGGTGCCTGGCCGCGGCCGAGAGACGGCGACGTGCTGCCGCTGGAGGCGTGAGCGGTGGAACGGCCGTTGGTGGGCAGGCCGTGTTCTGAGATCTGATCGCTGGTGGTCACTTCAACCTCGTTCGATTCCGTGGCGGGCTTCTCTGATGCTGCGGGCTGTGGAGCGGATACCGTGTCGGTGGACGTGACCACTGCCGCCGGGAAATCGGTGGTGGTTTCGGCCGCCTTCTCGGCGGGTGCAGCTACCGAACTGTCGGTGCGGGCACCGTTGGACGGAGTGGAATCGGACTTCGGCGGCGTCGCCAAACGATGCGCGGGAGCGCCACCGACCTTGATACCGGCCAATGGGTAGTTCGTTCCCTTAGTCATGTCGTTTTCCACTTCATCGTGATTCTCGGGTGGTTCCGCGCCGAGACGCCATGATCGGAGAACTCACATGACGCCCAACTCGGCGTCGAGCACGCAAAACGTACTCGAAGTTTGTTCGGACCGCCTGAGAGTAGCATCACGATTGTTTAGATCGCCATTTTTTGGTCCAAAGGCTTGTTCTGGATCCTGAACCACACCACGAAACCCCAGGTCACAAACCCGGCATATACCAAGTAGAGGACGGCGGACGGGTAAAAACCGGCTATCACCAGCAGCGGGACGCCCACGATGTCCACCGCGATCCAGATGAGCCAGAATTCGGTGAGCCCGCGGGCCATCCCGAACGTCGCCAGCATCGATCCGGTGAAGATCCATGCATCGGCCCACTTGCCGAACGAACCGAGGTACCCGAACAGCTGCGCGAACACGATCGTTCCGACGATTGCGACGGTGATCATCACGAGTCGCTCGCGGGCGGTGCCCCAGCGCGGAACGACGGCGGCCCCCGAGTTCTTGGAACCGCGCATCCACCGAGCCAGCCCGTAGGCGCTGACGGCGATGAACATCAGCTGCCGTCCGGCTTGTCCGTACAGATCGAGTGCCTGCGGAGTGTGGAACACCCCGCCCATGAAGACGGTGAACAGCAGCGCATTACCGATGATCCCCACCGGCCACGCCCACACGACTCGACGCATCCCGCCGACCGCGGAGAGCAGTCCGAAGCCGTTTCCGATCACCTCGCGCCACAGCACCGGGTGGCCCAGCACGCTGAATTCGGCATCGAGCAGATCTGTCAGCACCGCGACAGGCTACTGATCGCCTGCGGCGACGAGGGGCTCGAGGGTCAGCTCGGGCATCTCCTTCTGGATGTACTGCAGTCGCCACTTGTCGCTGACGAGGGCCAGTAGCGCACCGTCGGTCCGGGTGAAGATCTCGACGCCGCGTTGGCGACCCAATTCGACGGCCGACGCCGCGTCGGTGCGCCGAGCGAGCGAGTAGCCCAAGGGTTCCATGCGTGCGTCGACGCCGAATTCGGTCTTCATTCGTGCGGTGACCACCTCGAACTGCATCGGACCGACGGCCGCGAGAACCGGGGAGGCGTCGCCGCGAATGTCGTTGCGCAGCACCTGAACCACACCTTCGGAGTCGAGTTGCTCGACGGCTCGGCGGAACTTCTTGTACTTGTCGGCGCTGTCGACGCGCAGTGCCGAGAAGTGCTCGGGTGCGAACGACGGGATGGGTGGGAATTCGACCTTCTTGTCGGTGTAGAGCGTGTGGCCGGGCGCGAGCGCGGTGGCGTTGACCAGACCGACGATGTCGCCGGGGTAGGCGTTCTCGACTGTCGTCCGGTCACGCCCGAAGACGGTGAGTGCGTATTTGGTGGTGAACGGCTTCTTGGTCTGTGCGTGCGTAACGACCATGCCGCGCTCGAACACACCCGAGACCACGCGCATGAAGGCCAGGCGGTCCCGGTGCGCGGTGTCCATGCCGGCCTGCACCTTGAACACGACGGCACTGAAGGGATCCGTCACCGCGCGCACCCCGTCGGAGACGTCGGCACGGGGGCCGGGTGCGGGGGCAAGCGCCACCAGGGTGTCGAGGATCTGGCGCACGCCGAAGTTCAGCATCGCCGAGCCGAAGATCACCGGCGACGTCTGTCCGGCGAGGAACATCTCCTGGTCGTGTTGCTGGCCGCTCGAGATCAGCAGATCGCTCTCCTCGACGGCGGTGTCCCAGTCGACGCCCTCGCGCTGCGCGGCGGCCTCGGCCGTCATGAATTCTTCTGGCGCGATGGTGGCACCACCCGCAGTTCGAGTGAAGCGGATGTAGCTACCGTCCTGCACATCGAGCAGGCCGCGGAAGTCACCTGCAATTCCGACGGGCCAGTACAGGGGAGTTGGGGTCAGGCCGATACGTGACTCGATCTCGTCGAGCAGTTCGAGCGGGGACTGACCCGGGCGGTCCCACTTGTTGATGACGGTGATGACCGGGATCCCGAACTGGCGGCACACCTGGAACAGTTTGAGGGTTTGCGGCTCGAGGCCCTTCGCGGCGTCGATGAGCATGACGGCCGCGTCGACTGCCGTCAGGACGCGGTAGGTGTCCTCGGAGAAATCGGCGTGCCCGGGGGTGTCGACGAGGTTGATCACGTTGGTGACCTCGGCGTCGGGGGACGTCTGGTAATTGAACTGCAGCGCAGTCGAACTCACCGAAATGCCGCGCGCCTTCTCCATCTCCATCCAGTCCGAGACGGTGGAGCGGCGACCGGCCTTGCCGTGAATGGCACCGGCCTCGGAGATGACGCGGGCGTGCAGGGCGAGGGCCTCGGTGAGCGTCGACTTACCGGCATCGGGGTGCGAGATCACCGCGAATGTTCGACGCCTCGCGACCTCGAAGTCGAGTTCCCTGGCCGAGTGTCGAGCGGGGCCGGAGTTCGGTCCTGACCCGTCGAGTGCTGCATCGACGTCGGGGGAACTGGGCGGGGTACTCACGAAGGCCTCTATCTCGTAGTCACGGCAACGGCAAAGGTCAAGGATACGCGGCCGGTAACGGTCACCGGTCATCGCGGGATTGCTTAGGGTGAGGGACGCGGAGGGACCGTCGAACGAGGAGATGACGCGTTGAGCAAGTTCACCGACGAGATGTTCGAGACCGCAAGCAGCAG
Source organism: Rhodococcus sp. IEGM 1354 (assembly GCF_030056855.1). Taxonomy (NCBI): domain Bacteria; kingdom Bacillati; phylum Actinomycetota; class Actinomycetes; order Mycobacteriales; family Nocardiaceae; genus Rhodococcus; species Rhodococcus sp. IEGM 1354. The sequence continues at coordinate 502,626 of NZ_JASHKT010000003.1, forward strand.
CAAGCGTGGATTGGTCACCGGGGAGCCCGAGGCGGCGTTACGCCAGTCGTGGGGTGAGATCCACGAGCAGGCTCGCCGGATGGCGGGTGCGCTGGCGGACGCGGGGGTCGAACACGGCGACGCGATCGGGATTCTCGCCGGCCAGCCCGTCGACATCGCGCCTGCCTGCCAGGCCACGTGGATGCGCGGAGCGTCGGTGACCATGTTGCATCAGCCCACCCCGCGAACCGATCTGGCCGTTTGGGGCGAGGACACCGAAACCGTCGTCCGGATGATCGAGGCGAAGGCAGTGATTCTGGGAGCCCCGTTCGACATCGCCGCACCGGTGCTCGAGGAGCGCGGCATCACCGTGCTGAAGATCGACGACATGAAGTCCGGTCGCGACATCGATCCGGTGCCGACGGCCGAGACCGACATCGCGCTGCAGCAGCTCACGTCCGGCTCCACCGGGTCGCCCAAGGCTGTGCGCATCACGCACGAGAACTTCTACGTCAATGCGTACGCGATGATCGATCGCATCGAGTTCGACGTGAATTCCGACGTCATGGTCAGTTGGTTGCCGCTCTTCCACGACATGGGCATGGTGGGCTTCCTGTCGGTGCCGATGCAGGTGGGTGCCGAGGTCGTCAGCATCACGCCGTTGGACTTCCTGCGCTCGCCGCTGTTGTGGGCCAAGCTCATCGACAAGTACCGCGGAACAGTCACCGCTGCACCCAATTTCGCGTATTCACTGCTGGCGCGTCGGCTGCGGCAGGCGGAGGACGATCTGGATCTGGATCTGTCCACGCTGCGTTACGCGTGGAACGGTGCCGAACCCGTCGATCCCGACACGATGATCGCACTGGCGGAAGCGGGCGCGCCGTACAGGCTCGATCCCGCGGCCCTCGCGCCAGTGTACGGAATGGCGGAAACGACTCTCGCCGTGTCGATTCCGGACCCGGGGCAGGGACAGGTGATCGACGTCGTCGACGCGGATCTACTCGAAACCCTCGGCCGCGCAGTCCCGTCCACCCGCGGCAACACCCGATCCCTGGCCACTCTCGGAAAGTTCGTTCCCGGTCTCGAAGGTCGCGTCGTGGACAAGGAAGGGCAGGTGCTCACCGCGCGCGGCGTCGGCATCATCGAGGTTCGCGGCAAGGCCGTCACTCCCGGATACATCACCGTCGAGGGCCCGGTGTCGACACAGGACGCCGACGGCTGGCTCGATACCGGCGACATCGGCTACATCACCGAGGACGAACTGGTGGTCGTCTGCGGCCGGGTCAAGGACGTCATCATCATGGGTGGCCGCAACATCTATCCCACCGATATCGAACGAGCGGCGGGCACCGTCGCGGGAGTCCGGCCCGGTAACGCCGTCGCGATTCGTCTCGACGCCGGCGACAAGCGTGAAAGTTTCGCTGTCGCAGTCGAAACGAATGCCATCGACAATCCCGACGAGGTCAAGCGCATCGAGCGCGAAGTGGTCCACGCGGTGCACTCGGAGGTGGGAGTGCGCCCGCGCACGGTGGCAGTCCTGGGGCCGGGCAGCATCCCGAAGACGTCGAGCGGCAAACTGCGACGGGCCAATTCGGTGTCGCTGCTGAACTGATCAGCGCGGGTGCACCCTATTCTGGGCGGCCTCGAGACCGACCTTCAGCAATAGCTCGGCGGCGTCGGCGGCTTCTTCGATCACGACGCCGAGGTCCTTGCGTTCGGGTGTCGAGAAGGGCTTGAGCACGAACGACGCCGGATCCATCCGCCCCGGTGGCCGTCCGACGCCCACGCGGACCCGCAGGTAGTCCTTGGTGCCGAGGTGCGAAGAGATGGAGCGCAGACCGTTGTGCCCGCCCTCGCCGCCGCCGAGCTTGAGGCGCAGTGCGCCGAAGTCGATGTCCAGTTCGTCGTGTACCACCACGATGTTCGCGGGGTCGACGGAGAAGAAGCGAGCCAGCGCCGCCACCGGCTGGCCCGAGAGGTTCATGAACGTTCGCGGCTTCGCGACGACGACCGAACGGCCGTCGAGTCGGGCCTGCACGATGTCGGAATTGGACTTCTTGTGCGAGGAGAACGACGAGCCGACGCGTCCGGCGAGCGCGTCGGCGACCATGAAGCCGACGTTGTGCCGAGTCTTGTCGTACTGCGGACCGGGGTTGCCGAGCCCGACTATCAGGGCGGGGCCGTTTTCGGTGCTCACGGGCGTCATTCTTCCATCGATGGTTCGAAACGAACGGCGCGCCGTCTCCCGGAGGAGAACAGCGCGCCGCTCGAGATGCAGGGGAGAGGGTCAGCTCTCGTCGGAGCTGTCTTCGTCCTCGGAAGCAGCTTCTTCCTGAGTCTCGGCCTCGCCGGTCTCGGACATGGGCTCGGTGCCCTCGCCGTCGGCCTCGAGGTCTTCCTCGGACGGTGCCTCGACGACGTTGACCAGGAGGGTCTCGCCGTCGGAGATGAGGGTGACGTCGGACGGCAGATCCAGGTCTGCTGCGGTGATCTGCGTGCCGATCTCAGCACCCTCGACGGAGACGACGAAGTTCTCCGGGATCTCGAGTGCGTCGGCCTCGATCTCGACGGCGGTCGAGTCGGTGGTGACGAGGGTGCCCGGTGCGGCGTCGCCCTCGACGATGATGTTGACCTCGACGGTGACGCGCTCGCCCTTGTTCAGGACGAGGAGGTCGGCATGCTCGATGCTGCGACGGATCGGGTGCACGACGATCGACTTGGTCAGAGCCAGCTGCGACTTGCCGGCGATGTCGAGGGTGAGCACAGCGTTGGTGCCGTCGTTACGCAGCACGGCAGCGAATGCGCGGGCATCGAGTGCCAGGTGCTGGGGGTCGGTTGCGTGTCCGTACAGAACGGCGGGAACGAGGCCGTCGCGACGAGCGCGGCGTGCGGCACCCTTGCCGAATTCGGTGCGGACCTGTGCGGTGAGATTGTTTACCTTCGATGCCATGGTGCTACATGCTCCTGATAACTGTGATCTGTGGTTCGTGCGGCGTACTTCGTCGGGCGGTCAAACTCGTCGGGGCGGACACGAACGAGCGCGGCCAACGGGGCCGAGCCGCGTCGATAACGGTGGATCCTCATGAGCCGGATCTACCCTCGCCGAGACAACCTGGAAGACAATACACGACCAGGTCACGTGCGCGGAAGTTCGACCCCTGCTACGAACTTCCGCTCACGTGCGAGCGCAGCGAGCAACTCGGCGGCCACCGACCGGGCGACGGCGATGGCGTCGTCCCGACGGCCTGCGGTTCCCATGACCACCGCGCCCTCGTGCAGCAGTGACAACCGAGTCCCGAGCTCCTCTGAATCCGGGTAGCCGGCTTCGGCGGCCAGGCGTGCGAACAACGATCGCGTCCACGCTTTCTCCGACTCGATGATGGCCAGCACCGGGCTGTCGGTGCCGCCGAACTCGGCGAACGCGTTGACGAATCCACAGCCGCGGTGGTTGTCGCGCATCCACAGGACGAGCGCGTCGTAGACCCCGAGTACACGCTGCTCACCCTGGTCGAGGGAGTCGACGTACTGCGTCACGTGCGCACACCAGAGTTCGTATCGCCGCTTCAGGTAACGCTGCACCAGTCCGTCCTTGGAGCCGAAGCGGTCGTACAGGGTCTTCTTGGTCGTGCCGGCTTCCTCGGCGATCAGGTCGACGCCGACGGCGCGGATTCCGCGGTCGTAGAAGAGCTCGCTCGCGACGGCGAGGATTCGTTCCGCTGCGGGGGTCAGTGGCTTGTCGTGCATGACGACCTTTCGAAAGCGCTGGTCGGAGTGGGGTTCACTGCGAGTATACAGACCTGTATGTTTACATCGCTCTCATGACCTCACGCATCGATGTTCTCGCCGGTACGGCTCTGGTGATTCTGTGGAGTTCGGGCTTCATCGGAGCAGAATTCGGCACCGCCGAAGCTCCGGCCCACACGCTGCTGGCATGGAGATACCTGGTGGCAGTCGTGCTCCTCGTCGCGTGGTGCCGATGGCGACGACTCACCCCGACGTGGCACGCGCTGCGTGTTCATGCCGTGCTCGGCCTTTTCTGCCAGTTCCTCTACCTCGGTGCCACCATCACCGGCATCGGCATGGGCGTCCCTCCGGGCGTCGCCGCCCTGATCGCTGCTTTGCAGCCGCTGGTGGTCGCGCTCGCCTCGAGCAGGATCTTCGGCGAACGCGTCGGATCGAGAGGAATCCTCGGCCTCGTCGTCGGTATCGCCGGAGTGACGCTCGTCGTCGTCGGTGACCTGTCCGGTGCCGATCTCGCCTGGCCGGTCTATCTCCTTCCCGCCGCGGGCATGATGGCGCTGTCGGCCGGAACGATCGGGCAACGGCTACTGGATCCGAAAGAACCCATCGCGCTGGCCATGGCCATCCAATGTGGCATCAGCGCAGTCGGTTTCATGACGTGGAGTGCACTTGCCGGCGACGCGGTACCGCCGATGACGACGGGTTTCTGGGCTGCGGTGGCGTGGACGGTGGTGCTGTCGACCTTCGGCGCTTACGGCGCGTACCTGTTCGTCGTGCGCCGCAGTGGTCCGACTCGTGCCAGCGTGCTGCTCTACCTGACACCGCCGACGACGATGCTCTGGGCTTTCGTGATGTTCGGCGACGCGGTCACGTGGTTCGGTATCGCGGGCCTCGCGGTCTCGGGGATCGGGGTCGCCGCCTACCTCAGCGCACGGCCGGACCGCAGGGCACGCTCACACACCGGCGAGCGCAGCGAGCATCGTGTCCAGCTCGGTGAAGGTGACGAAGTAGTGCGGGGATGCACGGACAACGGCGTCGAGTCCCCGGCCTGTCATGTCCAGTCGAGTGGAACCGCGATGGCTCACCGTGACCGTCACGTTTCGGTCGGCAAGTCGGTCGCGGACGGCCACCGGCTCCTCACCGTCCACGGTGAACGAGACGATGCCGCTCTTGCGGTCACCGAGATCGTGGACGGTGACCCCGGGAATGCGTCGCATGCCGGCACGGAGGTACTCGGCGCGCTCGGAGATGGCGTCCGCGACGTCGTCGATGCCCAGTTCGAGTAGATAGTCGACGGCCGCGCCGAGGGCGAGGCGGGCTGCGACGTCGCATTCCCAGAACTCGAAACGTGTTGCGTCGTCGGCCATCCGGTAGGTGGACGAGTCCTCCCACTGCGCGCTGTGCAGATCGAGAGCCGGTGGATGCAAGCTCGCGGCCAATTCCGGACGCAGGTACAGGAACCCGGTACCTCGGGGCCCGCGTAGCCACTTGCGACCGGTGGCCGACAGCGCATCGACGCCGAGTTCGTCCACGTCCACCCGCAGCTGGCCGATGGACTGACACGCGTCGAGCAGGACGAGGGCACCGTGCCGATGGACGAGATCGGCCACCGCGCGGGCCGGGTTGATCAAGCCTCCGTTGGTGGGCGCGTGCACGACCGACACCACCCGGACCCGGTCGTCGAGCATCTGCTCGAGTGCGTCGATGTCGATGCACCCCGACGCGTCGCTCGGAATCACCTCGACCGTGGCCCCGGAGACCTCGGCGCGGTGCAGCGCGGAAATGGCGTTGCTGGCGTATTCGGCCTCGCACAGCAGGATTCGATCCCCGGCCGACAACGGCACCGAGTAGAAGAAGTCGGTCCAGGCACGAGTGGCGGAATCGCTCAGAGCGATGGTCGACGCCGGTGCCCCGATCAGGGTTCCGATCGATGCCTTGACCGCCGCGAGATCGTCGAGGCGTTCGCTCGCGGCCCGGTACCCGCCGATCTCCGCCTCGCGGCGCAGATGGGCGATCGCGGTGTCGACGACGACGGTGGGCGGCAGTGAGGAGCCGGCGCTGTCGAGAAATACCCGGCCCGACGCACCAGGGGTGTCGCGGCGAATGCGGTCGTGATCGAGCATCGATAGTCCTTCCGGTAGCGAACTCTCGGGCATCAGGGTTCCACAATCGGTAGCCTCGATACGACGCGGGATCTCGGCGTTTTCGATCCTGGCAGCTGGGTACATTGCGTAGTCGGATCGCGGTGAGTGGGAAAGAAGGAAATGTGTCCTCCAACGAGAAGTCCCTCGAGCTGAGCACGCGCCCAGCCATCGAGGCATATGTGTCGAAGGTGTGTTTCAAGCTGGGGCCACCGTCGCTCATCGGTGCCGAACTCGAATGGCTCACCGCCCTCGACGACGGTTCGCGGCCCTCCCTGTCAGCTTTGGCCGCTGCGCTCGGTGATCACTCCCCGCGCAGTATCGCTCCCGAGTCACCCGCCCTGACGTTGCCGGGCGGAAGTATCGTCACCGTCGAACCGGGCGGCCAAGTCGAATTGTCCAGTTCGCCATCTATTTCCGTTTCCCAGCTCGAACCGCTGCTCGACGCCGATGCCCGACTGTTGCACGACATGCTCGGTCGCGACGGCATCGCCATCAGCGCAGTTCCCGCCGACGCCGTCCGAGATCCCGAACGACTACTGGTCTTACCGCGCTACTGCGCGATGGAAAACCGCTTCACCACCATCGGTCCCTTCGGCAAGCTGATGATGTGCAACACCGCCGCCACCCAGGTCAGTGTCGATGCCGGACGTGATCGGGCCGAGGTCACTTCGCGATGGCAGATGCTGCACGCCATCGGCCCGGCCTTCGTCGCCGCGTTCGCGCGCTCTCCCGAACTCGCCGGGGCACCGACGGGTGCGTGGGCATCGCAGCGAATGCGGACCTGGCTCGAACTCGATTCCAGCCGGACCACGGTACCGAACACGGGCGATCCGATCGCCGATTACGCCCGGTGGGCACTCGACGTTCCGCTCCTCTGTATTCGGGGAACCACCCAGAACTGGGAAGCGCCGTCCGGCATCCCTTTTGCGCAGTGGCTCGACGATCCGAGCGTTGTCGGTCGTCCGGCAACCTACGCCGATCTCGATTACCACCTGACGACGCTGTTCCCGCATGTCCGAGCCTGCGGCCACCTCGAAATCCGTTACCTCGACGCGCAACCCGACGGTCAATGGGTGATACCGGCCGCCGCGTTCGAGGCGCTGTTGTCCACTCCCGATCTGGTTTCCCAGGCCACCGAACTCGGCGCAGGCACAGCTGGTCGGTGGCTCGGTGCGGCCCGTGCAGGCCTGGCCGATGGCGAGCTGCGCAGGGCCGCAAGCGAAGTGCTCGATCTCGCATCATCCGCGGGAGGAGAGTTCTCCCAGCAGTTGCGTGCGGCATCTCGGAGATGTCGCGCCGGTATTTCGCCCCACGAATTCGATGCGGTGTCGCCGACATCGCAGAGCCGAAAGGAATCGGTGTGAGCGCCGAAGAACTCAGGACCAGGATCGAGACCGTGCTGACTCGGAGCCGGTCCCGCAGCGCCGCGCTCACCGAGTGCGTGGACGAAACCGAACTGATGGCTCAGCATTCGCCGTTGATGAGTCCGCTGATCTGGGACCTGGCACACATCGGCAGTCAGGAAGAACTCTGGCTCGTGCGCGATGTCGGCGGCCGCGATCCGGTGCGGCCGGACATCGACGAGTTGTACGACGCGTTCAAGCACTCGCGTTCGTCGCGAACGTCCCTGCCGCTCCTGACGCCCGAGGAAGCGCGCGCCTACGTGCATACCGTGCGGGACAAGGCCTGGGACGTGTTGGAGCACAGCACGTTCGAGGGTCGGCCGGTCGAGAAGCACGGGTTCGCGTTCGGAATGATCGCCCAGCACGAGCAGCAGCACGACGAAACCATGCTCGCAACCCACCAGTTACGTTCCGGCCCAGCCGTTCTCACTTCTCCCGCACCGCCGACGTCCACGATGCCGGTGGCGGGGGAAGCCATCATTGCCGGTGGGCCGTTCTCGATGGGGACGTCGCTCGACCCGTGGGCGTTGGACAACGAGCGGCCTGCACACGCCGTGCACGTGCCGACCTTCGCCATCGACCGGGCCCCGATCACCAACGCGCAGTACATGAACTTCATCGCCGACGGTGGCTACGAGCGCCCCGAGTTGTGGACGGAGAAGGGGTGGGCGCACCGCGTCGACGCGCAGCTCACCGCCCCGCAGTTCTGGGAGTCCGATTCCGACGGCACCTGGTGGCGTCGGAGCTTCGGGGTGCGCAGGCCGGTGCGTCCGCAGCAACCCGTCGTGCACGTGTGCTGGTTCGAGGCCGACGCCTACGCGCGCTGGGCAGGCAAGCGGCTACCGACGGAAGCGGAATGGGAGAAGGCCGCGCGGTACGACGCGGCGTCGAACACCTCCCGCGCCTATCCCTGGGGAGACGCCGAACCCACTGCAGCACATGCCAATCTGAATCAGCGACATCTCGAACCGGCCGATGTGGGGGCGTATCCGCAGGGTGTGTCCTCGGCCGGGGTCCATCAGCTCATCGGTGACGTGTGGGAGTGGACGTCCTCGGGTTTCGAGGCGTACCCGGGATTCGAGGCATTCCCGTATGCCGAGTACTCGGAGGTGTTTCTGCGCGGCGATTACAAGGTGTTGCGCGGCGGCTCTTTCGGCACCGACGAGGTGGCTTGCCGCGGGACGTTCCGAAATTGGGATCACCCGATTCGTCGGCAGATCTTCAGTGGGTTCCGGTTGGCCCGCGACGTCGAGTCGCACTGAATGTGCCGTCATCTCGGGTACCTCGGAGCAACCACCTCGGTCGGGTCACTGCTGACCCGGGGCGATAACTCGCTGCGCACACAATCGTTCGCGCCCACCGACATGCGGGGCGGCGGCACCATCAACGCCGACGGGTTCGGCGTTGCCTGGTGGGACGGCGACGACACCGTACGCAGCTATCGCAATCCGATGCCCATCTGGACCGACCCTGCGGTCGACGATGCTCTGCCGCAACTGCAGTCGACGTCGGTGATCGCGGCGGTCCGATCGGCCACCGTGGGAATGCCGGTCGAACGCAGTGCCTGTGCCCCGTTCACCGACGAGCGATGGGCATTCAGCCACAACGGCGTCGTGTTCGGTTGGCCGGAATCGTTGGCGGAGCTGTGGTCGGAGATTCCGCCGACCGATGCGTTGATGCTGCCGGCCCCTACCGACGCCGCTGGATTGTGGATCGTGTTGCGAAACCTGTTGCGCACACACGATCCCGAGTCGGCATTGCGCATGCTGGTTCGAGAGGTTCTGGCCAGGTCGCCCAAGGCGCGCCTGAATTTTCTGCTCTCGGACGGCACGTCCATGTATGCCACGGCGGTGCATCATTCGCTGTCGGTACTGCAGACCGAGGATTCGGTCACGATCGCCTCCGAACCCGTCGACGACGATCCTGAATGGATCTCTATCGACGACCGCAGCATCGTCGTCGCGACAGCGACCGGTGTCACCGTTTCGACCCTGGAAGAATGAAGGAGAGTCATGAGCACGGTGGACGTACATCTGACCGATACGACGCTGCTGGACGAATTGCGCAAGGACGTGCGGGAGGGCTTGACGGCCGACCCGAAGTGGCTCTCGCCCAAGTATTTCTACGATGCCGTCGGCAGTGAGCTGTTCGAGCAGATCACGGTGCTGCCGGAGTACTACCCGACCCGCACCGAGCGCGCGCTGATCGAGGAGCATGCACTCGACATCGCCCGGGCCACCGAATCGTCGATGTTGATCGAGCTGGGCTCGGGTTCGTCGGAGAAGACCAAGCTGCTGTTGTCTGCCGGCATCGAACACGGTTCGCTGACAACGTATGTGCCTCAGGATGTGTCCAGTACCGCCTTGGAGGGTGCCATCGAGCAGATCTCGAAGGAGTTCCCGACGCTGGAACTGCACGGCATCGTCAGCGATTTCACCGATACCCTGCACAATCTTCCCTCCGGAACAGGCCGCACCATTGCCTTCCTCGGCGGCACTCTGGGGAACCTCATCCCGCAGGAACGGGAGGAATTCCTGGCGGCCGTGGCGGACGCACTCGACCCCGGCGAGTTCTTGCTGCTCGGGGTGGGATTGGTGATCGATCCGAACGTGCTCGTTCCCGCATACGACGACGCGGCCGGTGTGACAGCGGAGTTCAATCGAAACGTGTTGTCGGTCTTGAACTCTCGACTCGGCGCGAACTTCGACCCCGAGGCCTTCGAGCACGTGGCACTGTGGAACGCCGAGCACGAGTGGATCGAGATGCGGTTGCGGGCCACAGCTGCGCAAGAGGTGTATCTGAAAGATCTGGACCTGCAGGTGCACTTCGAGTCCGGGGAAGATCTACGTACCGAGATCTCCGCGAAGTTCCGGCCGGACGGCATTGCGGGTGAATTGAAAGTGGCGGGCTTCGACGTCCACCACCTGTGGTCCGACGCCGATTCGCGCTTCGCTCTGATCCTGGCCGGAAGGGTCTGAACGAACCGCTGGCATTGCGGGCACCACTGCACACTATGTTCGCCGATCGACGGCATTCCGTCGATCGGCGTCGGTAGTGCGCAACCTTGCCCGTCGATGCCGCGTATTCACGGGAGTCGACGTCCCGTTGCTGCAATCGACTTCCGGCGACGACGCACCACCGTGATGATTTCGTCCACGACGCGATCGAGTTCGGCGAGCGCTGTGGCCGCCGAGTATCGCAGCACCAACCATCCGTCGAGCACCAACTCGTTCTGCCGTCGACGATCACTGTTGAACGTCGCGGGATCGGTGTGGAACTCTCGTCCATCGATCTCGACGATGACTCGTGCGGAAAAGTCGACCAGGTCGCCGTAGAACCTACCTACGCGCGCATTGATCTCCATTGTGAAGTGGCGAGCTTTCAATGCCCGCGCCACGACCCGTTCCGGCTCGGATAGAGTTCTCGGGCAACAGGTTCGAAGCTGCTTGCGCACTGCAGCCATCCCGTCCATGCCTTTTGCCGTGTCACACAGTTCAGCGACCCGACGCCACGGCACGTGATTGTCTATGGCGTTGTCGAAGAACTTCTCGAGATCGGGCGTCGACAAGCAGGTCGCGACATCGACGAACGTTTGCTCCAGGGACACCACTCGCATGCCGCGTCGCGTGGTGATGTCGCCGAGAACTCGGCGGTGAACTCGGATCCAGGGCACCGACCTCGACTGGCCGGTCGGGCCGACAGTGACGTCGACCAGACGCGGTTCGTATTGGATCAGTCCCCATAACCATGCCGCACTTTCGTGACTCAGTGCGGCCTCCGGTCTCCACAGGGTGGCCCCGAGGCACAGTCCGAAATAGTCTGGCTTCCCCGTCGCGTAGACCTTCGGTAGCAGTCGCACCAGCTCACCCGACCGCGACCGCCTCGAAATCGTGCTCGTGCTGATTCCTTGTGCGAGCAATTGCTGCACTGTGTAGACCCCCATTGCTACACCGTTGCGGCTGACGGGCCCGCGCAACAGTGGCAATCTCGCAATTGTGGATAACTCGACGACGTTATCCACAGGACTGCCCGGCGGAGCGGGCACGGTTGCACGCTACGGTCGCCGATCGACGGAATTCCGTCGATCGGCGAACATAGTGCGCAACCCTGCCCCTGGTAGCCAACCCGAAGCCTCGCGATCAGGTGTCCGCCAACGCGAGTACCGGCGAGATCTGATTGGCCCGCCGCGCCGGGGCCAATGACGCACCGAGGGCCAGCAGCCCGCCGCACAGCACCGTGCCTGCGATGACGGCCCAGGGGAGTGTCGGGGCAGACACGCCGCCGCCGCTCAGTGAACCCAGCAGCGATTGTGCTGCGGCCCAACCGTATCCGATGCCGAGGATCAGCCCGAAGCCCATCGACGCGACCACCATCTGAGTGCTCTCCGAGACGATCATGGAGCGAATCTGCTTGCGGGTGAACCCGAGGGCGCGCAGCAGACCGATTTCCCGAGTGCGTTGCAGGATGCTCAGCAGCAGGTTGTTCACCATGCCGACTGCCGCGATCACCGCGGAGAAGCCGATGAGGCCGGTCATGATTCCGACGGTCACCGTCAGCACCTGACCGATGGTCTCCTCGTCGTACTCGTCGACGAGCATCGATCGATAGCTGTACATCGCGACCGCGAAGGTGACCACCAAGGTCACCCCGATGAGCAGGCCCACTGCGGTGCGAGTACTGCGATCGGGATAGCGAATGGCGTTGGCGGACGCCAACCGTGCGGCAGGCCCGCGGCCCGCCATCTTCCCGACGAGTCGGAGCACGCCGGGCAGGATGCGGTACGCACCCACCATGATGCCGGTGAACGATGCCACACCGCCGAAGAACGCGACCAGTACTCCGCCGGGGTTGACCATCCCGATCAGCACACCGAGGCCGAGCAGCACGACACCGCCGGCGATGAGCACGATCGACAGCACCGTCCGTACCCGCCGCGACCGTGGGGTCTCGATCCCGGTGTCGACGGCACCGCCGGTCGCCTGAATCGGAGTGACGTCCAGAACCTTCCGTGATCCGACGTACGACGCCAGCGTCGTCGTCAGAACCACGATGACGACGGGAAGGACTACGAGAGGTTGCACCGACGTGTACTGCACGTCCGGCAACTGATCGGCCGAGACCGCAACGGCGCGGGCCAGGTGACTGACACCGACACCGAGCACCAGACCGACTGCGCCACCGAACAACCCGACGAGGAAGCCTTCCCGGGCGACCGATCGACGCAGGTCACGAGCCCGGGCACCTAGCAGGCGGAGCAAAGCGATGGTGCGGGTGCGGCCGGCCACGATCGTCGCGAACGTGTTGGAGGTGACGACAGCCGCGACATACAGGGCTAGGCCGATGAACACCAGTGCCACGCAGTACAACGCCACGATTCCGGTGCTGTCGCTGCCGTCGTCGAAGATGTCGACCAGAAACGCAGTGGCCTGGATCAGCACGACGCCGAAGAACGACGCGAGCGCCGTCACCAGAATGCTCGCACCGTGTTCCCGAGACGCCCGAGCAGAAGTGGACACACTCATCGGAGAACACCTTCCATCCCCAGCATGTAGTTCGAGATCTGTTCCGGCGTCGAGCGTCCCAGTTCGTCGACGATGCGGCCGTCGGCGAGGAAGACGATGCGATCGGCGTAACTGGCCGCGACTGGATCGTGGGTGACCATCACGATGGATTGACCGTACTGATGTACCGCCGCAGCGAGGAGGCCGAGAACCTCACGCCCGGTGCGGGAATCGAGGTTGCCGGTGGGTTCGTCGGCGAAGATCAGCTGCGGCCGAGTGCCCAGAGCACGAGCGATCGCGACGCGTTGCTGCTGCCCACCCGAGAGCTGATGGGGCCGGTGTCCGACGCGGCTCTGCAACCCCAGGGTGTCGATGAGTTGCTCGATCCAGGCCGACTCCTCGGCGGTGGGCGCGCGGCCGTCGAGCTCGAACGGCAGCAGTATGTTGCCCCTGACGTCGAGGGTCGGAACGAGATTGAACGACTGGAAGATGAAGCCGACCTGCTTGCGGCGCAACGTCGTCAGAGCGTCGTCGCCCGCCGACGTGATGTCGGCTCCGGCCAGCATGAGCTGTCCGGAACTGGCGGTATCCAACCCTGCCATGACGTGCATGAGGGTGGATTTTCCGGAACCCGATGGCCCCATGATGGCGGTGAACCGGCCGCCCTGAATATCGAGAGAGACGTTGTCGAGCGCGCTCACCGGGTTGGAAGAGTCGCCGAAATGCTTGCTGACTTGAACTGCCCGTGCAACAGGGCCTGCTGTGATCGTCATGGCACCAACGCTATGAATTCGCCGGACCGAAGTAATCAGGCGCGAGTCTTCGCGTCGTACATCTGCAGGATGACTTCGGTGTCAGTCTCCAGTCAGTCCGTGCTCGAATGCATAGACCACCAACTGGACCCGATCGCGCAGGTGCAGTTTGGCGAAGATACGGCTGATGTGTGTCTTCACGGTTGCTTCGCTGAGGTACTCCAGCTCGGCGATCTCGGAATTGCTCAACCCGCGTGCGGTGAGCCTGAACAGCTCCTTCTCGCGCGCCGTGAGAGTGGCGAATTCGGCCGGCACCTTCGGTACCGCGGGAGTCGGGGTGAAGTGCGCGAGCAAGCCGGTCGTCGCCGACGCAGCAATGACCGAGTTGCCCGCGTGCACCGTGCGGATGGCCGCGAGCAAGAATTCCGGGTCTGCGTCCTTGAGCACGAATCCGCTTGCGCCGGAACGGATTGCACGTGCAGCGCTCTCGTCGAGGTCGAACGTGGTCAGTACCAGAATCCGCGGCGGACTGTCGGATGCGGCCAGGATCTGCTCGGTGGCGGCAATACCGTCGAGCACCGGCATCCGCACGTCCATGAGCATCACGTCCGGTGACGCGGACGCGGCGAGCGCAACAGCCTCGACGCCGTTCCCGGCTTCCCCGACGAACTCGAGATCGGACTGGGAAGAGATGAGCATACGTATGCCCGCCCGGAACAGTTGCTGGTCGTCCACCAGGGCCACTCTGATGCGTTCGCTCATGACACTTTTCCCTTGCTGGCTTCGGACGTGGCAGGCAGCCACGCGGTGACGGTCCACGTCGAATCGTCACCGGACGCGATGCACGTACCGCCCGAGAGGCCGGCACGCTCCTTCATGCCGGCGACACCGTGGCCGGAGGATTCGGTGACCGAACGGCCGGGACGGACACTGTTGCGCACCGTCAGTTCGACGCCGGCAGAATCGGATTCGATGGTGACGGACACCGGCTCGTCCGAGTCACCGTGGCGCAGCGCATTGGTCAACGATTCCTGTGCGATGCGGTACAGCGCCAGGTGCGCTCCGGCCCCCAACGATGTACCGGTGGTGTCGATGGAGGCGTCGATCTGCAGACCGGTGGCCCGCATCGAGGCGAGCAGTCGATCCAGATCCTCCGATGTCGGGTTCGGCAAGTCTCCTTGGCTGTGTCGCAGCTGGCCGAGCAGTACCCGTACATCGGACAGCGCGGCGCGGGCGGTATCGGAGATGGTGGTCAGTGCGGTGTCCACCGCGGCGGGATCGACAGCGCGTACGTAGCGTGCGCCGTCGGCCTGTGCGATCACCACGGCAAGCGAATGCGCCACGATGTCGTGCATGTCGCGGGCAATTCGGTTGCGCTCCTGCTCGACAGCCACCTCGTGCTCGGCGCGGGCCTGATGGACCTCGGCGAGCTCGCGGGCGTGTGCGGATTCGATGGCGGTGCGCCTGGCGTAGGCGAGGCGGCCCAGTGCCCAGGACAACCCCAACATGGCCCAGAGGCCGGCGAGGAGCAGAGCGAACTGCGCGATTCGGGGTTCCTGGTAGCCCTCTTCCGTCGGCGGGCCGAACGGATTGCCGTCCACATACGCCAGATACAGCGCTGCGATGACTCCGCCGCCCACTGCCGATGCCAGCCCGAGGCGTCGAACCACGTTGTCGCCGTAGGCGGCCGAGCAGTACAGAATCGCGAAGATCGCGGTGTCGGCGGACAGCGGCAGAACCCCGCTGACCATCTGCACGATGGCAATCACCCAGGCGAGTGCCAGAGACAACCGTGGCGAGCGGCGGCGTACGGCCAGCGCAACTCCGAATGCGGCCAGGACGCCCACCCCTGGGTTGCCGGCGACTCCGTTCAGCGTGGACGGAAGCAGCAGCAGAACGAAGACGACGGCATACGTGGCATCGAGCACCTGCCGTGAGATCGAACGCTTGCGTAGCACTCGATCAGACTACGTGCATCAGTTGGTGCGGCGACGAGCCTTCTCGAGGGCGGCCAGCGTCGTCAGGACGGTCGTCCGTTGCTTCTCGAGATCCTTCATGCGGGCGCGTGCCGGTAGTCCCTGCGCGCCGTCGAGTGCGCTGATCTGTTCGTCCACCGAGGTGAGCTGAGTCAGCAACTTCTCCACCCGCGACTGCAGTTCGATCGCGTCGATTCCGGTGACACCGGCCTGCGATTTCTTGGTGGGTGCCTTCGCCGTAGCGGACCCCGACGACGTGGCCGACGAAGACGCCGCTGCGTTCACAGCAGCAGCGGCTCTGGGCCGCAACGCTTTGCGGACGGCGGCCGGGTCGGGGAGCTTCTCGAGACGAATGCGGTTGAGCACCTCACGCGCATCGCGGGCGGTGACGCGGTACTCGCGCTCCTCCTCGTCGTCGGACGCGAGCGTGCCACCGAGAGGCCGCAGGCCGTACATACCGATGAAGTGCTTCGCCTCGTCGATGACGGCTTCCTTCTCTCGGCACAGGCCGCACCGCGGCTCGTTACGGAAGGTTTCGACGCTGTCGGTGCTGCCGCACCAGACGCACCCGCCCGGCGTCCATCGAGCGATTCTGACGGTAGTCGTTCCGGCCGGGGCGTTGAGAGAATGTGCGTCGATCACGACGAGTGATCTTAGGTGACAACAAAACCCGCCCCGCACACCCCCGTCTCGCGAGCTGCATATTCCGGTCACGGGCGTGACGTAGTTCATGCAATGCAGGGAGGGGGCGGGCGGAGCGGGTTCTGATCGAGCGAAACAGACCTACTGTTACGCGCTGCCGTTGAAAAGGCTGGTGACGGAGCCGTTTTCGAAGACCTCGCGGATGGTGCGGGCGAGCAGCGGTGCGATCGAGAGCTCGGTCAGCGTGTCGAAGCGCTTCTCGTCGCTGATCGGCAGGGTGTTGGTGACGACTACTTCCTTGGCGCCGCAGTTGGCGAGGCGCTCGGCAGCCGGGTTGGACAGCACGCCGTGGGTTGCGGCGATGACGACGTCACCCGCTCCGGCTTGCTTGAGGACCTTCACTGCGCCTGCAATGGTGCCGCCGGTGTCGATCATGTCGTCGATGAGGATGCAGGTACGGCCCTCGACGTCGCCGACGACGCGGTTGGACTTGACCTGGTTGGGCACCAGGGGATCACGCGTCTTGTGGATGAAGGCGAGCGGTGCGCCGCCGAACGAGTCGGCCCACTTCTCGGCGACGCGCACACGGCCGGAGTCGGGGGAGACGACGGTGATGTGCTCGAGGCTGTACTTGCCGCGGATGTGATCGGCGAGCTGGCTGTGGGCGTGCATGTGGTCGACGGGACCGTCGAAGAAGCCCTGGATCTGGTCGGTGTGCAGATCGACGGTGATGATGCGGTCCGCACCGGCGGTCTTGAGCAGATCGGCGACGAGGCGAGCGGAGATCGGCTCGCGGCCGCGGTGCTTCTTGTCCTGGCGTGCGTACGGGTAGAACGGCAGGATCGCGGTGATGCGCTTGGCGGATCCACGCTTGAGTGCGTCGATCATGATGAGCTGTTCCATCAGCCAGGTGTTCAGCGGGAACGGGTGCGACTGCAGAACGAACGCATCCGATCCGCGGACCGACTCCTCGAAGCGCACGAAGATCTCGCCGTTGGCAAAGTCACGCGCAGTCTGTGGCGTCACATCGATACCGAGTTCCTTGGCGACCTGCTCGGCCAACTCCGGATGTGCTCGGCCAGAGAACAACATGAGGTTCTTCTGGTTGTCGATCCAATTAGGGGTGGTCACTGCTTTTCGCCGTCCTTTAGTTCTTGCCGAGCACGATCTGCGCGCGCCGCTGCCTGTGCAGCTTCGGTTCCGGGTCTGTTGTGAACGACCCAGCCTTCGATATTGCGTTGCTTGCCACCGGACACGGCCAGTGCGCCGGGAGGAACATCCTCCCGAATCACTGTTCCTGCACCGGTGTAAGCGCCGTCGCCCACGTGCACAGGGGCGACGAACGTCGAGTCGGATCCGGTACGTACATGGGATCCGATTTCCGTGCGGCTCTTGTTGACGCCGTCGTAGTTGGCGAAGACGTTCGAGCAACCGATGTTGCTGTGCTCCCCGATCGTGGCGTCGCCGACGTAGGTGAGGTGCGGGACCTTGGTGTGGTCGCCGATCGTCGCGTTCTTCGTCTCCACGTAGGCACCGAGCTTGCCGCCGGTGCCGAGGACGGTCCCGGGGCGCAGGTAGGTGAACGGCCCGACCGTCGCATCGGGGCCGATGACGGCCTGCTCGGCGTGGGTACGGACGACCGATGCGCGCTCGCCGATCTCGACGTCACGCAGTGTCGAGTCGGGACCGACGACCGCGTCGTCGGCGATGTGTGTCTTGCCGTGTAGTTGCACGCCGGGTTCGATGCGGACGTCCGCGCCGAGGGTGACGTCGATGTCGATCCAGGTGGTCGCGGGATCGACGACGGTCACGCCTGCGCGCATGTGTCGTTCGATGATGTGGCGGTTGAGCACGGACGTGACGTGCGCCAGCTGAACGCGATCGTTGACCCCCACCACCAGGTCCGGATCGGCGAGCTGGGTGCCGTAGACGGCCTTGCCGTCGGCCTTGCTGATCTTGACGACGTCGGTCAGGTACAGCTCGTGCTGCGCGTTGGCGGTGCTGAGCTTGCCCAATGCCGTGCGCAGTGCGACTGCGTCGAATGCGTAGACGCCGGAGTTGACCTCGCCGATGAGTACCTGAGCGGGGGTGGCGTCGGCATGTTCGACGATCTCGGCCACCTCGCCGTCGTCCGTGCGCACGATGCGGCCGTAGCCGTTGGCGTCCTCGGGGAGGAACGTCAGTACCGTCGCCGCCGCCGGGCGGGGAGCGCTCAGGTGCTCGTCGAGCAGAGCTTTGAGGGTATGGCCGTCGAGCAGCGGGACGTCGGCGGCAGTGACGAGGACGGTGCCCTCGAAATCGTCCGGCAGCGCCGCGAGGCCGCACTGAACGGCGTGCCCGGTACCGAGCTGTCGGTCCTGCACTGCGGTGTGGATGGTGCGACCGAACGTGGTGGCCAGATCGTGAACTGCGGCGCTCACCCGTTCGCGATCGTGGCCGACGACGGTGACCAGGTGGTCCGGGCCCAGATCGGCGGCGGCGTGCAGCGCATGGGCGAGCATGGTGCGGCCGGCCAGGGGATGCAGAACTTTCGGAGTCTTGGACCGCATTCGGGTACCTGCCCCCGCAGCGAGAACGACCACGGCGGTCTGCACAGGCATTGAGCTCCTCGGGGCGATGACGCGAAACGGGCATGCACGAATGGTCTTGCTCGCTCCGCCGCCAGGACTCGAACCTGAACTATCTGAACCAAAATCAGAGGTGCTGCCATTACACCACGGCGGATAATCGACCAGCGGTGGCAACAGTGGCCGACGAATCGAACGACGCATTCGTTAGCCGCTGCGCTCCCACTGAGCGCACCGATCCTCGCATGAGAGGTGGCGGTGAGTCGAACCGCGACGCATAACAGACCACTCGCGTCGTTCCGGCGCGGCCCCCTGCGACGGAAAAAACGGATGGATCGGGCATCGTTAGTCTGTAAGAGGCGTCGATTCGACGTCCGCATTGCACACGGTCGGTGACGGAAGCGGTAATCGATGACAGGCGCAGCCTCCGAGCAGGAACGCACACCTCGTGTCCGCATGACGGGGACGCAGAGACGCGAGCAGTTGATCGAGGTGGGGCGCACGCTGTTCGCCGAACGTGGTTACGAGGCGGCGTCGGTCGAGGAGATCGCCGGTCGCGCGAACGTGTCCAAGCCGGTGGTCTACGAACACTTCGGTGGCAAGGAAGGCCTCTACGCCGTCATCGTCGATCGTGAGATGTCGACGCTGCTGGGCATGATCACCAGTTCTCTCGAACTCAACCGGTCGCGTATCCGGGTCGAACGGGTTGCGCTCGCCCTGCTGACCTACATCGAGGAACGCACCGACGGATTCCGCATTCTGGTCCGTGATTCGCCGGCATCGGCCGAGGACGGCAAGTACTCGTCTCTCCTCAACGAGGCCGTGGGACGCGTCGGGCACATGCTCGCGGGCGATTTCTCGCGACGCGGTCTGGATCCGGAATTCGCGCCGATGTATGCGCAGGCGTTGGTCGGAATGGTGTCGATGACGGCACAGTGGTGGCTCGACGTGCGAACGCCGTCCAAGGAAGTGGTTGCGGCCCACGTGGTGAACCTGTGCTGGAACGGGCTGACGAATCTGGAGGCGGACCCTCGACTGACCGAGGAATGACAACTCGGTTTCGGCTCTCACCGACGAAAAAAGGGGGTATCGTCCCCTTTGTCGGGCGGGAGGGGCGCAACACATCAGGGGCGATTGTCATCCGGACCGATGCATGTTGACGTCAAACGTAAAGCTGCCCAGTGGTACCGTTCGGGCGTAATTTGCGCAGTGGAAGTTCAATCGCAGAGGCGGATCCTATGGTCAGGCAGGCTCGCGCTGAGATCACTCGCGACACCGTGCTTGCAGGCGCAGCGAATGTCTTCCTGCGCCTCGGGTACGCGAACGCAAGCCTCAGTGAAATCATCTCTCAGTCCCAGGTCACCAAGGGCGCGTTGTACTTCCATTTCGGCTCGAAGGAAGAACTCGCACGTGCCGTCATCGACGAGGGCAATGCGCGTCTGACCACGGCCTGCATGCAGTTCAACGACGGGCGTATCCCGGCTCTGGAAGCTGCGATCGGTATCTCCTACATCGTCGTCGACCTCTCCGTCACCGACCCGATGGTGTCGGCGATGCTGCGGCTGAGCCATCAGATCGGCGACTACCGCGGCACCGAGGGCAACGTGATGGCCGGCTGGAGCGTCGCGTTCGACAAGCTCGCCGCCAAGGCCATCGCGCAGGGTGACATCGACCCCAGTTCGGATCCGAGCACCATCGGTTCACTCGTGCTCGAAATCCTCACCGGGGTCCACATGGTCGCCGTCGCCACCTCCACCACCGAGGAACTGCCCTCGCGGATGGAGCGACTCTGGTACTACCTGCTCCCCGCGCTGGTGCCGACCAACAAGCTGGACTACTTCCGCGAATTCGCTGCCCGTCGCGTCATTCGCTTCGGGCCCTAGTTCCAGGCTTCGTTTTCGAGTCCTGATTCTCGGGCTCGGTCCTGGTTCGACGGCATCTCCCGCGTGTCACGGTGTCGGTGCGCTCCCATAGACTCGACGGGACTGTGCGTGCGCAGCCATCGCCTCGACTCGTTCAGGAGCATTGCTGTTGTCTTCCGATTCCCTGCCTGCCATGACCACGTCCGGGCCGGCCCCGATCGTTCCCGACGCGGCGCTTCATCTCTCGGGGCTCGCCAGTGTCGCGTTGACGGATGCGTCGATGGTCGCGGTCGCCGACGCGATCGGAACGGCCGAGCACACGTTGATCGGGCCGCACTCGGTACGCCCGTTCGTGGCCGCGGCAATCGCACAGCAGACCCAATTGCTGATCGTCACTGCGACGGGACGCGAAGCCGACGACCTCACGAGTGAACTCACTCAGATCCTCGGTAGCGGCGTCGCCATGTTCCCGTCATGGGAGACGTTGCCGCACGAGCGGCTCTCGCCCAGCGCCGACACCGTCGGAAAGCGCTTGGACGTTCTTCGTCGTCTCGCCCGCCCCGGCGACAGCGACTACGGCGATCCGCTGCGCGTCATCGTCACCACGGTCCGCTCACTGGTGCAGCCGATGGCCCCGGGCCTCGGCGAGATCGAACCCGTCACGCTGAAGGTCGGTCTGGATCTGGACTTCGACGGCTTGATCCACCGACTCGTCGAGTTCGGATACCTGCGCGTCGACATGGTGGGCAAGCGCGGCGAATTCGCCGTCCGCGGCGGCATTCTCGACCTGTTCTCGCCGACGGCCGACCATCCGGTCCGCGTCGAATTCTGGGGCGACGAGATCACCGAGCTTCGCGCATTCGCCGTCGCCGATCAACGCTCGCTGCCCGATCACGAGGTCGATCTCGTCATCGCGCCGCCGTGCCGGGAACTGCTTCTCACACAGGAGGTCCGCGACCGCGCGGCCGTGCTCGCCGCCGACAATGCCGGTGACACCGCGTTGGTCGAAATGCTGGACAAGCTGTCGGCCGGAGTCCCGGTGGAGGGCATGGAGGCGCTGCTGCCGCTGCTGCAACCCGGCGAGTTGCAACTGCTCGCAGACACACTGCCCGCCGGGACCCACGTATTGCTCTGCGATCCTGAGCGAATCCGAACCCGCGCAACCGATCTGGTCCGCACCGGGCAGGAATTCCTCGAAGCGTCCTGGACTGCAGCGTCCATCGGTGGAGCTGCGCCACTGGATACATCCACCCTCGATACGTCCAGCCTCGAGGGGGCCTCGCTCGATCTCGGTGCCTCCGCGTACCGCTCGCTGCGGCAGGTGCGTGAATCGGCGCAGGTGCACGGCCGGCCGTGGTGGACCATCAGTCCGTTGGCATCGGGCAACGGCGAAGAGGTGGAGCTCGCCGTCGATCCCGTGCCCGAGGTACGAGGTTCCGAGGAAGCCTTGGCGGCGCTCTACACCAACCTGAGAGCTCACATCGCCACCGGGGGACGGGCCGTCATCTCCGTGGCCGGAGCCGGTACCGCCAAGCGCATCATCGAACGCCTCGCCGAGGCCGAAGTGCCTGCCGCACACCTTGATTCCGGTGCAGTCCCGGTTCCGGACGTCGTCAACGTCCTGTGCGGATCGTTGCACGACGGCCTCGTGTTTCCCGACGCGAAGCTCGTGGTCGTCACCGAGAGTGATCTCACCGGAAACCGTGTCGCGGCGGCGGGGGAGGGGCGCAAGCTACCGGCGAAGCGTCGCAATCAGGTCGATCCGCTGGCTCTCGTCGCCGGCGACAGCGTCGTCCACGACCAGCACGGCATCGGCCGATTCGTCGAGATGGTCGAGCGCACCATCGGCGGTGCCCGACGCGAATATCTCGTCGTCGAGTACGCACCGAGCAAGCGCGGTCACCCCGGCGACCGACTCTTCGTCCCGATGGACTCGCTCGATCAGCTCTCGCGTTACGTCGGTGGTGAGCTACCGTCTCTGAGCAAGCTCGGTGGATCCGACTGGGCCAACACCAAACGCAAGGCGCGCAAAGCAGTTCGCGAGATCGCCGGCGAGCTCGTGCAGCTGTACGCCGCTCGTCAGGCAGCTCCCGGGCACGCCTTCGGACCCGACACCCCGTGGCAGCTCGAAATGGAAGATGCGTTCGGCTTCACCGAGACGGTCGACCAGATGACGGCCATCACCGACGTCAAAGCCGACATGGAGAAGGCGGTTCCGATGGACCGCGTCATTCTCGGCGACGTCGGCTACGGCAAGACCGAGATCGCGGTTCGCGCCGCGTTCAAGGCAGTTCAGGACGGCAAGCAGGTGGCCGTCCTGGTCCCGACAACGCTGCTCGCGCAACAGCATCTGCAGACCTTCACCGCGCGGATGGCGTCGTTCCCGGTCACGGTGAAGGGGCTCTCCCGCTTCACACACGGGTCCGAGTCCAAGGAGGTCATGGCCGGGTTGGCCGACGGCACAGTCGATATCGTCGTCGGCACGCACAGGTTGCTGCAAACCGGTGTCGCCTGGAAGGACCTCGGTCTGGTCATCGTCGACGAGGAGCAGCGTTTCGGAGTCGAGCACAAGGAGCACATCAAGTCGCTCCGAACTCACGTCGACGTGCTGACGATGTCGGCCACCCCGATTCCGCGAACGCTGGAGATGAGCCTGGCGGGCATTCGCGAGATGTCGACCATCCTCACCCCGCCCGAGGAGCGACATCCGGTCCTGACCTACGTCGGTGCCTACAACGACAAGCAGGTTGCGGCCGCCATCAGGCGTGAATTGCTGCGTGACGGTCAGGTGTTCTTCGTACACAACCGAGTGAGCTCGATCGACAAGGCGGCCAAGAAGATTCGCGATCTCGTTCCCGAGGCGCGAGTGGCGACCGCACACGGTCAGATGAACGAGGAAACGCTCGAACGCACCGTGCAGGGTTTCTGGCAACGCGAGACCGACGTGCTGGTGTGCACCACCATCATCGAGACCGGTCTCGATATCTCCAACGCCAACACGCTGATCGTCGAACGCTCCGATTCGCTCGGCCTGTCCCAGCTGCATCAGCTGCGCGGTCGAGTGGGTCGTAGCCGCGAACGCGGGTACGCGTACTTCCTGTACCCGCCGGAGAAGCCGCTCACCGAAACCGCCTACGACCGGTTGGCGACCATCTCGCAGAACTCCGACCTCGGAGCCGGTATGGCCGTGGCGATGAAGGACCTCGAAATTCGTGGTGCCGGAAATGTTCTGGGAGCCGAGCAGTCCGGCCACGTCGCCGGCGTCGGATTCGATCTGTACGTGCGGCTCGTCGGTGAAGCGGTCGAGGCCTACCGCGCTGCCGCCGACGGTAAGCCGATCACGACGGACGAGGCACCCAAGGAAGTGCGTATCGACCTCCCCGTCGACGCGAACATCCCACCGGACTACGTCACCAGCGACCGGCTTCGGCTCGAGGGCTACCGGAAACTCGCCGCCGCGGCCGACTCGGAAGGCATCGACGCCGTCATCGACGAACTAGTCGATCGCTACGGCCCGCTACCCGAGGAGGTCGGCCGCCTGGTCTCCATCGCGAAGCTGCGCCTGATCGCCAAGGAATACGGCCTGACCGACGTCAATGTGGCCGGAACACAGGTGAAGTTGGCTCCGATGGACTTGCCCGATTCCAAGCAGATCAGGCTCAAGCGCCTCTACCCGAGCGCGACGTACCGTGCGACCACCGGAGTGGTGCAGCTGCCGTTGCCCCGCGTCGAAGGTGGCGGTGTCGGTGCGGCGCGCGTCCGCGATGTCGAATTGGTGCAGTTCATCGCCGATCTCATCCTATCCTTGGACGGGAAACCATCTCGGTCCGTCCTGTTGGAGCAAACTGTGGGGGTGTAGCGGTGACGATCGTTCTGCTCGACCCTGTTCGTCCGACTCAGGTACCGGTCGACGCCGTCGAATTCCTCGGTGGCGCAGTGCAGTTCACCGAAGAGGTTCCGGTGAAGGTGCGCTGGTTGTTCTCGGGCACCGCCGCGCCCGACGACGTCGATGCCGTGTTGGTGAGCACCGACCGGACCAATCCCGATGTACAGGACCGGATCGCACGCGGTGAACGCGTCGTCGCAGCGGAGAAGCTTCCAGGCGACGACGTCATCGCGGCGGTTCAGCTGATGGACCGTTTGCGTAGCGTCGGCGGCTGGGAAGCTCAGCAGACGCACGAGTCGCTGCGCGGCTATCTTCTGGAAGAGACCTACGAGCTGCTCGACGCCATCGCCGCCGGCAACCTGGTCGATCTCCGTGAGGAGCTGGGAGACCTGTTGTTGCAGGTGCTCTTTCACTCCCGAATAGCTCAGGACGCCGCGGAGAACCCCTTCGACGTCGATGACGTTGCCGCAGGTCTGGTGCGCAAACTGACACACCGCAGCCCGCACTTGAGCCGAACCGACACCGGACCGATCGACATCGTCGAACAGGAACGGATGTGGGAGGAGAAGAAGGCGTCGGAAAAGGCCAGAGGCTCCTGCCTGGACGGCATCGCGATGTCTCAACCGTCACTTGCGTTGGCGCAGAAAGTGATCGGACGCGCCAGCAAAGCAGGATTGCCCGACGAACTCGTTCCGGACGGTCTGCGTGTCGTCCACATCGGCGTCGATCACTCGAACGGCGGGGAGAGCGCTGAGGACGTATTGCGTCGTCGAGTACTCGATTTCGCTGTGTTGATCCGTAATGCCGAGGCATCGGCCCGCAATGCGGGCGTCACGCCGGGAGAGATGACTGCATTGGATTGGATCGAACACTGGGGTCTACGGGGCTGACCGTATCGCTTTCTGCCTCCACACACGAGAAGAGAGCAATCGCATCCCGTTCAAAGCGACGATGACCGTAGAGCTTTCGTGACCGGCCACGCCGATCGGTAGCGGTAGCGTGCCGATCAGATCCCAGGCCACCAGCACCACGATGAACGTCGCCGCGATCACCAGGTTCGCGACCACGATGCGGTGAGCCCGTCGGGAAAGCGCAATGACGGAGGCCAGGGCACCGAGGTCGTCGCGGATCAGAACGGCATCGGCGGTATCGAGCGCGAGATCGGACCCGCGACGTCCCATGGCGACACCGATATCGGCCGTGGCCATCGCCGGCGCGTCGTTGACCCCGTCGCCGACCAGCAGCACTCGCCGCGGGGTCCCGCCGTCGGTACGTTCGTTCTGCAGGCGTGTCACGGCCTCGGCCTTGTCCTGTGGAAGCAGCCCCGCGCGCACGTCGGTAATTCCGGCGCGCGCTGCCACTGCTCGAGCGACGCGGTCGTTGTCGCCGGTGAGGAGCACCGCTCGGGTGCCGACCAGTCGTTCGAGGCCTTCGACCGTGGCGTCGGCTTCGGCGCGAACGGTGTCGACGAGTCCGATCACCGCGATCGGTTCCTCGTCGAGGTGCACGATCACCGCCGTCATGCCCTCGGCTTCTCGGTGGGCGGCCGTGCGTGCCGCCGATGAGTGCAGATCGTGCTGTGCCGCTGCGGGTTTGGTGACCGTGACAATGTGGCCGTCGACCGTTGCGGAGATTCCCATGCCGGGTGTCGAATCGAAGTGCGTTGCGGTCGGTATCGATACACCTCGAGCCTTCGCGAATTCGACGACGGCAGTCCCGACGGGGTGCTCACTTCCGTTCTCCGCTGCAGCTGCCAGGCGGAGTACTTCGTGCTCGGTGAACTCACCCAGCGCGTCGATGCGTTCGACTCGCGGTGTTCCCTCGGTCAGGGTTCCCGTCTTGTCGAAGGCAACCGTGTCGATCGAGCGAAGTTGTTCCATCGCTACGGCAGACTTGACCAGCACGCCGTTCCTGCCGGCGGTGGCCATCGCTGCGAGTAGGGGCGGCATGGTCGCCAGGACCACCGCGCACGGTGACGCGACGATCATGAACGTCATCGCTCGCAGCAACGACGATTCGAGGTCGTTCCCGAGCATCATCGGTAACGCGAATATCGCTGCAGTACAAAGCACGACGGTCTTCGAGTAGTACTGCTCGACTTTCTCTATGAACAGTTGCTTCTCGGCCTTGGTCTCGGACGCATGCTCGACCATGGTGACGATGCGCGCGATGATCGTGTCGGACGGGTCGACGTCGATCCTGATCCGCAGTGCGCCGGTGCCGTTGATGGTCCCGGCGAACACCTCGTCTCCCACGGATTTCGAGACTGGTACCGATTCCCCCGTGATCGAGGCCTGATCGATGTCGGATGCACCGTCGACGATGGTGCCTTCACCCGAAATGCGTTCGCCGGGGCGCACTGTCACGATGTCGCCCGGGCGCAGGTCGGATGCGTCGACGGTTCGTTCGTGGCCGGAGGTGTCGAGGACGGTCGCGGTCTCGGGTGCCAGATCCAGCAAGCTCCGAATCGAATCGGCGGTGCGTCTGGTGAGCACCGCTTCGAGGGCACCGGACGTGGCGAAGATGACGATCAGCAGCGCGCCGTCGAAGATCTGCCCGATTGCGGCGGCACCGAGTGCGGCGACGATCATCAGCAGGTCGACGTCGAGAGTTCGGTCCCGCAGCGCCCGGAGTCCTTCGAGCGCAGGCTCCCACCCACCCGTGGCGTAGCAGGCGAGGTACAGCGCCCAGTACGTCCATGTCGGCGCGTCGATCAATTGCGCGAGAAGTCCGAGGGCGAACAGTGCCGTCGCGGTCAGCGCCCATCTGACTTCGGTGATGTCGACGAGACGGGTGCGGCTCGCGCCGGCTGGGTGCCGCACGTCGGCCGGTGCCGGGGCGGTGCTGGTGGAAGTCATGTGGGCCTTCGTTCCTCGGAGAGTGCGAACCTCACCGTACAGGATTACATGAAGACCTTTACATGTGTACATAAACTATAGTTGTCGCATGGGACATGGAGTCGAGGGACGCAGCACGCCACCTGCGCAGCTCGATGCCGAATCGGCCGCCACGGTGGCCGCGACCCTCCAGGCTCTGGCCACACCGAGCCGACTGCGCATTCTGACGCAGCTACGGCAGGGGCCGAGCGGGGTCAACGATTTGGCCGACGCAGTGGAAATGGAACAGTCGGCGGTGTCGCATCAGCTCCGATTGTTACGCGCCATGGGACTGGTCACCGGAACTCGCTCGGGCCGAAGCGTCATCTACCGCCTGTACGACAATCACGTCGCGATGCTGCTCGACGAGGCCGTCTACCACAGCGAGCACCTCGGAATGTCGGCGTCGGACTTTCCCTCCGATGCCGACTCCGCCTGAGTCGACCCTCGTCCCTCGGGTTGGGATCAATGTGGGTTTCAGTCGGTCAGAGTGCAACAAAGGCGCATTGATCCGGCCCGGCTACCTGCGCGAGAACAAGTGATGAGTCATACCGCTGCTACTTGGGACAACCTCGTGCTCGAATCTGTCGTTCAATTCGTCGGGTGAATCCCACAGCTTCAGGCCCGAGCCGAATTCGATGGGTGCGACGGCGATGTGCAGGGTGTCGACCAGATCGGCGTCCAGGAATTCGCGGATACTGGTGACGCCACCGCCGAGTCGCACGTCCAGTCCGTCGGCCGCCTCCTTCGCCTGTTTCAGCACCTCGGCGGGCTCGCCGTCCACGAAGTGAAAAGTGGTGTCGGAGAGTGTGATCGACGGCCGTTCGTGGTGGGTGAGCACGAAGACGGGCGTGTGGAACGGCGGCTCGTCGCCCCACCAGCCCTGCCATTCGTGGTCGGCCCACGGTCCGCGTTGTGGTCCGAACTTGTGTCGGCCCATGATCTCGGCACCGATGTTGTGGGAGAAGTCGCGGGCGAAGTAGTCGTCTAGTCCGCGGCTGCCACCCGGACCGGCGTTTCCAGGAAAGCTGGCGGTGGCGAAGTACCACCTCATCAGCGCCAGATGGTCGAGACCGAACGGGCTCTCGAAGCTCTGGTCCTCGCCCGCAGCGATCCCGTCGCTCGAGACGGTGAAATTCTGTACCCGAACCAGCTGCCCCATATGTGCTCCCGATGACGATGACGAAGACCTTCGACGGTGTAGACCGAACCGCGTGCACGAACTCACCGCCCGTCCGTGTCAATGGACCATTGCACCGCGCAGACGTATGCAGTGCGCCATCCACGCGGACCGGGCTTCCGCGTGAATGAACCCTTGCAGCGGTCAGACGTATGCAAGGGTCCATTGACGCGGCGCGGAGAACTGGCCTACTCGAACAGCGTCGAACCCCAGTATTCGGATTCTCCGACGCCGGGAGGGCAGGCGAACACCGCGGACCCCACATGTTGGATGTATTCGTTCAGTGCGTCCTTGCGGGAGAGCGCCAATTGCATCGGGACGAATTGGGTCAGGGGATCGCGGCAGTAGGCGATGAAGAACAGTCCGGCGTCGAGGTGTCCGAAGCCGTCGGATCCGTCGGTGAAGTTGTATCCGCGACGCAGCAGTTGGACGCCGCCGAGGTTTTCCTTCGACGCCAGACGCACGTGCGCGGTTTTGTCGATGAAGGTGCCCTCGGGTCCCTGTGACTCGAAATCGAGTGCGTCGAACTCGTCCTTCTGGCCGAGCGGCGCGCCGGAGCCCTTGCTGCGCCCGATCACTCGCTCTTGTTCCTTCAGTGTGGTGCGGTCCCACGATTCGATGAGCATGCGGATGCGACGGGCTACAAGGTATGAGCCACCTGCCATCCATTCTTGATCGTCATCGGAAGCAACCCACACGTTCTCGTCCAGCAACGACGGGTCCTCGGCCTTGAGGTTGGCGGTTCCGTCCTTGAAGCCGAACAGGTTTCGCGGCGTGGCCTGGGTCGTCGACGTGGACGAGGTGCGCCCGAAGCCGAGTTGCGACCACTTGACCGACACCGTGCCGAAGCCGACGCGGGCGAGGTTGCGAATGGCGTGCACGGCAACCTGAGGGTCGTTTGCACAGGCCTGGATGCAGAGGTCGCCGCCCGAGCGGCGCGGGTCGAGGTTGTCGGCCGGAAAGTGCTGCAGATCGGCAAGGGAGGCAGGTCTTTTCGACGCCAGATCGAACCGATCGAACAGTGCCGGACCGAAACCGATCGTCAACGTCAAAGACGATGCGGTCAGGCCCAGCGCCTCACCGGTGTCGGCGGGCGGGTTGTACTGGCCACCGTCGACAGCTCCGCCGTCGAACGTCTCCTCGCCATGCACCAACCGCTCGGCCATCAGCGTCCACTTCTTCAGCAGCGCAACGAACTCGTCGCGAGAATCGGTGGTGACGTCGAACGCGACGAAGTGCATACGGTCCTGTGCCGGTGTGACGATGCCGGCCTGGTGGTCACCGCGAAATTCGACGACGTCCGACGTCGGAACCTCGGCACCCGCGGCCGTTGCGTGTCCCGCAATGGCCCCGACTCCGACGAGTGCAGCACCGGTCCCGACGGCACCGAACAGGCGCCGCCGGGAGAACTGTCCAGTCTTATTGTCCGGCAACGACACCCTGCACCTGGCTCACTTCGGCGGACAGTGCGTCGATCTTGTTCGACAGTTCCTGTCGCTGCGGTTCGGTCACAGTGTCGTAGAAGACGAAGCCGTCGCCGCTGCGGTACTTGGCGAGTTCGGCGTCGAGTTCCGCGAAGCGTGCGTCGATCGCGGTACCGAGATCGGCGTTGCGCTCGTCGAGGATGGGACGCACAGCAGCGATGGCTGCCTGCGAGCCGTCGACGTTGGCCTGGAAGTCCCACAGGTCGGTGTGCGAGAAGAAGTCTTCTTCACCGCTGATCTTGGTCTTGGCGACCTCGTCGAGCAATCCCTGTGCGCCACCGGCGACCTGGATGGGGTCGATGGTGAAGTCGTCGGCCTTGATCTTGTCTGCGAGTTCGGTGATGTCGGCCTCGAGCTGATCGGCCATCGCGTTGGTGTCGGGCTGCAGTCCCTGCGTCCACAGGTCCTTTTCGATGCGGTGGAAGCCGGTCCATTCCGCGCCGGGCTCGACGTCGGGCTCGCGCAGGTCGATGCGCGGATCGAGGTCGTCGGGGAAGCTCTCGGCCACGGGCTCGATGCGCTCGTAATAGCTACGTGCAATGGGGAACTGGGCCTTGGCTGCGGCCACGTCCCCGCTCTTGACGGCAGTGACGAACGATGTCGTGGTGTCCTGCAGCGCGTCGATCTGGCTGACGACGTAGCGCTTGTATCCGGCGGCCGCCTCGGTGAGCAAGCCGTCCTCGTCCGTCTGGCGAACCGAATCGCCGGTCACGACGTAATCGGCGCGTACGCCGTCGCCCACCATGCCTGCCTTGCAGGCGGTTTGGTACGTGCCGGGGTCGGGCAGAGCGACGATGAGCTGACGCGTCAGGCCCGGTCCGATGTTCTCGACCTCGCCCATGACGCGGTCGCCCTCGCCGTAGACGTAGAACTCGGTGACCTTGCTGCCGTTGTTGGTGATCTGGAACGTGGAGTTTCCGGTGGTGCCCTCGGTTGCACCGACATCGCAGGACGAGTCGGTGGCCGTGACCGCGATATCGCCCGATGCGGCCTCGGTCGAGGACTTCTCGGTGCATCCGGCCAGGGCTATCGGTAGAACCGCGACCGCGGCCAGAGCGTAGGTGGTACGACGCATGGTGGTGGTGCCTTTCAGGAGTTCTGAAGTACAGGCTCGGGAGCCGCGGGAACGCGGACCGGGCGGAGGAAGAGGAACAACACGACGACGATGTACAGCACCCACGCGATCGCTTGGAAGACAGTGGGTTCGGGGCGGAAGTTGAAGATGCCGGCGAGCACGGTGCCGTACCAGCTCGAGGCATCGAAGTGCGCGGTGATGTCGAAGGCGGCAGCGCTGCCACCGGGCAGAACTCCGCCGATCTGCAGGGCGCGGATGCCGTAGGCCAGAATCCCGGCGGCGACCACGATGAGGAAGATGCCGGTGTACTTGAAGAACACGGCAAAGTTGATGCGCACCGCGCCGAAGTACAGGAACACCGTCAGCACGGCAGCGACGACGATGCCGAGTAGAAGACCGAGCAGCGGCCACAGGCTGCCGTTGGTGTTCTCGGCGTACCCGACCATGAGCAGTGCCGTCTCGACGCCCTCACGGCCGACGGCGAAGAACGAGAGCGTCAGCACTGCCGCAGGCCCGACGGTGAGTGCTTTCTCCATATTCGCCCGCAGTTCGCCGGAGATGTTCTTGGCGGCGGTGCGCATCCACAGGACCATGGCCGTGACGATGACGACGGCGACCAGCGAGGCCGCTCCGGCGATGATCTCGGCCGTCAGTCCGGTGACGGTCGACGTGCCGTAGTGGATGACGAAGAAGATCGCCGCAACCATGGCGACGGCGAGGCCCACACCCAGCCACACCCATTTGAGAGCGTCGCGGCGGTTCGCCTTGACGAGAAACGCGACGAGGATCATCACCACGATGCCGGTCTCGAGACCCTCGCGAAGACCGATCAGACCGCTGCCGAACATCTGGGTGGCGATCGACGGCGCAGATCCTGCGGCAGCCAGTACGGACACGGATGGTGCTCCTGTTGTGCGTCGAACATTGGTACGCCTTGCCTCGCGAAGGGTAGGCGACCCTCATGCGTGAAGGTTGACAGAAACATACACCCTGCAACCTGGTCCTTATGCACGTCGTACTGGGGTTTTATCGGTCTTTAGCTTTCTATTACCTTCCGTGTGCAGGATGGTGAGGTGATCTCACGAATCTGCGTGCTCGCCACCGCATCGGTACTCCTTGCGCTCACCGCATGTGGCAGCAGCGAGCCGAAGCGTGAGATTCCCGAGGGCATTCCGCCCGGCCCTGGCACGGAGGTGCCGATCATCGACTTCAATGCCCCCGGCCGAACGGCCGATCTGCTCATTGCCTGGGCAGAGCCGCAGACCGATGCGCTCGGTATCTCGGTGACCGCACTCGCGTCGTACGGGCACGCTGCCGCGATCATGGCCGAGACCGACGCGGACTGCGGTATCGCCTGGACGACACTGGCCGGCATCGGCTACATCGAGAGTCGGCACGGCACCTACCAGGGGTCTTCCGTGCAACCCGACGGACTCGTCGCACCGCCGATTCGCGGAATCCCACTCGACGGCGGCCCGGGCGTCGCCGAGATCCCGGACACCGACGGCGGATCGATGGACGGCGATGCCGAGTTCGATCGTGCGATGGGACCCATGCAGTTCATCCCCGAGACGTGGAAGAAATGGGGAGTCGACGCCAACGGCGACGGCCTTGCGGATCCGGACAACATCGACGACGCCGCACTGACGGCCGCGCGTTATCTCTGCGCGCGCGGCGGTGATCTACGGACGGCGCAGGGATGGGAGAGCGCGTTGATGGCGTACAACCTCTCGGGCCAGTACCTGCGCGACGTGCGAGATCGAGCGGCCGCGTACTCGGTGGGCACCAGGCCGTAGAACTCCGTGCAACGCGGGCCGGGTCGCGGGAGTGGAGCCTGCGGAACGACCCAGCCAGAGCGGAGCGGCTAGTCTTGCACCC
The DNA here is from genome assembly GCF_030056855.1 of Rhodococcus sp. IEGM 1354. Taxonomy (NCBI): domain Bacteria; kingdom Bacillati; phylum Actinomycetota; class Actinomycetes; order Mycobacteriales; family Nocardiaceae; genus Rhodococcus; species Rhodococcus sp. IEGM 1354. The sequence goes on from NZ_JASHKT010000003.1 coordinate 535,572, forward strand.
GGCACAGTCCGCCCGTCCCCGTTACTAGGAGAAGCATTCGTGGCCATCATTGAGCAGGTCGGAGCTCGCGAGATCCTCGATTCCCGTGGCAACCCCACGGTTGAGGTCGAGGTCGCATTGGACGACGGGACGTTGACCCGCGCAGCCGTCCCCTCCGGCGCATCCACCGGTGAGCACGAGGCCGTCGAGCTTCGTGACGGCGGAGACCGCTACGGCGGCAAGGGCGTCGAGAAGGCCGTCAACGCGGTGCTCGACGAGATTGCGCCCGCGGTCATCGGCCTCGACGCCATCGAGCAGCGCACTGTCGACCAGGCTCTCCTCGACCTCGACGGCACTCCCGACAAGTCCCGCCTCGGCGCGAACTCCCTGCTGGGTGTTTCGCTCGCTGTCGCCAAGGCTGCTGCGGAGTCCACCGGACTCGAGCTCTTCCGCTACCTGGGTGGCCCCAACGCGCACATCCTGCCGGTTCCGATGATGAACATCATCAACGGCGGCGCACACGCAGACAGCGGCGTCGACGTGCAGGAATTCATGATCGCGCCGATCGGTGCTCCCACGTTCAAGGAGTCCCTGCGCTGGGGTGCCGAGGTCTACCACGCACTCAAATCCGTGCTCAAGGCCAAGGGCCTGTCCACCGGCCTCGGCGACGAGGGCGGCTTCGCTCCCGACCTCGCCGGCACCAAGGCTGCCCTCGACCTGATCCTCGAGGCCATCGGCAAGACCGGCCTCAAGCCAGGCCAGGATGTTGCGCTCGCCCTCGACGTGGCAGCCACCGAGTTCTACACCGCGGGCACCGGCTACGCCTTCGAGCGTGAGACCAAGTCCGCCGAGCAGATGTCGGCCTTCTACGGCGAGCTCGTCGACGCCTACCCGCTGGTCTCGATCGAGGATCCGCTCGACGAGAACGACTGGGACGGCTGGGTTGCACTCACCGAATCGATCGGCGACAAGGTCCAGCTCGTCGGCGACGATCTGTTCGTCACCAACCCCGAGCGTCTCGAAGACGGCATCGTCAAGGGTGCGGCCAACGCCCTGCTGGTCAAGGTCAACCAGATCGGCACGCTGACCGAGACCCTCGACGCAGTGGATCTGGCGCACCGCAACGGCTACAAGACGATGATGAGCCACCGTTCCGGCGAAACCGAGGACACCACCATCGCTGACCTGGCAGTTGCCGTCGGCAGCGGGCAGATCAAGACCGGTGCCCCCGCCCGAAGCGAGCGCGTCGCCAAGTACAACCAGTTGCTGCGAATCGAAGAAGCTCTGGGTGACGCGGCGCGTTACGCGGGCGAGCTGGCTTTCCCCCGGTTCAATTACGAGGGCTGAGTCAACCGATACGTATGCACGAAGTGGAGAGTGAATGATGGCACGACGCGGGAGGTCCGGGACCAGTCCAGGTGGACGGGATCCCCGACCCCGCGGCCGTCCTTCCTCTCCGAATCGCTCGAAGCCGACCGGGGGTGCGTCTCGCGACGAGACCGCCTCCGGCCGGCCGGCCACTCCACCGGAGCCGTCGGATCAGGCGCGTGACGCCGTGGTGGGTGGCAAAGCCGCTCCCAGACGCGTCGGTGTTCGTAGGCCCAAGATGCCCGAGCGCACGTTCTTCGGACTGTCCACCGGACGCGCAGTCATTCTCGGTGTCGTGGTGTGCGCGTTGGCGTTGACGCTGGCCGTGCCGCTCAGGACCTACTTCTCGCAGCGCGGTGAGCTCGAGTCCGTGTTGGCCGAGCGTCAGACCCTGCAGGACGAGGTCGACGCGCTCCAGACCCAGAAATCTCAGCTCAACGAACCGTCCCGCATCGCCGCCGATGCTCGCGAGCGGCTGCGGTTCGTCATGCCGGGGGAGACGCCGTATCAGGTGCAGCTCCCCGGCGACTACTCGCCGAGCTCCAAGGATCTCGAGGTGGACAACACTCCGACCGGGCCGTGGTACACCGACCTGTGGAACACCGCGGTGCAGCCGCAGGGATCGGACGAGCCGTCGGAGCCCACGTCCGCGCCCATGCCCGTCGTACAGCCAGAACCCGCTCCGGCCCCGCCGGTGCCAGAACCAGAAGGGGGACCCGTCGGGTGAATTCCTCGGCAGTCTCGCAGGAAGATCTCGATGCGGTCGCTTCGCAGCTCGGACGTGAACCGCGTGGCGTACTCGAGATCGCGTATCGATCTCCGGACGGTAGGCCGGGGGTGGTGAAAACTGCCCCGAAGCTTCCCGACGGCACTCCGTTTCCCACCCTGTACTACCTGACCGACCCGCGATTGACGGCGGAAGCAAGTCGGCAGGAGTCGGCCGGAGTCATGCGTGAGATGACGGAACGCTTGGGCACAGACCCGGAATTGGCTGCCGCCTATTTGCGTGCCCACGAGTCGTACTTGGCTGAGCGCAACGAGATCGAATCTCTCGGAACGGATTTCACAGGCGGCGGCATGCCCGACCGCGTCAAGTGCCTGCACGTGTTGATCGCGCATTCGTTGGCCAAGGGGCCAGGAGTCAATCCGCTCGGCGACGAGTCGGTGGCATTGGCAGCCGAGAACTCGTTGCGCGGCAAAGCTATTCCGGCCGATTGGCCGACCATCGAAGAACTACGTGCGGAGAAATCATGACCAGGGTTGCAGCAATCGATTGCGGCACCAACTCCATCCGCCTGCTCGTCGCCGACAACAACGGCAAGTCGCTCGCCGACGTCGCCCGTGAGATGCGCGTGGTGCGGCTCGGGCAAGGCGTCGACGCGACCGGAGCCTTCGTGCCCGAGGCCATCGAGCGCACCCGTGTTGCGTTGGTGGAGTACGCGGAGATCATTCGCAAGACCGGAGCCACCGCGGTGCGCATGGTCGCCACCTCCGCCACCCGTGACGCATCCAATCGAGAGGACTTCTTCTCGATGGTGCGTGAGGTACTCGGCAAGGTCATTCCCGGGGCCGAGGCCGAGGTGATCACCGGCGACGAAGAAGCGCGGCTGTCCTTCGCCGGTGCGGTCGGTGAACTCGACTCTGCTGCAGGGCCTTTCCTGGTCGTCGATCTGGGTGGCGGTTCCACCGAGCTGGTACTGGGCGATGCCAAAGGCGTGAAGGCAGCGTTCTCGGCGAACATCGGCTGCGTCCGGTTGACCGAGCGGTTCCTGCATTCGGATCCTCCCACCGCAGACGAGATCAACGGTGCGCGTGAGTACGCCCGCGAGAAGTTGGCGGAGGCGTTCGAGGAAGTCTCGATCGGCGACGCGTCGAGCTGGGTGGGTGTGGCCGGCACGATGACGACTATCGCGGCCATCGCCAAAGAACTACCCGAGTACGACGCCGACGCAGTGCACCTGTCCCGTGTGCCCTTCTCGGAGTTGTTCGCGGTATGCGAGGACCTGATCGGCATGACCCACACGCAGCGAAGTGCGTTGGGGCCCATGCACCCCGGACGGGTCGACGTCATCGGCGGCGGAGCGATCGTGTGCAGCGTGCTGGCCGAAGAGTTCGAGCGACGCGGGGCTGTCAGCTCGTTGACGGTCAGTGAGCACGACATCCTCGACGGCATCGCGATGTCGATCAAGATCTGATCTGCAAATTTGCAGACCCGATCTGCGGCGATGAAGGTTGCATCGCTTCGTGTTTGGGTGAAGCCTGAGAGGCGCTGTGGCTCACGTCACGGCTCCCGACGAGGCTAGGACCGCCGATGACGACACCCGCCCAGCAGGCCCCGGCCGAGAAAGGTCTGGCGCGCGTAGCGCAAGCGCTCGCCAAGGGAACCGAGAAGTGGTTCCCGGATGCGTACATCTTCGCTCTCGTCGGCGTAGTTGTTGTCGCCGTCGCTGCATTCGCCAACGGCTCGTCGCCGCAGAATGTGGTCGACGCCTTCGGAAACGGCTTCTGGGATCTGACGGCGTTCACATTGCAGATGGCGATGGTGGTGCTCACCGGATACGTCGTGGCCACATCTCCACCGGTCGCCAGATTGATCACCCGACTGGCGCAGGTGCCCAAAAGCTCCAGCAGCGCAGTCAGTTTCGTGGCGCTGCTCTCCTGCTCGGTCTCGTTCCTCAACTGGGGCCTGAGTCTGGTGTTCGCCGGTCTGCTGGCCCGAGCGATCGCGCGCCGCGACGATCTGCGCACGGACTACCGAGCGCTGGGCGCTGCGGCGTTCATGGGCCTCGGAGCGGTGTGGGCCTTGGGCATGTCGTCCTCGGCTGCTCAACTGCAAGCGACGGCCAAATCGCTTCCGCCGACACTCCTTTCGATAACGGGTGTCCTGGACTTCGGTACCACCATCTTCACGTGGCAGTCGCTGCTGATGTGCGTCATCATCATCGTGTTGACGGTCGTCATCGCGCACGTGTCGGCACCGAAGGGCGCAGCAATCAAGACCGCCGCGGACATGGAGGTCGATCTCGACGACACCGTCACCGAACCGGCACCGCGCAGCAGGCCGGGGGAGTGGCTCGAGTACAGCCGCATACTGCCGTTGTTCGCCGGAGCGATGACTTTGGGATGGCTTGTCTCTCAACTGTTGACACTGCCGGTTCTGTCCGTGGTCAGCAGTCTCAACGGATACCTGCTGGTGTTTCTGATGCTCGGACTCGTTCTGCACGGCACGCCGCGCCGATTCCTCGATTCGGTCAGTAAGGCAGTCCCCGCGACCGCGGGCATCCTGGTGCAGTTTCCGCTGTACGCCGCGATGGCGGCCATGCTGACCAAGGCGGAGGGCAGGGGAGGCGTCACGATCTCCGAGCACCTCGCCAACTTCTTCACCGACATCGGCAGTGGCGGTGGATTCGCCGTGGTCATCGCGATCTATACCGTGGTGCTCGGGCTCTTCGTTCCGTCCGGTGGTGGCAAGTGGCTCGTCGAAGCGCCGTACGTGATGCAGTCTGCGACCGACGTGCAGATGAACCTGGGCTGGACCGTCCAGATCTACAACGTGGCCGAGGCACTGCCGAACCTGATCAACCCGTTCTTCATGCTTCCGCTGCTGGCCGTACTAGGTCTGCGAGCGCGCGACTTGATCGGATTCACGTTCCTGCAGTTCATCTTCCACTTCCCGGTGGTCCTGCTGCTCGTGTGGCTCCTCGGCATGACCTTCGACTTCGTGCCGCCGGTCATCCCGGCGCAATAGCAGCCCGATATGATCGTCACCGCTGGAGCACGCCTCCGGCGGTGGCCCCTATAGCCCAATTGGCAGAGGCAGCGGACTTAAAATCCGCACAGTGTCGGTTCGAGTCCGACTGGGGGCACTCTGTTTTCGCTGGTCAGAGCGTTACGCCGCTTCGATCGCGGTTCGAACACGCACTTCGGTGTCACAGAATGTCCCAACTGCTGAATCGACGACCTAATTGGCCGTTGTTGAGCTCATGCGGTTCGAAGCCAAGTAAACGGTGCGGTAACTGCCCGAAGGACCGACCTGCCATAAACCCTCGGCGAGATTGAGACCAAGGGGGCTTTACAGGGAATGCGTCGTATCTCAACCCGTGAAGTCGCGGTCTGCAGCCGGTTACTCGCCAATCTGAAGTGGTGCTTCGTCGTACTTCAGATTGGCTCAGGTGAGATTGAACCAACCCCTCGGCGAGCGTGCCTACGATGAACAGCAGGTCCCCGACTAGCCGGACGCAGAAGCCGGCTCCAGTGCAGTGGCCCCGACGCCGGCGCCTTCGGGGTCGGGCGCGTTGAAGTAGACCATCGCGGCTCGCGCGTCCACCTGCTGCTCGGTCATCGCGAGCTGGCCTCGGCCCCGGGAGAAGAACGCCGTGAGCCACGAGATGACGGTCGTCAGACGGCTACGGAAGCCGACGATGTAGACCAGGTGCACCAGCAACCACATCATCCAGGCGATGAATCCGGTGACCTTGATGGGTCCGACCTGCGCGACGGCGCTGAACCGCGAGACGGTCGCCATCGAGCCCTTGTCGAAGTACTGGAAGTCCTTGCGCTCGGGCACGTCTCGGCCCGCGCGGACAGCTTCGACGCCGTCTTCGATGACGCGTGCTGCGTAGCGTCCACCCTGAATCGCGACCTGTGCGACGCCGGGGAGCTTGTCGAGACTCATCATGTCTCCGACGACGAATACCTCGGGGTGACCGGGGAGCGTCAAGTCTTTGTTCACCAATACGCGTCCAGCACGGTCGATTTCGGCACCGGACTGCTCGGCGAGCTGCTTCCCGAGCGGGCTCGCGGCAACTCCTGCAGACCACACCTTGGTGCGGGCCGCAATGTGTCGAACAGTGCCGTCTCCGTCCTTGACCGACAAGCCGTCGGCGTCGAGATCGGTGACCATTGCGCCGAGCTGAATGTCGACGCCCATCTTGGTCAGACGCTTTGCGGCGGCTTGGCCGAGGGAATCAGCGAACGGTGGCAACACCTTCGGTGCGGCGTCGACCAGGATGATGCGGGCACTGCGGCTGTCGATGTGGCGGTAGGTGCCGCTGAGCGTCTTGTGCGCCAATTCGGCTATCTGCCCGGCCATTTCGACCCCGGTCGGGCCTGCGCCGACGACGACGAACGTGAGCAGCTTCTCGATCTCGGCCGAATCGGTTGCGAGTTCGGCCTGATCGAAAGCGCCGAGAATGCGGCCGCGGAGTTCGAGGGCGTCGTCGATGGTCTTCATGCCGGGTGCGTACTCGGCGAAGTGGTCGTTGCCGAAGTAGGACTGACCCGCGCCTGCCGCGACAATGATGCTGTCGTAGTAGGTGACGGTGACGCGCTCGAGGAAGCGAGACGTGACGGCTTTCGCCTCGAGGTCGACGGCGGTGACGTCGCCGAGGATGACCGATGCGTTCTGCTGATCCTTGAGGATCAACCGGGTCGACGGGGCGATCTCGCCCTCGGACAGGATTCCGGTCGCGACCTGGTACAGCAGGGGCTGGAAGAGGTGGTGCGTGGTTTTGGCGATCAGCGTCACGTCGACATTGGCCTTGCGTAGCTGCTTCGCCGCGAACAACCCGCCGAAGCCGGAGCCGATGATGACGACGTGGTGCCGGTGGAGGCGCTTGGCCAACGCAGGTGTGAGTTCGGGCGTGGTCGGTATAGACATCGTTGTATGCCTTCGTGTTCGGGTCGTCGATGCACGATCAGCTAACTCGGAGAACGTGTTGTCGATAGGGGTGCGGTACAGACAGACCGAACGCGATGGTCCTCTGTCCGCGTCGCAGCGGCTGGTCGATTGCTGTCAGGAACGTCCTGGCCGCTTTCGATACAGCGTTCGGCCAGTGCTTCGGACCCCGCGCCAAGATTGCGGCGTCGGCACCAACGAGCAGGAACCGTGCGCCGTCCTCAGTTTAGAAATCGGCACGGCCGGTATCGAAAGCATTGACTCCGAACGGCTTTCCGGCGGATACAATCGCCGCGAACGCATCGTTCACGGCGGCCACGACGTCGGGGTGGTTCAGCTGTCCGAGTAGTCCCATCGAGGCGGACAGATCGCTGGGTCCGATAAGACGCCGTCGATACCGGGCGTTCCCGCGGTAGCCGCACGAGTACAGGCTGCAGTTGTCTGCGCCTGATTCGGCTGCGGTCTCGCACGTCCCTGCGGATCGAGGCCGGGCTGACAAATGGCTAGCCGGGGACCGACCAACTCTCGCGGAGCGGTGTGTGAGTCGCCACTCTGGGCACGGATTCGGCTCGCGCCACCTTCCGGACCCGTCTCCGAACGAAGATGGGGATCAAGTCCGCAAAGTCCCTAGACGATCGAACTGCCTGCGATTGCCTCGCGGCAGTGGGCCACGCTGCTGCGTCCGCCCGCTCTAGAGTTGCAATTTGTCCCTGGCTGAGCAGAGCCGCAGTTCATGCGGAATCCCATGGGAACTCCGTTGCCGAACCTTTGAACTAGTCCTCGCTCGACCTGCCAATGGGCTCCGCGAAAGAGCACCGAACTGATCCGGGTTCGACCAGCTCGTCGAACCCGGATCGGACCTCGGACAGTGCGGGGCTGTTGTCACGCACCGCGATCCACTCATCCCAGTCACCTATTTCAAGAAGTTCGATGAACTCGAAGCCGACACCGCCGCCTTCCGCATCTCCCAAAACTCTGAACGCACGAAAGCGCAAGACTTCTTCCTGGTCGCCCAAGGTGGGCTGATCGACCTCCGCAGAGAACTTGACGAAGTCCTCGGGTGACTTTCCTTCGCGCAAGCGAAATGTGTTCACGGCCAAAGCTCTTTTTGCTGTATTTGCCATCGAATTAATTTCCTTCAACGTATTGATCTTCTCGTGCGAATGGTGCGGGTATAAAGGCCTGATTTGAGCGACCGACATGAAGCGATCGGATAATCCCGATTTTACCGAAGAATACGATTGCCTTCAATGCTCTCCATTCCAGTTGCGAACCTTTTTCGAATAGTGAGGGGGTGGACGCGCACGTTTCGCTTACATGCCAAAAGTGTGTTCCTGGGATTTCGAACCTCTTTCGCAAATGTGCATGCGCGCCCTCTGTCCGCAGGTTCGAGCAAGCGAAACTGCGCATTTAATGAAATCAAGACGCCTAATCAGTCAAGGAGACAGTTTCGGCGTGGCTACCACAGATTGATTTGGTGCTCGCCCGGCAATCCTGCATCCAGATCCCATCGGATTCGTACATTACACCGGTCGATGCTGCTTACAATCGGTAATTTTACGTATTGAATCCTCGTCGACATCAGTCGAAACCTCGCTTGTCGCAGCAGTATCGTCCACGTGTCGAACCTGCTCCGTAGCCCCGCCACGTGGTCGTATCAAAACTTCGCACCGCGCTGTTATCGACGCGCGGTGGCGCGCACACCGCGCTGGATGACGTCCCGGGCTTGGTCGACCACGTCGAGGCACTGCTGCAGCGCACCCTCGACTGCTCGGTGGCGAAAGGGGACCGTGATCGATCTGCGCACAGTTGCCGAAAACTGCGGAACCGTCAGAAAACCTAGACGATATATCTGACATAGAACTGGCTTATCTGCTCGCGCGGTGCACGACTAACCCGCCGTCCTCAATTCCTGCCACGCCGGCGGGGTTCGTTCGCAACGTGTGCGCTGGAAGTTGCTAGTGGGTAGAGAAAACTCGCGCTTCGCGTGTGCGACTTTGCGTGACGGGGATCAAAAATGCTGCGCCGATTGCAACGGCCATGGGGACGAGCAATGCTCCACGCAGGCTGAACGCACCCCCGAGAAAGCCGAGTGCGGGAGGGCCGACCAGGAATGCGATGTACCCGAGTGTGGATGCAAATGAAACGCGTGCAGCCGAATTCGTCTCGGAGTCGCCAGCAAGTGAGATTGCGAGTGGAAAACCCAAGGAAGCGCCCAGGCCCCATAGGACCACCGCCGCGCCGGCCGCAACCTGGTTTTCCAGAACCGATACGAGCGCCAATCCGAGGGCTGCGAACATCGCACTCGCGGTAAGGACCTTCAGTCGCCCGAGAATGCCGACTATGAACCCGCCACAGAAACGACCGATTGTCATCGACAGTGCGAAGGTGGCGTACACCATAGACCCCAGAGATTGGTCGAATCCGTGCTCGTCCACCATGATGAGCGGAAGCCAGTCGTTGGCAGTACCTTCCGCGAGGGCTAAAGCCAGTACCACGAACCCGATACCTAGAAGGCGTGTGTCCCTCCACAACGGTGCGGCTTCGATAGATGATGGTTCGTTCGTCGGGACTCGTGAAAGACCAGTCCCAGCCGGAATGGCTCTGAGATTTGAGAACAACGCAAGCAAGCCCACTGACGAGACGATCGACAAGTGCAGCGCCACCGAGAAGTCGACCGAGGTGAACACAACCCCCGCTGCCGCTCCAATCACTGTGCCGAGGCTGAACATTCCGTGCATTGCCATCAGGAATGGCCGACCGGTGCGTGCCTCGATTTCCGCGCCCTCGATGTTCATGGCAACTTCACTGGCACCCATACCCAAGCCGAATACAGCCAGTCCGCCCATGACCAGCGGCAAGACCGAAAGCGCCGAACCGAGGCCGATTACGAGCATGCTCAGCACTACGAAGGCTACGCCGGTGCCGATTACCGGTTTGGTCCCGAACCGAGATACCAACGGCCCGGAGGCGAGGATTCCAACCATCGCGCCGAGTGACAACCCGAACAACACCAGCCCCATCTGACTGGTACTGGCGCCGAGACCGTCCCGAATGGCGGGCGTTCGTGTGACCCACGAAGAAATGCTGACGCCCGGGATGAGAAATAGGACGCACAGAGCCGTTTTGTGCCTAGCTATGGACATCGACACAAGCCTCTCGAATTGTTGCCACATCTGTACATCTGTACACCTTCTTGAACGTGTACTAATGTACACGGTGGAAACGACTACCTGGAACTCGAATGGAAGTGTTGCCGGTCATGATTGAGCAGCAGCGGGCCATAGACCGCCGCGAGTTGATAATCAGCGCTGCGTTGCGTGTGATCGTCGATCGCGGCGTCCACGCAACTACGCACCGAGCGATAGCCGAACAGGCCGGCGTACCGCTCGGATCGCTCACTTACTACTTCGATGGTCTGACGCAGTTGATCGAACAGGCCTTCGTGTCGCTTTACGAGTTAATGTCGGCCGGGCCGCGGCGAGCCCTGACCGACGCGAGCAACCTGGAGGAGGCTATCGACGCGGTCACGGACATAATCTGCGGCGGCAACAGGCCGTCCGCCGACCAGGAACGTGCGCTTCTCGAGCTTTACTCGTATGCCAATCACAATCTCGCGGCCGCTGAGGTGTGCACGAGGTGGCTGGCAACCACACGGGAGCTGTTGGCTGCGCACTTCTGTGAACAAGTCTCCGAGGCTCTGGACGCCCTCATCGAAGGATGGAGCATTCATCAGCATTTCAGAGCGGAGCCCGCTCGACGGGACGCCGTGCGGGCTGTGATTGCTGCGATCACGGCTGCCCACCATCCTGATCACGGTGACTGCACTGGATGCAGAACGTAATGCGTAGATTGATCGATCACGATGACAACAGACAACTCAGCGCAGGGCATCCGCTGTAGCGTGCTGCGGTGAGGTCTCCGCCCCACAGCGTCGTGGCTCCGTTCGGTCGTGTCCGATCGAAGTAGCGCCCAGGGTCCTGCTTAGAGACGCCTGAGAGCGGTATCGATCTTTGAATGCGTTGAGCGGCAGAAGTTTCCGAACGTAGAGACTGTCGACCACGTGTCGAGTTCCCATCATGGCAAGTGCTTCTCCGTCCGTGCTCGCCGATAGTATGGGGGGATGCTCGATCTACACCGTCTGATGCTCCTCCGCGAAGTGAAGCTGCGGGGCAGTATGACGGCGGCGGCTCGAGAACTGTCGTACAGCCACTCGGCAATATCTCAACAGCTGGCGCAGTTGGAGCGCGAGACCGGTGTAGTGCTGCTCGAGCGGGTGGGCCGCAATGTTCAGCTCACCACCGCGGGCGAGGAGCTGGTCCGCAATACCCACGCGATCATGGCTGCGGTGGAGCGGGCGGAATCCGATCTGGCCACCTCGCACCGGCACCCGCGCGGCGTGCTGCGAGTGGCCGCATTTGCCACCATCAGCCGCAACGTGCTGCCAACGGCAATGGTCGAGCTGGCACAGACTCACCCCGGCATCGAGATCCGGCTCCGACTGGCCGCCCCGGAAGCGGCAGCGGTACTGCTCACATCCCGGCAGGTCGACGCGGTACTCACCGATACGTATCCGGGTGTCGAGCAACTCTCTTCGGGCGGTCTGCACGTCACCACACTCGGCACCGACCCCGTGCGCGGATATCTGCCGGACCCGTCTTCCGACGGGGATATCGAGAGGGTTCGTGATGTCCGCTGGACGATGGAACCGCCCTCGGCTGCCTCGGCACAGTGGGCCGTGCGCGTGTGTCGCGAACGAGGGTTCGAGCCGCTGATTGCCCACGAGTCCACGGACCTGCTGTTTCACGTCCGCATGGTCGAGCGTGGCCTCGCTGCAGCATTCCTGCCCGACATGGCCGTCCGCGAATTCAGCAGCGGCCTCGTTCCCAGCAACTGGCTGCCGACCGACCAGCATCGCAGCATGCATCTGGTCGTGCGCGAGGGTTCCGAGGGCCACCCGGCCACCGTCGCGTTTCGGGTGGCCGTCATGAACGCATTGCGGGTCTTCGGGCACTGACTGCCGCGTCCTCGTCGCCAGCAGGACATGTAACGATAACTGACAATAAATGGTCAGAACTTGTCGCTTTTGCTCACAGTCGATGGGCTTTAGCGTGGGTGTTACATCAGTCTTCGATCGTGGCACCGGAACATACGACGGCCACGTCGACCATTTGCAAGGAGGGGCCCATGACGCTCACCGACCACATTGCCACGGACGATTCGGCACGGTCGATCATCGACGGACCAGCGCTCTGGCCCGCGCAGGCACATACCCCATCGGTGCTCGGACGTCAGCTCGTCATCGATCGCGGCGTCGGATCGTACGTCTTCACCACCGACGGCCAGAAGCTCTTCGACGGGACCGCCGGCCTCTGGCACGCCAACATTGGCCACGCCCACCCCGAGTTGGCCCAGGTCGCGTTCGATCAGATGCGCAGGCTGGAGACGTACCACATCTTTGCCCGATTCACCAACGACAAAGCTCTGGCTCTCGGCGAGCGGCTGGCCGCTCTATCGCCCATCCAACGGTCGAAGGTCATTCTCAACTCTGGTGGTGCAGACTCCATCGACGTGGCATGCAAGTTGGCTCGTCGGCACTGGCAGCGCGAAGGTAGAGCCACCAAGAAGATGATCCTGTCTCGCGAGTTCGCCTACCACGGCTTGCACGCCTTCGGCACGAGCATCGCGGGCCTTCAGTTCAACCGCGACGGTTACGGTACCGAGTCCCTGGTGCCCGACACCGCCCGCTTCCCGCTGCACGACGCCGACGCCATCGTGGCGATGGTCGCCGAGATCGGGGCCGACAACATCGCTGCTATCGTCACCGAACCTGTGCAAGGCACCGGTGGGGTCAACCCGCCCACCCCCGGATACCTGGAAGCAGTCGAGAAGATTTGTCGCGACAACGACATCCTGCTCATTCTCGACGAGGTGATCACCGGTTTCGGTCGCACCGGAACGATGTTTGCCGCTGAAAGGTACGGCGTCACACCGGATTTGTTGACCTTTGCGAAAGGCGTCACGTCCGGCTACGCGCCACTCGGCGGAGTGCTGGTCAGTCCACACATCTGGGAACCGTTCTATGTCGACTCCCCGGATACCCCGATCTTCCGCCACGGCGCCACCTACGCCGGACACGCCACCGCATCGGCGGTCGCCCTCGCGAACCTCGACATCATCGAACGTGACGGGCTCGTCGAGCGCGTCACGGAGCTCGAGGTCGTACTTCGAAACGCACTGGATGGCCTGAACGCGCGGCAGGGCGAAGTCATCGATGTTCGCGTAGGCGGCTTACTCGGTGGCATCACTCTGTCCGAGAACCTTTCCGCCGAATCGATCGCCGACGACCTGATCGACCTCGGCTACATCTCGCGTCCACTGCGCGGCAACTCACTGCAGATCAGTCCGCCCTTCATCGTCAGTGACGACGAACTGAAGGGCTATATCGACGCCATCGAAACCGCCATCACGGATCGGGTGAACCGTTGACCTCCACCACCGTCGACACCCGCACTCTTGTCCCCGCCTCGGCGGACCGAATCACGTACGTGGACAACGTCATCGACTCGATCGGCTTGCCGACCAGTGGCACGTCGGTGAACGATCCCGCTACAGGCGAGCACATCGGGTACGTCCCTGAAATCGACGTCACGGGTGCTCTCGAAGCGGTCGGCGTCGCTGACGATGCCGGACGCGCGTGGGCGCGAACAACTCCGCGGGAACGCGCCAACGTCTTGCACGCTTGGTACGACACGCTCGTCGCCCACACCGAGGAGATCGCCCACCTCATCACCCGCGAGATGGGCAAACCCCTGGCCGAGGCTCGTGGTGAGGTCAAGTACGGCAGCGACTTCGTGCGCTGGTACGCCGAGCAGGCTGTCCGCCCGGGTGGTGATTTCCGCGACGCACCGGACGGCGGCGCAAACATCTTGGTGCGCCGCGGCCCGGTCGGTCTTGCCGTACTGATCACCCCGTGGAACTTCCCGCTCGCAATGGCGACCCGCAAGATCGCGCCGGCACTTGCTGCTGGTTGCCCGGTTGTCATCAAGCCTGCCAACCTCACCCCTCTCACCACTCTGTACGTCGTCGAGTTGGCTCGCCAGGCCGGTGTTCCCGAGGGCCTGATTCAGGTCATCACCACAGAGAAGCCTGCTGACTTCAGCATTGCGGTGCTGCGTGACCAACGTGTGCGGAAGGTCTCGTTCACCGGCTCGACCGGCGTCGGCCGACAGCTGATGGCCATTGCCTCCGATGGGGTGCTACGGAGCTCAATGGAGCTCGGTGGCAACGCCCCGGCACTGGTGTTCGACGACGCCGACCTCGAGCGCGCAGTCGACGGCGTGTTCGCCGCCAAGCTACGCAACGGTGGCCAGTCGTGCATCGCCGCCAACCGCATCTATGTGCAAAGCGGGATCGCCGATGACTTCGTGGACGCATTGACCGAGCGTCTTGCCGCACTCGAGGTCGGCCACGGACTCGGCGACAGCACCACCCTCGGCCCACTGATCGACCATCGCGCCGCCACGAAAATGGCCGAGCTGACCCGAGATGCCATCAGCAAGGGTGCGCAATTGCGCACGGGCGGGGTCGCATTCGACGCCCCGGGCAGCTTCTTTGCGCCGACCCTGCTGGACCACGTTCCTGCGTCAGCCGACATGGCGCGCTCGGAAATCTTCGGGCCGATCGCCGCAGTGCAGCGATTCGACACCGAAGACGAGGCTATCGCCCGCGCCAATGACACGGAGTTCGGCCTTGCCGGCTACGTGTTCACCGAAAACCTGGACCGAGCGTTGAACGTCGCCGACCGTCTCGAAACAGGCCTGGTCGGAATCAATCAAGGCGTTCCGTCGAATGCCGCAGCTCCCTTCGGCGGCATCAAACAGTCCGGTCTCGGTCGTGAGGGCAGTGCCGAAGGGCTCGAGGAGTACCAGAACGTGCG